>CBFGUW010000091.1:0-2475 GCA_965652395.1 uncultured Saccharospirillum sp. | reverse complement strand
TGCCATGGCCTCTGTAATCTGTTTCGGTTTGAACTTTTTGACCTGTGGTGCAATCAATGGGGTTTCCGAACTCTGTGGTCGGTGTCTCGCTTGTGGGGCAGCTATTTATCTCGGGTAAATCGACCGGTTCGCATCGAGGGGCATCATGGTTGTTATTGGGATATAGGTAAAGCAAGCCCGCTTCCCAGTCGACCTCTGTTTTCTCACTCATTTGGGCGCATAACCCATTAAGGTAATTTTCATCACATTCACAGCACGCAGTATGCAATGGCTCTGAAAACCAAAATTCAATATTGCTTTGGAAAGAATCGCCATTACTGTTCGTATAGGTAGCAGCGCAACGAATTTTATATTTATCGCTTCCTGCGACAGGTCCTCCCGGAGCGGCCATATATAGAATTGGCTCGCTACGATATGTATGCATTACGCTTCTATAGACATGACCGCAAGAACCCAGTATTTCAATCGAATAACCACCATATCCAAACTTTATTCCTGCCACATATTCCTCAAGAATAGGCAACACATCATCCACTGTCGTGTTTTCAGATACATTGGGAATCGAAAAATCTCCTTCGCGATAGTAACCCCAGGGTGATGCACTTAACCGCCCATACGCCAAAGAGTATTTGCCGTCACTACACTCCATTGAGAAAATGGAGGCGGAATAAAGAAGCGCTACGATAGCTGCAAGTAATTCTCGTCCTCGGATTGGTGCAATTGTCTTAATGACTTTCGTAAAGAACATGCTATTGCATGTTAGTATCAACCTACCTTTACATGACATTCGAATGTCCCTTTCTGACCTGGATTTTAATCGGCCGAAGGTTTCCACAAGCTCAGGCGGGAGTCAAGCTTTCATGCATTTTCACATTGCCAGCATCACGAAATATGCTACATGCATCACAAGTTTTCAGCACCGAGGGAAAGATAGTGCGAGCTTGGTTTGGTCCGAGATTTAAGTACCAATGCTTATTTTGTATCGCCCTGAATTGATTCTCTAAGCTTTTTAATCAAACTGACATTGGCTTTTGGAAATCGGTACTGATCCAAATCCGACACGGAAACCCAGCACACTGACTGGCCTTCCTTGCCATGGGCTTGGCCAGTAAAGGCATTACAAAGCCACGTATCCAGAAAAACCACCTTGTCGCCGTAGTCAAACTCCAGCTGAATCAATGATTCCATGGCGCTGGTATCTGCCAGAATACCGACTTCCTCTTCAAGCTCCCTCCTGAGTGCTTCCTGCACGGTTTCGCCTGTTTCGACCTTGCCACCGGGAAACTCCCAAAGTCCGCCCTGATGTAGATGGTCCGGTCTTCGGGCAATCAGTATTTCGTCGCCTTTGAGGACCATACCCACAGCAACATGAACTACCTTGGTCTTGGAGTTCTTAACAGTGTTGGAGCTCGCTTCGGTCATGGTGGTCAGGTGCGGTATTCGGCGTTAATGCGGATGTAATCATGAGACAGGTCGGTGGTCCAAACCTGATCGGAGACATCGCCGCGGTTCAGGCGTACCCGGATAGTGAGCTCTTCCTGAGCCACCACGGCGCTGCCGGCTTGCTCGGTGTAGCCTGGCGCCCTTTCTCCATTGGCAACTATCTGAACGTCGTCCAACCAAATATCGATTTTGTTCACATCCAGATTGTCCACATCACTTCGCCCTACTGCGGCCAATATCCGACCCCAGTTGGCGTCCGATGCGGTTAAAGCCGTTTTCACCAGGGGGCTGTGGGCGATGGTATAGGCTACGGCCAGCGCCTCTTCAGTCGAGTTGGCTTTCTCGACGGCCACTTCAACAAACTTGGTGGCACCTTCGCCATCCCGGACCACGCCCTGGGCGAGTTCCAGCATGACTTCGGACACGGTCTTCAACAGATGGCGGTATAACTCGCTGTCGGTACTGTCGATTTCCGGCAGGTCGGTACGGCCGGTCGCGGCCAGGACGCAGGCGTCGTTGGTGGAGGTGTCGCTGTCCACGGTAATGCGATTGAACGAGCCTTCGTTTGCAGTGCTCAGCAGCTCTTGCAACACCGGCTGGGCCACAGCGGCATTAGTCGCCACATAGGCCAGCATGGTAGCCATGTTGGGTTTGATCATGCCCGAGCCTTTGGCGATACCGGTGACCGTAATGGTTTCATCACGGTATTCAAACTGTCGCGAACAGCCTTTTTTGCGGGTATCGGTAGTCAGAATACCCAGGGCGGCTTCATCCCAGTTATCCGGATGCAGTGCTGCTACCGCATTGGGCAGGCCGTTGGCGATGGTTGTCATAGGCAGGTATTCCCCGATGACACCTGTTGAGAATGGCAGCACCTGCTCCGGCTCCAGCCCCTTCAGCGCAGCCAGGCGGGCACAGGTTTCGCGAGCATCCGCCATGCCCCGGGCGCCGGTTCCGGCATTGGCATTTCCGGTATTGACCACCCAAAAGCGTGTTTCGGCCTTGCTCAGGTGATCGCGTGCTACCTGGACA
>CBFGUW010000090.1:0-3333 GCA_965652395.1 uncultured Saccharospirillum sp. | reverse complement strand
GGCCTCTCCGGGCAATTGCGAAATATCCCTTTGGGTACTCATTGGGTTCCCTTGTTTTGGTAGGTTAAATTCCTTGGCGTATGTTCTTTATTACGAGGGGATATTTACCAGAAGTACTGGCTTTGTGCAGCTTAATTTTTAGGGAAAGCGATTCCTAACTTTGGAATCGAGAGGTTTATCACAAATAATAATTACATACTGCAATACCAATCCTTTAGCTGGTCAGTCTACAACTGCATTATGCACGAAAGGCTCCGCCCATAGTGTCCACATAGCCAGCTAGAACTATTAGAAAAAGGGCTCGCGCTACTGGCTGTATCTGCCGCTGGTGAGTACCTCCTCCGATCCTACTGGGGCGGAGGCCGGTTTTCGTGAACTATTAATTCGGAAACGCCAATCCGCGCACTGGTACAGTAGGCGCGCGGATTGGTATATGATACGCTCCAACCGACGCGACCTTTTAATAATAACCCTCGCGACAGGAAAACGTTGTGGATAAGGATACACTAGCCGGATTGCGTGCCGCATACAGCGCCGCCCCCTCCTCCGAATTGGCTCTGATCATCGCCAAAACCTTGATCGCCAATAACGACATCGAAGCCGCAGCGGACTACGTCCCGGGCTTCGCTCTACCCCTGGATGATGACGATGCAGTCATGATCGCATCGGCCTTCAAGCGGGCGGGCAACTATAACCAATCCATTGAACTCCTTGATCGGAACCGACCGAGACAGGCTATTATCCTGGCCGAGTATCTGCTGGAGCAGGGCCACGAAAGCGACGCCAAAACCGTTTACGATAAAGCGGTTAAGGCCGACTCCGGTTTGAAACAACCGGCGCTGGAAAGCCGCCTGAACACAGGCAGCGACAATACTGGCGCAAACCAAGAAAACGGGAACAAGCCCCGGTTAAGGGTTATCGAAAAACCGGATGCCGCCGATGTGACCGACCTGAATCGCTACCGGACTGCCACCACCACTTTCGATGACGTGGTGGGTCTGGACCGGATCAAGAAACAAATTCACAAGAAAATCATTCTGCCTTTTCAGAAGCCCTCGCTCTTTCAGCGCTTCAAGAAGAAGGTCGGCGGCGGCGTGCTACTTTACGGCCCACCGGGCTGCGGAAAGACTCTGCTGGCACGAGCCACCGCTGGCGAATGCAAGGCCAGCTTTTTCAACATCGAGGTTAGCGATGTACTGGATATGTACATCGGTGAATCTGAGCGCAACCTCCATAATATCTTCGAAAAAGCCCGGTCGGAGGCGCCCAGCGTGTTGTTCTTCGATGAACTGGAAGCATTAGCGGGCAAACGCGAGTACCAGCGCAACAGTGCCTCGAGCAACACGGTCAGTCAGTTTCTCACCGAATTGGATGGTTTCTCCCAGGCCAACGACGGCGTACTGGTGCTGGCATCCACCAATGTGCCCTGGGCCATTGACGCAGCCTTTTTACGCCCAGGACGCTTCGACCGCCTGTTCTTTGTGCCGCCGCCGGACAACGTGGCCCGGCAGGCCATACTGGCACATCACATGAAGGACCGCCCCTTTACCGATGATATCGATTACAGGCTCATTGCCAAAAAAACCTCCGGCTATTCAGGCGCCGATCTCGCCAATCTGGTGGAAATGGCCGCCGATGAGGCCATCGATGAAACCATCGATTCCGGGCAGGAAATAGGTATCGCCTTCGACCATTTTAAAGAGGCACTGGCCGAAAGCCGCCCCACCACCCTAGAATGGCTGACCACCGCCCGCAATTATGCCCGTTACGCCAACGATGGCGGGCGCTACAACGACGTTCTGGATTTCCTGAAAAAATATGGCAAATAACCCCTCCTCTTATACGATCATCGACGAACCCAAGGCCCGATTTTGGGAACACCTTATCGTCAACCCTCTGCTCATACTGTTCGTGGCGATCCTGGCGCCTTTGTTCTGGACGCTGCCGCTGATGGCCAAGGTCTGGTTCCCCATTCTCTGGCTGGGTTTTAACGGCTATCTTTTAGGAAGCACGACCCTGGCCCGGGAGATTGGTCTGTTGCTCGGCGGGCTAACTTTATATGTGGTCACCTTTATCGGTGGAGTCTATCTAACAAACACTGCGGCAGTCTTTGAAGATCCCACCGTTGCCTATCCCTATATCCGCATTATTTTGCAGGCCATTCTATACGCCACACTGCTGCTCGTTATTTTCAAGCAGTCCACGTCCTATGCGCTTTATCAATACATCAAACAGCAGGCTAACCGATGAGCGAGGAATTTCAACTGGAGCAGGTGTGGGGTTTCTACCACAGAGGTCAGACAGAAGCAGCCATTACGCGGCTTAAGGACCTCTTGGGCCGGGATCCGGACAACGCCCTATACCATGGTATTCTGGCCGCCTGCCTGCTCAAGCAATCACGTCTGGCCGCTGCGGAATACGAACTGAAAATCGCCATGAGCCAACAACCCCATGTGCCGTTTTTCTCTCTGGTTTATGCCCATATCGCGTTACGGAAAGGCAAACTTAAAAATGCCCTCGCCCTGTGCGATGAAGCCCTGTCACTGGATCCGGAGCTATCAGAAGCGCTATTGGTGAAAAGCACGGTCTACATGCTGCTTAAGCAACGCCAAGAGGCGCTTGCCTGCATTGAAGAGGCCGCGCGCCTCGACCCCGGCAATACCGATGTTATGGTTGCCTACGGTGAGTTCTATTACCAGAATGGTGATAACGAAAAAGCCCTGTTCCACGCCCGCGAAGCACTGGGGACGTCACCAGTGGATATGGATGCCAATATACTGATGGGCAACGTTCAACTGGCTTTGGGCGAGGTCGGGGAAGCGGAATACCATGCCAAGTTTGCCATCAGTCAGGACCCGAAATCACAGAAAGCCTTGCTACTGTTCTGCCATATTAAAATGCGCAAAAATCCCTTTGTCGGTTTATGGTGGCGCTTCAACAGCAAAATGGCTTCACTGGGCGATCTCAAGGGCGCCATGATCCTGGTATGCGCCTACCTTTTTTTCAACCTCGCCGCGCGGGTTCTCCTGGATCTGGGTTATCCCATTGCTGGTTCCTCGGCTTCCTATGCCTGGCTAGCCCTAGTGTTGTATTCCTGGATCGGCATTCCGATTTATCACCGTGCGCTCAGTAATGAACTCAAGAGGTTTTCCTTCAAATCTGAATTTTAAACCTCAAATAGAAGCGAGAGATACCAAGAACCTTGTTTACAGCTGGTAACGTTCTGCTTCTTTTTGCAGTGTTTGGTGGAGCGTTGTGTTAGCCCTTAATTAGCATGGGTGTTGTGGTCAAGTAATTCTGGACACATTTTAAGAACTTTTTATGCAACGCTCA
>CBFGUW010000089.1:0-3377 GCA_965652395.1 uncultured Saccharospirillum sp. | reverse complement strand
AGTCGGGGCCACCGCAAGGAGCTGGTGGCGCAGATTCGACAGGCGTTGGCGGACCGATTGGGGGCCGAAGGCATCGAAGCTCAGGTCGTCGGACGCGAGAAGCATCTGTTTTCGATCTATAACAAAATGCGGGACCAGCGCAAAACGTTACAGGAAATCCTGGATGTCTATGGTTTCCGCATCATCACCAATTCGGTCGACTCCTGTTACCGAATTCTCGGCATTGTTCACAATTTCTATAAGCCGGTGCCAGGCCGCTTCAAGGACTACATCGCTATTCCCAAGGCCAATGGGTATCAGAGCCTGCATACGACGCTGATCGGCATGAACGGCGTGCCCATCGAGATTCAGATCCGCACCCAGGAAATGGAAGACATGGCGAACCATGGGATCGCTGCGCATTGGCTGTACAAGAACGATGACTCCTCGGAAAACAGTCCGACCCATGCCCGTGCCCGCCGCTGGGTCAAAGGGCTGCTGGAAATGCAGGAGCGGGCCGGGAACCCGGTGGAGTTCATTGAGAACGTTAAGATCGATCTGTTCCCGGATGAGATTTATCTGTTCACACCCAAGGGTAAGATCCTTGAGATGCCGAAGGGCGCGACGGCGGTGGATTTTGCCTATGCGGTGCACACCGATGTCGGCAATGGCTGTGTGGGCTGTCTCATCAACCGCCAGATCGCGCCGCTGAGCCAACCGCTGGAAAGCGGCGATACGGTGAAGATTATTACGGCACCCGGTGCCCGTCCCAACCCCGCCTGGCTCAATTTTGTGATTACCGCCAAAGCCCGCTCGAACATCCGCCACTTCCTGAAGAACCTGAAAAAACATGATTCGGTCGAGCTGGGCCGCAAGCTGCTGAACAATTCGCTGAAGAATTTCGATACGGAGCTGGAGGCGGTGTCCGGCGCTGCGGTCGAGGCGTTGTTGCAGGAGTATCACCTTGGGAAACTGGAGGATCTGCTGGAGGATATCGGCCTGGGCAACCGGGTGGCCTATGTGGTGGCGCGTCGTTTGCTGAGCGACAGTTCTCAGTTGCCTGAGGCGAGTAATGATAAGGCGATGACGGTGAGTGGGACCGAGGGTATGTTGGTGAAGTACGCCAAGTGCTGTCGGCCGATTCCGGGCGACCCTATTGTGGGGGTGATCAGTAAGGGTAAGGGCATTGTGATCCATGTGGAGCAGTGCCGGAATATTGTGGATAAACGGAAGGATCCGGATCAGTGCGTGCATTTGCGCTGGGATAAGTCGATGGAGGGGGAGTTTATCGTGGATTTGCGGGTGGAGATGCGGAATGCGCGTGGGGTGCTGGCGAGTGTGGCCAATGCGGTGTCTCAGGCGGATGCGAACATTGAGAGCATTGAGATGCAGGAGCGGGATGCTACGACCAGTCGCTTGAATCTGACGGTGGCGGTATCCAGCCGTCAGCACCTGGCCCGGGTGATTCGTCGGTTGCACTCTTTGAAGCCCGTGGGTCGGATAGAGCGGGTTCAGGGTTAACCCGTGGTTTCGGCCCGGGCGAGCCATTTGGGGTCGCCGTGAATACATCCATGTAGGCTAGGCTGCGGCATCCATGCCGCAGACTCCCCCATATGACTCGCCCGGGCCGAAACCACTAGCCTGCAGCGCCGTTCGGTTGCTAATAAATATTGAATTGACCATTGGGCTGTTCTTTGTTTTTCAGTCCCACAATGAACGCATACATTATTTAGGAAACATCATGCCTCAAACCCCTATCAACGACCGTTGGTTCACCGAAGTCTGGTCCCAGGAAGGTTCGGCCTTTTCCCTGGAAGTCACGGCCAAACTGCATGAAGAGCAAAGCGAGTTCCAGAAGATCGAGATCTTCGAGACCCGGCACTGGGGTCGGTTGATGGTGCTCGATGGCTGCTACATGGTCACTGATCGTGACAATTTCCTGTACCACGAAATGATGACGCATCCCGCGCTCTTTACCCACCCGGACCCGAAGAAGGTTCTGGTTATTGGCGGGGGGGATTGCGGTACGCTGCGGGAGGTTTTGAAGCATCCCAATGTTGAGCAGGCGTGGCAGGTGGAGATCGATGAGCGGGTGACGCGGTTGTCGGAGCAGTATTTCCCGACCTTGTGCGAGTCCAACAATGATCCGCGTGCGAGCCTGCTGTTTGAGGATGGCATTGCCTGGATCAAGAATTGCGAACCCGGTGAGCTGGATCTGATCATTGTCGATTCGACCGATCCGGTTGGTCCGGCGGCGGGTTTGTTCAATCGGGAGTTTTTCGGGCATTGCCTGCGTGCTTTGGGCGAAGACGGCCTGCTGGTGCAGCAGAGCGAGAGCCCGCTGTTCCATACCGAGAGTCTGATCAAGGAAATGTACGGCGAAATGAAGGCCGCCGGTTTCCGGAATTTGCAGACGCTGCCTTTTCCTCAGCCGATTTATCCGTCGGGCTGGTGGAGCTGTACGATGGCGAGCCAAGGGGTGAGTGTGACCTCTTTTCGGGAGGAGGATGCCGCTGCGAAGTCGTTCGAGACCCGTTATTACAATGCCGGGTTGCATAAAGGAGCCTTGGCGCTGCCGGAGTTCATGAAGGGGCTGGCAGGCTAGTTTTCATCCTGAGTGAGCTTGCTGGCGAACTGTCATGGCACGGTAAACCTTTGACCCGACGCTGCGACAGCCTCGGGTTAAGCGGATAGAATGCGGTCATCGTTCGAGTAAGGAATCGTTATGGAGTCCACTTCCCTGCTAGACAGAGTCGACCGCTGGATGGCGACGCCCTGGTACTGGCTTGCCATTCTGTTGGGTGGCGTGGCACTTGAGGCCATTGCTCTTTTCTATCAACACGTCCTCGATGAACCGCCCTGTGTTCTTTGTATCCATGCCCGTCTCTGGACGTTGGGCCTGATCGTGGCCGGCAGTCTCGGGCTCTTGCTCTACCGGCGCTGGCCGGGTCGGTTATTCAGTCAGGGGGTGTTGATCGTTAGTCTGGCGGGTCTGCTGGAGCGTAGTTGGGTGGCGTTGCAGGTGGAGCGTGGCACCTATGAAGGCCTCTGCGGGATGGATCCGGGTTTCCCTGGTTGGCTGCCGCTGGACGATTGGTTTCCGAATTTTCTCCAGGTGTGGACCATGTGCGGTTATTCGCCGAACTTCCTGTTCGGTCTGACCATGGTTGAAGCCCTGACCTATGGAACGGCGTTGGTTTTGTTGGTGGCGTTGGCTGGGGCGGTGGTTATGCTTGCCAAGCGTTCGTCCTGATTTCAGGTCATCAAGCTCTGGAGTGCGTCTGTATTGGCTAGCGCCGGGTGCCTGGTAGGGCTTATACAGGGTGGTCCGCAACATGGATGTTGCGGTCCAGGCCCCATGGATGATGAGATGGTCTCCTCCCCTCTATTAACGGCGT
>CBFGUW010000088.1:0-4193 GCA_965652395.1 uncultured Saccharospirillum sp. | reverse complement strand
TACTTGGGTTACTTGGGTTACTTGGGTTACTTGGGTTACTTGGGTTACTTGGGTTTCTCTACTACACCAAAAAACTGATGCTTAGCCTGTCTGGCGGCTTTTTCCAGCCGGAACTTCCAACGATCCCGTTGCAATGAGATCTGCACCAGGTGACGATGCAGATGGCCCAGGTTGGCCTTATAACGCTCGTCGCCACCCATGAAGTCGTAATAGCGGCAACCCTGCGAACGATAGTCTTCAATGCAGAGTGCATGCCCAAGAAGACCGGGCTTGAATTTGTTGTCATCTTCCACAGCCAGGCCGCCCAGATAGAAGTAGACCTGACCGCGATAGATCAAGTTATAAAACGCCGCGATGCAGTTGTCTCCGGCCATGATCCGTACGAGATCAACTCCGCCACTGTGCCAATGCTTCTCGATCATCCGGCGATGGAAGCTGACGAACTCAGGGTTGGCGAAACCGCTCTGGTCTTTGCCCGTGCCCCAACGATCCATATGAAGAGGGCCAATATCCTTGAATACCTGCAGCGCCTCTTCAAGGCTGGCGGGACGGACCAACCTGACGGGGCCACGCTCCTCATACAGCCGATGTGACCGACGAATCTGGTAGCGGGTGTTTCTGGACAGAGTGTCTAAATAGTCCGCCTGGCTATCCCTCAGTGCGTTTAAATCAACGCCATAGCAGGGGGCTTCCCAACGCAGGTGCAAGTCCAACCCACTGGTTTTGGAATAGCTGACGGCCTCTTCCCGGTCGATCGCTCCAATGACAAACTCTTCCCAACCGTCCCATTGGTAAGAGACGTAGCGCATGCAGGCCGCCGCGACTTCGGCTTCACGACCTTCTTCCGCCAGAAAGCCGTTGTACTCGATCCAAATTTGGTCGAGGTGCTGAAAGCCGGTTTGGTGCAGCCTCAGGCACTGGGATACCAGGACACCATGACGTCGCTCCCTGGACTCGACAACCAGACCGATACCGATCAATCGCTCTGCGTCCAGTACACGAAGAACCTGAATCGCCGGGCGGTAAACTTCCAGCCAGACTCCGATCCACTGCCAGGATAGAAATACATTGGTGTTGGACCGACTTTCCAGGGACAACCATTCCTCCCGTAAGTCGGCCACCGCCACCAGGTTGGACCGAGTAACCACCACCGCTTCGTTGTTAACCATTCCATTCACTCCGGCGGCGATGGCTGACCGACCAGTACCACATGAACAGCCTTAATGCGTGGCCGTCGGGTGCTTAACCAGATACGGGCCTATGACCAGGTAATCCAAATTGCCTTGCAGGAAGGCTCGCACAGCATCCTCTGGACTACTGACAATGGGTTCTTCGTGCATATTGAAGCTGGTGTTGATCAAGCTTGGGATGCCACTCAGCTTTTCGTATTCCTTGACGATGTCGTAGTAACCGGCATTGACTTCGCGACGGATCAACTGAGGCCGGGCCGTTCCATCCACGTGTACAGCGGCCGGACAGCTCTCTTTCATGAAGTCGGTACAATCGAAGGTCACGGTCATGAACTCAGCCGCATGCTCGGCACCACGAATATTGTGGTAGCACTTCTCACGTGCTTCATAGAGTGTGACAGGTGCGAAAGGCATGAATTCGGTACGACCCAGGCGCTTGTTCAGCCACTGGTTCACTTCCGGCTCACGCGCATGATACATAATGGAGCGGTTGCCCAAGGCACGCGGGCCATATTCCATCCGGCCATCGAAACGCGCCACAACTTGGCCACCGTGGATCAATGCCGCCACGTCAGCCGCCAGATTCGCCGGGCGCTCGTAGCTGAGGTTTTCGGCTTTCAGCGCCTGCTCCATCTGCTGCTCGCTGTAGTCCGGTCCGAAATAGGCATCGTGAATGGTGTCACGGGTTTTACCCTGCATGGTGTGGTACAGCGCAGCACCGGTGCCACAGCCGCCATCGCCCATGTTGGGGTAGACGAAAATATGGTTAACGCCTTCGATTTCGAAAATACGCTGGTTCAGCTTCACGTTGGCGGTAACACCGCCGGATAGAACCACGGTGTCTATACCGGTTTTATCGACCCAATACTTGACGTAGTTGGTGGCGACGACTTCCAGAGCATATTGATAGGCAGCGGCCACGTCGATTTTAGGAAACTTGGACGCAAGGTAGCGGGAAAAGTAGACGTTGTTGGATTCGTAAATACCGAAGTCACCCGGGCGCTGGTCGATACGGCTCAGCAGGATGTCGCCAAGGATGCTCGGATCACCGTAGGAGGCCAACCCAACGATTTTTCCTTCATGCCGGCTGGGCTTGAAACCCAAACTGGAGGTGACGTGTTCATACATGGTGCCCAGAGAGTTCGGGTAGGATACGCCATGCAAGCGGTGAATTTTTCCATCCCGCGCTTCACTGGCGGACCCGGCAAGACCGGTGCCGTATCCATCGAGAGTGATGCAAAGCGCACGCTCGAACCCACTGGCGTAGAAACTGTTGGCCGCATGGGATAGGTGATGATCCATGCGTTTCACATCCCCTTCCCAACCCATTTCGCGCAGGCCTTTATTCAGTTCCTGCTCCCAATGCTGGAAAGATTGAGTGGCCATCTCGGCCCAGTGCTGTGAGCTTTTAAGAGCCGCGTTGTTGGAGGCAATGCGCTGGGTACCGGCCATGTTGTAATAGGAGCTGTGCAGGAAGCCTTTCTCCATCATGGCGTTAGGGTGTTCCAGGCCATGGATGGGCTCGTTCCGCTCTGGAACCTTTTTCAGGGCTTCTTTAATCTGCTGGTTAAGGTCGGCGGGTTCGAACGATTTGATGAATTGCTTTTCATCTTCAAGGTTCTTGCTGAAAACCTTTTGCTCGTTCTCCCAGGTCAGGAAGGGGTAGGCCACCATGTCGATGTCTTTCATGGTCAAACCGGTATAGTCGAGCGCCTTCTGTAACGCCAGATAAGGAAAGCCGTCCTGTTGCTTGGTCCGGGAAAAACGCTCTTCCCCAGCCGCAAATAGAATCTCACCGTCTTCCACAATGGATACGGTCGCGTCCTTATCCAGGGGCGAAATGCCTACCACTTTCATTGAAATGTCTCCATCAATCGCTTGAGCCGGGTGGGGCTACTCGGCTGCCCGCCCAATTCGTTAAAAAAGAAATCAAAATAGGTTTTGAACGAGGCCAGAAATTGCTCCAACTGCGCCTCGGTTTTTACGTAATCCGTATTGCCCGGCACCACGGTCGGGCTGTGAAAACTCCAGGTGAAGGTACGGACCCCTTGTCGAAACAGGAACCGGGTCAGTCGAATATGCTCTTCCGAGTCGAAACCCTCGGGGGACAGCATCAAACGGTCCACCGCCTGCAACCGGGATAAAATGCCCGGAACCTTCAGTTTGTTCAGCTTGCTTGCGACATTGAACAGCGGTTTGGCCACTCCATGCGCCCAGCCTACGAAAGCGCCCGTGGTCGGTATCTCCAACGAAGAGGTTGGGCCGAACCAAAACGGCTGAGCGGAGAAGTCGCTGTAATCCGGTCCACCATCCGCCCGGTGATCAATCGGCGGACTGACAGACAGGTCGATCTCAAACCCCAGTTCCGCCAGGATGTGCTCGGTGTTGGGGCCAAAGCCATAACGACCGGCTTTGTATACCGTGGGCTGCTGGCCGAAGGCATCGGTAATGGTATTTCTCAGATGCATCAGCTTGCCCCTCTCCAATTCCGGAGTGAGGTTTCCCGGGTACATGTTACTCACAGTAATCGCCTCCCGGATGGGAGGATTCACCCAAGGGTGCAGATGAGCGCCAATCTCGCACTGCCCGGCTTCATGATATTGCTTTAACAGAGCCGTGCCTTCGGGTTGGCTCGCCACCGGATAATCGATCACATAGCAGGGGCACAAGCCATAATCATTGAAAATGGTCTGCACTCTGTCGATATGAGCCATGGCCGATACCCGAGTCTGGCGACTGTCGGGTGGGGCGTTCCAGTCGAACTCTTCCTCGGTGTCGATTACAACCAACAGCTGAGGCGGCGTCTCAGGAGGTACTTCAATCAATCGTTTGTTGGTAAACATGATCCTCTCCCTGGCATAGAGATGCGGCCCCTTTTCCCGTTGGTAAAGGGTACTCCTTAAAATGGGCGGCTATTATGACACTATCAGCCATCGGGTTAAAACTAGGGAGCCTCTGAACAATTCCCGTGCGGCTCTGCGGGAGCCAAAACGCTTTGCCACT
>CBFGUW010000087.1:0-5354 GCA_965652395.1 uncultured Saccharospirillum sp. | reverse complement strand
GTCCGGATTTGCAGGGGGGCGGCAGTGGTAACACTGCCGTCTACCCAACAGTTACGAAGAGGAAGCCGCAGTCAGGTTTCCCAGCAACTGCACGAGTGCTTTTTTTGCGATGGGTTTCTGTATGATGCTGAGCGCACCGTACGCCAGCGCTTCATGGCTGGCATTCATCGTCTGTGCCGGTGACAGCACAATAAAAGGGATGCCGGCGGACCGGACCTGTTCACACAGTGTCCAAACATCCGCCGTAAAACCGGAAACGTCGACCAAAGCGAGTCGAATATTGGCGCCACTGTGAACACATTGTATGAGACTCTCGGTATCGGTCACGGCAAAACCGCGCAGCTGTAGGCCAGCCAGAAATTCCTGCAGAACTTTACGGTTGCCGGGCGACTTTATCACCAGTAACACGCCGTCCTGCTGCTGCGTATTCTTTGGTTCAGACATCCTGAAGTGTGATCGCTTTCGGGCCGACCTGGTAACGATAGGGGCGTCGGTCAAAGCCGCTGAGTCGTTTTTTGGCCACCGTCAGTAAGCTGACCGGTGTGTCATCGCTGTAATCATAGGTCAGAGAAATAATGTTATCCGACAGATAACTGATGCCTTTTTCGGAAAGGCTCTGGTTCCCGTTCAGGGAAGCGGTTTCGTTAATAAGCAAAACTGAAACATTAATTCGCGACAGACTCTTGGCCAACGCATGAAGGCGTGACTTAATTGACTCGTCCGCCAACGTCAGTTGAAAGCCAGCGGTGCTGTCGAATACAACCAAGCGCGTTTGTTTGACCATCACATCCCGATAAACGCGGGAGGCGAATTCATCGGCCAGGTAGCGCATGGGTTCAACCTGCTCGATGATGATGTTGTCCGCTTTCTCCTGGGCTTCAAGGTCAATGCCCAGATTATTGGCCCGGTGCAGAAAAGATGACACTTCCTCCTCGAATAAATACAGACAGGCATGACCTTCGCAGCGGGCTGTTTCGGCGGCGATGCAGGAAGCCAGAGTGGATTTGCCGATGCCCGAAGGGCCGGTAATCATCGTGATGGTGCCGCTCTCCAGTCCACCACACAGCAGCGAGTCCAATCGTTCGATGCCGGTGGGGATGGCTTTGAAGCGGCTTGGCGTCAATTCTTCCTTGGGTGGCACCGGGCGTGCGAAGACTTCAATGCCCGACCCGCCATTGCGCATCTGGTGGCAGCCCGACATAAAACTGGAACCCCGAAATTTTTCCACGCACAGTACGGAACCCAGGCTGTCTTCGGTCAGGGATATCACGCCATCGGCCAGAAACTGCAGATCATCGTCCGGGGTGGAATCGCTGTGCTCGGAGGAGAACATGACCGTTGCATGACGGGTTTTCAGGTAGTGAAGAAAGGACAGGACTTCTTTCCGATATTGAAAAACATCGGCGGTTAAAAAACGTAATTGTGTTAAGGAGTCCACAAACACCCGTTTGGGTTGCAAACGGTTTACCGCTTCGACGATGGATTCGGAGAGCGGTGCCTGCTCCACCTCGGCTGCCGAGAAAACATCGTAATGTTCCTGGCGGGTAAAAAACTCTTCATCGGGAGAGAGATTGAGAAAGGTGATATTGGAAACATCCAAACCAATGGCGCGGGCGTTATCACGCAATTGTTGGTCCGATTCCTGAAAACCGATGAACAGGCTGTTCTCGTCGGCGCTGCCCGCGTACAGAAAATGCAGCCCCAGCGTGGTTTTTCCCCGGCCCGGTCCACCGCGAACCAAATAGGCCGCCTGCGAAATCAAACCACCATGCAGTACCTGGTCAAGGCCCGGTACTCCGGTCGATAAGCGTTGCATAACCTCCTCCCGAGCGTCATCGCTTTTTCTGGCACACCCTTGCCAAGTTCAACAGCTTTGGTGAAGCTGAGGTTAGCAACCCGATTGATGTTGTCAAATAAGCCGACATTGTTTTTACAGAAGGATGCTTCGTGACAGTGCGATACCCTCTTATGTCGGCTATCGGGTGCTATAGTAAGTACTAACCAGGACACAAAGAATTACAAACGGATCGGACGGTTATGAGACTGGTGTATACACATCCCAACCACTTTGCGGTTGTCAATGCCCGTAATCTGGTTGAGCGAGTCGGCATTGAATGTGAATTGCGTAACGAATTTGCCATAGGCGGCCTTGGCGAATTGGCACCCATCGACACCTGGCCGGAGCTTTGGGTAATGGATGACCGGGATTACGACCGAGCAGTACAGCTTATTGAAGAAGCCCAGGCCAAGGCATCGGGAGACGACTGGTATTGCGGGCGTTGCGGCGAACTGAATGGTGCCGGTTTCGAGCTGTGCTGGTCCTGCGGGCGCGAGCGCCGTAAAGCGGAGTAAACTGCGTCACAAGGAGTAAATGACCTCTGACCCATCCCCGCCGCGACCTACTGTCGTATACTGCCCGGTTCCCTTCGTACAACAGGTGTACCATGTTCGCCTTTTTCGAGCGTCTGATTCGTCCCTTTCCCGTGGATGAGCCCACCCAGCCACCCGAGCGGCTGATGCCCTTTCTGCGACACTACACCCAAGGCATGGGCATTCCTCTTGTTGTCATGTCCGTATTGACGGCCATCCTGGCCATTCTCGAGGTGACGCTGTTTGGTTTCCTCGGTCAATTGGTTGATTGGCTGATTGAGCAGGACAGAACCACCTTATTGCAGGATCAGGGCGGAAAATTATTGGGCATGGCGTTGATCCTACTGGTCGCCTTACCGGTGGTCAGCATTGTTCACTCCATGGTGATCCACCAAACCCTGCTGGGTAATTACCCCATGGTGATTCGTTGGCAGGCTCATCGTTATCTGTTAAAGCAAAGCCTGTCGTTTTATCAAAACGATTTCGCTGGCCGCATTGCCACCAAAGTCATGCAAACGTCCCTGTCTGTGCGTGAAACCGTGATGAAAATGTTGGATGTACTGGTCTACATCCTGGTGTATTTCACCTCGATGATCGTCATGCTGGCGCAACTCGACAGTTGGTTGATGTTTCCCATGCTGGCCTGGCTGGCGCTGTATGTGGGCAGTCAGTTGTATTTTGTACCCAGGCTGAAAAAGGTCTCCACCGAACAGGCCGATGCCCGCGCTGGCATGACCGGACGGGTGGTTGATAGTTACACCAACATCGCCACGGTCAAACTCTTCTCCCACACCGACCGCGAGGCCGATTACGCTCGTGATGGAATGAACACCTTCCTGGGTACGGTCTACCGGCAGATGCGGTTGGTCACCGGTTTTAATTTCAGTGTGGACCTGATCAACTACTTGCTGATCTTTGCTGTAGCAGCCATGTCCATCGGTTTGTGGATCAACGAAGCCATCACGGTGGGCGCCATTGCCATTGCCGTGAGCATGGCCTTGCGATTGAACGGCATGGCGCAATGGATCATGTGGGAAGTCGGCGCCCTGTTTGAAAACCTGGGTGCCGTGGCCGACGGCATCACTACTCTTGCGAAACCCCACGAGATTGTGGATGTCGAGGATGCTCGTCCACTTCAGGTAACGCAGGGCAGCATTCAATTCGACAAAATCGGCTTCCACTACGGCAAGGGCAGTGGCGTTATCGACCATTTGGATTTAACCATCCGCCCCGGCGAGAAAGTCGGCGTGGTCGGTCGTTCCGGCGCCGGAAAATCCACCCTGGTGAACCTGCTGCTGCGCTTCCACGATGTTGAATCCGGCCGGATTCTGATCGATAGCCAGGACATCCGCACCGTGACTCAGGAAAGCCTGAGAGCCAACATCGGCATGGTGACTCAGGACACTTCCCTGCTGCACCGTTCGGTGCGCGACAACATTCTGTATGGCCGCCCGGATGCCAATGAGGCGGATCTGATAGACGCCACCCGCCGCGCCGAAGCCTATGATTTTATTCAAGACCTGACTGACCCCTATGGCAACACAGGCTTTGATGCCCAGGTGGGTGAACGCGGGGTGAAACTCAGCGGTGGCCAGCGGCAACGCATTGCCATCGCTCGGGTGCTGCTGAAAGACGCCCCGATTCTCGTATTGGACGAAGCCACCTCGGCGCTCGATTCCGAAGTGGAAGCCGCCATCCAGCACAGTCTGTATGAGTTGATGGAAGGCAAAACCGTGATCGCCATCGCCCATCGGTTATCGACCATCGCCGCCATGGACCGCTTGATTGTGATGGACCAGGGGCGCATCGTAGAGGAAGGCAGCCATCAGCAATTAATCAACGCCAACGGAATTTACTCGCATCTCTGGGCGCATCAGACCGGTGGTTTTCTGGGGCTGGATGTGGAAACCGAAGCCGAAACTACTTCCTGATATCGGGTGATTCAACAGTAAGGATCCATCATGACCATAGACGAACTTTTAAACCAGGCCCACCAGTGTGGAACCGAAGGCGAAATGAGCGTGCCCGATAGCTGGGGCCAGGGCCGAACCCTTTTCGGTGGGCTTTCCGCCGCGTTGGCCTACCGGGTATTGCGCGACCATATTGCCGATGATCGTGTGGTGCGCAACATCAGCGTCAGCTTTGTCGGCCCCATTGCCACCGACCAGCCTTTCGGATTCGAAGTCGAGATTCTGCGCGAAGGTAAAAACGTCACCCAGGCCCAGGTGCGCATTGTTCAGGATGGCCAAATCAATCAAGTGCTGTTGGCGAGTTTCGGTGTGGCCCGTGAATCCACCACGGGTGTCAGCAACGAAGAAAAACCGCCCTTCACCTGGCCTGAAAATCCGATGATTTTTCCGTTTATTCCCAAAATCACCCCGCAATTCTTTCAGCATGTCGATGTCGCCCTGGCTACCGGCGGCGTGCCATTTTCCGGAGCCAAAACGGCTCACCATGGTGGCTTCATGCGTTTTAAAGAAACTCCGTCCGCCATTACCGATGCCCACCTCATCGCCCTGATCGACACCTGGCCACCCACCCTGCTGCAACAGCTCAAGCAACCCGCCCCCGCCAGCTCACTCGCCTGGAACATGGAATTTCTGCACCCACACCAACCCGTTCAGCCCGATGATTGGTTCGCCTACCACTGCGATACCCGTCAGGCAGGCGAAGGGTATGGGCATACGGAAGCGAGTATTTGGGATGCGCATGGGGAGCTGGTCGCGATCAGTCGGCAGACGGTGACGGTGTTTGCCTGAGCAGTATTAAGGTGTAATTTAAGGAGTCTCATGCATCATCTCATCCGTTTAGCATTGAGTGTGGCCGTTATTGTCTTTGTTGTTGCCTTGGGGGCTAAATATTGGTCCGGCACCGACCAGCAAGGACAAATAACGGCATCAACCGGCTCAGGCAACCTTCCTCAGCCCAGCCCTAGCCCGGATATTTCACCAAACTGCTTAAGGCAGAGTTAAACCTGATTTCTT
>CBFGUW010000086.1:0-5397 GCA_965652395.1 uncultured Saccharospirillum sp. | reverse complement strand
GCAGTGGAAAAGGAATTGCGGCGGGATGCCGAAGCGTTAGAAGTTCGCTTAGAGCGGTTGCTAGCCCCCGAACACTTCAACGCCGATGAACTGTATCGTTTTTACAAACAGGCACCAGTGTACTTCAAGAAAGAAGCGCTTCAATCCATTAAACATACATTCGAACTTTTCCATGATGCTTATGAAAAAAGCAGAGCTCGTGCGCCGGGTTTTTATAAGTACTTTACAACAGAAGAATATGGCCAGGAACTGGCGAAGCTTGGCGCAATGTTAGCCCGACTGCCAGACCCGGATGAATTCTATGGATGATTCTCAACGGATACATACCAACAAGCTCAAAAAAACAAAAAGGACACACCATGCACCCACTTGAACTCCAGGATGCCTACGCCACAGTCACCGAAAACGGGCACTGCAAAGCGGTAAAAACAGAAGATAACGACCACCTGACGGTCGATTGCCAAAACCTATTGCCTTTTATTGAAGTCGGCGACCGGGTGGTGGTTACCCGCCTGTGCACCGGCCAGGTCAAAGTCATAGGCGTCAATTCGGACCACGCCAACTATTTGTCCGCCCTTAAGGCGGGTGACACCTTAACTTTCTTCACGCCAATACTCATGCAGAGTGCTTTTTCGAGAAAGATTCAGTTCCTAAATATCGACAGCATTTCGCTCTGCGATGGGTCAGTGGCTATCAACAATGAAGTGCACTACGAAATTGTTTGACGCCGAACCAAGCCTGCAACCCAAACTCAAAAGGAAACACACCATGACACCCTCACCCCTGGCACTGTACGAAGCAAAGGTCACCAAAGCGACAGACGGCCGCGCAACCCGCGTAGAAATAAAGGATGGCAAGGAATACGCCGTATCCGCTTACTGCAACGCCCTCCCCTATTTGTATGCGGGACATCGGGTCGAAGTCATCATCAGCGGCGACAGCGTTCGCATATTCGGAGCCGAGGCAAGCGATAACGCCTTTCTATTGCCGATATCCTACAGTAATGGGGATGCATCCGTGATCATTCCCGAGCACGTTAAAGCACTGAAAATGGGCTTTCCAAACGGACGAATAGAATTGCATGAGCACGCCGTGGTGATCAAGGGCGGCTCTATTAGCAATAACTGATCTGCCCGGTCACGCTTAGCCATGCACGTTGTCGCCTCCATACCAATCTGTGGCATTCCGCCTACCCAAGGGGTCTAACAGTGGTCCAATCAAAGAGTACAATGTAACCCGAGTAGCGGATGCCCTCGGCCTTTGTGCCGGGTAATTTTTTTCAAACGGAAACCAAACCCTTATTTGCATAATCAGCCAAAGCCGATAGCCTTGGTTGTATAGTATTTGTCATCAGTTGGGTCTGGGATTGAAACGTCTCTCTGTCGCTTTTAAGTGGTGTATGGTGTGTTGTGTGGCGTCCTGGGCCACCCACCTTTGGGCCGAACCTTTGCCGTACCGGCAAGCCTTGGATCGGATAAAAAACGGCCAATTCCCGTTCGAGGAGTTGGCGCAATGGGAAGACCACCTGCTTTACCCTCACTTGGTTACCCACTGGGTGGAACATCATCCCGACGCCGTCGATCCCACTTGGTTGCAGCCGCTGCTGAGCCGTGACGACTTTACCGCGGCCGCTTGGTACACGCGCCAGCGATGGCTGAATGAACTCGCCCGACGCAACGCCTGGGAAGATTACCTCGCTTTCGCGGAGGCCAATGAACTCGCCCCATCCGCCTGCTTGCAATTTGTCGCCCAGGAATCGCTGGGGGACGCCATTGATATCAAAGCCCTCCGGTCGCTTTGGCTGACGGGCTATAGCCTGCCAAAGGAATGCGACCCTTATCTGGCCCGCCTGAAAGATCAGCCTGATTTCGACGATCTGGTCTGGCAACGCCAGCTATTGGCATTCAAGAACCGCAGCGGTGGCTTGATGAGTTATCTCGGCGGCTTATATAAAACCGCCGAGTACCGGCTTCGCGGCGAAAGACTGAGCGCCGTCTATGCCGACCCGGGGGCTTTGTTGAAAGCCTCCTACCAACCTAGCGAGGCCTGGCAGCGGGAGTTGGCAATCGCCACCATTGATCGTATGGCTTATCTCACTCCGGAACGGGCCTCCAACCTTTGGGTGCAACTGATTCAGGCCACACCCGACTTCAGCAGTGAACATATCCGCTCAGTCTCGGCGCATCTGGGCGTCGCCATGGCGAAACTTGCCCTACCCCCAGCCGACTATTGGTTGAGCATCGCCGACCCTAAACGGGAAAACGAAGAGCTACAACATTGGCGCTTGCAAATCGCCTTGGCGAATAGCGACTGGTCCAAGGTACTGGAACTGAACAAGGCGCTGTCCGCTAAGCTGAAAGACAACGGACAATGGCGCTACTGGAGCGCCATGGCGCTTTCGCAATCCGGCCAGGTCGATGCTGCCGATGCCATATTGGCTCCACTCGCCGGTGAGCGTTCCTACTACGGCTTTTTGGCCGCCGAGGCATTGAATCGGCCCATTGCCCTGGCGCCCGACGAGTTCGACATCATCGACCCCAGCCAATCCAAACTGTTGGAAAACCCAGGGTTTCAACGAGCCAAGGCCTTGTTTGAAGCCGGTGACATTGTGCGTGCCCAATTGGAATGGAACCTGACCGGTCGCGATCTCTCGCGGGAGGAATGGCTGGAAGCCGCTCAGGTGGCACTGAGCTGGAACTGGTACCACAAGGCGTCCCAGGCCGCCTCCTGGAGTGGTCGTTATGGTGCGTTGGATCTGCGCTACCCTACTCCCTGGCTGGAACAGGTGACAGTATTGGAGCAGAGTCATCAGGTACCCCGTCACTGGATTTATGGCGTGATCCGTCAGGAAAGCCATTTCATGACGGATGCGGAATCTCCGGCCGGGGCCTTTGGATTAATGCAGCTGATGCCTTACACCGCCCGCCAGATCGCCAAGGATCATCAACTGGCATACAACGGCGATTGGGACCTGACCAATCCGGATCTCAACCTTGAGCTGGGCACCCGCTACCTCGCCTTGATGCGGGAACGATTCGGTCACCCGGTTTATGCCACGGCGGCTTACAACGCAGGCCCTTCACGGGTCGACCGTTGGCTGGAGCGATACCCGGGAGATTTACGCATCTGGATTGAATCCATTCCCTTTGACGAAACCCGGAACTACGTTAAATCGGTGCTGGCCTATACCCAGGTGTATGCGGCGAGAGACGAGGCATCGGATTGGCGGATGGCGCAGTGGCTGGAACCCGCCCAAGTGGCTTTGGGCGAGTAGTAGCCTGCGGGTAATCCGGTCCTAAGGTTTGGGTTCGAACCGGGCGGTGTCGCCCGTACTGATTCGGTTCAGACCGCGTGCAACTCCGTTGACACCGAACTGGGTTTTTCCATCCCATTCACAGTGAGTTTTGATCTGGGCGGCGACCTCTTTTTGATAGGTGGACGTGTCGGGATCGATAGCCGGGATGTTGCAGCGCACGCAGGTTTTCAACAAGTCCACGCGCCCCTCCGCGAACTCCAACCGGCCCAAATTCAGTTCCGCTCGGTCCTCGATACCACGAATTACAATATTGGGTCGAAACCGTCGCATATCTAAACTTAAGCCGGAGACTTCATTGAGCCGTGCCAACGACGCTTCGTTCCCGATCAACAGGGGATAACCATCAGCGAAGCCGACACGTTCGTGGGGCTCGGCCTGCGGGTCGGAAATTGTGCGTTCGGAAACCTTCCCGACATGCACCAAATGAACGGTTTTACCCAGCTTCGCAGTAAACCACGCCGAGACTTCAGGGGAGACTTCCCACGCCTGTAGTTCATCTTTCCAGACCGACACCGCCAGCCGGGCACCTTCTTCCGCAGGACTGGGCAATTCCACTGCTTCGCCATCCGGGGCCGTCACCCGATAGCGGCCATCGCGCTCCTCCATGGCGAAACCGGCCAGAACCGGCATTCCCCTTTGGCTTACAAAGCGGCCGTTTTCATCCACCAACATCCAGCGGCGATCATCGACGGGACCGCTGGCATCGAAGGTCAAGTGAGGTACACGAAGACCGGGAAAGGATTTGATCGGGTATACCCAAAGCTCGGTTACAGTCACAGAGGCAGACATGACACTTTCCTTGCGAGGCAGGTTGAGCGGGCTATTGGACCAAAGGCCCGCTCTGGCTTCAACTGAATTGGCAGCTGAACAGGGTCAATAAGGGGTGGTTTACTCCAGGGTTCCTTCAATGCGCTCCCGAACGAGCTCCGCCAGCTGTTCGGGATGGAACTTGGACAAAAAGGCATCGCAACCCACTTTTTCCACCATGGCTTTATTGAACTGGCCGCTCAGAGAGGTATGGAGCGCGATATAAAGATTTTTCAATTTCGGATCGGCGCGTACCTCGGTGGTTAACCGGTAGCCGTCCATGCGCGGCATTTCGGCATCGGTCACCAACATGAGCAGACGCTCTTCCAACGGCTGGTCGGATTCATCGGCGAGCTTGCGCAACAAGGCCAGCCCGGCCACGCCATCCGTCGCTTGATGAACCACCAGACCCAAGGATTCAAACGTGGCTTTCGCTTGTGACAGAGCTGTATGGGAGTCATCCACCATGACGATTTCGCGACCACGTACCTTTTCGACGAAGGCCCCTTCAAGAATGTCCTGGGACAGCTCGGTGCTCATTGGAACAATTTCGGCCAGCACCTTCTCAACATCGATGATTTCCACGATCTTGTCTTCATGGTGGGTAATGGCAGTCAAATAATGATAACGCCCGGCGCCGGAAGGCGGTGGCAGAATCTCCTCCCAGTTCAGGTTAACGATGCGGTCAACCCCACCCACCAGAAAAGCCTGAACGGTGCTGTTGTATTCCGTCACGATGATGGTGGATTCCGCATTGTGAGGCGTAGCCCTCATACCGATCGCCAGGCTCAGATCCACAACCGGCACCGAACGCCCCCTCAGGTAGACAACACCGATCACGGCCCGGTGGCGCTGAGGCATTTCCGTGACCTTGGGAAGCGTCAGTACTTCCTGAACCTTGAAGACGTTGATTGCATACATCTGCTGGCCGTTCAGGCGAAACATCAGTATTTCGAGCCGGTTTTGCCCCACCAGATTGGTGCGACTGTCCACGCTTTGCAATACACCTGACATTATTTACTCCAGCTCTAAACGAGGGTATCCACCTTATCGGCTCAGTTTAGTCGAGTTTGAGGGGTTTCGCAGACTATCGACGTCTTGGGCGCTTAAGGAGCCTCTGAACAATTCCCGTGTGGCTCTGGCTTTTCCGAGGGACGGTGCCACAAGGCGGACTCATGCAGGAATGTCTAGACCTTTCAAATGAGTCCAACGCAGGGGCACCGTTCCTCGGAAAGCCCCGAAGGGCGGGGCCAAAACGCTCTGCCCCGTCGTTG
>CBFGUW010000085.1:0-5463 GCA_965652395.1 uncultured Saccharospirillum sp. | reverse complement strand
CCGCAACACCGAGCAAAACCACACCGGTCAATACAAAACCGAGCAGGAACGGCTGAAACGCCCTAACGACGAAAACACCCATTCCGACAGCAACACCGACACCGACGAAACCACGCTCTGCGAGGCCGAAAGCACCTGCCGGAACGACCCCATCAACATGCTCACCGGGGAAGAACTGTTCTCGCACATCGATTTCGAACTCGGTGGCCCACTCTCCTTGGTGTGGAAACGCCTCTACCGCAGCACCGCCAGCGCCCGTCGCGGCGACCTGGGCCATGGCTGGAGCCACCCCTTCGACCAAAGCCTGACCCTGAAAAACGGCAAACTGATCCACCGCGACGCCGAAGGCGCCTCCATCAGTTTTCCGTTGCCGGATTCCGGCCGCCGCGTTCGCAACCAATGGGGCACGGTACTGCGCCGCTTTGACGACCGCCTGACCCTGCAACAACCGGACGGCTTGTGGCATTTCGAGCCAGACCCGGACCAACCCGAACGCTGGCGGTTAAGCCAATGGAGCACGCTGGACCGGAAACACCACTGGCAATTGCACTACACCCACAGCGACCAACCCCAACGCCTGGTTAAAGCCACCGCCAGTTGGGGCGCCCGGCTCAGCTTCCTATCCGGCGCACAGGGCTGGCACCGCATTACCGGCCAAAGCCACGAACACAGCCCCGAACGCACCCTCGCCCGCTACCGGCTCGACCGCAATGGCGACCTGATCGCCGCCCAGGATGCATTAGGCGGGTTGGAGCACTATCGCTACCACAACCACCTCTTCCAACTTAGACGCACCGCCACCGGCCTGACCTTCCGCTTCGAATGGGACGGCATCAATCCTAAGGCCCGCTGCACCCGCCAGTACGCCGACAGTGGTGAATACGACTATCGCTTCAGCTGGGACACCGCCAACCGCACCAGCACCTCGACGGACGGCCGAGGTCACACCGAGACCTTCGTCTTCGATGCCGAAGGCCACCTGACCCGACACACCCGACCGGACGGCACCATCGAACGACGGGATTACGACAGCCAGGGCCGCCTGCGCACCCACACCGACCCGCTCGGCAACACCACCCGCTACGATTATGACGCTCAGGGCCGCTTGACCCAGCGCATCGATGCCCTCGGGCATACCTACCGGCTGCACTACTGGAATGACAACCCCCAGCCCAGCCAGATCATCGACCCGCTCGGCCAGCGCACCGCCTACGACTACAACGCGGACGGCCACCTGACCGCCATTCGCCACCCGGACAGCACCGAGCAACGCTGGGCCTACCCCGGCGAAAGCGATCGCCCCGTTGCCCACCGCGACCGGGAAGGCCGGGAGCACCGCTACCTCTGGGACGACCGCAGCGGCCAGCTGGCCCGCCACCTCTGCCTGTTGGCCAACGACGCGACCCCCGTCAGCATCCCCGATGACTGGAGCCGCCTGTCACAAGACGACCAGGCCGAACTACTGAGCAACGCCAGCCTCACACTGCTGGCCGACACCCGCTTCGAATACGACGCCCAGGGCTGGCTGCACACCCGGACGGATCACAACGGCCACCAACAGCATTTTCAATACGACGATTACGGCCGCCTGATCACCCAGATCAACGAACACAACCAAGCCTGGCGCTACGAGTAC
The DNA here is from genome assembly GCA_965652395.1 of uncultured Saccharospirillum sp. GTDB lineage: Bacteria > Pseudomonadota > Gammaproteobacteria > Pseudomonadales > Natronospirillaceae > Saccharospirillum. The sequence goes on along the minus strand of CBFGUW010000085.1, from coordinate 3,827 downwards.
GACCAAGCCGGGCGCTTGATCAGCCAGACCGACCCCGGCGGCCGCACCACCCAGTTACGCTACGGCCCCTTCGCCCAGCCCGAAGCCAAGGTGCTGCCCAACGGCCAGGCCATCCGCTACGAATACGACGCCGAGCGCAACCTCATCGGCCTCATCAACGGCAACGGCCAGACCCACCGGTTCGAATACGACGCCTGCGAACGCCTCACCCGGGAAACCGGCGTCGACAGCCGCACCACCGACTACCGCTACAACGAAGCCGGTCACCTCATTGGCCTCGCCGAAGGCCCGATCAGCGCCGACTTCGAACGCAACGCCCTCGGTCAGTTGATTCGAGAGCACTACCACCATGCCGACCGGCCCGAAGCCGCCACCTGGACCAGCTACCAATACAACGCCCTCGGCCAACTCACCGCCGCCCGCAACGAGCACGCCGAGCACGCCTTCGAATACGACATCGCCGGATGCCTCACACTCGACCGCATCCGTCAGGACTTTCAAGGGCACTACAACAAAGTCCGGGTCCACCAACACGACCAACAATACCAGTACGACCGCTTTGGCCGCCCGACCCGCATTCAACACAGCGCCGTCACCGCCAAACCCCAGGACCATGAACTCTCCTGGCTCATGTACGACAGCCGCCGCCCCGGCTGGGAACAACACAACCACTGGGACAACCAGGGGCGCCTCAACGGCCTCGACCTGCAACTGCCCGAAGGCCCAGGCAGCCTCAGCCCAACCGCCACCCCGCTGCTGCGCCAACGCTACAACGAACAAGGGCTGCTCAGAGAACGCCACCAGGGCGAACACCAACTGCTGTGGGACTACGACCCCGAACACCGGCTCAGCCGCTACCGGAGACTAACCCCCACAGACCCGAACCGACCCGTTCAGCATACAGGCACCCCACTGCAGGAGCGTCGCTACGGCTTCGACGAACACGGCCGCCTCAACCAGATCGACGACCAAAAACGGGGCCGACGCGCCTATCGATACGACCCCATCGACCAACTCACCCAGGTCGAAGAACAACGCCCCGGCGAAGCCGCACCCAGCATCCACCCGGAAAGGATCGACCCCGCCGGCAACCGCCTGCCCGAAGGCCTGGAGCAACTACTCGACAACCGCCTCCCCTTCCACGGCGACCGTCACTTCGAATACGACGAGCACGGCAACCTGACCCGCATCCAACGCGGCAAAGACAAAAAGCTGGAACAACGGCTCAGCTACAACGCCAAACACCAACTGATCCAACTCGACGACTACAAAGACGGCGAACTGCAACAACGCCTACGCTTCCGCTACGACGCCCTCGGCCGCCGCATCGACAAAGAAGTGCACCGCTGGCAGCACCCCACGCACCTGCCTTACGGCTCAGGCGACTGGAGTGACAAGGAAAAAGAACAGTACCGCCAAAGCCAGCCCAAGGAACTGACCCGGGCCTACACCGAGGCTTACATCTGGCAGGGGCAAAACCTGGTTCAAACAAGACACATCGACCGGCAGCACAAGCCCGTGAATGTTCGGGTGTTCGCCTATGAACCGGGGACGCATGTGCCACTGGCGATGTGGGACCAGCAGTTGGGGTTGCATCATATCGATGGCGATCATGCAGGTACGCCGAAGGCGATGTATACCCATGAGAGTGGTGAGGAAGTGTGGTCTACGGACCATGAGACTTACGGTAAGCTGCGAGAGACCAGTGCCAAATACAGCCACCCGGTGACTGGGCAGCCGTTCGAGCCGGGGCTGAGGTTACAGGGCCAGTATGAGGATCAGGAAACCGGGCTTTACCAGAATTTGCATCGGTACTACGATCCGCAGTGTGGGCGGTATGTGACGCAGGACCCGATTGGATTGATGGGTGGGCTTAATGCTTATCGGCATTGCCCGAATCCGGTAGGATACGTCGATCCGTTGGGGTTGAGTACCAAGGAATGTGAAATTCCCTGGAGCAACAGTACTGTAAAGCTTGCCGCAGAAGCACTATTAAGGGGAGAGACAAGCGTCACTGTTAATAGCCGATCCGAAGCAGAAGAATTGTTGCTCGGATTGTTTTCAGGCCAAGGCTATCGTAATGCAGATTCATTTAACTCAGTCACGGCCAAAGACTACTTTAGAACCATAAATGGAAAAGAGCCCTATTATCATTGGGATGATACCCCTGTTTCTGACATTGAAACGGGGAAAGTTTACATGGCAAACCACAGCCCGGATGACCCTCATGCGGCAATGCCCCATTTACAACTTCACCCTGCAGCGGGGAACGTTATTCGAATTTATTGGCCTGGCAGTTATAATTGACTAGGGGGAAACATTTTGAATAACAATATTCCAATAAATGTGTGGAACGGGATTGAACGCGGCTCATACATAACAATTGCTCAGGAGGCTAAACCCTCTGATCCGTCTTTAAGACGATGGATCGCAGTTTATGCAGTTTATAAATTAAAAAAAGACCCGCTGTTTGCCGCTACTCTTTACAGCTTTATAAGAAGTTGCTTAGAAGCAAAATATTGCATTGTAGACTTTGAAGTTGAGGTTAGGGCTCTTGAAATATCGGATGGAATCAATGAGCAGGATTTAGTTAAAGTCAGCTTTTCCAGCGCAATGTCTGATGAAGAGCTCATTCAAGAGCTAGAAAATAGAAATATTGATATGTCTAAATTCGTGCCAGAATGGAAATGTAATTTCCCTTTGTGAGGTTGGGATCAGTAGCCGGAGCTGAAAGTTCAGGGGCAGACAGTATGGGGTTCACGGAGAATATCGATCCACTCCAAAAGACTGACAATAGAGAAACAAAAATCGGAGCTAAAATTGCTGAATATAACTCAAAAGACAGTCCCTCTACTCTTATTGACTGCAATGAGCCTTGTATACACATCCTGGGCCGCCTTCACTCACCAGGAGTTCCGCACTGAAACACCTTTACCGGAAATCACCACACCCCAGGAGCAAAGCACCATACCTGATCGATTTATTCAGATCGACATTTCAGCTTACCCTGCCTGGAGGCTGGATGACCTAGCCAATCAAGCCTATCAAAATGGACTATACGAACAAGCCGCTCAATACCAATATTGGGCCATACAAAATGGAGACGACGCTATTACGACCTCGCCTGCGACTACGCTTTAGCAGGAGACATCGAAGCCGCCATCTATTGGCTCTATGTCGATGCTCAAAAAGGAAGCGTTGACGTGAGCTGGACGGATAACGACCCAGATCTCGAAAGCGTAAGGGCCCATGAAAGTTGGCCCTCGCTGAGAGAATACCTCGTCACGATGGAAAAGTATTGGTCAGAGTCCGGCAATCGCGCTTATAAAGTCATTACACCAGATGACTACAAACCCCGGATTTTTATCCCGGTACTCGTCGCACTGCATGGCAAAGGCGACTCACCCATCGATTTCATTCACGATGGATATCAAAAACTTGGCAAACGATTTGGATATTGCGATAGTCAGTATTAGCGGACCAATCCCTTATGGCAGCAACGCCTATAAATGGAGTACGGACCCGCATAAGAACGACGCTTATATCCAGGAATTTCTACCTACAGTCTTAAGACGTGAAAAAATATCAGCCTCCAAGTTGACATTGTTAGGGTTTTCTCAAGGGGCTTAGGTATCACTGCAGACAATCGAATTCCATCCTGATCAGTGGCAGGGTGCGCTGGCCATGTCACCCGGATTGTATCCGGTACAGGATGTTATTTTTTCCAGCTCCTCTGTGCCTGACCTCAACAACGTCAACATCATTGTCACTAGTGTTGTGGTCCAATAATTCTGGACACTCACTAAGGGTGGTACAATGCCACTCAG
>CBFGUW010000084.1:0-6456 GCA_965652395.1 uncultured Saccharospirillum sp. | reverse complement strand
ACATTCCTGCATGAGTCCGCCTTGTGGCACCGTCCCTCGGAAAAGCCAGAGCCACACGGGAATTGTTCAGAGGCTCCTTAGATCTCCCCCTGTTGGATTCGATTTTTGCATATAAAGACATACTGGCGAAGTCGTCCATTGTCTGCTGTCCTCTGCAGGCACGAAAACGCGATTTAGTATTTCGGTTTTTTTACAAACCGGTTAAAGTGTCGAACGAGATTTGACCAATAGGTCAAGTCCTGCAAGTAAAAATAAGGAGAATAGATCCCATGAAGAAGCTGCTACTGCCTGCCTCACTGAGTTTTGCGGCCGTTGCCCTGGCCGGTTGCGCCATGTTGGGCCCAAGCTACGAGCCGGATACCGATTACCATCTGACCATCCTCCATACCAATGACCACCACGGCCGCTTCTGGCGTAACGACGACGGGGAATACGGCATGGCCGCCCGCAAGACGCTGATCGACCGCATCCGCGCTGAAGTCGAAGCCGGAGGTGGCAGTGTTCTGTTGTTGTCCGGTGGTGATATCAACACCGGCGTTCCCGAGTCGGATCTGCAAGATGCCGAGCCGGATTTCAAAGGCATGGCCATGCTGGAATACGATGCCATGGCCGTGGGTAACCACGAATTCGACAACCCGCGTGAAGTGTTGATGAAACAGGCCGAGTGGGCCGGTTTCCCCTTCCTGTCCGCCAACATCGTTTATAAAGACAGCGGCAAACACCTGTTCAAGCCGTACGAAATGTTCGATGTTCAGGAGCACCGCATTGCCGTGGTGGGCTTCACCACCGAAGACACAGTGAAGATCGGCAACCCTGAATACATGAACGATCTGAACTTCCTGAAACCGACCGAAGTCGCTCAAAGCCTGATCCCGGAGCTGGATGAAAAATCCGATCTGGTGATCGCCGTGACCCACATGGGGCACTATCAGAACGCCAACCACGGTGGCAACGCCCCGGGTGATGTCACGTTGGCACGCAGTGTCGACGGCATTGATGTCATTGTCGGTGGTCACAGCCAGAACCCCTTGTTCAAGCCGGATGTTCAGAACGACACTCTGATCCTGCAGGCCTATGAATGGGGTAAATACGTGGGCCGTCTGGATCTGACCCTGCGTAACGGCGAAATAGTCGACTACACCTACGATCTGATTCCGGTGAATCTGCGTGGCGACAACGATGAATTGCTGCGTCCTGAAATTTCCCAGGATCTGGAGATGCTCGCCATGCTGTCGCCTTACCAGAAAGCCGGTGGCGAAGCGTTGAACACTGTCGTTGGCATGTCGAATGGTGACTTCATCGGTGATCGCGCCGTGGTGCGTAACGAGCCGACCAACCTGGGTGTATTGGTGGCCCGGGCCCAGCGTATGAAAACACAGGCCGATGTGGCCGTGATGAACTCCGGCGGTATCCGTGCGGACCTGGAAGGCGGTGAAATCACCTACAAAGATGTACTGACCGTACAGCCTTTCGGCAACATGGTGGCTTATGTCGACCTGACTGGTAAAGAGCTGATGGACTACCTCAATGTAGCGGCTTCCAAGCAGGCTGGCAGCGGTGCCTTTGCTCAGTTCGACGGTGTAACACTGCGCATCAGCAATGGCCAGGTCACTCGTGCCCGTATCGATGGTGAACCCATCAACCCGAACGAAACCTATCGTTTGGCGGTGAATGCCTTTATGGCATCCGGCGGTGACGGTTACCCGAAACTGACGGACCACCCGAACTACGTTAATACCGGTTTTGTCGATGCGGATGTCATGGTGGAGTTCATCCAGAACAACACCCCTCTGGACATCGATAGCTTTGCGCCGGGTAACACTGTCGTCAGGAACTGATTAACCGGTTCAAACCAAAATGTTTTCCATTCAAGGGCTGCATTCGCGGCCCTTTTTTTCTTGCCCAGGCCGCCTTTACAGCTTGCTGTGAGATCTGGTTCTCGCCCCGCCTCCCTTTCGCTGAACAAGCGCCTTTGTCTTTCGTTTGTTAAGACCCATACCAGTTTGAATGATGTGTCAGTCATGGGCGGCTGGCCGTTTATTTCCCTCAATCTGGGAGGGCGCATGTCCAGTTCATTGTGGTTTCTAATTTTGGGTGGGCTGTTGCTCACTCGTGGTATGACGTTTTCGATGATTCAGCGTCTGCCGGTTACCTCTTCAATTCTCTATCTGGCAGTGGGGTTGGTGATCGGCCCGACTGTATTGGGCGCCTTTCATTTCAATCCGCTGGAACAGTCGGCGCTATTGAAAGTGTTTACCGAAGTCGCGGTATTGCTGTCGCTCTTTGCCGCCGGTATCAAGATGCCGGTACCGTTTTCGTTCCGTTTGTGGCGGGCGCCAATGTCGTTGGCCTTCCTGTCGATGGCGCTAACCGTCTTTATGATGGCCGGTCTGGCCTATTGGGCGCTCGGTCTGTCCCTGGGCGGGGCCATACTGTTAGGGGCGGTGCTGGCACCGACAGACCCGGTTTTAGCGACGGATGTGCAAGTGCGTCACCCAGGCGACCGGGATCGCCTGCGATTCAACCTGACCTGTGAAGCCGGCATGAACGATGGCAGTGCCTTTCCGTTCGTGATGCTCGGGCTGGGGTTGCTGGGACTGCATGACCTGGGTGACAACGGCCTGCGCTGGCTGTTGGTCGATGTGCTGTGGGCCACGCTGGCGGCTGTGGTTATCGGTTGGCTATGTGGCGTGGCTGTTGCCCGGCTGGGGTGGTGGCTGCGATCGCCACCCAACCCGCATCGACTGATTGATGACTTTCTCGGCCTGGGGCTGATCGGCATTGTTTACGGCATCAGTGAGACCGTACATGCCTGGGGTTTCCTGGCCGTGTTCTTCGCCGCTGTCGCACTGCGGCAGACGGACCTTCACCTATACCATACCGACCCGAAGCCTCATGCACGGCTCCAGGATGAACGGTTGGATCAGGACGGTACCGGCCGGTTAGCGGCTTCAAGTCGGGTCGGCTCGAAAGTGCCGATCGTGAGTGAAGGGTCATTGATATTCAAGGAACAGCTGGAGCGCCTGTCGGAATTGGCTCTGGTGCTGTTGGTGGGCGGCTCTTTATTCCTGGACTCCTGGAGTTGGCGCGCCGTGGGTGTCGCCACCTGCCTGTTTTTGGTGATCAGGCCGTTGAGTGTGTTGCTCGGCTTTTTGGGTTCAAAGGAATCCTGGCGTATTCGAGGCATGGCCGGCTGGTTTGGGGTGCGCGGTATTGGTTCGCTGTATTACCTCATGTATGCCATTGAGCAGGGCGTGCCGGAACCTTTGGCCGTCGAGCTGATTCACATCACCCTGATGGTGATTACGCTTTCCATTCTCGTGCATGGTATCAGTGTCAAGCCATTGATGCAGCGGTATTGGGAGTAGCGAGGGTGCGGCGGTGGCAAAGCCATGCGCTTTTAGCCAAACTGTCGGGGGTGACTTTCAGGCGTAACGTGAATTTTGGAACACAATCTCCAGCATTTTTACATCCCCGAAGAACAGAGCATCTATCTGCTCTCCCACAAGGACGCCGCCAAGCTAAAAGCCTGGATCAAACTCTGTATCCGCCAATTGGAACGGTTGGGTTATCGGGATATCGAACTGATCGGCAAGGGCGCCTTTGGTTTTGTGTTCGCAGGAAGAACACGCGAAGGCAGTGAGCTGGTGTTCAAGTTCTCGCGCATAAACCTGCCTCAGCATGTGCAGGATAAGCTTGAAGAAGAGAGCTATCTGCAGTCTTTGCTGAACCACCCACACATTCCCCGCGTGATTGATTTCGTGCGCGTGGGTAAACAGGCCATTCTGGTGATGACCCGCGCGCCAGGGTTGGATTTGGACCTTTACGCGCTGCGTCAGGGGCGACTGAGCCCCCGACTGATATTGCGCCTAGCGGCCCAGCTGGCCGATATGCTGCATTACCTGCGCAATCTGACCGGTCTGAACGGCCAGGCGCGACCGGTGGTGCATGGTGATATCAAGCCAAGCAATCTGGTGTTTGACCCTGAAACCGAAGAAGTCCAGCTGATCGACTGGGGGTCTTCGGTATTTTCCCAATTGGATGCGAACCATCAGTTTTTGTCATCCAATGTGATGGATTTGATGTCGTCCGACCTGCAAAACACCAATGCCAAGCTCGGGGATATTTACTTCATCGGCGATGAACAATTGAACGGTGGATTATCCTCCCCGCGCTTCGACGAACAAGGCACAGCCGCCACTTTGTACGCCTTGGCCTCCGGGCAGGGTTGTCGCTTCGGGCGCAAGGTAATCACCCCCCAATCCCTCGGGTTGCCGATTGAATTCGCCCGTGTGTTGGCGGCCATGATGGACGACGATGCCGCCGTTCGATTGCAGGCCGGTAATTACTTCCTGAACCGGATGTCGCTGATGCGACATATTGTCACGCTGAATACGGAAACCGATCCTCATCCGATGATTCCGGTCTGGGTGAGTGAGCGCCATCGGGATATCGACACCGTGGTCTACAGTTCCCGCAAATCTTTCCTGCGGCAGCAGAACCCGGATATGACTCTGATGGACGTGGAAGACGAACAGCTCGACAAATACTACAAAAATTACCTGCAGGGCATGGGCGAAACGGAAAAAGCCTTTGTGGCGGCGGTCAGTCGCTTGGGGCGTTATCCCATTGTGGGTGGCCTTGCTGTGAAGTGGCAGAGTGGCGGCGTTCGCATCGAATCGGCGTTCAGCCTGCACGACCCGGGCATGAAACGTTCGTTTCACCAGTCGGTGAACAACATGGTCAATCTGGCGCGGGGTATCTATCGACAGGGCACCTTCAAAGCGGTGATGTACAACGCCCGAGATACGCTTCATGTAGACCGGCGAACCCAGGATGAACCCTTCAAGGTGCCCAGGCGTTTATCAATTCCTTACCTGGTCACTCCGGTGCCGCAGGATGACAAGCCGGAGCGTATGCATTCCTATTTCGAAGATGGCCGCGATCCGGACGAACATCTGGTTCTGCCACCGAACATCATGAATGCTATCGAGGCATTGGACCGTATCCATCACACCGGCTGCATTATTTTCGAGGTGCTGCCGCTTAACCTGAAGATTCACAACTACTATCGTCTTCTGGATTCAACCAAGGAAGCGGAATTTAAAATGCATCTGGACGAGATACTGGCGGCCGTGCCGGATATCCGCGGTCTGGGGATCTGCGGTTTTATGAAATTACCCTACAAAGACCCGCGTCATTTTGATCACATTGACCAGCTTCCGGAAAAATACACCCCTAGAAACCCGAGAGGCGAAGGGGTGACGGCTCGATAACGTCGGGAAAAGAAAGACCGGGGGCCTTTTAACAACCTGCTATAGTTTCCTGAGCGACCTGGCGAACCCAGGGGCGTAGTCGATAAACAAGGTTCCGCAGGATGCTCGAAACCTGTCATTCATCGGGTAGGGAGTGCAACGAGATAGGCTCATCATGAAACAATTTGTAACAGCGACTCTGATGGCGGCCGGTTTGATAACGGCCTCCTACGGTACGAGTGCGGAAGAGTTCATCACCATAGGCACCGGTGGTGTTACCGGGGTGTATTACCCGACCGGAGGGGCGATTTGCCGGCTGGTGAACAATGACCGCGAACGCCATGGCCTGCGGTGCTCCGTCGAGAGTACCGGCGGTTCCATTTACAACCTCAATACTATCCGGGCCGGTGATCTGGACATGGGTGTTGTCCAGTCCGACTGGCAATACCATGCTTACCATGGCACCAGTCAGTTCACCGACGATGGCCCCTTCAAAGAATTACGTGCTGTGTTTTCCATCCATTCCGAGCCCTTTACCGTGGTGGCACGACGAGATGCCCAGATACTGAGTTTTGCCGATCTGAAAGGCAAGCGCGTCAACATCGGCAATCCGGGTTCCGGCCAGCGCGCGACCATGGAAGTGTTGATGGCTGCTCATGGCTGGACTAACGGTGATTTTGCCCTGGTCACCGAATTGAGCCCGGCGGCTCAATCCAAAGCGCTGTGCCGGGATGAGATCGATGCGATGGTATACACCGTGGGTCATCCCAGTGGCGCCATTCAGGAGGCGACGACGGCGTGCGAAACGATTCTGGTCGAAGTTAGCGGTGAAGTGGTCGACGAATTGGTGAAAGATAACCAATACTATCGTACGGCGGTGATTCCGGGTGGCATGTATGGAGGCAACCCACAGGATGTTAAAACCTTTGGTGTGGGGGCTACGCTGGTCAGCTCCACGGCCACATCGGAGGACACTGTCTATGAGGTCGTGAAAGCCGTCTTCGAGAATTTCCAGATCTTCAAGCGTTTGCATCCGGCTTTCAGTCGGCTGACCAAAGAAGAAATGATCAGGGACGGGCTTTCAGCGCCGCTGCACGATGGTGCCAAAAAATATTATGAGGAGGCGGGCTTGATGTAAGCGGCGAGCTCCGAAACTTGGTGCGCCGAGCAAAGCTCAGGCGCAGAGGAAGTTATACAACAC
>CBFGUW010000083.1:0-6895 GCA_965652395.1 uncultured Saccharospirillum sp. | reverse complement strand
AGGACGCGCGCCGCCGAGCCCCCATGGAAGGGTTCATGGCGACCCGGAATCAGCCTACCCCCTCCCCTGGCCCGGAGGCACCGTAAAATAACCAACCACCGGGCCGCAAAACCACCCACTGCCTCCACCCAAAAGTTGCTATATCAAAAAATGTTGATATAGTCGGAAGCATCAATGACCCGCTGATTTAATGTGTAACTTGCGAGCGGTATATAAATGCAGCTAAAGCGCCACTGCTTTATCTACTCCGTTTATGCCTCAGCATTGAATCAGCACCGATGAAGGACAGGTGCTCGATGACCACTCTCTTTTCACACTTTCTCGCCCAGGTGCTTGGCTGTGCCAGTACCGAAAATGTTCATAACCTGGTCAGAACGCGGCTGATGTTTACGCCGGACCATGGTTTGTCCAACTCGGCCATTGATGATTTCATTTTGAACGGCACCCAGGACATGGACCAGTTGAAGTTCTGGGCCGAGACGTTGTCGATTGAACTGGACCTGTTGAAAGATGCCGCTTCCGTGGCTGCCCGCAGTGCCGTTCAACAGTCGAAACGGCTGCCTGATCTGCAATTGAGTTGGACCGGGCAAACCGCGAACCTCAAGCCCAATCGGCGGATTCAGGTGCGGGTTCGTGTCGGGCTGGAGGAGCATCCGCTGCGGGAACGGTTCGAGCGCGGTGGAACGGGGTTGCTGGAGCGGGCTACCGGTTACACCCTGGGTGATCTGAACCGCGCGGGTGCGATGGATCAGGTGCTGATGGCGGCGAATGCGCATTGGCATGATGTTGAACAGATAACCGGGCTCTCGGCTGAGAGCATTCATATTGAGCTGGAGGCGCTGCCGGTTTAATCCTTCAATAAATGGCTGCGTGCGGCGTTGAGGCGGGCGGCCAGGTATTGGCTGCCGCCCCGATCCGGGTGCATCCGCTGCATCAGTCTCCGGTGGGCTTGAATGATCTCTTCCCGGCTGGCGCCGGGGGTTAAACCCAAAATATCGTAAGCTTCGGCGTCGGTTATCGGGCCGTTTTCGTGGGACTGGGTGTCTTCCTGAGCGGCGCCGGGGTCGTCCCGCCGCCAGGATTCGCCAAACCGGCGGTCCAGGTAGGTTTCCAGCAATCGGGCGGATTCTCCATCCTGCTCGCGGCAATATTGCAGCAGCTCGATAAACTCCTCGTCACTGAGTTCCTCCAGCTCACGGCCTTCCATAGGGCCTTGCAACACCCGGCCGGTCATCGTTCCGGTGTCGTGGTCCAGCACCATTTCCAATAGAGCGGACTGCACTTTCGATTGATTGTTGGGAGGCGGCTGTTGTTTGGCTTGCTTGCGCTTGCGCCAGGCTACAAAAAACGGCAGCCCGCGTAACAGGGCGGGAAGCAACCGCTTCAAAAAGGGCAGCATGAAGGCGAGGGCGGCGCCTAGGAGGTAGAGCCGACGGGTGAATGCCAGGTAGATGAGCAGGAACAGAACCGTTGCGGCGATGATGACCAACAAAGCCCGGCCCCGTTGGTTAGCGGGTTGGCGCTTCAGGTAGTAACCCAATCCAGCCAGGGTTAGGAAAATAAGAATCAGACTGAATGGGTTCACGGGGTTCCTTATCGCAGTTGCTGGGTCAGGCTTTTTACGTCGCTTCCGCCACGGGCTGAAAACTGTTCCAGTGCTTTTCTGCCACCGGTCGCGAATACCGCGACAGCTCCGAGCAGTTCTTTCAAAACGACCGGACTGCGGTGGTCGAACGGCACATAGGCGCCACCGGAAAGGTGGGCGATCTGCCGGAAGGCGCGTTCGCCGTCGCTGTCGTTGCCTTCATGGAACGCGAATACCGGAGTGCGAAGCATGCCAAGTTCGCCCGCCATTTGACAGAGATTGTCCACTTTCTCTTCGCAACAATCACCCACCAGAATAACGGCTTTTACGGCCTGTTGACGGGTCTCGAGAATGGCATGACGCAGAACGCGGGCGATTTGGGTGTGACCACCCAGGCAGCTGACGCTGTTCATAGCGGTGAGTAATCGGTCGGGGTTGGTCAGCCAGGTGGAGGCTTTGAATTCGTTAAAACCACGATAGTAGCAAAGCTGAATGGCCAGGCCGCCCAGGTCGCGGGTGGCGAGGAAGAGTTCGCTTTGCAGTTGGCAGGCGGTGTCCCAGGTGGGTTGGCGGCTGGCGGTAGCGTCCAACGCGAAGATCAGGCGGCCGGGCTGGCGCGCGGCCACAGGGGTTTTAACGGCCTGGTCGATGAATTGGTCGATGGCCTGGGAGCTGGAACGTTGAAGCTGCTTCTTGTCGGACATGGTCTTGGCGCCTCCTGCCTGAATGGTACAAACAGGGAGGCAGGAAGGCCATGACCAATGCTTTCAACCGGTGGTAAAGAGAGTGGCCAGTGTCTTAGCGTACTGTCACGCAGGTGCAGGAGGCCAGATGCATCACCTTGTGGGACACGCTGCCGATCAGAAGGCTCTTCCAGTCGCCCAAGCCACGGGTGCCCATCACGATCATATCGGCTTCGATGGCGTCGGCCTTGGCGACGATCTTACGGGCCGGATCACCGATTTCGATGGACCGTTCCACGTCGTCTACGCCCATATTCCGGGCGACGCCTTCGGCGGCTTCCAGAATCTGATTGCCGGCTTCCTCCAGTTCCTCGCGTGAGGCATGGAGCGTGATGCTAGCGCCGCCCATTACCATCATCTCGTCACCGGCGGCCGGTTCGGGAACGTGAAAGAGGTGCAGTTTTCCGTCGTGGGTTTTCGCCCAGTCCGCCGCGAATTCAATGGCCTTTTTCGATTGTTCGGAGCCGTCCACCGGCACCAGGATTTTTTTGCTCATGGCCTTGCCTCCTTCAGCTGTGGCGTTTCACCCTTAGGTGTTGGGGCAGACCCCGCCGATGTCAAACGTGTCTCAGGCATCTGATCAACCAACGGGGTTGCTGTGAATAGAATGGCACAGTGGAGCCCGGTGGTGTTGATCTGCATCAATGGCCGGGCAAGGAAAATCAAACATCGGTAAATGTGACTTCTTCGACCGGCCGCATCCAAAAACTGGTCTACACTAGTGCCACACTCTATTTCTCCCCGGAAAGGATACGGCCATGAGCACTGAAGAGTCCTCCCGTCAGGCGCACCCCTTTGAGTTCTATCTCACCGAAGATGAATACCGGTTGTTTGCACGGGCAGCCAAAGCCTGGAACTGTTCGATACAGGATTTCTTTCTGGACGCCGCCCTTGAAAAGGCCATCGCCGTTACCGAGGAGGATGTCTCCTCTCACCTGGCAACCGTGACTTCCGACGAGCTTAACCCAGCCCTTGAGCCCGCCCCTCAAACACAAACCTTGGGCTCCGCTCCGGCAAAAAACTCGTCGATGGTATGAACCGTTCTGTCCCCGGCGTTAGGGGACTTCTTCACCCGCCGCGGCCGTCCAGATTTCGTACCACTGTTCGCGGCTCACTTTTATGTCCAGTGCTCCAGCCAATCCTTCCATGCGGTTCAGGTTGTTGGTACCCACCACCGGAATAATGCCCGCCGGATGCGCCAGCAACCAGGCGAAGGCGGCCAGGTCCACCCTGTGTTCATGATCCGCCGCGAGTTTTTCCAGCAGCGGTCGAACGCGCATCGCCGAAGCGGAATCGTTACCAAACAATTGACCGCCGCCGAGTGGTGACCAGGCCATGGGGTGCACATTGTCGAGCCGCATGTTCGACAGCAGGCCGCTGGTGAAAGCGCCGCGTTCCAGCACGCTCATTTCAATCTGGTTCGCCACCAGAGAGTGACTCATGCAGGACTGCAACAAGCGCCAGTCCGGTGCTTCGAAATTGGAGACCCCGACAGAGCGAACCTTGCCGCTGTCGATCAGTGCGTCCAATGCCGGTCCGGTTTCCTGTGGATCCATGAAAGGGTCCGGCCGATGAATGAGCAGAAGATCGAGATGATCGGTATGCAGGTGGCGCAGGCTGTTTTCCACAGCGTTTTGCACATAGGCGGCGCTGGTGTCGTAATACTTCACCTTGCGGTCCGGGAATTTATCGCTTGCCAGCGCGATATCGCATTTCGAGATCAACTCCATGCGGTCCCGCAGGGCCGGATCGGCCTTCAACGCCTGACCGAACAGCGCTTCGCATTCATAGTTACCGTAAATATCGGCATGGTCGAAACTGGTGATGCCCTGTTCCAGGCAGGTATCGATCTTGCGGCGGACTTGATCAATCGAAGTGTCGCTGTCTTCCGCCAACCGCCAGACGCCATAGACAAGACGACTCAGTTGAACTTTGGAATTGGGGAGGGTGATTCGTTGCATATCAGGCTCCGGTAGCCGGCCGGGGACCGGTAAAGTGGTTTGGAAAGCTTGGGGAGCCATGATAGACGAAATGGGAGGGCTTTGCCGGTTGGGTTGCCGGCAAGGTGGAGTGTGGGTTTAACTCTTCAAGAAAACTTCCTGATAAGGTAACCCGCTGTAAGCTCTGTTATTTCAGGACTAACCAAGCCTGCTTAGAAGACAGCATGGCATTGGCTCTTTCATTTTGGTTCTGTTGCCATCGGCTCGCTCCAATAACTGCAGTTCTGGTCTTGCCGGTAAGTCACCTGGCAAAATGATGTTCCACACCAGCCCCAGATTTTTGAGTGCATTCAACACCCACCAGCCAGGGTCTGCCTGGCCTTGGTAAACCCCCAACATGGCCGAGCCGGGAAAGGCATGGTGATTATTGTGCCAGGATTCCCCCATGGTAATTAACCCAGCCAGTGGGATGTTGTGACCCTGAACGGCGGCTCCTCTTACACGCCAGCTATTATGGCCTGAATTATGAGCGAAGTAACCAATTAACCAGTGACCGGTCACTGAAACGGCAATGCGGGCAGATATTCCCCAGATCACCCAGGACGCGTCGCCGAAATAAAATAGCAGTAGCGCCCAAGGCAGTTGTTGAAGCATCCATGTCTGCTCCATAAACTGATAAATCACATCGTCCTTTATCCGTGTTTCAGGCTCGAATTGGGGTGGTTGATCGAGCTTCAAGTCGCAATTCAATTGCCACCAACCGTCTTTCAGAAAGCCTGAACCATGACGAAGGTAGGGGTGACACTTGCTTTTTCGTTGCGCCCAATCTCTAAGGTCATGTTGATGCGTCATGCCATAAGGCCCGGCCATACCAACTAGAACCCCGAAGTGGACGAATAGGTATTCCATCCATCGCGGGCACTCATAACTGTTGTGGATCAACCTACGATGCATGCCGAGGGAATGGCCCAGGCAGAGGGTTGCTGCCGTGAATACTACAAAAATCGCGAAAGCAGACCAGGAAAAAAACCAATAGCCGCCAATCACCGCTATTGCTAAATGGGCATTGTACCAAGTGGATTTAACGGGTGACCAACGGACTCTTCCGTGGTTGGCATCGGTATGGGAGTTCTCTTTCATCCTGGGTGTTCCGTTTGCACTTTCCATATATCCTCCGTGTAGTCCAGTTGATAGGGCTTGGTGGTTGGCAGCCATATTATGGCGCCAGAATTTTTCCGGGATCCAGATAGAACATTTTCTTCCATCCCTGCGTTGAGGCATCCCAACGCCAGGGGTAGGGGACTAATGTCAAAATGGAATAATGTAAATGTGGAGCTTTTCCGGCCGCATTGCCGCTGTCTCCGAGGGCTCCAATGACTTCACCCTGTGAAACCCAGTCACCAAAAAAAGTTTTGGCTGAGTCCATATGGGCATAGTAATGGACCCGCCATTTCGGTCCGAGAACCGCGACGACTGTTCCGCCTTTGGATAGTTCGCCACTGAAAATGACCACACCACCCGTAGCAGCCACTAAAGGTGTACCTTTCACTCCAAATATATCGATGCCTTTATGGGTCCCGGAACTGCCCCAGGGTTCGTACCAGAACGTTTTGTGGTTCCAGTCGTTGGTCGTCGCACCTTCAACCGGTATAACCGTCGACTGAGGAAGCGCGAGAACAATGCAAAAAGTGACAATGAAAAAAACGAGAGCGCCCCACTTAATAGCGGGTTTTATCAGTGTGGTTGTATTGCTGGTTTCCGGGTTGGTGGCGGTCACGCTATATCTCTTTGTACAAGTGAAAACGGCACTGATATTTTTCGACATACTGATTGAGAAGGGTCTGGCATTCCATCTCCAGTACACTGCCTGCCATATTCTGTAACTTTTGGCCGTAGTAGGAGCCGGAGACTAGGTTGGACTTCATTCCTATATAAGGATCACTTGCTCCGTATATTATGTTTGAAATGCCCGTGTTGATAATGGCGCCAAGGCACATCAAACAAGGTTCAAGCGTCGTGTAGAGGGTGGCTTTTCTTTTATGCGAAAACAGCACGGCTGTCACTTTGGATATGGCGACCATTTCCGCGTGTTTTAAATCATTCTCTGCTGTATCAATCTGGTTGAACCCTTCGGAGATAACCTCGTCATTTAATACAATGCAGGCTCCGACGGGTATATTGCCGAGGGCTAGAGCTTCCTTGGCCGCCTGTATGGCAACGGACATGTAATGATTATGTGCCTCTTCCATGGTTCATCCACCTAAATACTGGTACGCCATCCAACCACTGCGCTGGCCTATGTGGCTTAAGAGCTGTTCATAACCCGCGATAGTGAAGTATGTTTACCCTCAACGGACAGACAGTTCAAGCAGGAAACCCAAATGACCGACATTGAGATTCGCCCGGTAACCAGCGCCGACATCGAACCCTGGATACAACTCCGGCTAGCGTTATGGCCTGAAAACAGTGAAGGCACCTTAAGGCTGGAGTGCGAGGAGTTCTTGCAGGATGCTCATCAGGTGGCTTTTATCGCCTGGGCGGGGGCTCAGGCGGTGGGGTTGATCGAGGGTTCCTGTTGTGGTCAAGTAATTCTGGACACATTTTAAGAACTTTTTATGCAACGCTCA
>CBFGUW010000082.1:0-8190 GCA_965652395.1 uncultured Saccharospirillum sp. | reverse complement strand
GGGTGGAACTGAGTTACGACGATACCCAGCAACCCTTTCCAGCCAATACCCAACTTGCCTATTGGCTCTATGACCAGAACGATGAGTTGTTGTACGAAGGCGAGGACTTGTTGCCGAACACACCCAGGCGATTTCTGCTACCGGATGACGTTGAAGAAGTCAGCTATCGGTTTGCCTACGTACCCAAGCGATTGGGCGTACCAGATGCTCAGGTTAACTTCGACAGCCTGTTTCAGACCTTCGGCCAACCCATCGTTCACCTTTACGACGTTGGCCCCATCGTTGATTGGCAGTCGGGTCTGGCTTATCCCTCAAGAACGAATACCGGCAACGTCTCGACCCTTCGCCCTTATCAGGTCGACCTGCTGCAACGTGCCCTGGCCCAGATCAATCTGCCGGAGGACGAAGCCGGTCACCCGCTGCCCAATACCTATGTACTGCTGGCCAGTGCCGAGAGCACATACAGCGACATCAAGGCTGAAATCGAGAAACAGCTGGGTAGCGGGCTGACGGCCGAAGACTGGCAACTGATCGAACAACAGCTCAGCCCCCTGAATGAAACCGAGCCCAAAATCCTCGATCTCACCTGGCTCTATGCCGATCTTTTATTCAGGGCCGCCGCCGAGCGCTACGACGACCCGGAGGTCCAGCGATGCATCCAAGGCATCGAAAACCTGGAAGAACTGAAAGAAACAATCCCGCGAGACCCTTGGTGGCTGAGGTTTAACCTGCTCCCCACCCAGGAAAAAGCCGTCACCGCCTTTCTGGAAAAGACCAAGCGCGACCTCGAAAACCGACTGGATGACCTCTATGAGGAACAGAAGGCCGCCAATCTCATTCCTTACCGCCATGTAAACCGGGAACTCTTGGAATGGGTCGATGAAGCCCTATTCACTGTCTCCACCTTTTTTGTGCCCATTGAAGGCTGGGTGATCGCCTCCGGTCAGGCCTTTCTATCGCTGATGCGCACCAAATACTTCATTGGTGGGGCCGCCTTGGGCTTGGGGGCTTATTCAGGGGATGCCCAGGCTGGGCGCTTCACAGCCCCGGAACTCACCGTTGCCAAAGGCGCCATCCGTGCCACCGCCGCCAAAACGCTTCTGGACGACGCCGTCAAATACGGTCTACGGTTCAAGGCCGTGAACGCCCCAACTCACCTCAGCCTGGACGGCAGCCTCGGCCCGGTCAGGCAACGATACGTGGGTGAAATCCCCACCATACGCCTCCCACCCGCCCCCGAAGGCCACCATTGGTACCGACACCCCAACAACGGCACCTACAACACTAAGCGCAACCCCGGTTACAATGGCCCGCGCAAGGAATACGATGCCGAGGAAGGGCGGTTTTATGAGAGTAGCCGAGCCACCACGCCTGGGACGAACCGGTTCAAGGCGGAGTTTGCGGAAGATGCGGCTTACGCCTATATGGTTAAGCTTGAGCACGAGTTGGTGCCCGGCTTTAGGCGGCCACTGTACGGGCATCACGGCATTGATGGGATTTTCATCAATAAGAATAAACCACCGACCTATATCATCATTGAAGCGAAGTATCACAAGAGTACCTATGGTTCGATCGCTGGGCCGGATGGGGAAAGGATTAAGCAAATGAGCGATGAGTGGATAGAGGCAAAAGCATTTCAACAAGTGGATGACGAACTTTTGTTTGCGATACAGACTGGTGACTTTGAAAAATTTGGGCTTAGGTATCAGCCTGACTTGGAGAGAATAGTAAGGGAGGAGATTACATGGTAATAAGGCAACCAGAATTTTCAGATGCAGACAAACTGGATGGCTATTTACAAAGACTTGAAAAGAAGGGACTGCCGCTTTTTGAAAGTACTTTGCTTCAAGGCAATCTGGATAATAGAAGAAGAAGTCTGACATCGTACTCCCGATTCAAAACACAACTTCAAGTGGTTTTCTTGAAATATACTCTTGGCTATAGCCTTGATTCGATCCAAGTCGAGTGCAAAAAGACGATTGAATACTTAGATTACCATCTAGACTCAAGAGTCAGCGAACTAGATGCTGGTTTTGATCAGTATATTTTGATTGTTTGGGCATTGGCTTCCTCATATTTATTTGATGTTACGATCAGTCAAGAATTGATTAATAAGATTCCATTTGTTGGTAGCGATATGCTAGTCGATAGGCTTGTTAGTTGTTTTGACCCTACTCACATGCCCACGTCAAACCTCTTTTTCCCAAAAGTCTACTTACCACTGCAAAAGGCGTTGGGAGAATACGACAATCAAAGCAGAAATTGTTTGATTGACGATTTTTTGAATGGATACCTAACCGGACTTCGTGACTATGAAGCCTTCTGGAGCAACAGCCATAAAGAGCAAGATCCGAGATACTATCGGCACTTTGGGTATTGGGTTTTTGAATTAGGTGCCCTTGTTGCGAATATTGATTGGTGGGACGATACAGGGTTTAGGGATCATCCCTTGTACCCAAAGGAGTTGGTCGATTGGAAACGAGCGCGTCACTCAACTTGATTGATGCAACCTGCTGGAAAAAAGATCAGATATAACATTCTTTTGAGGCCGGTCGTTCCAATGCTTTAAGTAGCGATGCGGCGAGTAGCTTTTGAGCTTCTTAGGCTTGGCAGGAGGTATTGCCAGATAGTACTTTGGCTGAGCCGACGCAGGGCTTGGTCACTCCGGATCTATTTGAAAATCCTATCAAAAACTAAGCTACCATAGATTTTTTGTCGCGCTTCCTCGTCAGCCAAGATTATTTGATCCCCTGTGAAGTCAGTCACAGGTTGTCTAGTCATTATTTTCGACTGTGCTTAAGGTGATTATCGCTGTAAGGCCTTGGGAGGAGGGCTTGGGAGGTGGTAGGCTTGCCGGATTTGATTCCCTGAGCTTTGCGCCTTAGGGGGATTGAATCGATGTTAGGCAATCCCTATACCTAGAATGTAGGACAAAAATTGAACAGAGAGCAACTCAAACAACTGGAAGACGATCTTTGGGCCGCGGCAGATAATCTAAGGGCCAATTCCGACCTCAAGGCTTCTGAATACAGTACTCCGGTACTGGGGCTAATCTTCCTCAAGTTCGCCGACATCAACTACCGGCGCCATGAGGCAGCCATTCTCAAGGAATACCAGAAGCTGAAAGGCACGCGCCGTGAAAAGAAACTGAACGAAATCGCAGTGGCCAAGTGCGGCTTTTACCTGCCGGATCACGCCCGCTACAGCCATCTGCTGAATCTGCCCGAAAGCCAGGACATCGCCAAAGCCATTGAAAAGGCGATGGAGGCCATCGAAGAGTACAAGCCCGAGCTGCGCGGCAGCCTGCCCAAGGACGAGTATTACCGGCTGACTCGCACCCAAGAAACCAAACTATTGCCCTTCGACCTGTTGCGCCAGTTCGACAATATCCCGGACGATGCCACCGGTGATGTCTTCGGCCAGATCTATGAATACTTCCTGGGCAAGTTTGCCCTGTCCGAAGGTCAGGGTGGCGGCGAGTTCTTCACCCCGCGCTCAGTGGTGCGGCTGATGGTGGAAATCATCGAGCCCCACGGCGGCACCGTGTTCGACCCCGCCTGCGGTTCCGGCGGCATGTTTGTGCAATCCGCGCAGTTTATTGAAAGGCACAAAGCCGAATTTGAAGCCCAGGGCGAAGACACCAGTGTATTTGTCTCCGGGCAGGAAAAAAGCTCGGAAACGGTCAAGCTGGCACGGATGAACCTGGCCGTCAACGGCCTGCGAGGGCAGATTCTGCAGGGCATCTCCTACTACGACGATCACTTCGATTCGTTCGGCAATTTCGACTATGTGCTGGCCAATCCGCCATTCAACGTTGATGAAGTATCGCTTTCCGGGGTCGAAAAAGACCCTCGCTTCAACACCTACGGCATCCCGCGCAAAAAGACCAAGGCGAAAAAATCCGAACAGGGCAAGGAGACGGTGCCCAACGCGAACTACCTGTGGATCAACCTGTTCGCCACCTCGCTGCGCGAGCCGGACAACAAACACCCCGGTGGTAGAGCTGCGCTGGTTATGGCCAACTCCGCTTCGGACGCGCGCCACTCCGAGGCGGACATTCGCCAGACCCTGATCGAAAACAACCTGATCTACGGCATGCTCACCCTGCCGTCGAACATGTTCTACACCGTCACCCTGCCAGCCACCCTGTGGTTCTTCGACAAGGGAAAAACCGACGAGCGCATTCTGTTTATCGACGCGCGCAATATTTTTACCCCCATCGACCGTGCCCACCGGGAATTCTCGGAAGAGCAGATCCAGAACATCGCCATGATCAGCCGCCTGCACAAAGGCCGTAGCGATGAATTCGTCGCGCTCATCGATCGCTATTTCGAGCAGGGCATGGCGCGCTTGGTGGAAAACCAGAAACAGGTGAAGCCGGTTGCCGAACAACTAGTGGCGGTTTTGGATGATAAGGCTGGTGAACAGGCCGTGGCCAGTCTGGTGGAGACCTGGAAGGGCCTCGCCCCTCTGCAGAAAGCCTGGGCCGCCTACCAGAAAAAACACACGGCCAAAGCCACCGCCGATAAAAAGAACCGTGCCCAGCACGAGCTGCGCGCTATTTTCGACCCGTTTTTTGCCGCCCTACACGACAGCCTCAAACAGATCGACAAGGCCGTGCGCCGCCATGAAAAAGCCCTGGCGGAGGCCGCCAAACAGGCTGGCAAACGCCAGAGCAGTGATCGCGCCACTAAGCAACTGAAAACCGCGCTTGAAGAACTGCACAAGGAAGTCAAAAACGCCGAAAGCTACTTTGGCCATATTCACTGGTTGCAGGAACGCTTTCCCGAGGCGGAGTACGAGGATGTCACCGGCCTGTGCAAACTGGCCGATCTGGACGAGGTGAAAGAGCAGGATTATTCGCTGAATCCGGGGCGTTATGTGGGGGTAGTGATTGAGGAGGATGGGAAGACGGAAGAGGAGTTTATTGCCGATCTTCTGGCAATGAGCGAGGAGCTAGTCTCATTGAACACCAGCGCGCGCGGACTAGAAACAACGATCAATCACAATGTCAGAAAGGTGGCAGGGGACGCATGAGCGAGTGGGCAGAAGTACAACTAAAGGACATTGCCCTAAAAATAACCAAGGGTACTACTCCGACCTCTCTGGGCTTCGATTTCACCGAGGAGGGAATTAACTTCATCAAGGCCGAGTCGGTGACTAGGAATGGAAGCATTGTTGAATCGACTTTCGCAAAGATTAGTGAAAAAACGCACGATGCTCTAAAGCGATCACAAATTATTGAGCACGACATTCTGGTTTCAATTGCAGGTGCGTATCTAGGAAAAATTGGCCTTGTTCGAAAAGATCATGTTCCGGCAAACACAAATCAGGCTGTGGCGATTGTGAGGCTGGATAGATCTAAAGCATGCCCTGCATTTGTCAAAAATTTCCTCCTGAGCCCAAGTACCACAACATATTTAAATATGCTTTGCCCGCAATCGGCACAGCCCAATTTAAATCTTACACAGCTAGGTAAGGTAAAGTTTCGGCTCCCAAGGTTGAGTCTACAGAAAAAAATCGCCGCCATCCTAACGGCCTACGACGATCTGATCGAAGTCAACAAGCGCCGCATTGCGCTGCTGGAAAAAATGGCCGAGGAGCTTTACCGCGAATGGTTTGTGCGCCTTCGCTTTCCCGGTTATCAGAACACCCGTTTTGTAAAAGGTGTACCGGAGGGGTGGGATAAGAAAAAGTTTGGTGAATTTTGCGTATTGAAAAGGGGGTATGATCTTCCGGACGCAAGTGTCGTAGATGGGCCATACCCTGTAGTCGCTTCAACGTCGATAAAGACTTATCACAATGATTTCAAGGTGAAGCCTCCCGTGATAACAACAGGTCGCTCTGGGAGTCTTGGAGAGGTGTTGATCACATTTTCAAAGGCATGGCCATTGAACACCTCTTTATACGTTAGAGAGTTCTTGGGCAACTCTCCGTTTTACATATTTTATACGCTCAGGAATATCGGGTTGGATAAGTTTAACTCAGGAGCTGGTGTGCCAACTCTGAACAGAAATCACTTAAACGGTCTGCCCATGGTGGTGCCGAGCAAAGAGCTACAGCAACGTTTTGACGAAACACTTAAACCAATTTTCGAACAAGCCGAGACCCATCGTATGTCTAACGAAACACTCACCAAAACCCGAGACCTCCTCCTCCCACGCCTGATCTCCGGCAAGCTGTCCGTGGAAGACCTGGATATCCAGCTCCCGCCCAGCATGCAGGAAGCCACGGCTGAGCAGGAATCTCTGCCGGAGGCCCGCCATGCCTGAAGCCGTAGCCGGTACCAGCCCGGAACACCGGCGGGCCCCGGTGACTGTTCAAAACAACGGAAATTTGAGAAGATGCCTTACGATCTGCTCAAAATAAGCCAATATTGAGCAGGTATGCCGCTAACCTGCAGGAATCCATGCCATGGTGCTGACTATCCGAGAACACTTCCCGCCCCGGGGGCCGCTGGATACGCCGGCGGTGCTGCGGGCACTGGTGGCGGCGCATCGGCATCTGGCGGAGCTGAAAGGTGTGGCACGCAGCATCCCCAACGAGCGGCTGCTGGTGTCCACCCTGTCCCTGCAGGAGGCGCAAAGCAGCTCGGAAATCGAGAACATCATCACTACCCAGGACGCGCTCTACCGCTATCAGGTACAGCCCGGCTCAGTGGACCCGGCCAGCAAGGAGGTGGCCTGGTATGCCCAGAGCCTGGAGGTGGGGTTTCAGGCAGTGCGCGCTTCCGGGCTGCTGCGCCTGAGCACCATCCTTGAGGTGCAGGCCACGCTGGAGGGCAACGACGCCGGCTTGCGCCGTACCCCCGGAACCGTGTTGAAAAACGAACGCAGCGGCGAGGTGGTATATGAACCGCCCTCACCTGAGCGGCTGCCCGCCCTGATGGACGAACTGGTGGATTGGATTCATGCCAGCGATATCTCGTCTGAAAATGCACTGGACCCGCTGGTCCGTATGGCCGTAATGCACCACCAGTTCGAGACTATTCATCCGTTCTATGACGGTAACGGCCGCACCGGACGCATTCTCAATATCCTGTTTCTGGTGCGCGCCGGGCTGCTGGACTCGCCCATCCTCTACCTGAGCCGCTACATCAGCCAGACCAAAGCGGCATATTACGCCGAGTTGCAAAACGTTCGGGACACCGGCGAATGGGAAGACTGGCTTCTCTACCTGCTGCGCGGCGTGGCAGTGACGGCTCGCCACACCACCGCGCTGGTGGAGCAGATCGCCCGCCTGCTGCATAAGCAAAAGCACGACATTCGCGCTCACTACCGGTTTTACAGCCAGGATCTGATCAACAATATTTTTTACCACCCTTATACCAAGGTGGCTTTTGTCGAGCATGACCTGGGCGTATCACGTGCTACCGCCACCCGTTATCTGGATGAGCTGGCCAAAGGCGGCATTCTCGACAAACACCGGTTAGGCCGCGAAAACTACTACATCAACAGGGAGTTGGTGCAGCTACTGTTCAATCTACCTCCCTTGGATATGGAAGGAGCGCCCTGACCCATGCCGAACTTCATGTCTGAAGACAACATCGAACAGGCCATGGTGCAACGGTTACAACACCTGTATGGCTATGACGTACTGGACTGTTACACCAGTGATGCTGCGGACATAAATGATGGTTCGGGGCGCGCAGACAAGCGCGACGTGATTTTTCGCGATCACCTTAAGGTCGCAGTGGTGCGCTTAAACCCCGAAATTCCCGAAATCGCGATAGACGATGCGCTGGATCAGGTCTGTGACCAACGCCAAGCTATGGCGACCATAGTGGCCAACCGCGAGCTGGATAGTCTGATCCGCGACGGCGTACGGGTCGAGTTCAAAGACAATAAGGGTTGTAACCGCAAGGAGCGAGTGAGATTAATTGACTTTGAAGAGCCGAAGAACAACCACTTTCTGGTGGTGACCCAGTTATGGATTCAAAGCACCGGTGCGGCCGCCAAGGCGGGCTATCGGCGGCCGGATATTCTGTTGTATATCAATGGTTTGCCATTGGTGTTTATTGAGCTGAAGAACTCCAACGTTAAGCTGCGCAGTGCTTACGACGACAACCTGACCAACTACAAGGCCGACATTCCGCAGCTGTTTCTAACCAATGCCTTCTGTGTATTCAGCAACGGCCTGTTGTGGTCCAATAATTCTGGACACTCACTAAGGGTGGTACAATGCCACTCA
>CBFGUW010000081.1:0-8655 GCA_965652395.1 uncultured Saccharospirillum sp. | reverse complement strand
TTGTGACGCCGTTAATAGAGGGGAGGAGACCATCTCATCATCCATGGGCGCTTAACTTCGGCATCCATGCCTCAGATACCCCTTACAGAACATACCCCGGCATCGGCCACTTGCTGACGTGCCATCTTTGAGAAAGCAATTCAGTGACGACCTCCATTTTTGAGCCGTGAGAGCAAAACCGCTTCACTCTGCGGTTCCAAGATACGGGCATTTTAATTATCGAATCGGTATTAAAGGATTTAGGAGAAGCCGACGAAGACCAGTGGTTGAGGCAGGGGGTGCTCTGGAAGGGGTATCTGAGCCATGGATGGCGAAGCTAAGCGCCCATGGATGGGTTCACAGCGGCCCCTGGAAGAGCGCGCCCTGCCTCAACCACGGACCACTGCCACCGTCAAAAAGAGCCACCGCACCACCCACAGCCACCAAGCAGCGTCAACGAAAGGAAGCCAAGGACCTAAGCCAAAGTCACCTGATTCCGACCGTTCTGTTTGGATTGGTAGAGTGCCTGGTCGGCACTGTCGATCCATTCGGAGTATTCGCTGAAGCCGGAGTTCCAGCCAGCGACTCCCAGGCTGATGGTGACCTGGATTTTTTCGCCCTGGGTGGTGACCAGCTGCGCCTCGACGTGTTCGCGTAGGCGCTCGGCCAGGAGAAGCGCATCCTCCGGAACGGTGTCCGGTAGGATGACGGCGAACTCCTCGCCACCGTATCGGCCGGCGATGTCGCTGGCTCGAATGGTTTCCCGTACCACCCGTGCCACCATGCGGATCACTTCGTCGCCCGCCGGGTGGCCGTGCTCGTCGTTGACCTTCTTGAAATGGTCAATGTCGAACATCACTAGGCTGGTGACATGGCCGGAGCGCTGTTGGCGCATGAATTCCTGGGCCAGCTGCTCTTCCCAGTAACCGCGGTTGAACAGCTCCGTCAGTCGGTCGAGGCGGGAGAGTTCTTTCAGTTGGACGTTGGCTTTTTGCAGTTCAAGCTTGCTGACCGCTACATCGGTGACGTCGTAGACGATGACACAGAGGTTTTGTACATCGCCGGAGGCATTGGAGACCGGAATGAACGTGCAGTTCTGGTACATGTATTCCGACGTACCGGTAATGGGGCGGTTGTTCTTGAACTTGAAGACGTAGGGCCGCTGTTCCCAAGTGGTGAAAGCACGGTTTTTCAGCTGGATCACCGTCCTGGATTTGTGCTCGAACCAGTCCTGTGGGATGTCTGGAAAAACGTCGAACAAATGCCTGCCAAGGGCATCCTGTGGGGCGATGCCACTGTGGTTTTCCATGAAGCCGTTCCAGGCCATGACTTTGAATTCCAAGTCTACAACCAACATGCCAACGTCGATCGTTTGCAGAACCTCGATCAACCAATGGAACTCGGTCAGGCTGTCATCACGGGTAGCGGACATCGTTACTCCAACATATATCCGATTTTGGATTCCAGTACCTTGAGGCTGTCCTCGGTAAACAGCAGCAGAAGGTCACAGTCCACATTACGGCCTTCCAAACGGTACGGAATTTCGATCGTCAGTGCTTTTTTCCAGCTTCCGGATTTCCCGGACACCAAATCGTTCAGTGCCAGATGCTGCCCCAGCAGCACCGGCTGGCCCTGGCTGAACCCTACATCCAACTGCTCAGCCAGGCCCTTGAGACAAGCGCCAATCAGAATGTTGGCGATGTCCATCAACAGTTCCAGTTCAATTTGAGGGGTGATTTCCCCGGCGAAATTGGTCAGCTCGGCGATGTCCTGGAAGCTGGTGTCATTGAAAATCAGTAAGGCTTCCCCGGCGATGCGCGAACCGACGAACCCCTGGCAGACCGCACTGACGGATTCAAACTCTTCCAACGAAGAGAGCGCCATGTTCAGTTCCGCCCGGTCCAGCAGATTGACCACCGGAATGGGCAGCACGACGTAGTTGTTCAGCAAACGAGCCAATAGATCCGCTGCGCGTCCCATGGCCACGTTGGTGATCTCTTGAAAGACGTCGCGCAGTTCTTCGTCCAGGTGCTCGTCGGTCATGACATCACTCCGCGTAAATTCCAAAGTCTGCCAGCACCTGACGCAGCCGCTGGGCATCCACGGGTTTCTTGATGAAATCCAACGCTCCCAGGCGTTTAACCCGCTCCATGGCCTCTGGTTGAATGTCTCCTGAAATCACGATCACCATGGCGGGTAGATCCTGGGTTTTGATCACCTCGAGCAGCTGAAAACCATCCATGACCGGCATGGTCAGGTCGAGGAAGACGACATCCCCCTTCCCCGCCTGAATGGCCGCCAATCCTTCCTCGCCATTGCCAGCAAAAGTGACATCGACGTCCCAACCCTCAGGTAGAGCTCGCTGCACCTGCTTTCGGGCGAAACTGGAATCGTCACAAATTAAGACGGGAATCGACATGGCTACTCCAATCTACACTCCGGTGGTCTCGAAAAGACCACCCGTTGCGCAAGACCGGTGGCGTCATACCGGATTGCGGTTCAGTGGAATGTCTCTTAGTTAAGGTCATAAATGGGATACCGGCAAACATTTGGCCTTGAAGTAGGCGCAAAAAAGCGGTTTTCAGAATAGAGCCGACCTCGAACAGGTCGGCTTATGCCAAAGATTCGAGGACCCAGGCCTCGATAGAGGCGACGCGCTCTGGTGATCTCGAATGTTCAGCCTGCCATGGCCGGTTCCCAGTCTTTCCAAACAGGCTGGTAGTGTAACGCCTCCAACCGCTGAACGATATCTTCGACAGAACGCTGGTCGTCGGTGCTGAACTGCTCCAGAGTGCCTTCGGCCCCTTCGGAGTAGCCGCCCGGCCGGGTGGACGAGGCGGCGCTGAGGGTGGTGATGCCCAGGGGCAGCAGGCGGTCGCGGAAGGCGGGTCGCTCCCGGGTCGAGAGGGTGAGTTCCAGGTCGGGGCTGAACAATCGCCAGGCACAGATGAGCTGGACGAGGGCGCGGTCGTTGATCGGGTGCGGGACGTGGAAGTCGCCTTCGGCGGGTCGCAATCTCGGGAAGGACATGGAGAACCGGCTGCGCCAGTAATGTCGCTCGAGATAGTGCAGGTGATGCGCGCACATCAGGCTGTCGACCCGCCAGTCAGTCAACCCCAACAGCACACCGAGACCAATCTTGTGGATGCCCGCCGCGCCCGCCCGGTCGGGCGTATCCAAACGGTAACCGTAATCGGATTTGTTGCCTCGGGTGTGATGCTGCTGATAACAGTTGCGGTGATAGGTCTCCTGGTAAACCAATACCGAATGCAGCCCGGCGTCGCGCAGCCGTTCGTATTCGGGCTGCTCAAGCGGTTGGACCTCCAGGCTTAATTGAGCGAAGTCGGGCGATAACTGCTCAAGAGCGGCGGCGTAGTAATCGGTCCCAACCACCTTGGGTGCCTCGCCCGCGACCAACAGCAGGTGTTCCATGCCACGGGCTTTAAGCACCCGGCCTTCGGCACTGATCTCCTCAAACGTCAGCACTTTGCGGCGCAGTTTATTGCTCATCGAGAAGCCACAATAGGTGCATTCGTTGGCACAAGCGTTACTGAGATAAAGCGGGGCGAACAGCTGCTGGTTGAGGCCGAACCGTTGTACCGTTTTGCGGTGGCTGAGTTGGGCCATGGTTTCGAGGTAGGCTTCGGCGGCGGGGCTGATCAGGGCTTTGAAGTCTTCGAGATCGAGCCGGGTACGAGCCAAGGCCCGTTCCACATCGGCGGCGGTCTTGGCGTAGAGCGACAGCCGTTCCTCCTCCCAGTGCAGGGTGTTCATGACGTCCGTGAAGCTCATGAACCGGCCTCCGACAGGAAAGCGGTGAGCGGGCTGGACGCCTCGGCGGTGCTTTGACGGGAGGCGAGACCCGCTTCGCGTGCCTGAAGACCGGCCTCGACAGCGCCTTTGAAGGCTCGCGCCATGGCGACGGGGTCGCGCGCTGTGGCGATGGCGGTGTTGACCAGCACGGCATCGGCGCCCATTTCCATGGCTTCGGCGGCCTGGGAGGGGGCGCCGAGACCGGCGTCGACAATGACGGGTACGGTGCTCTGCTCGATGATGATCTCCAAAAACGCCCGGCTTTCCAGCCCGCGATTGGAGCCGATGGGGGCGGCCAACGGCATGACAGCCGCGCAACCGGCCTCTTCAAGTCGCTTGCACAACACCGGGTCGGCATGAACGTAGGGCAACACGGTGAAACCTTCTTTCACCAGTTGCTCGGCGGCGGCGAGGGTTTCCACCGGGTCCGGCATCAGCCAGCGCGGGTCGGGGTGAATTTCCAGTTTTAACCAGTGGGTGCCCATGGCCTCGCGCGCCAAACGGGCGGCCTGCACGGCTTCGGCGGCGGTGCGTGCGCCGGACGTGTTGGGCAGCAGGCGGTATCCGGCCCGGGTCAGGGGTTCGAACAGGTGGTCCCGGTCGCGGCGGTCCAGGCGGCGCAGTGCGAGAGTGACGAGTTCCGTGCCACTCGCTTCCAGTGCGGCCAGCATGGTGTCGGGGTGGTGAAACTTCCCGGTGCCGGTTAGCAGGCGGGAGTTGAGTTGAGCATCGGCCAGTTTGAACATGATCAGCCCCCTGCGACAGCGTGGAAGACATCCAGCCGGTCGCCTTCGTTCAGTTGAGTTTCGTTCCACCGGCTACGCGGCACCACTTCGCCATTCAGGGCGACAGCCAGTCCGGCGCGTTCGCCGTATTCCGTTTGGATGATGTCGGCCAGACAGCTCGGCTCGGAGCATTCATGCGTCTGGTCGTTCAATGCGATGTTCATCGTGTTTTACCTCTACCGGTGTTGTCTCAGTTGGTGCCAACGACCGCTCAATACCTGCCAGGCGGCAACAGGGTCTTCGGCTTCGGTAATGGCGGTGACCACGGCAACCCCTTCCACACCGCTGGCGGCGATGCCGGGCAGGTGATGATTTTTGATGCCACCGATGGCGACGGTTGGGGTGCCGGGGGCGACCACGGCCCGATACCGCGCCAACCGGTCCAGACCCTGAGGCTCACTCGGCATAACCTTGGTTTTCGTCGGGAAAACATGCCCCAAGGCGATGTAACTGGGGTTCAGGGCCTGGGCCCGGCGCAGCTCGGCGTAGCCATGGGTGGATATCCCCAGACGCAGCCTGGCTTGCGCTATGGCCTGCAAGTCCGCCTCGGCCAGATCCTCCTGGCCAAGGTGAACGCCATAGGCGCCCAGTTCGATGGCCAGGGCCCAGTGGTCATTGATGAACACCTGGGCGTTATGGCGTCGCCCGGCCTGTATGGCGTGGCGAATGGCGGGCACCAGTCTGTCTGTGTCTTGGGTTTTCAAGCGCAGCTGAATGGTGGAGACACCCGCTTCGAGCAGGTCTTCCAACAGCGTTGTATTGCTGACCACGGGGTAAACACCCAAGGGGCGGTGCAAAGCGGCAAACGGCTCGTTGAGGATGGGGTCCCGAGGATGACGGATGCATCCAAAACAATCGCCTTTCGGCCAGCCTGTGCGTGCCAGAGCTCCGGCGCCCCCGCCAGTGGCGTAGCCCGCTCGCAGCCCACTTTGCACATAGGCATTGCCGATCGCCACCGCATCCTCAAGAGGGTATCCCCTGGCCCAGGCGGCGGCGCAGGCACTGGCCAAGGTGCAGCCGGTGCCATGGGAGTGAGGGGTGTCGAGTCGCGGCTGACCCAGCACCCAGTTTTGACCGGGTGTGCGCAAATGGTCACGACAGGGCGCATCACCGGCTCGGGGCGAGTGCCCTCCCTTGACCAGGATGGCCGTTGCCGTTTGCGCCGACAGCTCATCGGCCGCCTTCAGGGCCTGGTCTTCGCTTTCGATGCGAGCGCCGGTCAGTAGAGCCAGTTCCGGCCAGTTTGGAGTGATCAGATCCGCCAATGGCAACAGTTCGGTCAATGCCTTGAACAGATCGGCATCGGCCAGTTTATCGCCACTGGTAGCGACACAAACCGGGTCCAGTATGACACCGAGCCCGGGCCATTGGCGTTTCCACTCGGGCAACCGTTCGATCAGACAGGCCACCTGCTCGGTGGAACCCAAGAGGCCGATCTTAATCGCTTTGGGCGGCAGGTCGTCTTCCAGGGCCGTGAGCTGGTCGCGGAACATAGCGATGTCGACCGGCTGAACCGACCGGACACCCTGACTGTTCTGGGCGGTAATGGCGGTAATCACCGAGCAGCCGTGGCTGCCCAGGTCATTTATGGTCAACAAGTCGGCCTGTAGACCCGCCCCTCCGCCGGAGTCGCTGCCGGCGATGGTCCAGACCAGAGGCCGGGAGGCGTCACCCTCATTCATTGTCCGCCCCCTCCAATTCCGCGACCGGGCTGTACAGCTGAGCGCCGCCTTCCCGGAACTCCGTTGCCTTCTGCTGCATACCAGCCAGCGGGTCGTCGAGCAGTTGCACATGATCGATCTGGTTCGCCTCGCTGCCTTGCCCTTTGGCTTTCTGCTCCTTGGCGTAGTCGCGGACGTCCTGGCTGATCTTCATCGAACAGAACTTGGGACCACACATGGAACAGAAATGCGCCACTTTGTGGCCTTCCTTGGGCAGTGTCTGGTCGTGATAGGCGCGGGCGGTATCCGGATCGAGCGCCAGGTTGAACTGATCTTCCCAACGGAATTCAAAACGCGCCAGACTCATGGCGTTGTCGCGGATCTGGGCACCGGGATGGCCCTTGGCCAGGTCCGCGGCGTGGGCGGCTATCTTGTAGGCGATCAAGCCTTGTTTGACATCCTCCCGATCCGGCAGGCCGAGGTGTTCCTTGGGGGTGACGTAGCAGAGCATGGCGCAACCGTACCAACCGATCATGGCGGCACCGATGCCGGAGGAGAAGTGGTCGTAACCCGGGGAGATATCGGTGATCAGCGGGCCAAGGGTGTAGAACGGCGCTTCGTCGCAGCTTTCCAACTGCTTGTCCATGTTTTCCTTGATCAGTTGCATCGGCACGTGGCCGGGGCCTTCGATGATGGTCTGAACGTCATGCTTCCAGGCGATTTGGGTCAATTCACCGAGGGTTTCCAGTTCGGCGAATTGGGCCGCGTCGTTGGCATCGGCCACCGAGCCGGGACGCAGACCGTCACCCAGGGAGAAGGAGACATCGTAGGCTTTCATGATCTCGCAGATGTCTTCGAAGTGGGTGTAGAGGAAGCTCTCCTTGTGATGGGCGAGACACCATTTGGCCATGATGGAACCGCCACGGCTGACAATGCCGGTGACCCGGTCGACTGTCATCGGGACATGGTGCAGACGCACACCGGCGTGAATGGTGAAGTAGTCGACGCCCTGTTCGGCCTGCTCGATCAGGGTGTCGCGATAGATTTCCCAGGTGAGGTCTTCGGCGACGCCGCCGACTTTTTCCAAGGCCTGATAGAGCGGTACGGTGCCGATGGGGACCGGTGAATTGCGCAGAATCCATTCGCGGGTTTCGTGGATGTTCTGACCGGTGGAGAGGTCCATGACGGTATCGGCGCCCCAGCGGGTGGCCCAGATGAGCTTGGCGACTTCCTCTTCGATGCTGGAGGTGACGGCCGAGTTGCCGATGTTGGCATTGACCTTCACCAGGAAGTTGCGGCCGATAATCATGGGTTCGGCTTCGGGGTGGTTGATGTTGCTGGGGATAATGGCGCGGCCCCGGGCGACTTCATCGCGCACGAATTCGGCGGTGATGGCGGGCGGCAGGTTGGCGCCCCAGCCCTGGCCGGGGTGCTGACGTTTCAGCGCTTCGTCGCGAATGCGTTCGCGGCCCTGGTTTTCACGAATGGCGATGTATTCCATTTCGGGGGTGATGATACCCTGGCGGGCGTAATGCATTTGGGTGACGTTGTGCCCGGCTTTGGCGCGGCGGGGGGCTCGTTCGCTGTGAAAGCGCAGGGCTTCGAGGGCTGGGTTGGCGGCGCGTTCTTTGGTGTAGCGGGCGCTGGCGTCGGTCAGCAATTCGGTGTCACCACGCTTGTCGATCCATTGCTGGCGCAGGGGTTCGAGGCCGCGACGGACGTCGATGTCGGCGTTGGGGTCGGTGTAGGGGCCGGAGGTGTCGTAGACGTAGACGGATTCGTTGGGCCGGGTTTCGGGGTTGTCTTTGCTGCCGCCGACGACGGTGTCGGAGAGGTCGATGGCGCGCATGCCGACCTGAATATCGGGTGTGGAGCCTTCGAAGTAAACACGCCGTGAGCTGGGAAAGGGGCGGATGGATTCCTGGCTGAGTTGTTGTACGCGCTGGCCCAGGTCGTTGCTGTTTTTGGTGGTCATTCCGGTCGTTCCTCTAGGTTCGAGACGACGAAGTGACCGCATGAGGGGTATAGCTGGTTGGATGGTTTTGTGGCGATTGACAGGGGCGGCACGGTTTGAATTCGCCTCCTGTCAACGCGAACCCAAACAAGTGGTTCGAAAGGTTTCGAACCGAGACACGACCGATACAGACTGACCGTGTCTTCTTGTTCCCTTCGCGAGTATTAACTCGATCAGGTTCCACGGATCCCGCTGATGCGATCTCAGCCAGTGGTTCACTGGCACTCCGACAAGACGGCGACAGGGTAGCTTTCTGGTGGGTCTGGTGCAAGGGTTGTGTTCGTGGCAGTGGTTGGCTTTTTGGGGCTGTGGTTGAACCCGCCAGGGGTGCTGGGGTGTACTCTTCCGGGGGCCGCTGTGAACCCATATATGGTCCCCTCCCCGTTTGCAAGGCCGCGGTTCT
>CBFGUW010000080.1:0-9530 GCA_965652395.1 uncultured Saccharospirillum sp. | reverse complement strand
AGCGGTTGGTCTTTGGGGTAGTCGGTTGCGGTGTCGTTCACTTCGTCGAGCAGGTAAGTGCGTTCCGAAGAGCTGATGGGGCTGAGGTCACTCAGCCGTTGTTCCGGCGATGCCGTTACGGCCTGCAACAACTGTTGGAATTGATCGACGAAGGCCGCGATGCTGTCCGCGCTGAACAGGCTGGTGCGATATTCCAACGCCAGCGAAACACCCGCTTCCGTCTCGGCCGCAATCAGCGTCATGTCGAACTTGCTGACCTGACTGTCGAGCGGATAGGGGCTGAGCGACAGACCGTCCAAAGTCATCGCGCCGCTGTCATTGTTCTGCAATACGAACATGACATCGAACAGGGGATGGCGGCTCATGTCCCGATCAAGGTCAAGCTCGTCCACCAGCGTCTCGAAAGGGTAATCCTGGTGTGTAAAGGCACCCAGAGCGTTTCGTTTCACCGCGTCCAGATACTCACTGAAACTTTTATCGCCTTGGGGCTGGCAGCGTAATGTCAGGGTATTCACCAACATCCCCACCACCCGGTCGAGGTCGGCATGGGTGCGCCCTGCCACCGGCGTGCCGATGAGGATATCGTCCTGGCCACTGTATTTGGCCAGCAATAACCCATAAACGGACAGCAGCACCATAAAGAGCGTCGCGCCCTGCTCCGCCGCCAATTGATGCAGCCGGTCGGTCTGTTCACGATTCAGGTTGAAGGCGTGGCTGGCACCGTCGAACTTTTGCATGGGTGGCCGAGCGAAATCCAACGGCAGATCCAGTTTGGGCAAAGGAGGCTTTAACGTCTCCAGCCAATAATCCCGCTGATGGTCCAGCGTGCCCTGACGAAACAACTCATTCTGCCATTCGGAAAAATCCTTGTATTGAATCCGCAGGTCGGGCAAGGCATCCCCGTTATACAAAGCGGCAAATTCAGGAAACAGCACGCCCATACTGGCGCCGTCGGACACAATGTGGTGGATATCAAACACCAGCACATGCTCCTGCCCGCTCAGCGAGAATACACCGACTCGGAATAGCGGCGTCTCGGCCAAATCGAAGGGGCGGATAAAGTGTCGGACAGCCTGCATTACACTGTCGTGACCCGCATTTTCCGGCAGTTCCACCACCTCGGGCTGATAGGGTGCGGGCTCGTGCACGACCTGAACGGGTTCGGCATCCACCAGTTTGAAGGCGGTACGCAGAGTTTCGTGCCGTTCGATCAAGGCATTGATCGCGCGCTCCAACCGCTGACGATCCAGAGATCCGGTCAGCAACGCCGCACCGGGAATATTGTAGTTGGCGCTGTCCTGATCGAGCTGCGACAGGATATACACCCTTTTTTGCGCGGACGACAGGGCGTAATAAGGCCGTTCACCCACCGGCTCGATCGCGCTGAACAGGCGACGCTCCAGACCGACAATCCGCTCGGCCAGCTCCGCAATGGTGGGATGGTCGATAACCTCCTGCAGCGGTACCTCCACATCAAACGCACGGTGCATCTTGGCGGCCAGGGTGGTCGCTTTCAGCGAGTGCCCGCCGAGTTCAAAGAAATTATCGTGCACACCGAGCGCCACATCCGGATCGCCCAGCCCGAGAACCTCGCGCCAGATATCCGCCAGGCGATGCTCAGTATCGTTTCGGGGGGCAATGTGCTCGTGGTTATCCGCCAGACTCCGGTCCGGTTCGGGCAAAGCCCGACGGTCAATCTTGCCATTGTTCGTCAGCGGCATCCGCTCCAGTTGCACAAAAAAGGCGGGCACCATGAAGTCCGGCAGGGTTCGGCGCAGCCAGGCACGTACCGCCTCGGGCGACAGCGCCTCTTCCGCAGTGAAATAGGCACAGAGGGCCTGATCTCCGGCGGGCTGTTCAACGGTTGTCACCAAACAAGTCTGCACCGCTTCGTGCGCCAGCAGAGTGCTTTCTATTTCACCCAGTTCGATGCGGTAACCACGAATTTTTATTTGATGGTCGATCCGGCCCAGGCATTCGATACAGCCGTCCGGCCGCCAACGCACCAGATCGCCGGTGCGATACATGGTCTGGCCGGGTTCGAACGGGTGGCTGACAAATTTCTCCGCCGTCAGCTCGGGCCGGTTCATGTAACCACGCGCCAGACCCTCACCGGAAATGCACAGTTCTCCAGGCACACCGATGGGTTGTAGGTTGTCGTGGTGGCCCAGCACACACACACGGTGGTTTTGAATGGGCTTGCCAATGGAATACCTGCGGGCCGGTTCCGTAATGGCGATGCTGGTGGTTACGGGGGTGTCTTCGGTCGGGCTGTAGTTGTTGATCAGGGTGTAACCCTGAGGTTTGAACACCCGCAGCGGTTCACCACCGGTCAGCAGAACCCGCAGCGTCGGGTTGTCGAGCTGCATGAGTTCTTCACACAAAGGCGTGACCACAAAACTGAGTGTGATGGCGTTGTCTTTGAGGAAACGGTTCAGCCGCACAACGTCCCGGGCGATGTCGGAGGGCACGACATACAAACTGGCACCGGCGATCAGATACGGAAAGGTCTCCCAGACCGACGGATCAAAGCTGATGCTGACCAGTTTGGTGGCCCGGTCTTCAGGCGTGACGGCAAAGGTCTGGCTGTGCCAGACGCTGAGGTTCACCACCGGGCGGTGCTCCATCATGACGCCCTTGGGTCGACCCGTGGTGCCGGAGGTGTAGATAAGATAGGCCAGGTTGTTCGCCAGAGCGCGAACACCGGGGTTTTCGGTCGGGCAGTCCGCCCAGTTGGCTTCGGTGTCCAGCGCTAACACGACCAGGTCGGCATCGAACCGGTCCATCAGTTCCGTCTGAGTCAATAGAACGCGAGCACCGCTGTCGGTCAGCATAAAGTGAACGCGGTCTTCCGGATAATCCGGATCGATAGGCAGGAAGGCGCCCCCGGCCTTAAGAATGCCCAGCATGCCCACCAGGTTTTCAAGGCTGGGTCGTGTCGACAATGCCACGATGCTGTCCGGTGCTACACCCAGGTCGATCAACCGGTGCGCCACCCGGTTCGCGCGTTCGTTTAACTCGCGGTAGGTCAGCGCCACCTCACCCAACACAACGGCGTTATGGTCAGGTGTTTTCAATACCTGGGTTTCGAACAACTGGTGCAGCGTGGTGTCTCTGGGATAGTCGGTCCAGGTGTCGTTGAACCGCCGCAGCAGGGTCTGTTTTTCCTCCGCCGTGACCAGCTCCAGCTCCCTGACCGGTTGTAAGGGTTGCTCAACGATCTGTTCCAGCACCCGCCGCAGGTGGCCCTGCATCCGCTCAACGGCCCCCGCTTCGAAGGCGTTGCGGTTGTATTCGAAACTCACCGACAGCCGCTCATCCGCCGGGGCCACGACGATATTCAGGTCGTAGTTGGTCTGCTCGAATGCCTCCACACCGGTCACGGCGAACGGCAGGTCGCCACCCAGACCGCCCTGCCGGACCTGATCGTCCAGCGGGTAATTCTGGAAGGCCATGATGTGGTTCACCAGACCCTGGCGGATCGGCGTCAGTTGTTGAATCTCGAACAGGGGGTAATAGTCATGGGACGACATCTCGGTGGTGGCCGCCTGAACATGGCGCGCCCAGTCCATCACCGTCTCGTCGACGCTTCCCCGCACCCGAACAGGCACCGTATTGATGAAGGGCCCGAGAATGGTTTCAACGCCCCGAATATCCGGCGGGCGACCTGAGACGACGGCGCCGAACACCACGTCGTCGCTGTTGTTGTACCGTTGCAACACAATGCCCCAAGCCGTCTGCATCAGGGCGTTGAGCGTGACATGGTGTTGCCGCGCCAGGGCGTGCAGGCGGCTCGCCTGGTCATCCGGCATGCGCCAGGTGTTTTCCGCCAGAGCGTAGCCGCTTGCCGAGGGCTCCGTGCCATGGCCGGGCAACTCGACCGGCCGGTCGTAATCGCCGATGTACTGTTTCCAGGCGGACTGGGCCACATCCTGATTCTGCCGGTCCAACCATTCCAGATAAAGGCCGTAAGGCGCAGCGTCGGGTAGCGCTAACGGACGCTCGCGATGCAAAGCGCCATAGGTTTGAAACACTTCCTGTGTCATCAACGACAGGCACCAACCGTCCATCAAAATATGATGAAAACTCCAGATCACCCGGTACCGGCCAGGACTGCATTTGAACAATGTGACACGCAACAGCGGCCCGGTGGTCAAATCAAACCCCTGCTCCCGATCGGCCTGCTTGAAGGCCTCCACGCGCTTGGATTGTTCTTCGGCGTCCAGGTCACTGATGTCTTTTTGGACCAGGCGAATGGCGTTGTCGCGCAAAATGATCTGAATCGGCTGGTCGGGTACGTAGGTGGTATAGATGGCACGCAGCACATCGTGCCGGGCGATCAGGGAATTGATGCTGCGCTCGAACAAGTCGGCATCGATTTCGCCTTCGATATCGAGCGACAACTGCTGAAAATAGGCCGATGCGTTAGGGTCTTTCAAATAGTGATAAAACATCCCCTTTTGCATCGGGGACAAGGTATAGATATTTTCGATATCCGCGCTGGACTGCATGGCATCAACCCTCGTTTCTGATTTTTTTAATATGGCCTTTCAGTCCTTCAAGATCGTTGAGACTGATGCCTTTGAATTGCATATCGCTGGGGGTGTTTTCGGTCGTCTTCCGCTGGGTGCAGACCTCGATGATGTCGTTCAAATGACGGCGGTACTCATCGGCAAGCCGTTGCACGACAGGCCGCTCGAACTGGTTGTGGTTGTATCCGATCACCAACTGGAACCGCCCGTCGCGCACCATGGCGTTGAACTCGAGTGCGAACAGCCGCTGGTTGTCCGGCGACAACACCTCGCCCGGTGACTGTTTGGACAGTGCGAAGGTTTGACCGGCATCCGCACCGTCCACCTGGCCGTGGTAGTTGAAACCAATGTCCGGCAGCTCCGGCAGCCGGTCGGACAGGCCCGTGGCACCGTACCGAAGCAGACCGTAACCCAAGCCTTTTTTGGGCACCTGCCGCAGGGATTCCTTATTTCGCTTGATTTGATCGGCGATGAGGTTCTCGTTCGAGTCAGTGCCGCTGGCATCCAGCAGAACCGGATAAAGCGAGGTGAACCAGCCCACCGTCCGGCTGACATCCATATCCGGCAGAATGTTCTCCCGGCCGTGGCCTTCGAGGCTGACGGGGATTCGCTCGATGCCGAGCCAGGCGGCCAAGGTGCGTGCCAGAGCGGTCAGCAGGAGGTCGTCGATGTCGGTATTGAAGGCGTTGCGGGTCTCGGTCAGCAGGCGCTGTGTTGTGGTGGTGTCCAACTCCATGCTGACCTGGCGGCCGTCCTTCACCCGGCCGAGGTCAGTCCCTTCCGGGTACGGCAGTCTGAGCGTCATCGACTCACGTCGTTCTGCCCAATAAGCCAACTCATCGCGCATGGTCGCGCTCGCGGCGAAGGTGCTCAGTTCGTCGGCCCAACGGTGGTAGGAATCGGTTTTCATCGGCAGCACGGGTTCCAACCCGGCACGCACCTGTTCATAAGCCGTGGTCAGGTCTTCCATCAGAATGCGCCAGGACACGCCGTCGACCACCAGGTGGTGAATCACTACCAGCAGATGGTCACCGGCCTGCGTCGGAACCAGCCCGAGTTTGACCAATGGACCTTGCTCCAGGTCCAGACCGGCCTGCAGGGCATTGGTCCGATGCTGAATCCAATCGTCGAGTTCCGTTTCACTCAAGCCCGCTTCGGGCACCCAGCGTTCAAGCTGATAGGCCTCACCTTCCTCCGGTGCACGGTAGCGGGCTCTCTGGGTCCGGCTGTCTTCCGTGCTGAAGACCAGACGCAGGGCGTCATGGTGTTGGGTCAGGGCGTCCAGAGCCCGACGGAGGGCACTCTCATCAATGGACTCGGTTGAAAACAATGCCACGGCCTGGTTCCAGTGCTGGGGTTGGGTGAAGTCCCGCTCGAAAAACCAGCGCTGAATGGGCGTCAGCGGGGAATCCCCCACCACGGCGGCCTGATCGATGGCGCGGGTGTTGGCGGTAACGTGACGAGCGAGATCGACAATGCGCGGTGCCTGGAAAATGTCTTTGATCTCCAGGGTGTAACCCGCCTGATTCAACCGGGAAACCACTTGAATCGCCTTGATGGAATCGCCGCCTACTTCAAAAAAGTGGTCGTCCGTTCCCACCTGTTGCAGACCAAGCGTCTCCTTCCAGATATCCACCAGCAATTGTTCGATATCGGTCTCGGCGGCCTGTCCTTCCCCTTGACTAGCCAAGCTCTCCTGCGGGGCCGGTAATGCCTTGCGGTCGATTTTGCCATTGGAGGTCATTGGCATGGTGTCCAACGCCACAAAATGCGCTGGCACCAGATAGCCCGGCAGTTTGTCGGCCAGGTAGCGACGCACTTCGGATCGGGGCAGGTCGTCTGCGCTAGTGTAATAGGCGCACAAAGTGCGGTCTTCCAGACTGTCGCCATGCACGACGACAACGCCGTCCTTCACCTTGGGATGACCAGCGAGATGCTGTTCGATCTCGCCCGGCTCCACCCGGTAGCCGCGTATTTTCACCTGATGGTCGATGCGACCGAGGTAGTCGAGGGTGCCGTCCGGCCGCCATCGGGCCAGGTCGCCGGTGCGGTACAGGCGTTCGCCCGGTTGGTGGGGGTTGTCGATAAAGCGATCGGCGGTCTGGTCCGGGCGATTGATGTAGCCGCGTGCAAGGCCGGGGCTGGCAACGCAGAGTTCTCCGGGTACGCCGATGGGTTGCAGTGCCTGATCCGGCCCCAGGATATAGACCCGGGTGTTGGCGATGGGCCGACCGATGGAGGGCGCACCCTCCCCCACCCGGCATTGGGTCAGGGTGGCGCACACCGTGGTCTCGGTCGGGCCGTAGGCGTTGATGAGCCTGCGGTCGGCACCCCATTGTTCCACCAACGCCTCGGTGCAGGCTTCACCGGCCACCGTGATGGTGGCCAGGTCCGGCAGTGCTTTCGGGTCCAGCCAGAGCAGGGCCGACGGCGGTAGGGTGACACAGCTGATGGCGTTGGAGCGCAGTGTCTCCGTCAGGTTCGGGCCGGGCAGCAGGGCTTCTTTGTCGGCCAGGTAGAGGGTAGCGCCGGTGGTCAGCGTCATCAGGATTTCGTACACCGAGGCATCGAAACTGAAAGAGGCGAATTGCAGCACCCGGTCGTCGGTTCCCAGGCCATAAACCTGCTGTTGCGCCCGCGCCAGGTTCGCGGTACCCCGGTGCTCCAACTGCACGCCTTTCGGCTGACCGGTGGAGCCCGAGGTATAAATCACGTAGGCCAGGCTGTCGGCCGTGGACTGGCTTGCCCGACGCTCGGTGGGCGCGTCTTCATACAGCGAGACGTCGCTCAGATCGAGGGTGTTGATGCCTGAATCCTCGAACCGGCCAAGGTGTGGCTGGGTCAACAACAGCTGGGTGCCGCTGTCTTCCAGCATGTAACGCAACCGGGCTTCGGGATAGCTCGGATCGAGCGGCAAATAGGCACCATCCGCTTTCCAGACCGCGAGAATGGCGACGACCATTTCCACGGATCGGTCGGCGAGAATCCCCACCAGGCGTTCGTGCGCCACGCCCTCACCGCGCAGCCGGTGCGCCAGCGCATCGGCCCGACGGTTGAGTTCTTCGTAGGTCAGGCGCTTGTCGCCCTGTACCAGAGCCGGTTGCTGCGGTGTGCGGTGTGCCTGAGCTTCAAACAGTTGGTGCGCGGTGGCGTCTTGCGGATAGGGCGTTTCGGTGGCATTGAACTCAATCAGCAGTTGGTGGCGTTCGCGGTCGGTCAACAGTGTGAGGTTGTCCAGTGGTTGATCGGAGTTTCTCAGCAGTTGCTCCAGCAGCGCCTGGTAGTGCTCCAGCAAGCGCGTCATGCGATTGCGGCTGAACAGACGGGTGCTGTATTCCAACACCAGTTCCAGCCCCCGGTCGGACTCGAGCGCGTTCAGTGTCAGGTCGAACTTACTGACTTGGGCCGCGGCGGGGTGCGAGGCCATTACCAAATCGCCAAACCGAACCTCGCTGAAATCAGCGTTCTGCAACACGAACAGGGTGTCGAACAGCGGGTTGCGGCTGAGGTCACGCGTCAGTTCCAGGTTTTGCACCACCTCTTCGAAGGGGTAATCCTGATGGTCGTAGGCATCGAGTGCGGTGTGTTTTATCCGGTCGAGGAAGTCGGTGTAGCGTGAATCGCCTTTCGGCTTTGTTCTCATCACCAGGGTGTTGGCGAACATGCCGACAGTGGTCTCCAGGTCGGCATGAGGCCGGTTGACCACCGGTGTGCCGATCAGGATGTCGTGCTGGTCGCTGTATTTGGCCAGCAACAGGCTGTAAGCCGAGAGCAGAACCATATAGAGCGTGACGTCTCTTTGCCGGGCAAAGTCCCGTAATTCCCGGCTGAGATCGGCATTCAGGGAATGGGATACGCTGGCACCTTCAAACCCTTTGACCGGAGGGCGTGGGTAATCGGTCGGCAATTCCAGAGCGGGCACCCCGCCACCCAACTGCTCAAGCCAGTAGGTTTTCTGACGCTCCCACTCGGGCGAATTCGCCAGTTGCCGCTGCCATTCGGAATAGTCCTTGTAGTGCAATCGCTGTGGCGACAGGGTGTCGCCCTGATAGAGCCGAACGACTTCCTGCAGCAGGGTCTCGATGCTGGCGCCATCGGCGATCAGGTGATGCAGGTCGATCAGCAGCAGGTGCTGGTCTTCGGCGAGGCGGATCAGCCCCACCCGCAACAGCGGTGCCCGCGACAGTTTGAACGGCCGAACGAAAGCCGCCAACGCGGCGTCCGCCAGAGAGGTGCCCGGTTTTTCCAGAAGGGGCAGGTTGTGGTGTTCGATGGCGAACCCCACCCGCTCGTGAATGCATTGCACGGGCTCGCCGTTCACCAGTTCGAAACTGGTGCGTAGGGCTTCATGGCGGTCGATCAGTGCCTGGAACGCCGCTTCGAAAGCGGCGGTGTCGAGCGGGCCGGTCAGCGACAGCGCTGCGGGCATGTTGTAGCCCAGCGCACCGCCTTCCATTTGGGACAGCACATACAACCGCTTCTGTGCGGACGACAACGCATAGTAGGGCTTCGCTTCCGCCTGCGGGATCGCCGTGAACCTTTTGCTCTTCCCGGCCTCGATCCGCTGTGCCTGTTGCTCCACCGTCGGGTAGGCGAACAGATCCTTCAGCGGCAGTTCCACCTCGAAAGCGCGATGGATCTTCGCCGCGAGACTCGTCGCCTTCAACGAGTGTCCGCCCAGTTCGAAGAAGTGATCGTAAGCGCCGATCGGTTGGCTGGCTTCATCGCTCAGGCCCAATACCTCACGCCATAAGCCTATCAACCGTGCTTCGGTCTCCGTGCGCGGGGCCACATACTCGATGCCCGTTTGCAGGCTGCCCTGACGCTCGGCCAAGGCGTTGCGGTCGGCCTTGCCGTTCGCCGTGACCGGAATGGCCTCCAACTGTTCGAAGTGGGTCGGCACCATGTAGTCCGGCAGTTGCCGGGCCAGTTGCTGGCGCAGTTCCGGCAGTGCCAGGTCGTCGCGACCGGTGACGAAGGCGCAGAGGTGTTTGTCGC
>CBFGUW010000079.1:0-10100 GCA_965652395.1 uncultured Saccharospirillum sp. | reverse complement strand
AAGTAACCCTGGGTCCCAAAGGCCGTAACGTAGTCCTCGACAAATCCTTCGGTGCACCGGTCGTCACCAAAGACGGCGTATCCGTTGCCAAGGAAATCGAACTCGAAGACAAATTTGAAAACATGGGCGCACAGATGGTCAAGGAAGTTGCTTCCAAGGCCAACGACGAAGCTGGTGACGGTACCACCACCGCCACCGTACTGGCCCAAGCCTTTGTTAACGAAGGCCTCAAATCCGTCGCCGCTGGCATGAACCCCATGGACCTCAAGCGCGGCATCGACAAAGCCACCGAAGCCGTCGTCGCCGAACTGGCCAAACTGTCTATCCCCTGTGAAGACTATAAAGCCATCGCTCAGGTCGGCACCATCTCCGCCAACTCCGACGCCACCATCGGCAAACTGATCTCCGATGCCATGGAAAAAGTCGGCAAAGACGGTGTCATCACCGTTGAAGAAGGCAGCGGCTTCAGCGACGAACTGGAAGTCGTGGAAGGCATGCAATTCGACCGCGGCTACCTGTCTCCTTACTTCATCACCAACCAGGAGACCATGACCGCCGAACAGGAAAGCCCCTACATCCTGTTGGTCGACAAGAAAATCAGCAACATCCGCGACCTGATCCCAGTACTGGAATCCGTATCCAAAGCCGGTCGTCCGCTGATGATCATCGCCGAGGACATCGAAGGCGAAGCCCTGGCCACCCTGGTCGTGAACAACATGCGCGGCACCGTTAAAGTCGCAGCTGCCAAAGCACCTGGCTTCGGTGATCGTCGTAAGGCCATGCTGC
Organism: uncultured Saccharospirillum sp.; assembly: GCA_965652395.1. GTDB lineage: Bacteria > Pseudomonadota > Gammaproteobacteria > Pseudomonadales > Natronospirillaceae > Saccharospirillum. The sequence goes on along the minus strand of CBFGUW010000079.1, from coordinate 9,314 downwards.
AGGACCTGGCGATTCTGACCGGCGGTACCGTTATCTCCGAAGAAGTCGGCCTGAGCCTCGAAAGCGCCACCCTGGAACACCTGGGCAGCGCCAAGAAAGTCACCATGACCAAGGAAAACACCACCGTGGTCGGTGGCGCCGGTTCCGAAGGCGACATCAAAGCCCGCGTCGAGCAGATCCGCGCCGAAATCGAGCAGTCCACTTCCGATTACGACAAGGAAAAACTGCAGGAGCGCGTTGCCAAGCTGGCCGGTGGCGTAGCCGTCATCAAAGTCGGTGCCGCTACCGAAGTTGAAATGAAAGAGAAGAAAGCCCGTGTCGACGACGCCCTGCACGCAACCCGTGCCGCCGTTGAAGAAGGCGTGGTTGCCGGTGGCGGTGTAGCCCTGGTACGTGCCCTGTCTTCACTGGGCGAACTGCGTGGCGACAACGAAGACCAGAACGTGGGTATTACTCTGGCCCTGCGTGCGATGGAAGCTCCGCTCCGTCAAATCGTTCGCAACGCCGGTGGTGAGCCTTCTGTCGTGCTGAACGAAGTCAAAGCCGGTACCGGTAACTACGGTTACAACGCCGCCAATGGCGAATACGGCGACATGATGGAACTCGGCATCATCGACCCGACCAAGGTAACCCGTTCTGCTCTGCAGGCGGCGGCCTCTGTCGCGGCTCTGATGATCACCACCGAAGCCATGGTTACCGATATGCCGGACGACGACAAAGGCGGCGCTCCGGATATGGGTGGCATGGGCGGAATGGGTGGCATGGGCGGCATGATGTAAGCCGACCGGCCCAAAAAGCCTATAAAAAAGCCCGCTTCGGCGGGCTTTTTTGTGGAAGTCTCTCATTGGCGACATTTCATGACCGGCAGCAAGTGGAGATAAGGCGTGAACAAATGCCTCCGGGTATTAATTTTCCCGCCCCGGCCCGTCGTTTCAGGATCTGTCAGCGAGACGTAAAACGTTTGTTCGCCCTATCGGCCTTCTATACACTGGCTTCCCGTTATACCGCAGGGAAGTCTGTTAAGTATTAATCCATGAAAATAAATATACGATTATTGGTACTCTTTGTACTTGTGTACCTGGGCGCTTTGGTCGCATTGACACCGCTAAGCTGGGTTAGACAATATGTCGATCCGTTACTGCGTGGCCAGGGCATTCAACTGGAAGATACCCAGGGCAATATCTGGCAGGGAAGCGGTCAATTGGCCTTGCGCAACAACGATCAATTACAACTGAGTTGGGATACGCAGCCCTTGGGTTTGTTCACCGGCCGTCTGCCGGTGGATATCCGGGTAACCAATCCTGCGCTTGAAATGGCCGGGCAGCTGCAAATCAAACCCACCGGGCTGGCTGTTAAGGGCCTGTCCGGATACATCGACGAACCCGCGTTTCAACGTTTCGCCCGAGCTTACAATGCCGAGATTCAGGGGCGACTGGTGGCCTCCGATTTATCGGCTTCCGTCGGTTGGGGGATGTCCTTGGGTGATGCCCAAGGCGAGCTCAGCTGGTCCGGCGGCCCCTTGGCCGTTCAGATGGGGCGCTCAAATCGAACCTTTGAAGTTCCGCAGATGCAGGGCGATATCGAAAGCGACGAAGAGGGCTGGCATTTGAACATTATCGCCCTGGACGAAACGCCCCTGATCGACGCCGATTTGATGCGCGACGGCAACGCCAGTGTGGCCGTGCAGCGTGCCTTGGCGGAACGCATGAATATCCCCGTACCCGGCGGTCGACAGACGCTGGTCGAGATGTCCCAGAAGGTGTTTTAAATGGATTGGATCAACCAGTCTCGACGCTATTGGCTCGTGACCCAGAAAGTATTGGTGGTGCTTCTGGTTTTTCTCAGTGCGGTATGGGCGGCCCGCTTTACCTGGCTCTGGCTCGAGCCGGTTTCCCAGGTGACGGCACCCAACATACGGCCTGCGGCCGCCTCCAATTCCAATGGCGGCACCGATCTTGAACAGTTGGGTCAGCGTCTGGTCTCCCGAGAATTGTTCGGGGAGTTCGAGGTCGAGGAAGCCGTTCAGGAAGAGCAGCGCCCTGTCGAAGCACCGGATACACAACTCAGGCTAACCCTTCAAGCCGTTTTGGCGGAGGCGGGCGATGGTGCCGGCTTCGCCATCATCGCTCAGCGCAATGGCCAGTCCAAGGCTTTTGGTGTTGGAGACGATGTCTTCGGCCAGGCGGAATTGGCGGCGGTTTATGGTAACCGCGTGATTCTGAACCGTAACGGGCAAATGGAAACCCTGCGCTATGAGCGCTCGGAATCCTCACAATTATTGCAGCCATTGGAAGTAGAGGCACCGCCAGGCGCCGAACCCGATCAAGCGTTCGAAGAAACCTTCGATCAGGCTCAGGAAGAGGTGAACAGCGGCGCCGACATGCAGGCTCAGGTCGAGCAGGTGGCCAATTATATCCAACAAAGAGCCAACTCGGATCCCGAAGGACTGCTGAACGAGGTGGGCCTGGAAGCGACCGGAGAGGGGTACCGGGTCACCCGTCGTGCCCGACAGTTGCAAATGGCCGGTCTGCGCCCGGGGGATATCGTCACGGCGGTCAATGACAACCCGGTAGGCAACATCTCCCAGGACCAGGCTCTGTTGAACCAGATAATGCAAAGTGGTGGTGAACTGAAAATTCAGATCCAGCGTGGCTCGCGGACCTTCACCATCTATCAATCCATACCGAATTTTTGATCGGAACCGGCTTTATGAGAAAGGGTAACCACATGCAATTGAAGTCAATGACGCGCTGGATCGCGGGGCTGATGATGGTGCTGGTCATGAGCGTACCGGCCTGGGCCGAAGAGCCGACCTATCAGCTCAACATGCAGGATGCGGAAATCAAGGAAGTGATCGACCTGGTCGCCAAGGTGACCGGGAAGACCTTTATCGTTGACCCTCGGGTTCGCGGTCGGGTTACCGTGATCTCGGACAAAGAGCTGACGGCGCGGGCCATTTATGAAATTTTCCTGGCCACCATCGAAGTGTACGGTTTTTCCGCCGTTGAAACCGAAAACGCCATCAAGGTGATCGGCCAGGCCGATATCAAGTCCGCCGGTATTCCGGTGGACACCCAAGGCCGGATTCAGGGCGAGGAAATCATCACCCGGGTCTTTGCCATTCAGAACACCAATGTCATGGAATTGGTGCCCATTCTGCGTCCGCTGGTCGCCAAATACGGCCACTTGGCCGGTGTTCCGACGGCCAACGCCCTGATCGTCGCCGACCGTGCCGAAAACATCGAACGGGTTGAAGAGATCATTCATCTGCTTGATAAAGCCGGCAGCGAGGAAATAGAAGTCATCGCCCTTGAGCACGCCTGGGTCGGCAACATCATCACGCTGCTCGAGCGCATTGCCCCTACTCCGGTGTCTTCCGGCGCTCAAGGCGGTCAACAGCGCAGCGGTATTCGCGGCGTCCATCTGGTGGGTGACGAGCGCAGTAACCGCATCATTCTCAAAGGCGAAGCCGAGGCTCGCGCCCAGATCGTTGAGCTGATTAAAGACCTGGATATTCCGGCGGAGGAAAACACCTCTTCCAAAGTTATTTTCCTGAACAATGCCGACGCCGCCCGCATGGCCGAATTGCTGAAGGGTATGGCCGGAGCGGTTCAGCAGGGCCAGCAACAAGGGCAGGGGCAGAGTGCGCCGCCCACCGGCCCGGTCAGCATTCTGGCCGATGAAGACCTGAACGCCTTGGTTGTCCGCGCCGAACCCTCGGTAATGACTGAAATCGAAAGCATCATCCGCCAGTTGGATGTGCGCCGGAAACAGGTATTGATCGAAGCGGCCATCGTGGAAGTGAATGGCAACATCAGCGATGCATTGGGCGTTCAATGGGCCACCAACCCCTTGCAGGCGGAAGATGGCGTGCCTTTCGTGACCACCAACTTCTCCGAAGCCGGCAGCTCCATTGCCGATGTGGCCCAGGCGGCCGCCACTTCCAACATTGGCGCGTTGCCCAACGGAACCTTCGTTGGCCTGCTCGATCCGGTGAGCGATACGCCCAATTTCGCAGCCATCATTCAGGCGATTGAATCCCAGTCGAACACCAACCTGCTGTCCACGCCCAGTGTGATGACGTTGGATAACAGCGAGGCGTTCATTACCGTGGGTAGCTCGGTGCCGTTCAAAACCGGCGGCAGCGGAACGGACGAAAACCCCTTCGTGATCGAGCGCCAGGATGTGGGTACCACTCTGACGGTGATACCCCATGTGCAGCAGGACGGTTCTGTTCGTCTGGAGGTGGATCAGGTTGTTGAATCCATTTCCGGGGGGAACTCCTTTGGTGCGGTGGATATCATCACCGACAAGCGCCAGGTCAAAACCGAAGTGCTGATCGAGAACCGCTCAACCATTGTGCTGGGCGGTCTGATTGACGACACCGTCATAGAACGTGAAAGCCGGGTTCCGGTACTTGGCAAAATCCCGATCTTAGGGAACCTCTTTAAGAGCCGTTCCACCGAGCGCCAAAAGACCAACCTGATGATTATTCTGCGTCCGACCATTGTCGAAGGTTCGGGTGATGACATCCGTCAGCGTCGCATGAACGGCATTTGGGACATCCGCATCCAGACATTGGATGGGTTCGACAACTCCCTGCAGCCCCCTACGGTCCAGGATCTCTTTGAGGGACAGTTGGATGGCGGTCCGGCCGAACAGAATGAAGAAGAGTAACGGTGTAGCATTGTCTTTACGGGAAGGCTTGTTTTTCAAAAAACTGTAATAGGGCGTGTTTTGTTTACAACGCGCCCCTGAGCCGTAAGATACGCCCCGTTTTGACTCTCTTGCATTTAGTTGCTTTTAGCCCGGAAAACCAAGGTCTTCCGGGTTTTTTTATGGGCGCTGTTTATCCAGCCCCCTCCGGCTGTCGGTATCTGTCGTTGGAAAAACGGCCCATTCCGGCTCGTCAAACTCCCCGATAGGCCTGACTTCACAACACTCCGCCGCCTCTCGAATGATGCGATCGATTTGCGGGTCGTGTTCGGCTTCCATGGCATCGCGGCTTGCCTTGCTGTCCCAATGGGCGATGGCAATCAGCACTTTGGGATCATCCATCTTGCGATGAAGCTCGGTTCCCAGGGCGCCAGGCGCCTGCTGAATCAGTTTGCCGGCCCTTACCCAGGCCTCGGCATAGGTTTCGGTTTCGAAACCTTCTTTCACCCGTATTTCAAATACATATTTCATCGTCACTCTCCCGTTCTTGGCCTGGTTCTGTGTGTGGGTCTGGCGAGCAAAGATCAATAGCGGATTTAACCACTGGCGGTCCGACGCCGGAATAATGACGCGCCAGCCTGGTTCTCTTAGTTCAGTTTTTGTATATTAGTCGAATAATTGACGTACATGAAAATAAACACCGGTAAATATTTGCCTTTCCTTTTGTTTATTGGCACTGCTCCGTTGACTCAACTAACATGAGATGGTCTCCGGCTCAGAAGCGCGTGTCTCGCCTCTGCATCGTAACGGCCCCACAAGTTTTAGTGACCGAAGACGCTTCACGGTTTGGCAATGACCGAATCTCGCAACGAGAAAGTACCTGAAAAACAGCACAAGCAAATTGGTAACGACCATTTTATGCAAAGAATACATTTTATTTCAGGTCTGCCGCGTTCCGGATCCACCTTACTGGCCGGTATTCTCAGACAGAACCCAGCGTTTCATGCCGCCATGAGCAGTCCGGTGGCGGGTCTGGTCAATGCTGTGTTGGAACAGATGGGCGCGGGAAGTGAATTTTATTCATTTTTTGATGAGGAAAAACGAAAAGCAATCTGCCGCTCTCTGTTCGATGCCTACTATCAGGATAAAGCCGACAAGCAAATATTGTTTGACACCAATCGAATTTGGACAGCGCGTCTGCATCAGTTGGTGGAGTTGTACGACGACTTCAAGGTGATCTGCTGCGTGCGCAACCCAGCGTGGATTCTGGACAGCTTTGAGCGTATTTATCGGAAAAATCCCTTTGATTACAGCCGGATGTATTCCGCCGCGAGTCGCATGACCGTCTACAGTCGCTGCGAATCCCAAATTGGCGCCGGGGGGACTGTTGGCGGTGCCTGGACGGCTTTGAAAGAGGCTTATTACGGAGATTTATCTGAGCGGCTTTTGTTGGTGGATTACGACCTGCTGACACAACATCCCGCCCGCACCATGGAATTGCTCTATCAATTTTTGGGTGAGCCGGATTACGCTCATGATTTTAATCATGTGGAATACCAAGAAGAAGCCTTCGATACGAGCCTGGGTGTCAAGGACCTACACACGGTGAAAAGAAAAGTGAAATTCTCTCCCAGACGAAGCATTTTACCGCCAGATATGTTCGCCAAATTCAAGGATATGGATTTCTGGCAGGATAGCACCGGCACAGCCGCCAATATCATAGCTCCTAAGAAAAACGTCTCTGCCAATTAGATGCCAATTAGAGAAAATAACAATGAAAAAGAAAATATTTAACGGTTTAGCTTCTCTGATTTTGCCTTTGAGTGCCTACGCGGGTGTAGCCCAAGCAGGAACGTACCAGTCTGGTTCCCGGAACTACTTTGGGATGGGATCAAGCGCTGGCATGACGTTGGATACAGATCGTATTGTGGCTAGCACGGACAACCTGTCAACTGTGGCAGAAAAAGATAGTGAGCTCACGCTGGCGCAGGGGCAGCCGGCTAGGGAATTGGTGATCATCGACGCCGCGGTGCCTGATAAGCAGATCTTTTTCCGCGAAGCTAGACCCGGTGTGGAAATTGTCGAAATTGACTCTGATAGAGCGGGACTGCCGCAACTGATTGAAGCTCTGGCGAAGCACAAAAACCTGGCTGCATTGCATATTGTTTCCCACTCCGAAGATGGTGTGCTGTTGCTGGGTAACTCGAGAATTACGTCAGAAAGTCTCAAACGAGAAGTCGAAACCTTTGCTGCACTCAACGGCGCCCTTCGCGCAGGGGGAGATTTGCTGTTTTACGGCTGCAACCTAGCCGCCAGTGACAAAGGTGAAGAGCTGTTGGATATAGTGCAGCAAAACACCCATCTCGATGTCGCGGCCTCGGATGATTTAACTGGTAATGCAGACTTGGCGGGGGATTGGGATCTTGAAATTAAACGCGGAAACATCGAAACGACTTTAGCGTTCTCTGAAAGAGTGTTGAAAGATTTTTCTGATGTGTTGGCACCTTATACCTTGTCAGGTTTCACCGCGCATGCTGCCGGCGCTACAAACAATTGTCCAGATGATTCATCATCCCAGACATACAACTACAAATCACTTTCCCAAGATAGTTATATTGTTTGTGGTTTTGTGCACGATAATGGTTTTGATGGAACCACAGTTAATGTCACGAATTATTATGGTGGCCCTGTTGATGCCTATGCGGCACCAACTGCCAACCAAACTGTGAGCGGGACCAATCATATTGAGGTACGGAGATCGAGTGGCACTTTTCAATTAAGTCAGGTGGTCGCAGCAGAATTTGCCGGCAGCAACACCTTTAGCAGTGTAAAAGTGATTGGTTATGTTTCCGGCGGCGGGACAATCGAATCCACTGCCATCACCAACGACACCGACACGGCAAATACATTTACCTTTACCTCCGGTAGTCACCTGGCCAACTTTTCCGGGGTCAACCTCACAAAATTTCGCTTAACATTTATTAACTCCGCTGGCTCCCACAAGGCCTATATGGGTTTGAAGAGTTTCGATGCCTCTCAGGACAGCACACCACCTACCGTCAGCAGCGTAAGCGTCCCTTCGAATGGCACCTACGTTGCCGGACAGAATCTTAACTTTACGATCAATACCAACGAAAATGTCACCGTAAGTACCGCGGGCGGTACACCGCAGCTTTCGCTCACTATCGGTGCCACCACCCGTTATGCCAGTTATATCAGCGGCAGCGGCACCTCGGCGCTGGTGTTCCGTTACACTGTACAGTCAGGCGACAACGATAGCGATGGCATCGCCATAGGGTCGCTTTCCGCCAATGGCGGCACCCTGCAAGACAGCGCCGGAAATAGCCTCAACACCACGCTGAATTCCGTGGGTAGTACAGCAAGTGTGTTGGTGGATGCTCAAGCACCGTCGTTTCAGAACAGCACACCCTCTGTTTCCGGCACCACCCAGACGCAAACCACGCTGACTGTGCGTCTCGATGAAATCGGTACCGCTTACTACGTAGTCGCCGCCGATGGCGCCGGCACGCCCAGCTCAGCGCAAGTAAAAGCCGGGCAGGACAGTGGCGGCGGGGCAGCCCTTAGGAGCGGTTCAATTAACGCCTCCACCGCCGGTCAGGATTTCACTACAGACATCACCGGCCTGTCGTTGGGTACCGCTTACGACGTTTATGTCGTCGCGGAGGATGATGAAGGCACCCCCAATTTACAGGCGGCGCCGACCAAGGTTGACGTAACCACCCTATCACCCAACAGCGATGGCAACCTGACCGATGCGGCCGGAGTCACCGAGCCGGTGGCGATTTCAACCACGGCCGATACCGTCGGCGAAGCCATCGATGTTTTCGATTTCACCCTCTCCGATGGCGGTGGCGGCGACGGCTTGAGCATGGACATCAGCCAAATCGTGTTGAATGTCACCGGGACGGCCAGTGACGCCATTCGTGATCAGGTCACCTGGCGCCTGAATGGTAATGATGTCTCGAATGTCACCGGCACCTACAACGCCGGGGCCGATACCATTACCTTTTCCGCCCTCAGCATCTCCATCGCGGACGGAGGCAATGAAACCTATACGGTTAACGCCTATTACAACGACAACAGCGGGCTGACCGAAGACCAGACCTTTATCCTCTCGGTCGACGGCGATACCGATGTCACCACCAGCGATTCCGGTACCGGTATGGGTGCTACCTCCGCCGTGAACAATGGCAGTGGCAGCACCGTTGATGTCACAGCAACAGCGCTGGCATTTACCACGCAACCGGCCGATTCCACCTCGGGCTCGGCGCTCGGTACCCAACCGGTGGTGACCGCGCAGGACGCGTTCGGCAATACGGATGTGGACTTCACCGAAACCATCACACTCAGTGAGGCCAGCGCGGGCAGTTTATCGGGGGATGTGGATATCGCCGCCGTTGCCGGGGTCGCCACCTTTACCGATGTCGCCTATACCGCCACGGCGGATCAGGAAAGCTTCACCCTCACCGCCAATGATCAGGACGGGGTCGCTACCGACCTTTCAACCGTCGATGCCAATGCCGTCACGTCCGATGTCGCGGCGACAAAGCTGGTTGTGAATACCCAACCGGCACCCACCACGATAGACAGCGGCTCTTCGACGGATTTCACCACCGACCCGGTGATTCAGGCCGTGG
>CBFGUW010000078.1:0-11009 GCA_965652395.1 uncultured Saccharospirillum sp. | reverse complement strand
ACGGTGCCCCGGGGCCTGGGGTGGGGGTAGGCTTATTCCGGGTCGCATTGAACCCTTCCTGGGGGGCGCGGCGGCGCGCGTCCTGCGCGCCGACGTCCCGGAATCAGCCTACCCCCTCCCCTGACCCTCTGAACGTTGGCTGCCATCGTTAGGCAAAACATATATTCTCCCTTCTCTTCATCCGTTTTCACCCTATTTTTTCAATCCATCGATTGACTCTGCAGGCTAGCGCCGGGTGCCGGAAGGGTTCCTTCAGGGCAGTCCGCAGCATGGATGCTGCGGCCTAGTCTCCATGGATGGATTTACGACGGCCCAGAAGGGACCCTTCCGGCACCCGGCGCGGGTTAAACCACAGACCAGAACAAACCACTAGGCACCAACCCACCGCTGATCTACGCTATGGGTTCCATACATCAGCGGGGTTTGAACCACACCATGCAGCACTTCAACGACTTTATTGACCTGCTGAAAGTACTGATTCGGGAACCCAGCGTGGTTGGCGCCGAGCACGCCTTCTTCCGCGTATTGCAACGGGAACTGGAAGAGCGTGGCGCCAACGTCACCTGGTATGAAGGGCTGCTCGTCGCACAAGGCAGCAAACCCGACAGCAACTACTTCTCCGCCCACATCGACCGGCACGGCCTCATGTGCACCGGCCCCAACGAATTCCAATACGCCGCCTTCGTCGCCGGCAGCCGCTCCGACCTCCTCGGCAACTCCGTCTCCGAAGAACTCATGCGGAAAATCGTCGACCGCTTCCCCGAAACACCCCTCATGGCCTACGAACCCTGGTCCGGCGCCTATCGCGGCGCAGGCACCATCCGCGACGCCTACATCTGCGAATATCGCAACAACCTCATCTTCACCGTCGACGGCCTCGAACACCTCGTCGCCGGAACCCCCGTCGCCTTCCGCGACCGGCTCAGCCTCAACAACGGCCTGCTCAGCGGCCAGCTCGACAACGTCCTCACCGCCGCCATCCTCGTCCACCTCTTCGCCCTCGGCTACCAAGGCACCGCCTTCTTCACCGCCCAGGAAGAAGCCGGCCGCAGCTGGCGCTACCTGCTCGAATGGTTTCGCCGTTTCGGCGGCTCCACCAACCAACTCATCGTCGTCGACACCAGCCCCTACCCCGACCGCGACACCGCCGACGTCCAGGAAGTCGTCCTCCGCCACCGCGACGCCAACGCCGAGTTCAACATCGAAACCACCACCGAACTCGAAGCCCTGTGCCGCCAGCTCGACATCCGCTACAGCTACAAAGACGACTTCATCCTCGCCCGCAACGCCATCGCCGAGCAGGAAGGCCAGAAACCCGCCTCCCTCGGCAGCACCGAACTCGGCCGCATCACCGCCGCCTCCAACGGCCTGGTCCACGGCACCACCTTGCAGATACCCACCACCGGTTACCACACCATGGAGGAGACTGCCCAGGTGGCTTCCGTTGAAGCCTTTGTTGAGCTGCTTAAGGCTGTGAGTTCGCGTTAAAAAAAATGCCACATAGTAAGAGCCGGTTGTTGGGTGTCTGCCTCAGGCACAATACTTCTTGTAACCCGCCCGGTTCTGGTTAAAATTTCGCCTCCTTGAACCAGTACGACCGCCATGAAACTGATCTCCTTCGATGTGTTCCGCACTCTCGGCTTCCCGAATGTTCACAACATCAAGCCGGAACATTTCTTTGCCCACAAAGAAGCCCTTAGCGAGGCCGATTGGGTTCTGTTTCCCGGCTACTGGCAACTCAACGCCCTGCTCTATGGCCTCCACTGCCGAATCTTCCCCAGCGAAGCCAGCTACCGCGTCGGGCACGACAAGATCGAAATGACCCGCGCTTTTGAAATGGTCGCTCCCGAACATACCCCGCTGACGCTGATCGAGCCCAACGGCCCCACCCAGCAGGACATGCTCTGGGAAACCATGACGTTGCCCTTCGTCGCCAAAAAACCAAAAGCCAGCATGGGCGAAGGCGTCTGGCTGATTCAGAACCGAGCGGACTGGGAGCGTTATTGCCAGGTGACCGATGTGTTATACGTACAGGAATATCTGCCCATCGAAAAAGACCTGCGCATCGTCATCGTTGGTGAAAAAGTATTGACCGCCTATTGGCGTCACCAGGCGGCCCAAGGGTTCTACAACAACGTCGCGCGCGGCGGCTGGGTGGAATATGGCGAGGTGCCGCCGGAAGCCGTGGCACTGGCACTGAGGGTGGCGAAGACCCTGGGTGTGAACCACGCCGGGTTCGACATCGCCATGGTGGGCAACCACCCCTACCTGATCGAATTCAACCGGTTGTTCGGCAACCAGGGCCTGAACCAGGGCACCGCCCTGCGCGATGCCATTCTGGAATATCTGACGGAACAGGCCAAACCTGAAGGGCCGGACAGCCCGCGCAACCCGCCGGGCACCTTCCCGGTCGCGGTATAACGCCGCTCAGGCGACCGAAAACACCAACCAACGCCCCGTCACCGCCTGGCCTTTTTCCAGGCGGAGCATGGCGGTTTCGTCCACAACGCAGGTGTGGGGCGCCAGTGCCTGACGCAGGGTCTCGCCATCGTGCTGGATGCGGCCTTGAGGGTGAATCTGCTCGTGAGGTCCCTGTTCCAGTGTCAGCACCACGCGGCATCCGCTGGGCAGTGTTTCCATCAAAGTGGTCAGCCAGTCGGTGGCATTCGGCAGGTAGATCAACACATCCATCAGTAACACAAGATCGGGCTGGCGGTGCGCCGCCGCCAACGGGTCACGAATACCAAAATCGGTCAGGCTGGCGTGATGCAGGGCGTTGTAACATTGCTTCATACCGGCTTGTTCGAGCATGGCCTCGCTGAGATCGACCCCGACCAGGGTGGCTCCGGGCCAGTAACGACGCATCACCGGTCCGGCGAGCCCGGTACCGCAGCCCAAATCCCATATGATAGAGGGGTTGCCCAGGGCGGAGGAGTGCCCGTCCAACCAGTGCGGGCCCTGGTAATTCAGATGGCCAATCAGCCGTTCTTCGAAACGAGGGGCGGCTTCGTCATAAAGACCTTCGACATAACGCAGGTTGTCGGCTTGGGCCACCCGCCCTTGCAGCGCCTGAGCCAGGTAGCGGGCCGAGGCATCATCAGGATGCTGTGCCAGGTGGCGTTGATACCACAGCAGCGCCGCCTGCTCGCAACCAGCTTCGGCCAGAGCGTCGGCGGCGGCCAGTTCGTGGCCAACAAGGGCTTCCCCAGCCCGCTGTTCCGCCAATTGATCGTCCAATAAAACCGAGACCACCAAGCGCTCCAGCCAAACACCAAGATCGGGCTGGCGGACCTGATCGAGCTGCGCCATCGCCTTGTGATACGCACCCTGCTGCCGCAGCGCCAATGCCCAGCCCAGCCGAAACTCCGGGTCTTCCGGCGCACAATGGCAGGCCTGTTCAAAAGCCTTTGCCATGGCGGGAAAATCACGCTTGGCTTGAAGCGCATAACCGAGATTAGCCCAAAAACCGGGGTCACCCTGGTGCAACGCCAATGCCTGACGGGCCGAGTCGATGCTGTCTTCCACCCGCCCCAGGCGCAGCAGCACCACAGAGCGATTGTTCAACACATAGGGGTTGGCCGGCTGCAGTTGAAGCGCCCGCTGCAGGGCTTCGAAGGCGGCGGCGTAATCTTCCCGGCGCAATTGAACTACACCCATCAGATGCCAGGCATCGGGCTGATCCGGTTCCTTTTTCAGCCAGAGTTTCAGCCGTGCGGAAGCCGGGCTGAGCCGGTTTTGCTGGATTAAAGAAAGGATTTCCGTGGTTTTTTGCGTAGCGGACATATCGAAAAGCAGCACAATGGTCAACAGGCAGGGCGGCATCATAGCCGAATCCGCCCCCAGATCGTAACTGGTTGTTTTTTAACGCCTTTTTCGGACCACCGATACCAGCGCCCAAGCGCCATCGCCTACCAGCTTATGCACATACTTATCCACAGAATTTGTGAGTAAAGGCTCCGTCAAAGCGCCCTGCGGCGCTTGTGACGACCCCGGCGCTCCCCCACCCTTGAATCATTGCTGTCAATTCGGGAAGTAAAGGATGAACCTGCTGACCATTCGTCCGGGGTACTGGCTGACGCCCATTATCGTTTATATCAACACCGCCATTTTTCTGTTTGTCGTTTTATACACCCAAAGCATCTTTTTGTTTCCCAGCCAGGCCCTGGCCGAGCTGGGCGGTAATGTCTGGATTCTCACGATAAACGGGCAGTGGTGGCGCTTACTGACCAGTGTGTTCCTGCACGGCGGGTTAATGCACTTGTTGTTGAATTCGATCGTCCTGATGAACATCGGTATCTTCCTGGAACCTGTACTAGGGCGTATTTCCTTCGCCATCGTCTACCTGCTCACCGGAATCATCGCCAGCGGGGCCAGTCTGCTGGTGAATTACGGCGGTGGCTATGTGGTCAGCATCGGGGCTTCGGGGGCCATTTTCGGCATGTATGGCTTCTTCCTAGCGCTGCTGACCACCAATCTCTTCCGCCCCGAGTTTCGGAAGGTGTTTCTGCAGAACACCCTGGTGTTCGTTGGTCTCAACATCGCCATCGGCTTCTTCGGCTTCCTGGGGCCTATCGATAACGCAGCCCATATTGGCGGCCTGGTCAGTGGGTTTATCCTGGGCTACCTTTGGTTGCCGCTGGTGCGACGTCGAGCCCGCTTAAGGAGCCGCGGAGCTTAACGGGTTGCAACTCCAAACCCACCGTTTCAGCTAAGGAACGCTACGTCTCTCTTCCGGCAACTCTTAAAAACAGTACACTGGTCGTCGCAGTCCGGCCCGGGCGTTCCATGCGCCGTTTCACCGGGCCGTCTGAACCATCAGGCATCAACATCCACCGGCTGTAGACTCCTTGCCGGTCTTAATCTTATTGGGGAATCCCGTGTTAAAAGGCTATGTCAGCGTGTTTCGGTCTTACTGGCCGATGCTGGTTTTCGGGTTGCTTACCGTCTTTTTCGGTAACTTCGGCCAATCGTTTTTCATCAGTTGGTATGGCAGCGCCATTCAGGAGCAACTGGGCCTTTCGGCCGCGACCTATGGTTCTGCCTATTCTGGGGCAACTTTGGTCAGCGGGCTGACGATTCTCGCGGTGGGCGGTATTGTCGACCGTATCGCGTTGCGCTGGTTCATCACACTCGCCGCCCTCGGGCTCACCTGCGCCGCCTTATTGATGTGGCAGGTCAGTTCGCTGACGAGCCTGGTGGTCGCCCTCTTCCTATTGCGGTTTTGCGGCCAGGGCCTGATGCCGCACACGGCCATGACCACCATGGGCCGGTATTTCTCGGTGAACCGGGGGAAGGCTATCAGCATCGCGGGTAATGGTGTGCCGTTGGGGGAAATGCTGCTACCGGCACTGGCTGTGGCGCTGATTGCGCTGGTAGGTTGGCAACGCAGCTGGCTGATGATCGCGCTCGGCATACTGTTGCTGTTCCTGCCGCTGATCGGTTTTCTACTCGGTCGCGCAGGCCCGAGTGAAGCCGAAACCCTGCTCGATTCCTACAAGGAAAAACCACGCCCGGCACCGGACGGCTCCCGGAAAACCGTGCTGACCGATCCTGGCTTTTGGCTGGCGCTGCCCTTGGTGCTGGCCCCGCCTTTCATCGTTACCGGCTTGTTTATCCACCAGGGATTTGTATTGGCTGACAAAGGCTGGTCGTCCGCTTTGTTCGCCAGCGCCTTCATTGTGTATGGCGCCGTGCACTGGGCCAGCTCCATCGTGACCGGCTCCCTGGTCGACCGTCTTTCCGCCACGCGGCTGCTGCCTTACATGGGCGTCCCATTCATCCTGGGGTTGTCACTGGCGGCAATATTGGACGGCGGCTGGGTAGCCTACGCCATGATGGCGGTTTTGGGGGTGGGAGTCGGCATGATGGGCACCATCGCCAACGCGGTATGGGCCGAAGTGTATGGCACGACGCATCTGGGTAGCATTCGCTCGCTGATGACTTCGTTGATGGTGTTAAGCACCTCGGCTTCGCCCGTTTTATTGGGGTTTTTGATCGACGGCGGTGCGACTTCCCGGGTGATGCTGGGCGCCATGGCAGCCTACGCCTTGACCGCGACCCTGCTCGCGATCTTTTCGTTCAAGGCGCCACAGAATCAAGCTTCGGCGGGCTGACTGTTCAACACCTGCAGAAAGGCTTCGCCGTAGCGCTCCAACTTGCTGTCACCCACACCGGAGACCGAGCGCATGTCGTCAAGCGACTGGGGCCGTTGCGCCACCATGTCGCGCAGCGTGCGGTCGTGAAACACCATAAATGGTGCGATTCCATGCTCACTCGCCAGTTCCCGCCGCAGTTGCCGTAGCGCCTCGAACAAGGGTTGATCCGCCTCGGCCAGGGTTTCAGAGGGCCGCTCCCGGCGCGGTTCGGCCGCCTTGGTTTTCGGCAGGTCTTTACGCAGCGCCATGCTCTGGTCGCCTTTCAGCACCGGTCGGCAGGCCTCGGTTAAGCGCAGACCACCATAGCCTTCCGGGTCGACTTCCAACAACCCGCCCGCCACCAGTTGGCGTAACACAGACCGCCACTCGTTGGCCGACAACTCCATGCCAATGCCGTAGGTCGACAACTGATCGTGCCTGAAGCGTTTCACACGTTCGTTATCGCTACCGCGCAGCACATCGATAATGTGATTGGCGCCAAACCGCTGGCCGGTGCGGTACACACAGGACAGCGCCTTGCGCACGGCTTCGGTGGCATCCCAGGTTTCAACGGGTTCCAGGCAGGTATCGCAATGGCCGCAGGGCTCGGTGCGGTCCTCACCGAAATATCGCAACAATGCCAGACGACGGCAGGAAGTAATCTCACACAGGCCGAGCATCGCGTTCAGCCGTTGCTGCTCATACCGCTGGTGTTCGTCGCTCCCCTGGGACTGAGCCATCATCTGCCGCAGCTTGACCACATCCTCAAAGCCATACAACAACAGCGCCGTCGAGGGTTCGCCATCCCGCCCGGCGCGGCCGGTTTCCTGATAGTAGGCCTCAATGCTTTTCGGCAGATCGAGATGCACCACAAAGCGCACGTCGGGCTTATCGATGCCCATGCCAAAGGCAATGGTCGCCACCATGATGACACCGTCTTCCCGCAAAAAGCGTTGCTGATGCTGCTGGCGCATATCCGCCGGTAAACCGGCATGATATGGCAGGGCGTTATAGCCTTGCTGCACCAGCCAATCCGCCGTTTGTTCCACCTTCTTACGCGACAGACAATAGACAATGCCCGCTTCTTCCGGGTGATCTTTCAAAAACCCCAACAACTGCTTGCGCGGCTGCTGCTTGGGTTGAATGCGATACAGAATATTGGGCCGGTCGAAACCGCTGATAAAGGCTGGAGACTCGGTCAACCCAAGCCGCTGCTGGATATCCACCCGGGTGCGCTGGTCCGCCGTGGCGGTAAGAGCAATGCGCGGCACCTGGGGGAAGCGCTGCTGCAGGATATCGAGCTTGAGGTAATCCGACCGGAAATCATGCCCCCACTGAGACACACAATGCGCCTCGTCGATGGCGAACAACGCCAAGGGTGCTTGTGACAGCAACTCCAAGGTGCGCTCTTGCAACAACCGCTCCGGCGCGATGTAGAGCAGATCGACTTGCCCCGCCAGCAACGCCTGCTCAGTCGCGCGGACCTGATCGAAACTCAGAGTGGAGTTCAGAAAACCGGCTCGGACGCCCAATTCGCGCAGGGCGTTAACCTGATCCTGCATCAACGCAATAAGCGGCGAGATCACAATGCCCGTACCCTCCCGCACCAAGGCGGGAATTTGATAACAGAGGGACTTGCCGCCCCCCGTAGGCATTAAAACAAGACAATCCTGCCCGCTGACGAGGGTATCGATCACGTCTTTCTGGGGGCCGCGGAAAGCGTCGTAGCCGAAGACGTGCTGCAGTACGGAGATGGGTGAAGTGCTCATGTGAGCGAGTATATCGGTTCTGGAGGCTGGTCGCAGGGGTGTTTTTGATGGGTTAATCACAAGTTGGGGGAGTACAGTAGCACCTCGATAACCCTGGACAACCTCTTGGTTCATATGTACCATTTGAACCAATGGTACACAAGGAATTAAGATCAAACATTACGGCTCCTGGATATAACAGGCAAAAGACAAAATGCAGATAACCATCGACATAGACGCCGAAGAGCCACTGTTCGGGCAACTCATGTCTGAAATCAAGAAAGCCGTGAGCTCAGGTGCAGTCTCACCGGGCGATGCGTTGCCTTCCATTAGGCAACTGGCCAACGACCTGAACCTCAATAACAAGACGGTAGCCAAGGCATACCGGCTACTGGAACGTGACAGCATTATTCAGACCAAGGGCTATCGCGGAACATTCGTGCACCCCGAGGCCAGGCAACACGTGCATTTCGACTTACCCACCTGGGTACAGGAGGCACTGGAAGGCGCCATCCAGGCCTGCCGTGACCAAGGCGCCACAGACAGCGAAATCCGCATCGCTTTTTCAAACGCCATGCAAAACAGAACCATCGAGAGCTGACCATGCCATTCGACCTGCCCATACCCGCCGTTTTGACTTTGTACGCCCTGGTTTTTCTTATCCAGATCTATATTGCGTCGATACACTACCCCGGCAAGATGGTGGAGCGTGCTAGATATGTGCTCACGCACTTTCCACCGGAGACCTATCCGAAATGCTATCCCGGTGCTCAGAGCCCGAACTACGTAGCCAACCAAATGAAGCGACTGGAACGTTACCTGGCTGCGAACTACGTCATTGCCGGGGTCGGGCTTGCGTTGATTGGGGTAATGATATTCTCGGGGTATACACCCTCTCCCAAAGGCGGGTTGGAAGGCGTGGTGGTGCTCTGCTTCATGGTGCAGGCAGTACCGCTTTTAGCCCTGAGTGTTCACGAATCCATTCAACACAAGCGCATGCGACAGGCATTCAACGAAACAAAACGCTCAGCCGAACTGAAACCCCGTCGCCTGTTCGATTTTATTTCTCCGGGATACGTGATCACTGCACTTGCTTTCTACTGCGCCTGGCTGGTTTTTTACCTCTTTGCGAACGACAGTGGTGACGCATCACCGATGGAGCGTCTGATCACCATAGGTGGGGTCACAGCCATGAACGTCTTATTCGCCATTGCTATTAACCGCTACCTGGCCGGGCAGGGTGCCAACCCTTATCACAGCACCAACGATAACAATCGGATTACCGGCATCACTATCCGTGTCATGGTATTGGCCAGCATAGGGGCCAGCCTTTCGTTAATCGTGTTTCAGGCAGCGGACACCTTCGCTTTCGAAGCGTTTGACCCAATAATCGCAAGCCTGTATATGCAATTATGTTTAATTTTTGGGGTGGGCGAGCTTCTTCGAAATATCCAGGTTGAAGAGCTCGATTTCGAGGTTTACCGACGGGAACCGGTGAGCGGGGCATCCTGACTTGAAAGGCACCTGAAATTCGGGAGTTGATGGGGGGTCCATCGGTCAACTGTTACCTGTCAGTTGCATGAGCAACATAGCAAGCCCCGCCAGTGAAACCACGCCTATTGCCGAGACTATAAAATGGGTCAGTCCGCTGGCACGGTCATTCTCACCAAAGCCTTCACGAGGGTACTGCCCAAAGGAGAGGACACGAGTAACGGGCCACCCGACATACCAGGCCACCTCTTCGAAGAAAACTTCCCAAATTAACCAGATTAAGAGCCTGACCACGGCACTTAGCAGCCTTAAAACGCTTTTTATTGCACCTTCTGACAGTTCTTCCATAAACACAGCTCCGACCAATTTATTCTTTATGGGCTCTTTTCCAATCAACCAGATCCTTGGGGTATAAAGGGCTGTCACGGAGGCCAAAATCGTTCCAACCAATCATATCCACTAAGGCGGCCAGCTCAAAAGCCCAGTACCCAAAGTGCGTGAAATACTCAGGATCCTGTTCCATATGGCTTCCAGACCAAGCGGCCTCGTATTCCTCTAGCCCACCAAAATATCCTTGAAGAAAGCTTAGTAAAAGTTGATTCCTTTCTTCTTCGTCATACACCCCCATCGCCTGACATAGAGACCCATAAAGCTTAGGAAACAGAATTTTCCGAGATGGCATAAAGCTTGAGTCGAATGCATGATAAAGACGACCAACTAGCATATCCTCTTTTACAAAAGGGAGTTTGTCACCTAGATCGGGAAAGGGCACTTCACATAAGTAGCCGATTGACAGCGTCCATACTACAAGAGCGTAAATGTCTATCATTGCATCTGCTTCGGTACCCGTTAATTCAGCATATTCCTTAAGGTATTTAACAGACTTTTCACAGGCAGCCCTTACTTCATCAATATCCTTTCCCAGTGTGTACTTTAGGATGGTTAACTCTACTTGGTCTTGGAAAACTGAAAAGTTAACCATAACTTTCTTCTGGGCATCAACGACCGATTCGGCCAAGTCGGATTCCAGTATTGGAATGGCCTCGCTCTCCAGAAAATGCTTGTAATCTTCCAGTATTTCACTGCTGGCAAAATCGGTTTGTCGGGCTACCATGTAATTTCCTCTCTAACCACTCGCCCTAGGTCAGGATCATAACGAAGGCCAATTTTTATATAATCTCGTCTTTGAATTGCCAACCTTTGGGTCCGAGTCAATTGTGTTCTGGCTTTAACGGCGATCCATGGATCACTCATCTGCTTTATTCTTTCCCCATTTGGCCCAGCGATCGAGCCATAAGTGCTCTTATGGTACTTCGCCTCAATAATGATGTAGGTCGGTGGTTTGCGTTTGTTGAAAAAAATTCCATCAATACCGTGATGCCCATACAGCGGTCGCCTAAATCCGGGCACCAACTCATGCCCTTCCTTCACCATCCACTCATAGGCCGCATTCTCTGCGAACTCCGCCTTGAACCGGTTCGTCCCAGGTGTGGTGGCTCGGCTACTCTCATAAAACCGCCCTTCCTCAGCATCGTATTCCTTGCGCGGCCCATTGTAACCGGGGTTGCGCTTGGTGTTGTAGGTGCCGTTGTTGGGGTGTCGGTACCAATGGTGGCCTTCGGGCGCGGGCGGGAGG
>CBFGUW010000077.1:0-11469 GCA_965652395.1 uncultured Saccharospirillum sp. | reverse complement strand
ATGGGGAAGCCCAGGGTGATGCCATACATCGGGTGGCTGGCATCCAGCTTCAATCGGTCGAATATCGGCTGCAAAATGGCCTGGGTTCGGTCGTCCGAGAACCAATCCAACACGGTGTCACCCAAGGTGGGCAGCAAGCGAACTTCGATATCGGATTCCACCTCAATGCTTTCGGTTAAGTGGATATCGCGCGATGAAACACCGACTCGCAATTCAAAGCGGCCGCTTTCAACGGCCCATTGATTCAAATGGGGGACGTAATAGGCGAAAGCGTGGTCATCCAGTGTCAACACCAGGTCCCGGCTTTCACCCGCTTCAAGCCGTACCTTGGCGAAGGCTTTCAATTCCTGATCCGGGCGTCGGTAAGTGCTGGCTTCATCGTGAATGTAGAGTTGGACGACTTCCGCACCGGCACGATCCCCGACGTTGGCTACCTTGACGGTGACCTGTTTCGATGCTGAATCATATCGAAGATCGGACAGCTCAAACCGGGTATAGCTCAAACCGTGGCCGAAGGGATATTGCACGGGCAAGGCTTTGGTATCGTAATAGCGGTAACCGGTGAACAGCCCTTCGGAATAGGTCACCTTTTCCTTGGAACCCGGGAAAGTTTCAAAAGTCGGGTTGTGTTCCAACCGAACAGGGAAGGTTTCGGACAGTTTGCCCGAGGGACTCTCTTCACCGAACAGGATACGCGCCAAGGCTTCACCACCGCCTTCACCGGATAACCAAGCCTGCAAAATCGCTGGGCAGGATGCTTCGAACTGTCGGGTCTCCACCGCCGAACCGCTGTGAATCACCAGGATCACATTGGGGTTGGCCTTGGCGACGGCGTCGATCAGCCGGAGATGATCCGGCGCGAGTTTCATATCGAGGCGGTCGAACCCTTCGCTTTCCATTGAATCCGTTGTGCCGGTCAGCAACACGACTTTATCCACCGTCTCGGCCAGTGCCACGGCCTCGCCCAGTTGCTCATCCGTCACTTCGGTTTCGCTGTATCCCATAGCCCATTGCACAGTGGTGCGTTGGCCCACAGCAGAGAGAGTATCGCTCAGGTGCTGAGGCGTCATGTGTGAACTGCCGCCCCCCTGAAAGCGCGGCAGGTTTGCAAATTCGCCGATTACAGCAATGGATTCCTCCGGCGCTAATGGCAGCAACGGGCCTTCGTTTTTCAGCAGCACCATGCTTTCCACGGCCACTTGCGTGGCGAGTTCGTGGTGCTTCGGCCAGTCCGGGGTGACGTCACGTCGTTCGTCGAGGCAACGGTTGATCAAGGTCAAGACCTTTAGAGCTCTCTGGTTCAAGGCGACTTCGGTCATCAAGCCGTTATCCAGAGCAGCAAGCAATTCCTGATCGCGCAGGCCCGGACCGGGCATTTCCAGATCGAGGCCGTTGCTGTGAGCGGCGTCCTTGTCTTTCACCGCCACCCAGTCGGACATCACCAGACCTTCGAAACCCAACTGATCGCGCAGAATACGCTGCAACAACTCGGGAGACTGGCAGGCATGAGTGCCGTTGACCGCATTGTAGGCACCCATCACCGTCCAGGGTTCCGCTTCGCGGATAGCCTTGCCGAATGGCTCTACATAGAGCTCCTGAAGCGTGCGTTCATCTATCTCGGCGTTAATCAGAAAGCGGCGGGTTTCCTGTTCGTTGCCCGCGAAATGCTTGAGGCAGGCCCCGACGCCTTTGGATTGCAGCCCCCGCACAAAAGCGGTGGTCATGGCGCCGCTCAGAAACGGGTCTTCGGAGAAGTATTCGAAATTTCGGCCGCCCAGCGGCGTACGCTTTCCATTCAGGCCGGGGCCCAACAGAACCGACACGCCCATGGACTGGCATTCATCACCAATGGTGGCGGCGGCTTGCTCCATCAATTGAGTGTTCCAAGTGGCAGCCATGGCGGCTTCCACCGGAAAGACCGTGGCCGGTTTGGCTGCACCATCCAGCGCCTGGGCATCGCTGAGGCGCACGCCATGCGGGCCGTCCGTCAGGGTGATTTGCGGAATATTGAGCCGGTCGATGCCGTGCAGATGCCAGGCATCCGCACCACACAGCAGGCGGACTTTCTCTTCCCGGGATAGTTGATCCAATACCGATTGGGGGTTAAACACCGCGTCGCTCCTGTTGTTGAATGCTCAGCCCGGTGGCGCAGTCCTCCGGGCTGTTAACAAAGCGATTGTAACCGCTTTCACAACCCCAACCCAAGACTGCGCCTCATCTGAGGACCACTGTCACGACTGGGAACGGGTGATGCGTTGTCTGGCTTCCAGATAGTCCGGCGTTTTACCGTCGTCCTCAAAACAAGGGTCGCCGTCTTCGATGCGGATGATTTTAGAACCCTGAACATAGGGAATGCTCGATTCCACCTCAAGCAGAGCTGTGTGCATCAGATCCGCCATCACGGCTTCCACCGGTTGCTCATAAACCTCAGCCAAAGCTTCAAGCTTGGCCAGGTCGGTTTTGCTCAGGCTTACGGGGGTCGATACCAGTTCACGGGTTTGCTGACGCTTCTTTTCCCATTCATTCAGAACTGAGCTGAAACGACTGTTGGACATGTTGAACCTCCTTCTCACGACTTTTGAAGCGATTGACTACGGATACCCAAAGCCTAGTTGTCATCCACGAGTCGTTCCAATGAGCGGAGGCGGAGGCGGTGTAAAGAGTCGGTAACAAGTTTTGGTGGTCGGCATTGTTGTATGCCAGGAAACCGCACCGGCTGCCGGGCAGACCTATTCGGGGTCGCGCGGTATGCCGCCCACTCAACCCATCCATGGGGGCTTGGCGGCAGCCGTCCAGGCTGCCGACATCCCCGTATAGGCCTACCCGGCATCCGGCGCTAGCCTTCACCGAACGCCGAAACATGAGTAACGAATTAAAGGAAAAACGGAATCAGCTCGGAAAGCTTGCGCTCGCGAATCAACGCGGCCGCCTTTTGAATGTCCGGCGCGAAATAACGGTCCTTGTCATAAAAGGGCACCTGACTGCGCAACACGGCCTTGGCCTGCTCCAGCACCTCGCTGCTTTTGTTGGGTGCGCGGAAGTCGAGCCCCTGAGCGGCGGAAAGCCATTCGATGGCGAGAATGCCTTCCACGTTTTCATAGATGTCGGCCAGGCGCCGGGCCGCGAAGGTGGCCATGGAGACATGGTCTTCCTGGTTCGCGGAGGTCGGCAGTGAATCGATGGACGCCGGATGCGCCAGGGTTTTGTTTTCGCTGGCCAGAGCGGCGGCCGAAACCTGGGCAATCATGAAGCCGGAATTCACACCGCCGTTTTCCACCAGGAAAGGCGGCAGGCCGCTCAGGTTGGTATCGATGAGCAGGGCCATACGGCGTTCTGCCAGGGCACCGATTTCGGCCAGGGCGATGGCGAGCATGTCGGCGGCCATGGCGACCGGTTCCGCGTGGAAATTGCCACCGGAAATGATGTCGTTGTCATCCGCGAACACCAACGGATTATCGGATACCCCATTGGCTTCGGTTTCCAGAATACCGGCGGCATATTCCAGCTGCTGCAAACAGGCACCCATGACCTGTGGCTGGCAGCGCAGCGAATAAGGGTCCTGAACTTTGGCGCAATGCTCATGTTCGTGCTCGATTTCCGACTCACCCAATACGTCTCGATAGCGGCGCGCCATTTCGATTTGCGCTTTGTGGCCGCGCACTTCATGGATGCGGGCATCGAAGGGCCGACGCGACCCCATGGCAGCGTCGACCGACATGGCACCCACCAATACGGCCGAGGCCAGGGCGTTCTCGGTATCGAATAACCCTTCCAGAGCAAAGGCGGTGGACGCCTGGGTGCCGTTCAACAATGCCAGGCCTTCCTTGGGAGCCAGAGTGATGGACTCGACACCCAGGTGCGCCAAGGCATCGGCGGCTGGTAAACGCTCACCTTCGACAAAGGCTTCACCCTCTCCCAGTAGGACGGCACTCATGTGCGCCAACGGTGCCAGATCTCCGGAAGCCCCCACGGACCCTTTTTTGGGAATAGCGGGGTAGATGTCGGCATTTACCAGATCGACCAGACGCTGCACCACAGAGCGACGGATGCCGGAATAGCCGCGCGCCAATGAGTTGATTTTCAGTACCATCAGCAAACGCACGGTCGCCGGAGCCATGAATTCGCCGATACCGGCGGCATGAGACAGCACGATACTGCGCTGCAGGGTTTCCAGTTCTTCGGGGGCGATGCGGGTGTTGGCCAGCAAACCGAAGCCGGTGTTGATGCCGTAGACGGTTCGACCTTCGGCCAGAACACGGCTGACGGTGTCGGCGGATTTATCCATGGCGTCGAAGCAGGCCGGGTCCAGTTCGATACGCAGGCCGCCCTGCCGGACACGACGCAAGTCGGTCAATGTCAGTTGTCCGGGGCGGATGATGAGACGATCAGTCATGCTTTTTTCTCCCGCTTGAGCATGGGCAGGTCGAGGTGGTTTTCCTCGGCGCAGTCTATCGCAATATCGTAACCCGCATCGGCGTGCCGCATGACCCCGGTGGCCGGGTCGTTGTGTAAAACGCGTTCTATGCGTTTGCGGGCCGCTTCGGTGCCGTCGCAGACGATGACGACCCCGGCGTGTTGGCTGAAGCCCATGCCAACGCCACCGCCATGGTGCAGGCTGACCCAGGTGGCGCCCCCTGCGGTGTTCAGCAGGGCGTTCAACAGGGGCCAATCGGATACGGCGTCGGAACCGTCCATCATGCCTTCGGTTTCGCGGTTGGGGGAAGCGACCGAGCCGCTGTCCAGGTGATCACGGCCGATGACGACCGGTGCTTTCAATTCGCCTTTGGCGACCATGTCATTGAAGGCCATGCCCAGGCGGGCCCGGTCTTTCAGGCCCACCCAGCAGATGCGGGCGGGCAGTCCCTGGAAGCGGATGCGCTCGCGGGCCATATCGAGCCAGTTGTGCAGGTGGGGATCGTCCGGTATCAGTTCTTTGACTTTGGCGTCGGTTTTGTAGATGTCTTCCGGGTCGCCTGACAGGGCCGCCCAACGGAATGGGCCGATGCCCTGGCAAAACAGGGGACGGATGTAAGCGGGCACAAAACCGGGGAAGTCGAAGGCGTTGGCGACGCCGACTTCCTTGGCCATTTGGCGGATGTTGTTGCCGTAGTCAAGCGTGGCGGCACCGGCACTTTGCAGGTCGAGCATGGCCTGGACCTGAACGCCCATGCTTTCTTTGGCGGCCTGAACGACGCTGGCGGCGTCGGTTATGCGGCGTTCGGCGGCTTGTTCAAGCGTCCAGCCCTGGGGCAGATAGCCGTTGAGGGGGTCGTGGGCACTGGTTTGGTCGGTGACGACATCGGGGGTGATGCCGCGTTTGACGAGTTCGGGGAAGATGTCGGCTGCGTTGCCCAACAGGCCGATGGAGACAGCCTGACCAGTGGTTTTGGCGTCTTCGATCATGGCGAGGGCGTCGTCGAGGGTGGTGGCTTTGCGGTCGAGATAGCCGGTGCGGATGCGGAAATCGATTCGGGATTCGTCGACTTCGACGGCGACCATGGAGAAGCCGGCCATGGTGGCGGCCAGTGGCTGGGCGCCACCCATGCCGCCGAGGCCGCCGGTGAGGATCCATTTGCCGCTGGCTTGGCCGTTGAAGTGCTGGCGGGCGACGCTGACGAAGGTTTCATAAGTGCCTTGTACAATGCCTTGGGAGCCGATGTAGATCCAGGAGCCGGCGGTCATTTGGCCGTACATCATGAGGCCTTTGCGGTCGAGTTCGTTGAAGTGTTCCCAGTTGGCCCAGTGGGGGACGAGGTTGGAGTTGGCGATGAGGACGCGGGGGGCGTCGGCATGGGTTTTGAAGACGCCGACGGGTTTGCCGCTTTGGACGAGGAGGGTTTCGTCTTCTTCGAGCCGGGTGAGGGTTTCGACGATGGCGTCGTAGCAGTCCCAGTTCCGGGCGGCGCGTCCGATGCCGCCGTAGACGACCAGGGATTCGGGGTGTTCGGCGACGTCGGGGTCGAGGTTGTTCATCAACATGCGCAACGGGGCTTCGGTGAGCCAGCTTTTGGCGGTCAGTTTGGTGCCGGTGGGGGCGTGGATCACTCGGTTTGGATCGTTACGGTCTGTCATGGTGGCAGTCTCCTGGTTCTGGGGCCTTCGCTGTTTTTTTGGCTTGGGTGGTTGAACCCGCGACGGCTGCCTGGGTTGCCTGTTCGGGGTCGCCGTGGACCCATCCATGGGGGCTTGGCCTCGACATCCATGTCTCGGACATCCCCGAACAGGCAACCCAGGCATCCGTCGCTAGCCATCTGTAATCACAAGCATCAATTTCTTTGGTGTGCTCAGTTAGTAGCATTTCCAAAATGGGTAATTTCTCCGCCAAACACTCTCTGGCGAAGCCGCCCTGGCATGACCGAATAGGCCAGCTCGGTCGGTTGGTCGATGTCCCACAGGCAAAAATCCGCTTGTTTTCCCTCTTCGATTCGCCCTACCCGCTGCTGCAACCCAAGTGCCTGGGCGGCATGCGCTGTGACGCCCTGAAGCGCTTCCGTGGGTGTCAGCCGAAACAGAGTGCAGGCCATGTTCAGCATGAGGGTCAGTTGGAAAATGGGGGATGACCCCGGGTTTCCATCCGTTGCTACGGCCATAGCGACGCGGGCTTTGCGCAGGGCTGCAATGGGCGGTAGCTGGGTGTCTCTCAGGGTGTAGAAAGCGCCGGGCAAGAGTGTTGCCACGGTGCCGGATTCGGCGATGGCGGTGACGTCGTCTTCGGTGAGCCATTCGATGTGGTCGACGGAGAGGGCGCGGTAACGGGCGGCGAGTTGTGCGCCGCCTTGGTGGCTGAGTTGTTCGACATGCCCTTTGACGGGCAAGCCGAGGGATTGGGCGGTTTTGAATACGCGTTCGCATTGCTCAACGCTGAAGGCGATGCCTTCGCAGAATACGTCGACGGCGTCGGCGAGTTGCTGTTCGGCGATGGTTGGCAGCATGTCGTTGCACACGAGGTCGATGTAGTCGTCTGGCCGGTCTTTGTATTCGGGTGGCAGGGCGTGGGCGCCGAGGAAGGTGGTGACGACGCGGATTGGGTATTCCCGGCCGAGTCTGCGGGCGACGCGGAGCATCTTGGCTTCATCCGTGGTGTTCAGGCCGTAACCGGATTTGATTTCGACGGTGGTTACTCCGTCGGCAATGAGGCTTTGAAGGCGTTGGGCGGCGCTGAGAAAGAGGCTTTCTTCATCGGCGTCCCGGGTGGCTTTAACGGTGCTGATGATGCCGCCTCCGCGAGCGGCGATTTCGGCGTAGCTGGCGCCTTCCAGGCGTTGCTCGAATTCTCCGGCTCTGTTTCCACCGAATACCAGGTGGGTGTGGCAATCGATGAGGCCGGGGGTCATTACGCCGCCCTGCCCGGCTATGGCCATGTCGCGGGTGTCTTCTTCATTGAGCTGAGAGACAGGGAGGACGTTTTCGATTCGTCCGCCTTGGATTACCACAGCCATGGGTTCCGGGTGTAGGCGGATGCCATCGAAGAGGGTGACATCCCGCCAAAGCCTTGGTGTTTGGGTGTTGCCGACCATGATTCGCTCTCTTGGCTGAGTCATTTGTATATACATTTACTGAGAGCGAAGTATAGAGTCAACAGTTGCCTTGTCAAAGTCGTTGATGTTGAACAGTTCGTTTCGGGTGTTCTTTTATATGGACAAACCATGAAAGTATAAGCCAGTGGCCCGTGCTAGCTCATAGGATAAGTGGATGGAGAGCCAGGAGAGAGCTCTTGAAATTCGCTATATTTGTATATACATTTTCAACAACCCAGGCTCAGGAAGAGGAATGAACCGAAGCGGAGCGAAGTTTGTAGCGGTCACCCGGGTGGACCAGGCGTGCGTAGCTGATGAGGTGCTCGCCGGACCAGGTACGCCGGGTGACGCTGAGGCAGGGGGAGGTTTCCGGCATCTCCAGCCATTGGGCGGTTTGGGGGTCTGGCAGGATGGCTTCTACGATATGCTCAAGGTCGGAAATGGGGCTGCTGGCAACGAGCACTTCGTTGGGTGTATGACGACTGAAGTCAGCCGAGAGGTAGTTGGGCACCCATTTCGGGTTGACGTAACGGTCCTCCAGCTGGATTGGAGTGTCGTTTTCAAGGTGAACCAGAAGGGTGTGGAACACTTCCGTGCCGACGCGGACACCCAACCGCAGGGCGACTTCATCGTCGGCGGTGATGGCTTCGCTGCGCAGCATGCGGTTACTGTACTGATGGCCGCGCTGGCGAACTTCTTCAGCAATGTTGCGGACATCGGTCAAGGGCGATTCCGCCTTACGGTCCGTCACGAAGGTGCCAAGCCCCGCCTGGCGCACCAGATAACCTTCCTGGACCAGATCGCGTATGGCTTTGTTGGCGGTCATTCGGCTCACGCCAAACTGCTCCGCCAGTTGCTCCTCAGGTGGGATCTGGTGATGGGAGGCGAATTCACCTGAATGAATTCGATCCATCAGGTAGTGTTTTATTTGCAGATAACGGGGTTGTCGGGCGTTCACAAACAGTCAGCCAGTCCAATGTCGGGGTAGCGTTCGAGTGACTGGGAACGATAACCTAATTGGCGGCGTTTTCGTATAAAACAGCAATAAACTCAGTAAGGGTACTGACGCTCATGTGGCAAGCAGCGGACTTATCAGCCTGGAAAGGTCGGGTGGACGAAGAGGACGGCGCAGCGGGATACCGCTGGCATCAAGTGATGGACACGCCCCAGCCGAATAAACCCGGCACCTGCCTACTGGGGCTCGCCTCCGACCTGGGCGTTAAACTCAACCAGGGCCGCACCGGTGCAGTGGAGGGCCCCGAGGCGTTGCGGGCGGCATTGGCCAATCTGGCGGCCCATAACGACCACCCTCTGTACGACGACGGCACCGTGCACATTACCGACAACCTGGACCAGGGCCAGAAAACCTACGCGGAACGCCTTGGCGACAGACTGGAAGAAGGCCATTTTGTGATTGGCCTGGGCGGTGGCCACGAGATCGGCTGGGCCGGGTTTCAGGGCATGCGCCAATGGCTGGACCGACACGACCCCAACGCCAGAGCCGGAATCATCAACTTCGATGCCCATTTCGACCTGCGCAAACCCAGCCCCAACGGCACCTCCGGCACCCCGTTTCGGCAAGTGGCGGAATGGTGCAAAGCCAATGACCAGCCCTTCCATTACGCCTGCATTGGCATTAGCGATGCTTCCAACACCCTGGCGTTATTCGACTTCGCTCATGCCAACAAGGTGCGTTACCTGAAAGACCTGGACTGCATAGACCTGCACGCCACGCCTTTCATTCGACGGTTCATTGGTGAGCTGGACTACCTTTATGTCACCGTCTGCCTCGATGCCCTACCCGCCTCGGTCGCTCCCGGCGTAAGCGCCCCTTCAGCCCTGGGCATTCAGCCCGGTTTTCTGTTCCACTGCCTGACAGAAATCCAAAGATGCTGCCAGTTTGCCCACTGCAACTGGTTGTTGAGCGACATTGCCGAACTCAACCCCCGGTTCGATCTGCAGGACCGCACCGCCAAGCTGGCGGCCCGCATCGTATGGGAAATGGACCGGCTGCAACGCCCCGAATACAACGGCCGCAAGCACCGCTGACATCAAATTGCTTCAAATAAACTGAAACACTCCCTCAGTTTTATTGGCACTCGGGGCCCTTTTGCTGACTTAAAGGGCCCCCATCTAGTAAAACGTTTTCACGATGGAGTACCCCATGATTGATTACCCCAAACGTTGGCCCGTAACCAACCCCGACATTCTGCAACTCTATTCAATGGCCACCCCGAATGGCCAAAAAGTCAGCATCATGTTGGAAGAAGCCGGAATCCCCTATGAAGCGCACCTCGTCCATATCGGTAAGAACGATCAATTCGACGAGGATTACCTAAAACTGAACCCCAACAATAAAATACCTTCCATCATCGACCCTAACGGCCCCAATGGCGAACGCATCGCCATGATGGAATCCGCCGCGATTTTGATGTACCTGGCCGAGAAGTCAGGAAAGTTTCTCCCCGAAGACGCCAACCGCCGCTGGGAGACTCTGCAGTGGCTGTTTTTTCAGATCGGTCACATAGGCCCAATGCTGGGCCAATTCGGCCATTTTTATAAATTCGCCGCCGACAAGACCACCGACAGCTACGGTGTAGACCGCTATACAGCCGAAAGCCAACGCCTGCTGGGTGTATTGGAAAAAAGGCTGGAAAACCGTGAATGGATAATGGGCGACGAACTGACGATTGCCGACTTCGCCACCGCACCCTGGATTAAAGCCATCGATTTTTACGACGGCCACGACACCCTGAATACCGACCAGTACAAAAACGTTTTAGATTACACTCAGCGCTTCTATGACCGGCCCCTGGTTAAAAAGGGAGCTCAGGTATGCGCACCCTGAGATTTGATCCTTGGGTATAAAAAAAGGCTCCTAAAAGGAGCCTTTTTTGCTTTGGCTACAACGTCGCGTTCAATAGTAATCAACTATTGTCCTTCAACGGCCATTCACTACCAGAAAAAGGGGAGTTTCGGCGCAAAGGTGTAATACAACATGCAACCATAAACAGCGGCACCTAAAAGCAATGCCGTCGGCCAAAACCGACGCACGTTTCGGGCTTGCTGTTGCCAGTCTGATCGATACGCTTCCAAAAGGGACTGCAGATGGGGTTCTAACTGCTCACCCTCGGATTCGCGCTGAAATAGGCGTTGCAGGGTGATTTTTTGCAGAAGGTTCAGTTCCTTGAGTGGAAGCAAGTATTCAGTTTGCATATCAGCTTCTCCATGCTGGGGGCCGAATCAGATTAACAAAGGCAGGTTGGGTATAGATGCGCGCTGCCCGGCAATACTTCCCGTTGGACAAACATTGACCGAGTGGTTATGAAAAGCCCTACTACGACCAAGAGGTTTTGCTCAATGGGCATTCGCAGAATACTGATAATGTGATGAATGTCAAAACATGGAGAGTTAGCGTATGTATCTTTATTTTTGTGAACTGTGTCCTTAGTGTAATTGGGCATTCGTGGTAGCGAGAAAGCACTAGCAGGCCCTAATCAATGGCGGGTATTCTGACCTACCAGACATAAAACTTTGCTAATTGTTCTTGCTCTACCTTCAACCGGGTGTTGGCTGGCTCAAACACTCATCGGAAATTCCATTTGTACAGCCTGAGAAAATTCGACTCACAGGCACTAAAAGAGTCACGGTTTTTCCAACATTTCTTTATCAAGATGTTATCATTCGGCGACCGTGACTGGACGGATAGACACATTAAGTGACATTATATTTAAGCCCCCTGAAGAATTAGTCAGGCTATTAAAAGCATCAAGGAAGGTCTATGGATAAAAAATTAATCAGGTCCCGTTTAACACGCCTTGGAAAGACAGGGCAAACACTGGAAAACAAGATAGCAAACCTTTCAACAATAACCTACCAACAAAGTGCCTGGGGTCATTGTTGTGGTCAAGTAATTCTGGACACATTTTAAGAACTTTTTATGCAACGCTCA
>CBFGUW010000076.1:0-11932 GCA_965652395.1 uncultured Saccharospirillum sp. | reverse complement strand
GTTGCCCCCACTAGCACCTGAAGCTAGCGTGTCTACCAATTTCACCACCCAGGCATTCCCGGATGAGCCCACCGTCGGTAAGCAGGCGCGCATACTAATGAGCGCCCGTGGCCCTGTCAACAGCTATTTGGAAAAATAGATGGAAAACAAAGGCTTGGGGCGCCTTACCGGCAGCCCCAAAACCTGATTACAAATTGGCGAATACCCGTTCGGCGGCTTGCAAGGTGGAATCGATATCCTGCTCTGTATGAGCCAACGACATAAAACCCGCCTCAAAGCTCGAAGGTGCCAGATAGATGCCCTCTTCCAGCATGCCGTGATAGAAGCGGTTAAACCGCGCCGAGTCACAACCCGCCACCTGGCTGAAACGGCTCACCTTCTCTTCCTCGGTAAAGAAATAACCAAACATACTGCCGACGGAATTGGTCGTCAGCGGGATTCCCGCCTGAGCGGCCCGTTCGCGCAGGCCCCGCGTCAACGCCTCGGTCCGTTCGGTCAGCTGCTCATACACCCCCGGTTGATCGATTTGGTTCAACACCGCCAACCCCGCCGCCATCGCAACCGGGTTCCCGGCCAGCGTACCGGCTTGATAGACAGGGCCGACCGGGGCCAGATAATCCATGATGTCCGCCTTACCGCCAAAGGCCCCCACCGGCATACCACCACCGATCACCTTACCCAAGGTCGTCAGATCAGGCTGAACATTGTAAACCGCCTGAGCACCACCCAAGGCGGCACGGAAGCCGCTCATGACCTCATCGAAAATCAGAACCGATCCATACTCGGTACACTGGGAGCGCAAGGTTTCCAGAAACCCGGGCTCCGGCGGGATGCAGTTCATATTGCCCGCCACCGGCTCCACGATCACACAAGCGATGCGGTCGCCAAATTCCTTAAAGCAATCGCGTACCGCATCGGCATTATTGTATTCCAGTGTCAGCGTATGCTTCGCCACACTCTCCGGTACCCCAGGCGACGTCGGCACACCCAACGTCAACATGCCCGACCCCGCCTTCACCAGCAAACTGTCGGCATGGCCATGATAATTGCCTTCGAACTTCACCAGGATATCCCGACCGGTATAGCCCCTTGCCAGACGAATCGCCGACATGGTCGCTTCCGTGCCGGAATTCACCATCCGCACTTTATCCATCGACGGCACCAGGCTGCACACCTTCTCCGCCATGGTGATTTCCAACTCGCAAGGCGCCCCAAACGTCAGTGACTGGTCCACCTGCGCATGAATCGCCTCCCGCACTTTCTCATCGCCATGCCCCAGAATCTGCGGACCCCAGGACAGCACGTAATCGATATAGGCTTTATCTTCGGTATCGTACATCCGCGAACCGGCCGCCCGTTTAAAAAACACCGGCGTACCGCCCACCCCTTTAAATGCCCGGACCGGCGAATTGACACCGCCGGGAATGGTTTTCTGGGCGCGTTCGAACAGTTCCGCGAAGTGATCGGTCATGGAGCCAGCCTTGTGGTTGCGAAAATTCAGGAGCTATTGTCGTGATTCGTGACTAAAGTGGCAAACCAGAGTAACCAACTGATGTAATTCAGCCGCTATGACAGCGTCTGGGTAGGGGGCGTGTTTGACAGGGAAGTCGGCGGCATGGATGCCGCCGTCTAGCCCCCATGGATGGGTTCACGGCGACCCTGTCAGACACGCCCCCTGTCCAGGCGCGGACCACCGGCACAATACCGACCACATTATTTGATAGCCCAACCAACTGCTGGGTATGATTGCCCGATAACCACAATAGAAACGGTACATCCTGATGACCGAGTCGGTCCCCCAGCAGTTTCTGGTGCCTTCGAAACTGTCGGTGCCTTATCTTCCGCCCAACGCCATTCACAGGCCCAGAGTGGAACAGGCCTTTGTCGATGCCTGCAAACTTCCCGTCGTCGTCCTCTGCGCACCCGCCGGCTTCGGCAAAACCACCGCCGCGCTACACGGCTTCGCCGCCCTCAAAGACGACGAACCCGAAGCCCGCCTCGCCTGGTTATCGCTCGACCCGGAAGATTCGGACCCCTACACCTTTGCCGCTTACTTCATCTCAGCCATCGCCAAGCAATTACCCTTGAGCGAACAGCTTTGTCATTCCGGCATAAACGACCGCAACACCCAATTGAAATCCCTCTTCGGACAGCTACTGTTCGAACTGGACCGCATTCACAAACGCCTCATCCTCGTACTGGACGACTATCACGTCGTCGAAAGCGAAGAAGTGCACGCCGCCATGGCATACCTCGCCAAACACTTGCCGCCGCACATCACCCTGGTACTCACCACCCGGTCCGATCCACCCGCCAGCATCATGTCACTGCGCCTGCAGGGCCTGGTCGCCGACATGCAGACCGAACTGCTCAGCTTCAACGTCAAGGAAGCCCAGAGCTTCTTTCAGCGCCTGGGTGGCTATCAACTGGACGACCAGGACGTTCAGCAATTATTGGAGCATGTCGAAGGCTGGGCGGTCGGCCTTCAACTCATCGTGCTGGGGTTGAAATCCAAACCCTCGTTTGACGAACTCAAAGCCCGGCTGGAACAGAAAAACCTCAACGCCATCGACTACTTCGACTCCGAAGTGTTCGACGCCCTGCCGCTCGACGTCCAGCATTTCATGCTCAATACCAGCATCGTCAAACGCTTCAACGCCGACATCGCCGATGCCCTGACCGAAGACATCAACGTTCACGAAGTGCTCGAGTATTTGCAACGCCAACACCTGTTCATCATCCAGTTCATCGAGCCCCAGCAGTGGTTCCGATACCATCATCTGTTGCGGGAGTTCCTGCAGCACAAGCTGGTCACCATGACCGGCGGCGACATTCGACAACTTCATTACCGGGCCAGCCAGGCCTTTCTGGGACTGGGCTACATTGTGGGTGCCGTGGATCATGCCGTGAAATCGCGGGATCAGGAGCAGATCATAAAAATTCTGCGACTGTACGGCGAAAACCTGATTCACAAAGCCCATTACGATCTCGTACAGCGCTGCCTGGCTGAACTGCCGATGGATATCATCGTCTCCGATCCACCACTGGTTCTGGTCTATTGCTGGGTGGAAGCCATTTTCGGCAATGCTAAGAAGGTCGACCCCTGCCTCGAAAAAGCCTGGCCTTTATTGGAAAAGTCTCCGGAGAGCCGGTTACTGGAAGCAGAGTTCGAGACCGTACGGTCGCAGGCCTACTATTCCATGAGCCGATTCGAACAGGCGGAACAAGCTGCTCAAAAAGCACTCAGTTTGTTCCCGTCCGACAATACCCGCCGTCAGAGTGCGCTGCTCACCTATGCGAACGTCAAGTTCGAACAGCGGGACCCTGACCGGGCTCTGGAAATATACGAAGAAAGCGAACTGCTCAGTCGCCAGGAAGCGAACCATGACGCTGTGTTGTGGAGTCTGAATCAACAAGCGCAGATTTGGCGTCAACGATGCGAGTTCGATCGCGCCGTCGCGCTCTCCCGGGAAGTAATGGACTACAGCAGGGAACACAGCGTCAACTATGGTTTTAACGCCTGTTTTTCATTGTTTTGCCAGGCGGATCTGGCGCTTGAATCCTATCACCTGCGCGAAGCCCGGCTGATGATCAATGAAGTGGGTCCCATCTGTCAGAACTGGGATGAGTTCTGGACGCAGCATCTCTTTGGCTGGTTGCTGAAAATGGAACTGCTCAAAGGCAAGCCGACCACAGCGCGGGAACTGGCTCAGCAGCATGAGAGCATCCTGATGCGCGATGCGGTCAGTGAGCAGTTGATGCCCTACTCGATTGAGGTCCAGTTGCTGTACTGGTGGCAATCCAGTGAGGTCAAGAAGATCGATACCTGGCTCAAGGCGACGCCGGATTTGACCGAGGGTTTCAGCATCAGCGATTTCGTTCACATCCGCTCTCGCTTGTATGGTCTCTGTGCCCTAAGCCGTTACGAAGAAGCGCTCAAACGCCTGGAATCTCTGCTCTCGACCTTGAACAGTCTGCCCGACCATGCCTTCAAGCTCGAACGGGTCAGGCTGGAGCTGCTTAAGGTCGTCATTCTTGAGCAGCAGGGCCAGCGCGACGAAGCTCTTGATTGTCTCTCGACCCTGCTACCCACCATCCAGGTCCATAACATTGTTGCCAGCATTCTTTATCTTCGCCAATGGATCATGCCGGTTTTCGAAGCCTTGGATACGGCTGCTCTGGCGGAAGAGGAGGCTCGATGTGTTGAGCAATTGTTAATCCTCTACAAACAGCGCAACACCACCAGCCGACGGGGTGAGGACGAAGTTCCGGATGGGCTGTTGGCGCTCGGGATCTCCAAGAAGGAATGGCGGGTTCTGCAGTATATTATTGACGGAAAGAGCAACGATGAAATCGCTCAAACAATGTTCATCGCCGTGAGTACGGTAAAAACGCATATCAATAATCTGTATAAAAAGTTAGCGGTCACTAACCGAAAAGAGGCCATAGACAGGGGGCGAGAGCTCAGTTTAGGCCCGTTAAACGACTGAATGGACCGCTCCAACCGACCACATTTCAACCGTTCAAGGTCTGGTTTCGAGCCCCGGAAGTGACTAGACTGCCCCCATCCTTGGATAGAATTATCTGGGGATTGTCTAGTTGATAGGTAGTCATTGGCTAACGGCCTGCGTGGCCGTTAGCCCTTTTTTCGCCTTCCCTCCAGTGCTCAAAACGGCTTCAGCACCACCAAAA
This sequence comes from uncultured Saccharospirillum sp., assembly GCA_965652395.1. Taxonomy (GTDB): domain Bacteria; phylum Pseudomonadota; class Gammaproteobacteria; order Pseudomonadales; family Natronospirillaceae; genus Saccharospirillum. The sequence goes on along the minus strand of CBFGUW010000076.1, from coordinate 7,240 downwards.
GCACGATACTCAGCAGCACCAGTACCGGCATTTCATTGAACCAGCGATACCACTTGTGTGAGTGCGGGTTTTCGTCGTTCGCAAAGCCCTTCAGCAGGCGGCCACACCAGAGGTGATAAACGACGAGTGCCACCACCAGCACCAGTTTCAAATGCAGCCAGCCCATGCTCAGCCAGGCGCGACCCATCGCCGTGAAAAGCATGGCGATGCCGAAGGCGAGTGCCAGCACCATGATGGGCGTGATAAAGCGGTAGAGCTTGCGCTCCATGATCTTTAACCGGTCCCGCGTGGCCTGATCGTCGCTCATCGCGTGGTGCACAAAGAGTCTTGGCAGGTAAAAAATCCCCGCAAACCAGGCGATGACGAAAAAGATATGCAGGGCTTTAAGCCAGAGATAGAACATCAGTGAATGTCTCCTTCGGAGGTCAGTACGGAAACCAATTGTCCGCGTGTCACAAGGCCGGTGCGGTGAGTGTCGAGCGGTAGGATAAACCCGGCGGTATCTTCGCTTTTCAGTAATTTAACCGCGCCCAACAGCGTGATGTCTCCATCCAGTTGAACCAGTCGACTGTAGGCCGGAATCATCTGTTTGAGTGCCTCACCCAGGGGACGGCGTGTGTCCGGCTGTAGTTGCACCCAGTCGACATAAAAATCGTTCAGCACGGGTTTGGACAATAAAAAGCGGTCTTCTTCGATCTGAATCACCACCCACCGAAAGGGTCCTTTGAGCACCTTGCCGATGCGGTCTTCGTCCAGAGTCAGGTCCAACTGGTCGAACTGGCTGGACGCCAACTCGCTCAGAAAGCGTTGAGCCAGGGCAATCCTCAACGGGTGGGTTTCGATGCTCAAACCCTGTGCTTCCAGCAAGGTCCGGAACAATGACGGCTGGCGGAATCCATGCTGGCAAATAAGGTTCGCGCCCAGAACCACAATCATAGCGGGGAACATGGCATGGGCGTTGAGAGACAGCTCCAGCACGGCGGCCAAGGCTGCCAGGGGCGCGTGCAACACGGCACTCATCATGGCGGCCATGCCCAGCAGCGCATAAAACGCAGGATCGGCCGTTCCCGGCATGATGGCTCCGATAATGCCTCCGGCACAGGCCCCCATCATTAACGTCGGCCCGATCAATCCGGCGGGAACGCCGAGCCCGATGGCGGCCGAGGTGGTGACGAGCTTGGCGGCCAGAATCAACAGCAACAGCAGCCAACCCAACTGATTGGCCAGAGCGGCGTTCACGGTATCAAAGCCGGAGCCCAGTACCTGGGGAGCCACCAGGGCCACGCCCCCGGTAATCAACCCCGCCAGCAACAGACGCCAGGGTCGGCCATGCACTTTCAACCGGAGGAATAACCTGACCGAGCGATGAAACAGGACCGCGAACAGACCAATCAATAGACCCGAGAGTATCAGTGCCGGCAGTTCGGCGAGGCCACCGACATTGAATGGGTCAGTGATGAAGGCCGGGTGTTCGCCCAGTACCCAGCGGGTGGTAACGGCCGCCGTCACAGCCGCGGCTATGATGGGCGTGAAGCCCAGTAGGCTGTATTCCATCAACACCACTTCCATGGCGAAGAGTACGCCCGCCAGGGGCGTATCGAAAGCCGAGGAAATCGCAGCGGCGGTACCGCAGCCGGTCAACAGACGGAGCTGGCTGGGTACCCGATGGGTCATCTGACCGAATTGGTTGGCAATAGTCGCCCCCATGTGCACCGCCGGTCCTTCCTTGCCGATGCTGTGCCCGCTTCCCAGGGCGATCAGTGCCGCCACGAACTGGAACAGGGCATTGCCAGCGGGGAGTCGGCCACGGACGCGCCGCAACCGGTCGAGTACATGGGATATGCCTACTGTCTGGATATTTCCGGGGGTAAAACGGTACAGAGCGATTAACAGCAGGCTGCCAATGATGGGTAATGAAAAACGCACCCCGGCCGACAAGGATTCGAAGTCTTCAAGCGATTCGCCGTTCAGCAGCTTGAGGACAATATCCAGCAGGCTCAGAAACAACGCCATGACGGCGCTGGTGGCAACGCCTGTCAGCATGCCCAGAAAGACAAGCGGGATCAGGCCGTCGGTGCGGCTGAAAACAGATTTCCAATAGCTGAAACCGAACTGGGGCATCGGGGTGCGAGCTTGTAACGGAATTGCACGCGACCTTATCATAGGGGGCTTGAGCATTGAATCGGCCAATGGCCTCTTTGGTGGACAGCCCCGTTCTGGTAACCACCGAATAAACCAGTCTTGGAGGGAAAACCCTCTCACAGATCATTCAGCCTGGAGTCCCGATGGCGAAAGTGAAAGTCAGTAAAGTCTACCCAATGAAGGTAGTGCGCCATCGACCCTGGCGAAATGGGATCCTGTGGATGGCCGGAATTGTGATTCCATTACTGGCAGTCTTTGGAGCCTATCGGTATGGTCTCCAATCCGGTGTTTCCGCGCGTGATACCTACGAGCTGGAACGTAAGGAGCTTCGTGCCGCACTCAGTGAGGCCGAGAAGGAACAGGAAACTTTGCGGTTAAGGGTGGCTACATTGGAGCGTGGGTCTCTGGTGGACCAGCAATCCAACGAAAGTACCCGACAGGTCATTCGTGACCTGACCGATCAGATTGCCCACCTGGAAGAGGAAGTTGCCCTGTATCAGGGTATCATGTCGCCCTCTACCGGTGACGAAGGGTTGCGTGTACAGGAAGTTACGTTGGAGCCCACCAGTTCCGAGCGACGCTATCGTTACAATTTGATGCTGACTCAGGCTGGCAACAATGATCAGTATCTGCAAGGCTTTGTGGGTGTGAACCTGGTAGGCACCCGGGCTGGCGAAAGAGTCGCTTTGCCGCTGAAAGACGTCTCGGATGACATCGACGACGTGGATATCAAATTCCGATATCGCTATTTTCAAGACATCAAGGGTGACCTGGTGTTACCCGAGGGCTTTATTCCCGACCAGTTGCAGGTGGTTGCCCAAGCCGTGGGGTCGCGTTCGGCTCGGGTAGAGGCTACCTATAACTGGACGGATCTGGAGAAGCGGAACAATGTGGGGCAGTAGCAGCAAAGTGGCAAACAACGAGACACTTATTTCAGCGAAAACAGAAATCAGCGGAGACGTCCGAGTTTCCGGTGGTTTGAATGTGGAAGGCCGGATCAAGGGCAATATCCTGGCCGATCCCGACAGCGGCAGCATTGTCCGCATCAGTGACAAAGGTCTGGTCGAGGGTGAAATCCGAGCGCCTCATATTGTCGTCAACGGCGAGGTGAAAGGGGATGTCTACTCATCCGATCACCTTGAGCTGAACAAGAAAGCCGTGATTAACGGGGATGTTCACTACGTCATGATGGAAATGGTCATGGGCGCCAAGGTGAATGGCAAACTGCTCTACGTCGCCGCTGAAAAAGGCAAGAAAGCGAAGGGCGGAAAAACCGACACCGCAGAACTGCCGGCGCTCAATGAGCCAAAAATCGAAGTGAAGCCCGGGAGTCAGATCTGAACACCCCATACCATTGAAAAGTGGCTGAGCCGACCCGACTTAGGTCGGTCACAGGCTTGTTGACGAAAAGGTTTGCGCACCAATTCAGGTACGTCAGTTAGAGAAGTGATGATGACAGAATCCCTAGCGATGTCCGACGCCTTGATTGTTACCGAGGCGGCGGCTCAGAAAGTTCGTCAATTGGTGGAGGAAGAAGGCAACGACCGTCTTATGTTGAGGGTCTTTGTCACCGGAGGCGGCTGTGCAGGCTTCCAATACGGCTTCACCTTCGACGATGAAATTGCCGACGACGACACCGTGGTCGAGCAGGCGGGTACCCGTTTTCTGGTCGATTCGCTGAGCGTGCAGTATCTGGCCGGTTCGACCGTTAACTATACCGAAGGGCTGGATGGCAGCCGTTTCACTATCGAAAACCCGGCAGCGGAAACCACCTGTGGCTGTGGTTCCTCGTTCTCTATCTAAGCTGGCAACAGCGCTGGCGTTCAGCTGTGCTCTTGGGTGGGCACAGGCGGAAGATGTTCGGTTTGACGATCATGGCCGTGTCGGCTTGGTCGCCCACATCGAAGCTCACACCCCCCAGGAGTTGGCCTCCATCCTCACCCGTGCTGAAGCGGTGCTTGAAGCTGAAGAGAATTACAGCAACGCGCGACCCATCGCGCTTATTTTGCATGGGGATGAAACTCAGGCCTTTCTGAAAGGCAATTATGAGGCGTATCGAGAGTTGGTCGATATGGCCGCCCGACTGGATGCCTTTAATGTGATCGACGTTCAGGTATGCGAAACCTGGATGCGCGATAACGGCGTCTCCCGCGAGCAACTGCCCCCTTTTGTTAATACCGTGCCTTACGGCCCAGCTGTCGAGCAAGAGTTGTTGAAGCAGGGCTACGAGCATTTCTGACCACGCATAAAAAAGGCCGCATTCGCGGCCTTTTGGCTTTTAGTAAGTTGGGATCATCAGTCGCCAGCGGAGGCAATATAAGCCTCGTCAAACACCTGGAGCTGGCCCATCATATTGGCGGCATACTCCTTGTAAGCCCCCAGATACTGCTGCTCAAGCGGTTGGGCGGTGGGCAGCGGTACCGTTTGCGGGTTGCGGTGGACGCCGTTAACCAGGAACTCATAATGCAAATGCGGGCCTGTCACCATGCCCGTGGCGCCAACATAGCCAATGATCTGGCCCTGTCTTACTCGATTACCCACTTTGGAATATTTCGAAAACTTGCTCATATGGGCATAGAGGGTCCGAATGCCGCCACCATGCTGGAGTATGACCACGTTGCCATAACCCCCCTTGCGCCCGGCATGGATTACCTTGCCATCACCTGTGGCTTTGATGGGCGTGCCGGTTGGGGCGGCGTAATCCGTACCCTTGTGAGCTCTGATGGTATTCAATACCGGGTGGCGACGGTTTGGATCGAACCGGGAGGATATGCGGAACACATCCATTGGGGTTCTTAGGAAAGCCTTGCGTATGGATGCACCGTCGGGAGCGTAATAATCGGTGCGACCGCTCGCATCCGTATAGCGGATAGCGGTCACTTCCCGACCCTGGGTATTGAATCGTGCCGCCAGTATAGGGCCGTCTTCCAGCTTCTTCCCATCCAGAAAGTGCTCTTCATAAATAAGGGAGAAGGTATCTCCGGCACGAATATCCATAACGAAATCAATGTCCCAGCCGAACAGGGTGGCCAGCTGCATGATCATATTGTCGCTGAGACCGGCGTCCTTCCCGGCCAGATAGAGTGATGAATCGATCTTGCCTTCGGTATATTGAGTATGGATCTCAGGCTCGAATTGGACCTTCTCGAGACTGAAACCATCCTCGCCGACCAGGATGCGATGGTTGACCAGGATGGACTCGCTGAACGTCACTTCTTTCAGTTTATCTTCGGCATCAAAGGTAAAGGTGAAGGACTGGCCAGGATAGATGCGTTCCAGGGCGGAGCTTATCTCCTCATCGGCGAGCATTCGATAGAGCACGCTGACACCTGCATCGGCGCGTTCGAATAAAGTGGATAAGGTATCTCCCGGTTGGACTTCGGCATCGACCGATCGGGTGTTAGCCTCGGGTTCGGCTTCGAGTGTGGTCGTCGGAGGCGGCAATTCCAGTTTCGCGGGTATCTCGACTATGACAGATTGGCTCGGAGCGGGCCAAAGCGCCACCGTCAACATAACGGAGGTCAAAGCGGCCACTCCGACGGCATGCCACCGGGGGAAGTGTTGGATGCGGTCGAACAGCTTTTTATTCATGAGAAAACAGTCGGTTGGCTCGAAAAGTTAAGGCATTATATTAACAACAGTGCCACCATGTGCTAACTGATATCACAAACTGATATAATCCGTCTTCTGTATATATGTAAATTATTTTGAGGAGCCTCCATGTCTCTGGAGCAGACACTGGCAGAAATTCGACGCGGAACCGAAGAGATTCTGGTCGAAGAAGAACTGGTTGAAAAGCTGAAAAGCGGCCGCCCACTGCGTATCAAGGCAGGTTTCGACCCCACTGCGCCTGATCTTCACCTGGGCCATACAGTTTTGTTGAACAAGATGCGCCAGTTCCAGGAGCGGGGGCATACCGTCATTTTTCTGATAGGGGATTTCACCGGCCTGATCGGCGACCCTTCCGGAAAGAATGCCACCCGTCCCCCTTTAACCCCGGAACAAATAGCCCAAAACGCTGAAACCTATAAAGAGCAGGTGTTTAAAATACTCGATCCACAGAAAACCGAAGTCCGGTTTAACTCGGAGTGGTTCGAGAAAGTCGGCGCTGCCGGTATGATCAAACTTGCCGCCCAGCACAGTGTTGCGCGCATGCTTGAGCGCGACGACTTCAAGAAACGTTACAAAGCCAACCAGCCCATCGCCATCCACGAGTTTCTGTATCCGTTGGTGCAGGGGTACGATTCGGTGGCGCTCAAGGCCGATGTCGAGCTGGGAGGCACCGATCAGAAGTTTAACCTGCTGGTTGGGCGCGAGTTGCAAAAGCATGAAGGGCAGGAACCCCAAGTTGTCATCATGACGCCTCTGCTGGAAGGGCTGGATGGCGAGAAGAAAATGTCCAAGTCGCTCGGTAACTACGTCGGCATCACCGAAGCACCGGGCGTGATGTTCCAGAAAATAGTCTCTATCCCAGACAGTTTGATGTGGCGTTGGTACGAGCTGCTTTCTTTTAGAACGCTGGAAGACATCGCCGCGCTCAAACAACAGGTGGAAGCCGGGGCCAATCCACGCGACATAAAAATGGAACTGGCGCGCGAGCTGGTGGCGCGCTTTCACGGAGAGGAAGCGGCTGCGAATGCCCATAAAGGCGCTGGAAATGTAATTCGGGAAGGCGAGGTTCCCGCTGATACGCCCCAGGTGACGCTTGATCTGGGAGATCAGAGTGAGCTGCCGATCTCCGCAGTGGTGAACAGGGCCGGATTGGCCGCCAATGCCGCCCAGACCCGCGACATGCTCAAGAATGGCCGGGTGAAAGTTGATTGGGAAGTAGTGGAGGCCGATTTGAAGCTGGGGGCCGGAGAGTACCTGGTCCAGGCAGGTAAGAAGAAAATAGCCCGGGTTACCCTGGCCTGATTGGTTCGCCAAAGCCTTTTAGTGCGGACGGTAAGCATCGCTCAAGCGTTCAAGAGGGTGGTTTGACCACCCTCAGGCTTGAATCGACCCCTCTCAGTACCGTATGTACGCCCCTTTTCATCGTTTCGTAACTTTTTCCGAAGCCCCCCTTGACCTCGAAAAGAAAAAGACTATTATACGCCTC
>CBFGUW010000075.1:0-12626 GCA_965652395.1 uncultured Saccharospirillum sp. | reverse complement strand
GGCAAAGCGTTTTGGCTCCCGCAGAGCCGCACGGGAATTGTTCAGAGGCTCCTTATGAAGCGGGGTATAAACAGCGACAACTGGTCACATCCAGGTTCAGCACCTGACCTGGTCTTGTAAGTGGCAGCCAATCATCCACCAGGCTGTTGGCTTGGGTGCAGGTTAAACCGTCACTGTAGGGACCAAGGTAGCGTATCCCCCCTTCGGCATTGGTCAGCAAGACCAGCGGGCCTGGGGTTGGAAAGTCCGGGCTGGAGGTTATCGGTCGGGCGACATCCAGGCTCAGGCTGGGTTCACCGATCTGATAGACGGAATACCCCAGGTTATCGGCCCTTTCACTCAACGTTGTAGCATGACCAGCGGTGAAAAAGCGGCAAAGACAATCCGGTGGCACCCAGTGCACCATAGCCGGATGTTCAAGCGGTTGCTTCTTGACCCACTCCTGCCACTGGGCTTGCCAGGCGGGAACATCCGTCACCGTTTCGCCAAACCAACCCAGTTGGGATTGGCGAAACAGGATCAGGCTTAGAATAATTGCCGCTGTGAGTAGCACCAGCCCGGTCAGCTTGGCGAACCGACTGGTCATGAAAGAAGCCGATTCATTATTGGCGAACGTCGCACCGGCCCCATTCACATTGAATCAGCAGATAGGATTGGTCACTGCATACCGCATCGTACACTTCCAACGGCCAGGCATTGCGCAACATGGATATCTGCGGACGATCGCATCCCAACACCTGGACCTTTTGTTCAACCACAAACAGAGAGCGGCCGTACTTACGGTAATGGGCATTGATGACCCTGGCCTGATCGACATCGGAGGTCAGTCTTTCTTTTTCGTTCTGCAACGCCACCAGCGTTTCGAAATATTTTTTCTCCCGGCTGAGGTCTGCCTTGCCATCCCGATAACGCACCAATTGGTCTTCACATTCCTCGCTGGCTTTTTTGCCTTCAGTCCATTCCGCGACCTGAGTATCGGCGTTATCCTGAACCATTTCCAGAATCTGCATGGAAAGATAAGCACGTTGGTCTTCAATCGGCTGGCGGGCATCGTCCCAATTCAATTGCAGCAAACCGTAGTCCGCAGCCGTTACGATATTGCCGTTACGACGCCACCAATCCCGCTGCGCCTGAACCGCCAGTGTTCGTAACTCCGGACTCATTCTTGCGCATTCGTTGGCCAATTCACGTAACGTGGCATCGGTGGTCAAAGCATAATGAATGGCTTCACTGCGAGGGGTGGGCAGGCTGGCACAGCCAGCCAAAATCAGAACGGCCACAAAAGCGGAAAGAACACGAAACGGCATTGACGACTCCTTTTACGTCCAACAAGATTCCCCGAGAAAATCAGACAGGGCAATCTTGTAACAATTAGCAGGGGCTTACTAAAGAGAGTTTAGCACGCATCGGGAAGTGTGGGAGGTCGGCGCGTTGATACAGCTCAACGGCCACCTCCCGTTTTGCCGGACTATACGAAAAAAAGCGATCAGGGAGTGACGGTTTGAAACTGCCGCAGATATCGCCGAACGTCATCCGCGGTAAAAGGCCAGCCCAGATCGTACTCCGCCCCTTCGAGTAAAATCACGGGAATGCGAATACCGTAACGCTCGGACAACTGCTCATCGGGGGCGATATCCACTACTTGCCAGCTCAGTTCGGGATTGTGCTGCGCCACTTCGTTCAACACGGTTTCCGCCCGCTCGCACAGGTGGCATCCATCGGTACTGTAGAGTGTCAGTCGGGACAAGTTAGACTCCGCAAGGGTCAAGTGGGGCTATTATTGTAGAGCCCCACATCGTCATTGCCAGCCGTATTGTCCGTAATGTGAAAAAGGCATCAATGTCTGAACAATTTCTGCGCGAACTGCCCTAACACACCTTCATTGCGAGGGTGGTTAATCAAGGAGATGGGCAGGCCGTCGCGCGAACCCAAGGAATCCTGCCAATCTTTTTGCGCAGCCAGCAACTGTTGGGCGTACTCCCGAAGCGGGTTCAGCCCCTGGGGTAATGTGCGGTGACCCGGCTGAGCCTGTTGGTACACGGCCGCCCCTTTGGCTTCCACCTCTCTCATGCTGAGATCCATCGACGCCAGGCTGGTGCCATCGATATCAAGAGCCTGTGCCTGTTGCCAGGCGACATTCAGGTCGCCATCGTAAAACTCATTGGCCAGCGTGTTGACATCGCCCAGCAGACGGTCGAGATCGGCCCGTTCGGCATCGCTGAGGTGGCCCTCTATCTGCAAACTGAATGCGTTGCTGTCTTGCCGACCCCATTGAAACGACGACCAGCCCTCTCCTTTCAGGCTTTGAGCACCAGACTCTTGCTGGTTTTGCACCCGGATGCGGATTTTATCCCCTTCCAGAGTAGTCACATCCAGTTCGAATGTCTGTTCCTGATATTGATACAGGCTGATGCTTCGGCTCGCAGGGGTTGGGGCCGCCTGCTCGCTGGCAGTGCCGGTGGTCGGGGCGGGAGCGCTCAAGTCCCGGTTTTCCAGGGTCTCGGTCAGACGGTTATAGGCCTCGTCAATGCGCTCATTCAGCGGCTCCGTCATTTTGCCCATGGAACGAAGCACGTCTTTGGCGTCATTAAAGCCTTTTTCCAGGCCTTTTTCGGCGGCGCGCCACATCTTGTTCATTTCGTTTTCAGAGGCACCGGCGGCCTGTGCCTCTGCAAGCCGCCCTTTCATAAACCCCCAAAGGTTTTCGACCAGGGCATCCACGTCGAATGACTTGGCGGCATTGGCCCCGGCCTTCGGCTCTTCAACCGATCGGGTTGTGGTCGGTTCGGGTTGGGTGGTTTGCCGGTGAGGTACCGTACCCTTGGAGTGAGCCGGGAAATGTCCCGGTGGCAACGTCGCCCAATTATTCGAAAGGGTATTCATTGGAAGTGCCTCCCCGCCTTCATTCGGACCGCTTGAGAAAAACGCGTCTGATCGTTTAGCGGCCGATTAGCCCGCCTCTTTAATGAAGCTTGGTAACATTTTGTACGGCGAGGACGGGTTCAGGCGAGGGGATTATCAAAGAATAATCATCAATAAGGTTGGATTATTGAAGAGCAGCGATTATTATGAATCGCCTTGCGGTAATAGGATTGGAATAGGCAGTTTCTTGCTCTCAAACAGGGTAATGCTTCAAACAGGGTAATGCCATGGCACGTCTCGATTCACTCATCATTTTTACCACGGTCGTAAAAGCCAACAACTTCACCAATGCCGCCCACCAACTGGGCCTGACACCCTCAGCTGTCAGCAAACAGATCAGTCTGCTAGAGGACAAACTGGGGGTTCGTCTACTGAACCGGACAACCCGCTCAGTGAGCCCGACAGAGGCGGGGCAGCTGTTCTTCAATCGATGCAGCCGCATCCTTGAGGATCTGGAAGAAGCCGAGCACATGGTGAAGGATCTCGAAACCTCACCACGCGGGACCTTGCGCATCACGGCGACACCGACCTTCGGCCGTTCGATGCTGATGAAGATATTCTCCAAGTTCCTCGAACAGTACCCGAATGTGAATTTCGATCTGATTCTGGCCGATAAAGGGCTGGATCTGGTTCGTGAAGGCATCGACCTCGCCATCCACCTTGGCTCCCTACAGGACAGCCGACTCGTGGCGCGCCCCGTGGCCAAACAAAAGGTGATTCTCACCGCCACCAAGGCCTACCTCGACGAACATGGCTATCCGCATAAGCTCAGCGATCTGTTCGAGCACCACATCCTGATGGTCTCGGGTATCGACTTCGCGGAGCCCCGCTGGATCAAACGCTTTCTTAAGGAAGCCGGTCTGCAGAACAAAGACCGACGCTTCACGGTGAACGACCTCGACACTTTGTGCGAGGCCACCATGAACAACATGGGCATCACCGCCCTGCCCTATTACATGGTGCGGGAAGAACTGGCCGCCGGGAAACTGGTGCATCTATTGCCGGAAATCATTTTCCCGAGCCGGACGATTCACGTCGTGTACCCGGAAAACCGATATCTCTCCGCCAAAAGCCGCGCCTTTGTCGATTTCATGGCCGCTTACTTCGAAGAACACGACCTCGACAAGACCGGCTAGTGTTCCCGGGCCCCTTCCCCTTGGAAAGGGCCCAACGCTCTTACTGGCTTAAAAACGCTTTGAGTTCAGGGTCCGAGAAGGCCCGTTCCAGCACCGCATCAAATACGTAGTTCAACAGATCGCTGTTTTCTTCGGTACTGGGATAACGCAACGTCTCTTTGCTTCGCTCGATTCTGAAGCTGTTGGTGTGGATTTTCCCATCCCGAACCGCCTTGATTGAAATACGCGCAGCGGCCGTGGCTTCTTTACGGGCCGCATCCACATCCTCCACGATGTAGCTGAGCTCATCCAATGTCAGAGTCAGTTCGACCTCCGGGCTCATGTCCACTCGTTGATAACCGGCCTCATCCAGTACGCGTTCGGCAATTCGTTGAAGGGTATCCCGTAGATTGCCTGCAGGTGTGATGGTGCTGCTGTCGGCATAGACGCCGCCACGACGGCCAATTTCATTGCTCTTGCGTTTGTCCTGCACTTCGACCCAGAGAGTCGTGCCATGGCCGGCAGGAACCGTTTGAGCGGGAATATCAGGTGTGAACTTCACTTGTTGGGGTGACAACTGGGCACAACCGGCCATAGCCAGAGTCGTCATGGCCACCATGGCCATCCGGGTCAATACTTTCATACCTGTCTCCTTGTGGGGGAAATCGCTTGGTCTGGTACCGTCAAGCCGCCTCGGCCTGAGCGTTTTCGTCGCGGATGAACTGCCAGCGCAACTCGGTCGAACCGGCAGGGTCGAAACGGTAACCGGCCAGGTTAAAGGTTTTCAGGTCTTCCACCCGACGAATCTTGTTCTCGAGCATGAAGCGCACCATCAAGCCTCGTGCCTTCTTGGCGAAGAAGGAAATCATCTTGTACCGGCCGTTTTTCCAATCCCTAAATTCGGGCGTGATCACTGGCACCGAGAGTTGTCTGGGATCGACCGCCTTAAAGTATTCGTTTGAAGCCAGGTTGACCAGTACCTTGGCACCGTTTTCACGCATGTCCGCCTCCAACTGGGCGGTAATACGGTCGCCCCACCATTGATAGAGGTTACCACCACGCTCCGAGGGCAGACGGGTCCCCATTTCCAGGCGATACGGCAGGATGCGGTCCATCGGTCTGAGCAGGCCGTAAAGCCCGGACAGTATACGCACCTGGCTTTGGGCCTTTTTCAACGATGGTTTTGACAGCGTCTCCGCATCCAAACCGGTATAAACATCGCCCTTGAAGGCCAACAGTGCCTGTTTGCTCTCTCTGTTCGACATTGGCAGTTGCCAGCGACTGTAGCGTTCCGCATTCAGTTCAGCCAACTTTTGGCTAATGGACATCATGGCCTGCAGATCGGCTACACTGTATTGACGCAGGAGATCGATCAGGTCGGCCGCGTCCTCTTCAAAGCGACACTGGCTGCTGACTCGAGTGATGGAGGGGGTTTCGAAGTCCAGGGTTTTGGCCGGTGAGATCACGGTCATGACGGGCGTGGACATAACTGCCATTTGTCTCCTCTTTTTTCCTTATAGGTATCTGCAGATTGCTTGCAGATGGATTCTTAAATAGGGTAAGGAGCCTCTGAACAATTCCCGTGTGGCTCTGGCTTTTCCGAGGGACGGTGCCGCAAGGCGGACTCATGCCGGAATGTCTAGACCTTTCAAATGAGTCCAACGCAGTGGCACCGTTCCTCGGAAAGCCCCGGAGGGCGGGGCCAAAACGCTTTGCCCCGTCGTTGGACTTCTTGACAAGGGCCAGCCATTGCGCTGCGAAGTCCGCCTAGTGGCAAAGCGTTTTGGCTCCCGCAGAGCCGCACGGGAATTGTTCAGAGGCTCCTCAAGAACATCGTCAGGCGAGTATATCATGCAGGTCATCAGAACTTTTGTTCCGGATTCTCTTCAAAATTACAATTACCTCGCGGTGTGTGAGCACAGCGGCGACGCGGCCGCCATCGACCCTTTCGACGCCGATCTCCTGGTGAGTCTCGCCCAAGAGCGAGGCGTCACGATCAAAGCTATTTGGATCACCCATGAACACGGTGACCATATCCGCCATCTTGAAGAACTGAAGTCCCGTACCCGGGCGCCTGTATATGCCCCCCTGGCCTGCCAAAGCTGGTTTGACGCGGACATCTGGCTGGAAGACGGTAATAACCTGACTCTGGGCCGCGAAACGGCGGAGTTTTGGTCCAGCCCCGGCCATACACCCGGTCACGGCGTGTTTTACGTCAACGACCCGGAGCCGGTTCTGTTGTCCGGGGATACACTGTTCAATGCCGGGGTGGGCAATGCCCGCTCGGGCGACCCGGAAACACTGTTCAACAGCATTGAGCGTATTCTTGAGCGGGCGGCACCGGAGGCCCGGCTGTACCCCGGCCACGATTACATTCTGAACAACCTTGGTTTTACTCTGAGCCTGCTGCCCAACCTTGAGGCCGCTCAGGAATTGCGAAAAATAGTCGAAGCCCAGACCCCGGACACTCGCAGCACGACCACATTGAAACAAGAGCGTGAGATCAACCTTTTCCTACGCCTCGATGACCCGGCCCTGGCCGAGGCACTCACCGAACGAGGGTTCGATACCTCGGATCGGAAAGCCCGCTTTATTGCGCTACGACGCCTTCGGGATCAGTGGTAATGACCATTGAACAGCGCGCTCACCCGCGCACTCCGCTGCAGGTCCGCATTCGCCTCACCACCCGGGACGGTCACTCAGTGGAGGCAACCACCTGGAACCTATCGGAAAGCGGAACCTTTGTTGAACTCACTGCCGAACAGAAGCGGCTGTTCAACATAGGCAGCAAGGTCATATCCCAGGTTCAGGGTTTACCCATGCCGGCGCCGAAGGTCAAAATGCGAGTGGTTCGGCACAGTCCGAGTGGTATAGGGTTGAGAATCGAAGATGAGGACGAGGAGGCCTGATGGCCTCCAGCATCCCCACACCTCTTAGGGACAGGGATTTGGCTGACGGGTGTGAATAGCTTCGATGCCCTCCAGGACCGCCTCACTTAGCACCAGTTCGTGACTGTCGATATTGGCTTTCAATTGAGCCATGTCGGTCGCGCCGATGATGTTGCTGGTAACAAAAGGCCGGTCATTCACGTAAGCCAGCGCCATCTGAGCGGGATCGAGCCCATGTTCTTTTGCCAATTTGACATAGGCTTCCGTCGCCCGGTGCCCATATTCATTGTTATAGCGCTGGAACCGGGAAAATAGCGTCAACCGCGCGCCTTCCGGTTTCCGGCCACCCAGATATTTACCGGACAACATGCCAAACGCCAGCGGTGAATAGGCCAGCAGCCCTACCTCCTCCTGACAGGCGAATTCAGCCAATCCCACCTCGAAACTGCGGTTCAGCAGGTTATAAGGGTTCTGTATGGAATCGATGCGGGCCAGACCGGCTTCGCGGCTCAACCGCAAATATTCGGCCACGCCCCAGGGGGTTTCGTTGGACACGCCGATACGGCGTACCTTGCCTTCTTTGACCAGATCGTCACAGGCCCGCAGTGTTTCCTCGATCGGGATATCCTGTTCATTGACCGGCCCGGGGTAGCCGAGTTTGCCAAAGTAGTTGGTGGTACGGTCCGGCCAATGCAGTTGGTACAGGTCGATGTAGTCGGTTTGCAGCCGTTTAAGACTGGCTTCCACCGCTTGTTTGATATGGTCCCGAGAGAGCCTCGGGCCACCGCGAATGTAGTCGAAGTTGCCTTTGGAGACCGCCTTGGTCGCCAGAACGACTTTATCCCGCAGACCTCGGCTCTTGAACCAGGTGCCGATGCATTCTTCGGTACGGCCATAGGTTTCTGCCTTGGGTGGGACGGGGTACATTTCAGCGGCATCGAAAAAGTTGACACCCCGCTCCACTGCATAATCCATCTGTTCGTGAGCCTGGGCCTCTGTATTCTGCTCTCCCCAGGTCATGGTACCGAGGGCTATTTTGGAAACCTGAATGCCTGAACGGCCTAGTGTACGAAATTCCATCAATAATACCTGCCTGTGTCATTTAGAATCGCAACCAAATCCCTATAATAGGGCCTCAAAACTCAAATTCGACGGGATATCCATGTCACGCAAGAAAAAGACCCGCTCGCTGAAAGGCAAGCTGAACGTTAAAACCGGGTCCAAGAAGGCTCTCATCGGTGCGGGAGAGAAAGGAAAAATCCCTACGCATAACCGTTTGGCCAAACACAAGAAACGGCAAAAATCAGCCTATCAGAAATACCTTGAGGAAAACGGCTTGAAAGACAGCACCACGGGTGCCGCCAAGGCCCCAGTCAATCCGGCCTCGGAAGCCATCGAAGCCGTAGAGGAAGACGAAGCGCTTCAAACCGACCCCGGCTTTGACGAACTCAGTGGGGATGAGCTGCTAAAACGCTTCGAACAGGGGAACTGAGAATGTTTCGGTCCAAATGCCTGATACCGGCATCGCTCCTGTTCTTGGCCTGCGTTGCCCAGGCTGAAGATTTTGGCGTGGCGGAATGGGGCGCCGAGCGCCAAACTGTGCTCGATCGGGAAAATCGCCCGAACCGTACACCGATTGGCACTGACGGATACCTGATTTTCGAGGCGTCGTTGCCGTCGGTTGAACAGACCAGGCTGATCTATCAGTTCGAGCAAAACCGCCTCAGTAAAGGCCGTTTTCTGTTTCAGGCCGCCAAAGACGCGCCTACGCAGGCTTGGATTCAGCAATTCAAACAGGTCGAACGCCTGGTAAGCCAGCAGTATGGCTCACCGGCCTCGCAGCACCAGCTCACACCCGGCACTCAGGCGGCACCAACAACGGCGGCACAACAGGCGACAGCCCTGGCGTCCGACCAGCTGATACTCAAAAACCGCTGGGTCACCGATACCACGGAGATCATTCAACAATTGGCTTGGAAGGAAAGCCGGCCTCACCACCAGGTGATTTATCGCCCCCTTGAAGCCGCCGGTACAGAAGGAGAATCCGCGTTTTGACCACAATAAGTCAGACCGCCGGGCAGGAAAGGACTGCCACCACGCCCTCCCCCCGCATGACCAGTGTGGACGAATTAAGGGGTGTGGCTCTGGTTCTGATGGCCGTTTTCCATTTCTGCTATGACCTGAGCAGCTATGGCTATGTGGACTTTTCCTCCAGCGACCCTTTCTGGGCGGGTTTTCGCTTCCTCATCGTTACGCTGTTCTTTTCCATGGTGGGTGTCAGCCTGGTGCTTGCCAGTGAGAAAGGACTGCGTTGGAAGGCGTTTTGGTGGCGTGAGGGGAAAATAGTGGCGGGCGCCGCTGTGATCAGTATGGCCAGCTGGTGGGCCTATCCTTCCGCCTGGGTGTGGTTTGGTGTCCTGCACTTTATCGCGGTCGCCAGTGTACTCACTCTGCCTTTTGTTTTTCGGCCTCATTTGGCACTGATTGTGGGAATCGCCATTTTGGTGCTGTTCAATGTCACCGATTGGTTCAATCTGTCGCCGCTTTACGATGCGCTGAAAGTTCCCTTGAATCTGCCCGATAGAACCCTGGATCTGACGCGCCTCATCCCCTGGCAGGGCATGGTGTACATCGGTGTGTTCCTCGGTCATTACCGTTTATTCGGGTTGAAGAGCCTGCCTTCGATCGGCATCAACCCGTTACTCGCGTGGTTTGGCAAACACAGCCTCGGCTTCTATTTGGTGCACCAGATACCCTTGGTCGCACTGGCTTGGGTCATTCACCGTCTAATTGGGTAGGCTTACTGGTGGCTGGTACCTGCGGGACATTCAACCGGGTACGACCTGGCCTCGATACATTTTACGGGGTGCCGCTCCAGCGGCCTTGGTATTGGTGGCCTGGGGAAATCCAATAGAGCCAGCGACCCTATGTTCCAATTCTTCCAGCATTCTCGCCAAGGTTGAGTCTTTGTCGTGTCGGTATCGGAACAATGAATCAACATCCGCCGCCGAGGTAATGCGAATGTCATCGCCGTATATTGATCGAATCCGCTTTCGAATTTTCTGCAGGGTTCGATAATTCTCCGGTTTGATCAGCCAATCATTGTTATCAATCATGGAGCACTCCTCTGACAATAGGCAGAGTAATGCAAGGATCTTGCCTACCCCGCAATAGCCGAGTTTTTTGGAAAACGGAGCATTTGAGTGGAGAAAGGAGCGCCCGAAGCGGGCACTCCTGTTAAAGAAGGCGCCAGGATAATGCAGCCTTTATTGGCGACCCTGGAGGTTAACCGGCTTCGTCCAACCAGACCACCGAGCCCGGCTTTACCTGGTCCAACCGGGAAAGATATTGGTTTTCTATTTCCGCCCGTTTTAATTTGAGTGTTGGAGTCAGCAGTTCGTTCTCAATGCCCCAGGTATCTTCGGTTACGAGAATCCCGGCCAGTTTCTGATGACTTTCCAGCTGATTATTCACATCGTCCAGAGTAGCCTGCAGGGAGGCTCTGATCGAAGTCCGGTCTGCCCCCCTATGATGCTCGGCCAATACAACCACGGCTACCGGTTGAGTACGCCCTGCCCCCATCACACAGACTTGTTCAATGTCCGGGTTGGCGGAAATCAGGCTCTCGATGGGAACCGGCGCAACGTATTTACCCTTGGTGGTTTTAAACTCCTCTTTCAGCCGCCCTACAATGGTGTATGAGCCATCCGAGTTCTTGATGGCCTTGTCCCCAGTTTTGAACCAACCGTCCTCGAAGCTGGCCGCTGTGGCTTCAGGGTTGTTGTAATAGGTGTCGAACACACTGTCGCCTCGCACCATCAACTCGCCCTGATCGGACAGTTTCATTTCAAGACAGTCGATTGGTACGCCGATGGAACCCATGCGATCCGCACGGAACGGCATGTTGCAGGTGGCCAGACCCGTGGTTTCACTCATGCCCCAGCCTTCGCAGATACAAATGCCCAATCGGGCATACCATTCCAGCAGGCTGGGTGAAATAGGTGCCGAACCCGAGCCAAAGGTTTTCACGGAGTTGAGCCCCAACCCCTGACGGATTTTCTTCGCGACCACCTTTCCCAGTAATGGGATCTTGAGCAGTTTCTGTAATTTGGCTTCCGGCATTTTTTCGTGTACACCAGCCTGGAAGCGAGTCCACAACCGGGGTACGGAGAGGAACGCCGTTGGCTGCGCCACTTTGAGGTCGTCCACGAATGTGGCAAGAGATTCCACAAAGTAAACCGGGCAACCGCAATAAAGCGCGGTGCCCTCCACTACGCCCCGCTCGGTAATATGGGCCAATGGCAGATAGGAAACCATACGGTCTTCCGGCGTCAGCTGAATCATACTTCGGTTGGCCGTGGCCGCCGCCGCATAGTGGCTGAAGGTCAACACTACGCCCTTGGGCTTGCCGGTACTGCCGGAGGTGTAGACGATGGTCATGGTATCGTTCAACATTACCTCGGCAGGCTTCTGGATCGGATCTTTCTGGGTGACCCAATCCTGCCAGCGGTAATCGTGCGGTACGGTATCGTAGGGGAAGCCGATTCGGGGAATGCTACCGTCCAGCGCCTTGCTACCAGCTTGTTGGTCGTCCAGCTTACCGACAAAAACCGCCTTGGCCCCGCTGTGTTCGACAATGTAGCGAATGGTGTCTTCACCGGCGGTCGCGTAGATCGGCACGCTGATCATACCGGCCATCATGATGGCCCAATCGGCGATAAACCATTCAGCACTGTTCTTGGCGAATATCGCCACCCGGTCACCCGGCTGCAGCCCCAGATCAACCAGCCCCTGGGCGACTTTTCGCGCGTCTGAATCCAGCTGTTTCCAGGTCCAGGTCTTCAGGGTGCGGTTTACAGGTTGGTTCAGGAAAACCTGATCACCACGTTCTTTGACGTGGCGGCGGATTTCTTCAAGCGGCGTACTGTAAGCCATAAGCTTCCCTTTCTTTTTGTTATTGAATGCAAGAGTTAATAACCCTTGCGGGTTTTATTCAATATGCCACAGGCCCGTGGTTGGTGGGAACGTCTATATGCACATAAAGGACGCCTGTTTACCCCCACAGCCATAATGGTAGCCGGTTCCGTCCGTTTATGAAAAACAGTCGACAGCCCTGACCGATCTGGTCCATTCTTCCCTAAAAGCAGAGCCATATATTCGATCTATGACACCACAAAAACTCGATACCGTCTCTCTGGCCGCCCTGGGCCTTGCGCTGGTGCTGGCGGTCGCCTGCGGCTGGTTTGCCGTGCAGAACCGACAGCTCACCCAGGATCTGGCCACCGCCCAACAAAGGGTGGACCAACTAACCGATGACAAAGCCCAGCTTCAACGTCACCTGACCGACCTGGAAACCCGAAGCCAGTCACTGCGGGCCTCCCTTGCGGACTTTCATGAGCAACAGTCCACACTGTCGACCCTGGTTGAGAGTCTGCACAGTGAATTGCAGCAGGTAAGCGGCGATTATCAAAAGCTCACGGAAACCCAACAAGACACTCAGGAAAGACTGGAAAACGCACGCAAACGATTGGAAGAGCTGTCCAGGCAGGAATCCGCCCAAACAGGGGGCTGAAGACCCAGAAAGGAGGGCCTTGCCCGGAAGCCAGGCATAAAAAAACCGGTCACATTGGACCGGTTTTTTTATGGAATTTGGTGGAGCTAAGCGGGATCGAACCGCTGACCTCCTGCATGCCATGCAGGC
>CBFGUW010000074.1:0-15582 GCA_965652395.1 uncultured Saccharospirillum sp. | reverse complement strand
GGCAAAGCGTTTTGGCTCCCGCAGAGCCGCACGGGAATTGTTCAGAGGCTCCTTAGGCACAGGCTATTGCTCGCCGATGACCGCTGTATGACAGGTCAGGTTTTGGAGGGGCAGGACTTTTTTACCGGTTTTTCTGCAGAATATGCACGATTTCAGGGCGCCGAGGACGTTAACCCGGCACCAAGCCGCCTTTAAGCAGGTTCAATTTGCGACGGCGACTGTAGGTTCTGATTTCAGCCTCCCGTCGACACGCCGCCTGACGGTCCGCACAGGCCTCCTGATAGACCATCCTTACCGGACGGCGTGCCCGCGTATAACGGGCTCCTCCCACCAACTCCCCATTGTGCTGCCGCAGGCGGCGGGACGGGTCTGTGGTGACACCCGCGTACAGTGTGCCGTCGGCGCATTCAAGCAGGTATACATACCAGGAAGAAGGAGAAACCGTATTACTCATGACTTAAACCGGGGTACAGGGATGAACGGGCAATTCAGTATAACCGCCCCGCTCCCCATTGACTTCCCTCCATCAAGCCTTAGGGTGTGAACTCCGCAGTCACTCAGAGAACCCTTCATGCAACATCGTATCCGCGCCGCCGCCATCATCGTGCGTGACGAGCGAATTCTGCTTGTGGGACATCATGATCATGAACGCAACGCTCAATGGTGGGTGCCACCCGGTGGCGGAATGGAAAAGGTCGACGGCCACAGCCTTGACTGCGTTCATCGTGAGGTCCTGGAAGAAACCGGTTGCGAACTCGCCACGACACCAAAACTGGCTTTTGTGCGTGAATTCCATGATGTGCGGGAGGGGTATCACCATCTCGAGCTGTTTTACAGTGCGGAGATTACCGAAGGCCCTTTGCATCAGGATGGCGATCCTGGGGACGGTCCGGACTATATTGAGTTGATCGGTGCCCGCTGGCTGACAAAGAACGAGCTCAAGAACCTGACTGTTTATCCAGAAATCATACAGGAAGAGCGGTTTTGGCAGTTGGCGAAAGAAGGATTTCCGTCCGTTGAATATCTCGGCTGTTCCAGCGAACACTGATTCAATTGAATACAACCCCCTTTAATTCATATTTATCTAATGTGCAGGTTTCCTTAGACAGGAGCTTTCACTTAGACTTAGTGAACACCATCACAACTTTTCCTCCTCTATGGCTGTGAGCATTCACTCATTCACGTTTCGACCGGACGCTGAAGACGCTTTGCAGCAATTGGGATCCTTTCAACGCCGCATTGAAGATCACCCAAACCTCCTGATTCTTATTTTCGCCAACCGACCCGCTGCCGAGTTGGAACCTCTGTTACCTTGGTTTGAAGCGCTCTGGCCATCGGCCAAGGTGGTGGGCTGCTATTGCGGACTGGTGGTGGACCAGGGCCAAGTGGCTTCCGATGCCGTGGTTGTGCAGTGGCTGAGCTTCGAGAAAACCGAGTTGCGTTTGAACCTTGTTCCCTGGCAGGACAACCTCGTGGAGACCGGCCAGCGACTGTTTGAACCAGTGCTGACGGAAGATACCAAGGCCATCCTCACCTTTACCTGCAATCCAAGCCACCACTATCAAGCGCTGTTCGAGTGGGTCAACCGGCAGCACTCCGAGGTGGTCATCGCCGGTGGCCGAATGTGCGGCCACACCGACGGCTGGCTTTATGCGGAAGGCCGGTTCCTGGACCAACATGCCATTGCTGTATCCCTGTCCAACCCCGAGTTGGAGATACACACTCAGGCCTTCGCCGAATGGCATCTAATCGGACGAACCTGGACGGTCACCAAAGCTGTCGGCAATGTGGTCTACGAACTGGACCATCAGCCCGTGCAGCAGCTCTACGCCCGCTACCTGAACGACAACAAACCGCTCGCACCCGAAGACTTCCGTAAATTCCCGCTGATGCGTATTTCCGGCGACTCCCGGGTGTTGAGCACACCGGCCGACGCGGTAGCCAACGAAGGCTTCAGCCTGAATACCCCCCTGCTGGAAGGCGATCAGGTGCGCTTCGCTTACAGCCACCCGTCGATCACTTACGAACAGGTGTGCAGTGGCGCCCACCAGTTGGGTCGGGAGCGACCGGAACTGATACTCGCCTTCAATTGCATCACCCGCGCCTCGCTCGACAGCGACCACCCCGAACAGGAACTGGGCCCTCTGCAAGCCGTCGCACCACTTTCCGGCGCCTACTGTTTCGGGGAGTTTTTTCATGAGAACGGCCGCACCCAGGCGCTGCAACACAGCCTCACCACGCTGGCGATTGCCGAAGACCCTGCTGCGGAAAAAACACTGCCAGCTTATCACAGTCATTCGCTGTCGCGCCTGTTCCGGCTGATTCAGGAATCGGTCAAGGACCTGGACCAGGTCAATCAGGATCTGGAAGCGGAAATCAGCCGCAAAACGCGCGAACTCTTCCGCAAATACGAGACCGACAACGTCACCGGCCTCGCCAACCGGGTGGCCCTGTTGCAATCGCTACGCGACGCCGACCCCTGGCCCATCGTTCAGGTGTGCAGCCTGAAGGTGAACAACCTTCGCCAGATCAACAATCTTTATGGGTATGCCGTAGGCGACCAACTGCTGCGGAACCTCAGTCAGGCGATTCAATCGGATATTACCGAGTTGCTGCCCACTACGGCCCTGGTGTTTCGAGGCTCGCCCAATGAATTCCTCATTGCCGCGCCGGATGCCTGCAGTAACCAGGCGTTTTACCGGGGCATGGAATACCTGACCGAGCGTTTGCAGAGCCAGTCCGACCTGTTCAGTGACCGGCTGGTGCAGAACGTTCTGCCCATCCTGCTCACCGCCGGTACCGCGCATCAGGATGAACTGCCGCCGGAGATGACCCACAGTGCGGAAGACTTGTTGATCAAGGCATCCGAAGCCCGGCGTCACGCCTATCATCATCAAATGCCCATAGCCCGTGCGATTGACCTGAAAGGCACGGAACAGGTCAAACGCGATGGCCTGATCTGGCTCAGCCGGGTGCGCAATGCCTTAAGCAACGGCGATATTCTGCCCTACGTGCAACCCCTGTTTGATCGGCGTGGCCATATCCACCATGTCGAAGCGTTGATGCGCCTGCGCCATGAAGACTGCATCTACACACCGGGCGCCTTTTTGGATCTGGTCAAGCCCACCCAGCTTTACCCACGCCTGTCGATGCTGATGATTGAAGAAACCTTCCGTCAGCTGCGCGATCAGAAAGTGGGTTTCACGCTGAATTTCACGGCCCGCGATCTGGGCAATACCGAACTGATCGAACGGCTGAAATACTGGCTTAAATCGGGGGTCGACCCGGAACGGGTCACATTGGAAATTGTCGAATCGGACGGCCTGCGGGACTTCGACCGCTTCACCTATACCCTGAATGAGCTGCGCAGGCTGGGATGCAAGCTGGCCATCGATGATTTCGGCAGCGCCTACTCCAACCTGGAGCGCGTACTGCACTTAAAACCGGACTGGATCAAACTGGACGGCAGTCTGATTCGCCACTTGAACGACAGCGACATCAACCGGATTCTGGTCAAACGGGTGGTGCAGCTGTGTCAGGATCTTCATATCCGCACCGTGGCCGAACACGTTCACAACGAGTCTATCCTGAACAGCCTTCATGCCATGGGGGTCGATCTGTTCCAAGGCTTTTATCTCGCCGAACCCATGCCCGTCGCGGAATTTTGCCAAACCGGACTCTCACGCGAAGGGATGTTTGCCTGACTTGGTTGACTGAGTTGGTTGACTGACTTGTTTGACTGATTAGTTTCCTTCGGAAATTTCTTCAGGCGGTGCCGGGCACTCCGCAACCGCCACCCACTGCCAAACCACCTCAGGCTCGCTCTGCTGCAGAACCAGTTCCAGGCAGGGCTCCCCGGCTCGGACCAGCCAGCGCTCCGACTGCTGTTCAACCAGCCCCCACTCCTCATTGGTAGCCACACGCAACCAGGACTCCAGAGCGCTGAGAGCGCCGGTCTCCGTATCCAGATGCGCCGTGGCCGCGGGCAGCAACAATGCCACCGCTCTGTCCGGTTCCGGATGAGGAGTCAGGCGGAGGTCTTCGGCAAGCGCCTCCTCGATTCGGGCGATCTCCAAGGGTTTCAATTGAACCCATTGGACATAGTCAGCCTGGAGAGAGGCCTCACCGGCGCGAACCTCGCGCAAATGCTCGAACAGCCGCTGAGGCGCATACACCTCCCGCTCCTGCTTGGCTTGATACCAGGACCAGCTCCAAAGACTCGCACCCACCAACACAGCAACACATACCACGGCCAACCCAAGGCGCTGACGACTGACAGCCACGAAACCACTCCAGCTAAACGACAAAGGGTCATCATAACAGCAGGACATGAACCGGCGTAAGCCTGCCGAACCGCCTTCACAGCGGTTAAAACATGGGGTCGATCACAATAAATCCGCACCGACATTGCCGATGGCACCCGCTTCGGGTAGCTTCCCAATCTGATTTTTCACATCCACACAATTAACAGTCAAGTTTCGGAGTTAGCGGTAAAGATGGTGCCAGGAATACGCACCGGCTACCTGGTTGGCTTATCAAGGGTCGGCATGAACCCATCCATGGGGCCTGGATCGCAGCATCCTTGCTGCGAACCACCCTTGATAAGCCAACCAGGCATCCGGCGCTCCCTCTAGCCAGCGAACTCCGAAACTTGAGTTAACAGAATCAGCAAGGACGACAATGAGCTTAGCCGTGCTCTACAGCCGGGCCCGCCTCGGCATGGAAGCGCCTCTGGTCACCATTGAAGTGCATCTCTCCAATGGTTTGCCTGGGTTTACCATGGTCGGGCTACCCGAAGCCGCCGTAAAAGAAGCCCGTGACCGGGTACGATCCGCCATTCTCAACAGCCAGTTCGATTTTCCGGACCGACGCATCACCGTCAACATGGCCCCGGCCGACCTGCCCAAACAAGGGGCTCAGTTCGACCTTGCCATTGCCCTGGGCATCCTGGTCGCCAGCGATCAGTTAAAAGGCGACGATCTGGATGAATACGAATTCCTGGGCGAACTCTCGTTAAGCGGAGACGTACGCGCAGGCCCCGGCGCCCTGCCTGCGGCCATCGCCTGTACCGCCTCTGGCCGAACGCTGGTCACCAGTCTGGACAACGCCAACGAAGCCGCCCTCGCCAGCGACAGCGATGTGCGTTACGCCGAGCACCTGCTGCAGGTCAGCGCCCATTTTCGCGGACAACAGGCCTTACCGCGAGCGACTTATCAGCCACAAACCACGCCCACGGCCGTGCCCGACCTTGCCGAAGTCAAAGGCCAGCAAACGGCCAAGCGGGCATTGGAAATCGCCGCCGCCGGGCGCCACAACCTGCTTTATTTTGGTCCACCCGGCACTGGTAAAACTCTGTTGGCCTCGCGATTGCCCGGACTGCTGCCGCCGTTATCGGAAGCGGAAGCACTGGAAGTCGCCAGTGTGCAATCCATTTGCGGATTACAGCTGAACTGGGGGAAACGTCCTTATCGGGCGCCCCACCACACAGCCTCTGGCGTGGCATTGATTGGCGGCGGCTCGATTCCAAGACCCGGCGAGGTGACGCTGGCGCACCGAGGCGTTCTTTTCCTGGACGAACTGGCGGAATTTCCTCGCTCGGTGTTGGACGTATTGCGCGAACCACTGGAAAGCGGCGAAGTGCACATCGCCCGTGCCGCCCGCCAAACCACCTTTCCGGCCAATTTTCAGTTGATTGCTGCCATGAACCCCACGCCTGGTGGCTACAGCCCGGACGACCCCCGCTCCCAACGCTACACCCGCGAACAGATGCAGCGTTATATCTCCCGCCTGTCCGGACCTTTTCTCGACCGCATCGATCTTCATATCGAAGTCCCCACCCTGCCCCGGGAAATGCTGACCCGCCCCACTCAGGAGGAAACCAGCGCCGAGGTCCAGCAACGGGTGATCGCCGCCTGGAACCGACAGATGGAGCGCCAGGGCTGCGCCAACGCTGAACTTTCCGGCAAGGCCCTGGAAAGGTATTGCCAGCTGGGTGACGCCGAACGCGCGCTGCTGGAGAAAACCATGGACCGCCTCGGACTCAGCGCCCGCGCCTACCATCGCATTCTGCGGGTGGGACGCACCATTGCCGACCTTCGCGACCAGACGGCACTCGACAAGTCCGCCCTAATCGAAGCGTTGAACTGCCGCCAGTTGGAAAAACTGATGGGGCGGCAAGGCTGATCCATCGACAGGGGTTCCTCGGAACCCCGTCCCTCATAATCTCGACTCCTTCACGTTTCTCGCTTTTAGTCAGTCGTCTCCTACGAAAGGCAGAGGTTATTCGGTTTTTAACCAGCCTATACTGCCCAAACCTGAGTACTGATTCAGGTTACACAACCGCATCATAACAACAAGAAGGAGACCGCAATGAGATACCCACTGGCAACCCGATGTATCGTTTGGCTATTGCTCGGAGTAGCCGGAACCGCACTGGCTGGCACCCGCTACGACTATCAGTTCCAGGAAAGAAGTTACGCCAGGTCAGAGACCCGTCAATACAGTGTTTACCGGCCGGATGGCTTCAGCGGGCCGCTCCCCATGGTGATGTCCCTGCACGGCTGTAAGCAGACTCACAATGATGTTCTGAACGATTGGGGTATGAAAGCGGCGGCCGATCAGTATGGATTTATCCTGGTAACCCCCTTCATTACCACCTACGACGGCCTGCGCAACGAGAACTGCTGGGGATTCTGGTTCGAACAGCACCGCCATGAAGGCGGCGGTGAGGTGGAAGACCTGCATCAGATCGCGCTTGAGGTGGAAAGCCAGTTCAGCATCGACCCCGACCGTCGTTACATCACTGGGTTATCGTCCGGTGGAGCCATGATTGTGGCCGCCGCCGTGGCTCACAACGAATATTGGGCCGCCGCCGCATCGGCTTCCGGCCTGCCCTATGGGGAAGATGCTGCTTCCGTCTCACTCAGTGGTCTGTGCCCGGGTAATGCCACCTTCCACTCGGTCAGCCGGGTGGCGAGCGATATGGAAGCCGAGGTGAATGACAACTACCCCATTCCCATAATGGTGCTGCAAAATAACAACGACTGCACGGTCATCCAACCGGCCGGGCGGAACATCCGGGATGCCCATTTGCGGGTGTTCGGAGAGGAGGCCTTCAATACTCCCTCGGAGGCTCTGGCATCGAACGGCGATTGCGTTTACTACCAACAGGCCTACGGCTGTATCCATCAGCGCTTCACGCAGGATGGCACGACCGCTACTCGGTCGGTCGTGGAAACCGTGTTCTTTGATGGCCCGCTGAACACCGCCAACACCCAGGACACCAACCATGGCCACTATTGGGTCGGCAGTGCGAGCGGGAATGAAGGCAAGTGGGCGGTGCGCAAAGGCCCGGCCTACCCCGACATCATCTGGGATTTCTTCGACCGGCATGCGCGCGCCGACGAACCCTTGGTCAACAAACCTGTGATCAGCCTAAATGGCGCCAATCCAATGGAAATCGAGCTGGACTCAACCTTTACAGACCCCGGTGCAACGGCCACCGATGTGGAAGACGGCACAGTAAGCGTCAACGCAAGTTGCAACGTGGATACGAGTACAGCGGGAGACTATCAATGCACCTACACCGCCACCGATTCGGACAACCACACCTCAACCGTCATCCGGCAGGTCACCGTAATCGACCCGAATGGCTTTGAATGCCAGGACTGGTACAGCAGCAACATGAGCCACTACGCCTCGGGCCGGGCCTATTACTATTGGGGTTACTACACGAATGGCAGCGACGAATACCTGGGCAGTTGGTACACCACCTACTCTTGGGTTCGCGAGGCATCAGAAGGATATTTTGAAAAGGGCCAGTGCCCAGAGTAAGACGAAACTAAGAGGCCCAGGCTAAGCAGATCCACCAAGGTTGACAGCAGGGGCAGGTTTCGCAACCGCCTGAACTACTCCCACAAACTTTGTGGGAATAGTTCAGAGCGATTTAAGAGTTAAATTTCGATGTCGTATTCAATCACCACCGGCAGATGCGGTGACATGCGGGGTTCGCGCAGGATCTGAACGTCCATCACGAAATCCGCCACGTTGGGCGTGACCATCTGGTAGTCGAGGCGCATGCCATTGGCCTGGGCTTCATCGAAGGGCCACCAGGTATGCTGACGGTCCTTGCGGTTCATCAGACGGAAAGAATCCACCCAACCGATCGGGCCGGTGATTTGATCCATCCAGGCGCGTTCCTCGGGCAGGAAGCCAGCTTCGCGCTGATGGCTTTCCCAGTTGCCCAGGTCGATCGAACGATGGGCGATCTGATAGGAACCGGCGAAGATGAATTCACGACGCTTGCGTCGTGTTTTCTTCATGTGCTGGAGCAGCACCTCCAGAAATTCGAGCTTGTGCTCGACTTCATCCTCGCTGACCGCATGGGGGACGGAAAGGGAGGCCACACTAACGTTGTCGAAATCCGCCTGAATGAAGCGGCCTTCGAGATCCCATTGAGGGTTGCCCAGACCACGGATGATGGCCTTGGGCATGGCCCGGCTGTATATGGCGGTACCGGAGTAGCCGTCCTCTTCGGCGTCGAAGAAGAATGCATTCCAGCCGGGTACCTCCAGAAAGGCCTCGGGCAATTGATATTCTTTGGCACGCAGCTCCTGAACGCAGACTACGTCGGCGTCCAGCTTCTCAAGCCATTCGAGAAAGCCACGCTCGGAAGCGTTAACTATACCGTTTAAGTTTAGGGTGACGACTTTCATCCTGTCTATCCAGTCAAAAGCGCGCGTATGATAACGGCGCGACCCCGCCCTGTCACGGCCGAAAGGCCGGAAAGACGCGGCATACAAGGTTTTTTTCGACCCAAATACAGTTGGGCCATTCACGCGTACCATTTACCCGGCTGGGCGGTGCTTTAATGGCCGACTCCTTCGGCTTTTTTATTCATGGGGCGCTTTCCGCTATACTCGCGCGCCCAGGCCCACCGGGGCCCCACCAACTACCTATGAAGGGGGCTTGATTCCATGGATAGTACACATTCCGGCGAAAGTACAGAAGCGCTGAGCGCCTGGCAGCGCGACTTCATTGCTTTTTCCATCGACCAGGGCGTGCTGGCCTTCGGCGACTTCACGCTGAAATCCGGACGGCAAAGCCCTTATTTCTTCAATGCCGGTCGGTTCCGCACCGGCGAAGCACTTGATCGGCTGGGTCGCTACTACGCCCAGGCCCTAGTCGACTCCGGCCTGGACTTCGACATGCTGTTCGGCCCGGCCTACAAGGGCATTCCGCTGGCCACGACCACAGTGGTCGCACTGAACCGCGATCATGGCCGCTCCGTTCCTTACGCCTTCAACCGAAAAGAAGCCAAGGACCATGGCGAAGGCGGCACCCTGGTCGGCGCCGATCTGGAAGGCCGGGTGGTCATCGTGGATGACGTGATCACAGCCGGTACCGCCATCCGGGAAGTGCAGGACATCCTGCGCCAATACCCCAAAGCCACCCTGGCCGGTGCCGTGGTCGCTATGGACCGACAGGAAAAGGCGCCCGGCAGCGAGCAATCCGCCATTCAGCAGTTGGAAGCCGAATATGGTATCCCGATCATTCCGGTCATCACCTTCAGCCAGTTGATCCGATACATCGAAAGCCAGCCCGGCTTTGCCGACCACCTGCCCGCGGTTCAGGCCTATCGCCGGGAATACGGAGTGGCCTGAGGGCCACTTCATCCAACGCATTCGAAGCCCTTGAACCAATTCTGAACATGAAACCGGTTGCCTTTCCTGTCGCCGCCCGGTGACAGCGACTATCCTTTGAGGGCACAATGCCCTGTCAAACATCGCTGTATGATTGGTCCCATGCTCAAAAAGATTGTTTCAACCTTACTGGTCCTGGCCCTGCTGCCCCTGGCGGCGGAGGCTCGGCAGTTCTTTCGTTACAAGGATGAAAACGGTCAAATCGTCATCAATAGCTCCATTCCGCCGGAATACGTCAAAAACGGCTATGAGATCGTTGATGACAAAGGCATCGTGCTCAAGGTGGTGGACCCTCAACTGAGTGAAGAGGAAATTCGCCGTCGTCGTCAGGAGCAGGAACGGATTGAAAACCAGCGCGCCCGCGACGCCGAACTGAGAAAGCTCTACCGCTCCCCCCGGGATGTAGACCGTGCTATGAACACCTGGCTGGGCCGACTCGATATGGAGATCCGGCTCAAGGAAAACCGCATCGCCATATTGCGTACCGAATACAACGAACTGCAGTCACAAGCCGCCAACCAGGAACGAGTCGGTAAAGAAGTGGACGAGAACCTGCTCGCCGAGATGGCTCAGATCGAAGAGGAAATCTCAAGATACGAAGCCGAAATCGCAGAAGTCGAAGAGCGTCAGGAAGAAGCCCAGGAGCGCTTCCAGGCGGATCGCGAGCGAATGATCATCATCTATGAACGGCTGAACGGCCGCCCCTGGGTCGAAGAGGAAGACGACGCCGACTGAACTTTTTCCGTGAGACACCGTCCAACCGTTAAATTGCTCAGGAGGTGTTCATGGTCAGTCAGCCCGCGATAAACCCGACTCCCGCGGTGGAGAGAACTTCATGAAGCGCTGGATACTGCTCGGGCTAGTCGTCACGGCCATCGCCGCCTTCTTCCTCTTCGATCTCGGCACCTACCTCACACTCGACCGCCTCAAGGCCAGCCAATCCCTCCTGGCGGACTTCCGCTTCGAGCACCCGGTGCTGCTCGCGGCCGCCTACTTCCTACTGTACGTACTCGTCACCGCCCTCTCATTGCCCGGAGCCACCCTGATGACACTGGCCGGAGGCGCGGTGTTCGGACTCTGGCAGGGTCTGCTGTTGGTAAGTTTCGCCAGCTCCATCGGCGCCACACTCGCCTTCCTTACTGCCCGTTTTCTGTTGCACGACTGGGTACAAAGCCGGTTCGGAGCTAGACTAGCCACTATCAACCACGGCATCGAAAAAGACGGCGCGTTTTATCTGTTTTCGCTGCGTCTGGTGCCGCTCTTCCCCTTTTTCGTCATCAACCTCGTCATGGGGCTTACGCCAATCAAAGCGTTGACCTTCTATTGGGTCAGCCAGGTGGGCATGCTGGCCGGTACGGCTGTCTACGTGAACGCAGGCACCCAACTGGCACAAATCGATGGACTGGCGGGTATAGTGTCACCCAGCCTGCTGGCTTCCTTCGCGCTGCTCGGGCTCTTCCCTCTGGCTGCGCGCAAAGGTCTGGAACGTCTGAAAGCTCTTCGAACCAGTTCCGGTGTTCGACCTAATAATGATACCGAATAAGAAACCCATACCAATTCTGGCCGTTATTGGGTTTCTTCACACTGCCGTTGGAAACGTGCTGAAAACGCCAACCCGCCTGCCATGAGCGATACTGCACGCCCAACCCCATGATTTGACTGAACTGCCAGTGAGTACTGTATTCGTCAGGCCCCAAAGCCGTTGAACTGAGGTAAGCTGCACCAAGACCGGTTTCGAAAACAACCGACGCCGGGCCCACCGGGTAAGTCCAGTCAAACAACGGCGTAATATTCGCCATCGGTTGCTCTTCCGACTCATAAGTCGCCTGCCCAAGCCCCAACTCGATACCGGAGCTGACCGTCAACGGGCCAAACTGACGCTCCAACGGCAGACCCCAGGCCAACAACAAGCGCCCACGCTCCTTGCCGTTATCCCAGGCATAGTCAAAACCTGCGCTGCTGGCACCAAACGCATTCACCGCCAACAGGGTCCCCACCGAGGTCCCCACCGCCACGTTATACGTCTTCAATTCTTCGGCACTCGCGCTAACCGCAACCAAGGCTATGAGCGCCACCATCCATTTCTTCATCCCGACTCCCGCCCGGTAAAATCTCGCGGCATTATATCGGCCCTTTGCCTTACTGCCACCGCGTTTAAACCCGTACCGAGTTCGGGGTGGACGACTCCAGGGCCGGCGTGAACCCCTCCCTGGGGCCTGGACCGCAGCATCCTTGCTGCGGACCTCCCTGGATCCGCCCACCCCGAACCCGGTACTAGCCTAATGTGCTTGATGGTTAACACCGTGTGCCTGGGGTGGCTCTGTGGGGAAGTTCGCAGCAAGGATGCTGCGACCTAGGCCCCAGGGATGGATACACGGCGACCCCGGAAGGGCTCACCTAAGCTCCGGGGGCGGACCACTGGCAATTAAACCAACCAACAGGGTCCAAAGTCGTGGGGGCTGCCTGTATACTGAGCGCTTTCAACGAATTATTGTCCGGACCCGCTCATGCACTCAGGATCTTCCACCTCATTCAGCCTGCGCCGCCGCCTCTGGATGGTCGCCCTGGCCGTAATACTGCCCAGCCTCGCAGCCTGTGGTCAGAAAGGGGACCTGTACCTGCCGCCCGAAGCAGAAGTGACGCAAGCAGGTCAGGACATCCAACTCACCCTCATCGATCAGGCCAGCAACGACTCATGACCGACGCCTTTACCGCCTTTGACTACCGCCAGGGCCAACTGCACGCCGAAGATATCCCCCTGACGGAACTGGCGCAGCAGTATGGCACCCCGCTTTACGTCTACTCCCGTACCGCCATCGAACGTCAGTTCGACGCCTATAAAGAAGGCCTCGGCGACCACCCGGGCATGATCTGCTACGCCGTCAAAGCCAACTCCAACCTCGCCGTACTCGACGCCCTCGCCCGTCGCGGCGCCGGTTTCGACATCGTCAGCGTCGGCGAACTGGAACGAGTCCTGGCGGCCGGGGGCGACCCGGCCAAGGTCGTCTTTTCCGGTGTCGCCAAACATGCCGACGAAATGCGCCGGGCTCTGGAAGTCGGCATTCACTGCTTCAATATCGAATCCGAAGGCGAGTTGGAGCGACTGAACCACGTCGCCGGAGAAGCAGGCAAGGTGGCCGCCGTCTCGTTCCGCGTCAATCCAGACGTCGACGCCCAGACGCACCCTTACATTTCCACCGGCCTGAAACAAAACAAATTCGGCATCGCCATTGACCAGGCTGTGCGGGTCTATCAACACGCCGCCGGACTGCCCAACATCGAAGTCGTCGGCGTCGATTACCACATCGGCTCGCAAATCCTGAAAACCAGTCCCTTCGAGGACGCCATCGACCGCATCCTCGCCCTGGTCGACGAACTGGCCACACTCGGCATTCGCCTGAAGCATGTCGATGTCGGTGGTGGTTTGGGTGTACGTTATCAGGAAGGTGAAAGTGAGCCGGATGTGCGTGCCTACGTTCGCGCCGTCGCCGCTCATTTGAAGCAACGCGATCTGGAACTGATCATGGAGCCCGGTCGCAGCATCGTTGCCAATGCCGGTCTGTTGCTCACCCGGACGGAATACCTGAAATACAACGGCGAACACGCCTTTGCGATTGTCGATGCCGGTATGAATGATCAGATTCGTCCCGCCCTTTACCAGGCCTGGATGGATATCAAGGCCGTTCGGCCTCATGATGAGGGTACCGAAGCCGCCTGGGACATCGTCGGCCCGATTTGCGAAACCGGAGACTTTCTCGGCAAGGAAAGACGCCTGAATTTGCAACCGGGTGACCTGCTCGCGATCATGTCGGCCGGGGCCTATGGTTTTACCATGGCCTCCAATTATAATTCGCGCAATCGAGCGGCCGAAGTCATGGTCTGTGGCGACCGCTCCCAGTTGGTGCGTCAGCGCGAATCCATCGCCGACCAGTTGGCGCTGGAATCCCGTTTAGCATGAGGCAAAGATGCGTCTGAAGTTCACCAAAATGCATGGCCTGGGGAATGACTTCATGGTCATCGACGGCATCACCCAGTCCGTCGACCTGAACGAGGCCTGCATCGAACGCTGGGCCGATCGCCATTTCGGCATCGGTTTCGATCAACTGTTGCTGGTTGAACCCCCGACCCGACCCGATCGCGACTTCCGCTACCGCATTTTCAATGCTGACGGCAGCGAAGTCGAAAACTGCGGCAATGGCGCTCGCTGCTTCGCGCGTTTCGTTGTTGACCATAACCTGATTCACAGTGATCGAATCCGCGTCGAAACCGCTGGCGGCGACCTGGAGCTGATCATCCGCGACGACGGTCAGGTCACGGTGGATATGGGCCGCCCCCGCCTGGCACCGGATAAAATTCCCTTCCTGGCCGATGAGCGCGCCCTGCTCTATCCACTGCAAACCGAAAGCGGCATGAACCTCTCCATCACGGCGGTCAGTATGGGCAACCCCCACTGCGTGCTGAAAGTGGATTCGGTCGAGACCGCTCCGGTCGAAACCCTGGGGCCTGAGCTGGAGCAACACGATAGATTCCCACAGCGGGTCAATGTGGGCTTTCTGGAAGTGGTGGACCGCACACATGCCCGCCTGCGTGTATTCGAACGAGGCGTCGGGGAAACCCTCGCCTGCGGCACCGGTGCCTGCGCCGCTGCCGTGGCCGGTCGGCTCAACAATTGGTTTGACGACCATGTTCACATCACCCTTCCGGGTGGTACCCTGCTGATTGAATGGTCGGGTGAAGGCAATGTCATGATGACAGGCCCGGTCGAAACCGTTTTTGAAGGAGTCGTCGGGTGACGGAAAGTCTGAACGACAGCGAACTGAATGCCGAAATGGTGGCCGCCTATCTGCGTCGCCACCCCCGTTTTTTTGAGGACCATCCCCACCTGCTCAAAAAACTGCACCTTCGGCACGATTCCGGTGAAGCCATCTCGCTGATGGAACGCCAGAACCAGATCCTGCGTCAGGAAAACCGTCAACTGATTGATCGTTTGAACCACTTCATTCAGGTCGCCCAACGTAATGACCGCCTCTTTCTGCATTTGCAGCGGCTGGTTTTGAAAATGCTGTCCGAGACCTGCTTGAATGATTTGACCGGCACCCTGGAACGCGGCTTGGTGGACGATTTCGACGTGCATGAAACCGCCGTTATTCTCTGCGAGCACCCGAACCAGGACGGCGACCACTGGCTGCAAATAGATCGGCCGACCTTGACGGATCATTTCCCGACCCTGGTACGGGAGAAGAAAGCGTTGTGCGGTGCGTTCTCCGAGACTGAGCGAAACTTCCTGTTTGCCGGTCGAAACGTTGGTTCCATTGCCATTGCCCCCTTGGAAGATGATGCAGGCACTGTGACCGGCATGCTGGCACTCGGCCATCGGTCACCCGAACACTTTCGAAGCGGAACCGATACGCTGTTTCTGACATACCTGGCCTCCGTCACGAGTCATCTGCTGGCCCGATTCGATACGTTCTGATTCCGGCTAGAGCTAATTTATACCGAAATCGGCACAGGGTTGTGCCCGCGTAATCGACACCCACTACTTTCGCCCAAGGAAACGGCCGCATGCACGACAGTTTTCTCAAACCTGCGCTGCGCATCGCGCTGCTTTACGTATTTTTGAGCACACTGTGGATCCTCTTCTCCGACCGCCTGGTTATCTCTCTGGTCGATGATCCCCAATTGCGCGGACACCTCCAAACCGCCAAAGGCTGGTTTTTTGTTCTCGTCACCGGGGCTCTGCTTTATGCCTTGATGCGCCGCTCCCTGAAACGGTTACGGGCAATGGCCCTGGAAGACCCTTTAACCCATCTACCGAATCGTCAGGCCTTCAAGGCGGAACTCAACGCCCGTTGCCAGCTGGGTGAAGCCCGCGAAATTTATT
>CBFGUW010000073.1:0-15714 GCA_965652395.1 uncultured Saccharospirillum sp. | reverse complement strand
CCGCAACACCGAGCAAAACCACACCGGTCAATACAAAACCGAGCAGGAACGGCTGGAACGCCCTAACGACGAAAACACCCATTCTGATAGCAAAACCGACACCGACGAAACCACGCTCTGCGAAGCGAACAGCACCACCTGCGGCGACCCCATCAACATGCTCACCGGGGAAGAACTGTTCTCGCACGTCGATTTCGAACTCGGCGGCCCGCTGCCCCTAGCGTGGAAACGCCTCTACCGCAGCACCGCCAGTGCCCGTCGCGGCGAGTTGGGACATGGCTGGAGCCACCCCTTCGACCAAAGCCTGACCCTGAAAAACGGTAAACTGATCCACCGCGACGCCGAAGGCGCGTCCATCAGTTTTCCGTTGCCGGAATCCGGCCGCCGCGTGCGCAACCAATGGGGCACGGTACTGCGCCGCTTTGACGACCGCCTGACCCTGCAGCAACCGGACGGCTTGTGGCATTTCGAGCCAGACCCGGACCAACCCGAGCGCTGGCGGTTAACCCAATGGAGCACGCTAGACCGGAAACACGCCTGGCAATTGCATTACGGTAATACCGTCGAGACAAACGCCTCTCAACCTTTGATCCGTGCCACTGCCAGTTGGGGCGCACAACTCAACTTCCTGTCAGGCCACCATGGCTGGCATCGCATCATGGGCCGCACCAGTCGAAACACACCCGAAAAAACACTCGCCCGTTACCGGCTGGACCAACAGGGTGACCTTATCGCCGCCCAGGATGCCTTGGGCGGTTTGGAACACTACCGTTACCACCATCACCTCTTTCAGCTCAGACGCACCGCCACAGGACTCAACTTCCGCTTCGAGTGGGACGGTGAAAGCCCCACCGCCCGCTGCACCCGCCAATACGCCGAAAGCGGCGAATACGACTATCGCTTCACCTGGGACACCGCCAACCGCACCAGTACCTCAACTGACAGCCGGGGCTTCACCGAGACCTTTGTATTCGATGCCGAAGGCCATTTGATTCAGCGCACCCGGCCCGACGGCTCTGTTGAGCGCTGGGACTACGACAGCAAGGGCCGCCTGCGCACCCACACCGACCCACTCGGCAACGCCACTCAGTTCGAGCACGATAAACAAGACCGCCTGACCAAGCGCATAGATGCCCTTGGTAATGAATACCGACTGCACTACTGGAACGACAGCACTAAGCCCAGCCAGGTCATTGACCCACTCGGACGAAGAACGGCTTATACCTACAACAGTGATGGTCTTTTGACTGCCATTCGCCACCCGGATGGCACCGAGGAACGCTGGGCCTACAAAGGCGACCACCTCATCGCCCACCGCGACCACAGCGGACGTGAGCATCGCTATATCTGGGACGAGAACAACGGCCAACTCGCCCGTCACCTCTGCTTGGGCATCGCCTTCAATGCTGACACTCCCTGGCACAAAATACCCAATACCCAGCGCGACCACCGTCTCGCGCCACCGGATGACTGGACCCGGTACAAGCCGTTGCTCACCCAGGGCAGGGCGGAAACCACAACACAGACTGAACGGGGCACAGAAAAAAACAACGGCGAAGCCAAAAACGACCGGGACTGGCTGCACCATGCCCTCATCACCGTGCTTGCCGATACTCGGTTCGAGTACGACGACCAAGGCCGGTTGCACACCCGGACCGACACGCTCGGACAACAAAAACCCCGGCAACAACATTTTCAATACGATGACTATGGTCGCCTGATCACCCAGGTGAATGAGCACAACCAAGCTTGGCGTTATGAATACGATCAAGCTGGGCGCTTGATCAGCCAGACCGACCCCGCTGGCCGCACCACGGCACTGAGATACGGCCCCTTCGCCCAACCCGAAGCCAAGGTGCTGCCCAATGGCCGAGAAATCCGCTACGAATACGATACCGAACGCAATCTGACCGCTCTCATCAACGGCAACGGTCAGGCTCACCGTTTTGAGTATGACGCCTGCGAACGCCTGACCCGGGAAATCGGTGTCGATGGCCGCACCACCGACTACCGTTACAACGAAGTCGGTCATCTTATCGGCCTCGCCGAAGGCCCGATCACCGCCGACTTCGAACGCAACGCCCTCGGTCAGCTCACTCGGGAGCAATACAGTCATGCCGAGCGCCCCGAAGCCGACACCTGGACCGAGTACCAATACAGCCCCATTGGGCAACTCACCCACGCCCGCAACGAACACGCCGAGCACCGGTTCGAGTTCGATTTAGCCGGTCGTCTGGTGCTTGACCAAATCCGGCAGGACTTCCGGGGCCACTACAACAAAATCCGCCCCCACCAGCACGACCAACGCTTTGAATACGGCTCCTTCGACCGTCCTGTTCGTGTTCAACACAGCGCCGTCACCGCCAAACCCCAGGACCATGAACTGTCTTGGTTGATGTATGACACTCGCCACCGGGGTTGGGAGGAAATAACGGACTGGGATCACCATGGTCGACTGGGTGGTATGAGCCTTTGTCTGCCGGACGCTCAAAGCTATACCCCCAGTGATGTCGTCTCCCTACTGCGTCAACGATACAGCGACCAGGGGCTGCTCAGCGAACGCCAGCAGGGCCAACACCAACTGTTGTGGGACTACGACCCCGAACACCGGCTCAGTCGCTACCGGCGAATAAAGCCCACCGACCCGGACCGGCCGATGGACGACCCGGCCGCCACACAGGCCGGAACCCCACTGCAAGACCGTCACTACGGTTTTGACGACCAGGGCCGCATCAACCGAATCGACGACCAAAAAAGAGGCCAACGCCGCTTTTTCTACGACCCTATCGACCAACTGACCCGAGTCGAGGAACAGCGACCGGGCGGTGAGGCCCTGACCGTTCACAAAGAAAACACGGACCCCGCAGGCAATCGCCTGCCGGAGGGTCTGGACCACCTGCTCGACAACCGCCTCCCGTTCCATGGCGACCGGCATTTTGAATACGATCAACACGGCAATCTGATCCGCATTCAGCGCGGCACCGATAAACGACTGGAACAGCGGCTCAGCTACAACGCCAAGCATCAACTCATCCAACTCGATGACTACAAGGACGGTGAACTGCAACAACGGCTGAGGTTTCGCTATGACGCCCTCGGCCGCCGCATTGACAAGGAAGTGCACCGTCTACTGCGTTCCACCTACCTGCCGTTCGGCTCGGGGGATTGGAGCGACGCTGAAAGAGAGCGTTACCTCGATAACCAGCCTAAGGAGCTGGCTCGGGAGTACACCGAGGCTTATATCTGGCAGGGGCAGAAGCTCATCCAGACCCGACACATTGATAGGAAATACAAGCCCGTCAACTGCCGGATGTATAGCTACCTGCCGAACACCCATATCCCGACAGCCATGTGGGACCAGCAACTCGGCCTTCACCACATCGACACGGACCACACCGGCACGCCGAAGGCGATGTACCGCCACGAGACTGGTGAGGAGGTGTGGAGCAGCGATCATCACACCTACGGCAAGACCCGAGACACAATGACCACGCTCACCCACCCGGTGACGGGGTTGCCGTTCGATCCAGGTCTAAGGCAGCAGGGGCAGTACGAGGACGTGGAGATCGGGCTTTACCAGAATTGCTATCGCTTCTATGATCCCGATGTGGGCCGTTACATCAACCAGGACCCAATCGGCCTACTGGGTGGGCTTAACGCTTACCAGTACACCCCAAACCCGATTAATTGGGTCGATCCTCTAGGGCTAAATAAGGAGTGCCCAGATAAAACTGGCACCGTCTATGATTCAATAACGGCTACTCAGGAGACTATAGAGGGCACGTCTATACCTAAGTCTTTCGAGCTTGAAACAGAGGGCGGAAAGTTTTGGGTTCACCCAAATGCTACCAAGCACATGACTGAATATTTAACACGCAATGGAGCGTCTCACAGCTCATCTATGAGTAGTCAAGCAATGTTAACAAGCTTCCAACAATCGGTGAATCAGGCAGTTACTCAGGGAATTGAGTATGGAGATATGATGCAGGTTGGCCGTTGGGAGTTAGTATTTAGCCAAGGGCGTGCAGGAGATGCTCTTCCAGTAATCAAACATGCGTTGTATATGTGATGCTAACTATTAAAGAAGAAAAGAACAGTGAACAAGAATCGGTTGAAATGGATGTATACATTCCGTTTTCCGCAAAATTCGGGACAGACGAAGTGTCACCTATTTATTGGAGGGGTGGTGATGGAAAACTATCTTTGGTTGAAATTGGACTGAAGGAAGATGGCGAGATATGCAGTGTCACGTTAACTAGCATTAACCAGAAAAATGTCGCTCTGTCGGATCGAGCACTGCCTAACGGTGCAATTGAAAAAGAAGGGCTTCCTGTCTTTGATACGACTGGCTGGCCTTGTGATTTGAAGGATTTTTCTGACCGATTTCAGGATGAATTTGACTCAGAGGCTATGCTGACCATTGGAAGGGATTATATTTCTTTAGCATTTTCCAAAGCAGGCAATCCCGTTCGTTACATTAGAAATGAAAGAGTTCGCTTTGGAATAGCCTCTAATGGTGACTTAGCCTCTATCGATTTGACTGAGCTTACCCAGAGCCAAATTGAGTTAGTGAAGTCTGCCATTTAGATCGTTAATTTGCCTACCTGCCGGATACCCATGTCCCCGTCGCGATGTGGGACCAGCAGTGGGGGCTGCATCACATCGATACCGATTATGCCGGGACGCCGAAGGCGATGTACCACCACGACAGTGGCGAAGAGGTCTGGAGCAGCGATCACTACACCTAAGACAAGAAGGGGGATGCCAAAGCTGACTTATCCAGTCACAGGAGTGCCGTTCGAGCCGGGTTTGAGTATGCAGGGTCAATACGAAGGCCAGAAAACGGGCTTTGTCAGAACTGCTGTGGGTTCTACGACCCCGGTGTTGGCCGTTACATCAATCAAGACCCAATCGGAATCATGGGGAGCTTAATGCCTGTCAGTTCACCCCTAATCCAATTCAATATGTCGATCCGTTGGAGTTATGCAAGGAAGATTGCGATCCAACAAACCGATGGAAGCAAAGGGCCATCAGTTATCAGTGAGGTTTGGCATGCAAAATAGTAATGATGAAATAAAAAACTAATTGAATCGCATTCCGACATTGCGTAGTTTGCTGACTTTGGCAATGGTGTCTCAGATGAGTGGATTGGAAAAGCGGAATGGGCATCACTTCTTAACCTTAACATGCCGGTCACAACCGCCAATTAGCGGCAATCAATTGAGTCAGCCAAAGGGCTTTCTCAGAATGGCATAGAAATAGGCGAAGGAACCTTCATGACTTCTCACCAGGAAAACAGACTTGAAATAATGCTTCGCCTCACCGCAGAGGACAGAGAGGCGCACTATAAAAAGTGCCTTGCCACGCTTCTGGACTCTCACGTCTTCATTCTTCTTACGCCCTTCATCCGTCGAGACTTGAGCAACTTAGTGAACGAGAAAGGAAAGTTCCGGGCGGAAATGTGGAAAACCAAGTATGACATCTATGTCGTGCCGTTCTTTTCCTCATTCGTTATGCTCAAGTCTATTGTGCCCAAGTCACGCTCACTTCGACTATGGGCGTATGACTTCTTCCTATACAACCAAGGGCGTGGTCTCTCACTAAACCCCGGCCACCCGCATGGGTTGAACTTTAACAATTATGACACTGAAAGGTTGCTGCGATTTGACTATCGAGGATACCTCGCCGATCTGGCCGCTAAGGAATACGAAGAGAAAAAGAAAGCGAACGTAGCGAAAGTCATCAACTTCTCAGAATTTCGGCCAAAGAGCGAATGACTCTGAATATAGGGGGCGGTTAAAAGTCTGAGTTCTGATAATATAAAACCGCCCATTTTCAGGCGGTTACACAGAATTATTTACATCCTCCAATCTTTAACCAGATATTAACCGCTCCCCAAAGCGTGGGATTCCGACCAATTAACCTCAGCCAAATTCCCATCCTTCAAAGGCACCAACAACTCCACTCGATCAGCAATTCTAGGCAAATACCCCCCAATCAACCGCACCAAAGTATTCACCATCTCATCCCCAGTCCGCTCCGCCAATGTATAAAGCCCCACAGTAAAAGGCCCCTGTGTCTCAATAATATCCAACTCCTGCACCCCAAAACCCGCCAAATAGCTATCCAGCGTGCCGGTGTACGACATCACCGCATCGCTATCCAACAGAATCTCGATGCTCGAACTCATCGAATTACTCGCCCACACCACCCGCTCCGCCAGGTGGTAACGGCTGCGGTCCGCCTCTTTCAACTGCGTATCCTCCACCACCTGTTGGCTATAGCGCGGCTCGTCCGGCGTGACTTCCACCTGAGGGTAATCCAGCAGGTCCTCCAACGATCGGGGCTGCCCCAGCAGAGGGTGCCCAGGCCGCACAAAGCACTTGTCATACACCTGCCACAAAGGCATAAACACCGCACCCGAGCGCTTGCTCAAACCCGCGATGCGATGGCCGATGAACAGGTCGATATCGCCACACAGCAGTTGATCCATCGAACGCAGATGGTTCGCGATATCGATATGGGCCGGGGCCCCAGGGTGTGCTGCGCGGTATTCCCGAAACAGATCCCGAAAAAACAGCTGCCACCAGGCAAAGCCCACACCCACCCTCAAGCCACGCTCCTGACGAATGCGCAACTGGTTCAGCTTGTTCAAGGTGTTCTCATGCACCCGCCGCATAATGCGCGCCTGCTCCATCAGCATCTCACCGTAGGAGGTAAGCTCCATCCCCTTGGGCGAGCGAATGAACAGCTCCACACCCAGTGACTCCTCAAGCTTCTTCATATTGTGAGTCAGGGTCGGCTGACTGATAAACAGCCGCTTCGCCGCATGGCTGATGCTCTTTTGCTCAGCCACCATCAAGAATTGACGCAAAGACTTTTCCACAACGCCCTCCAAAAAAGAAAGACCTAACATCCAGCCGCCACAGCACAAGCCAGAGGTACCGGGCCTCCCTCAGCCGGACGTCGGGCCGCAGGGAAGCGGGCCGCGAGCCTACAGGGACGTACTTGCGGCGCTCCGGCAGAGGGAGGCCCGGTTCCTCTGGCGGACCACTGGCACCAAAAAAAGGAGCTAAAGCCACAAAGCCCACCACAGGCTCACCCAGCGCTAACAAAGAGGTATAGATACTATCTATAATGACGACGATATAAAGCATTATATTTTTGCTTAGTGCCGACTTAACCTTTGGTCAACCGGCTAAAAAGGGGCCACCGACAGCCCCGCCGGTGCAGTTTTCGCAACCAACAACAAATACAAGATCAAAGGAAACCGCAATGAAACGCGCACACATCACCACCTGCCTGGCCATGGCCGCCTGCACCGCCTTAAGCATCGGCGCCGCCCAAGCCGCCACCCTGAAAATGGAATGCGGCGCTACCGGCAACGACAGAGCCTTCTGCAGCTACGTAGAGCAACGCTTCAACGCCGCCACCGGCCACACCCTGGAATTCGTCGAACTGCCCAACTCCTCATCCGAAAAACTCGGCCTCTTCCAGCAGATATTCGCCAGTGGCCAAAGCGGCGTTGTAGATGTCTTCCAAGCCGATGTCGTCTGGCCCGGCATCCTCGCCCCGCACATGCTCGACCTCTCAGGCGAACTCAGCGACCTGGAGCCCGACTTCTTCCCCGGTGCCTGGCAAAACAACCAAATCGACGGCGAACTCAAAGCCATTCCCGGCTTCATCGACACCGGCATGCTGCTCTACCGCGCCGACCTGCTCGATAAATACAACGAACAGCCCCCGCAAACCTGGGCCGAGATGGAACGCATCGCCGAAAAAATCCAATCCGCCGAGCGCGACGCCGGGCACGACAACTTCTGGGGCCTCGTCTTCCAGGGCAAAGCCTATGAAGGCCTTACCTGCAACGCCATCGAATGGGTCGCCTCCCACAACGGCGGCACCCTCGTCGACGCCGACGGCAACATCACCATCAACAACCAGGGCGCCGCCCAAGGGCTGGATACCGCCGCTGGCTGGATCGGCCACATCGCCCCGCAAGGCGTGATGGGCTACCAGGAAGAAGAAGCCCGCGCCGTCTTCCAGAATGGCGACGCCCTTTTCATGCGCAACTGGCCCTATGCCTACCAACTCGCGCAGGACGAAGGCAGCTCCATCAAAGGCAAGGTCGGCATTGCGCCGCTGCCCAAAGGGGGCGATAACGGCCAGCACGCCGCCGCTCTGGGTGGCTGGCAATGGGCCGTCAGCCGTTATACCGAACATCCGGAAGCCGCCATCGAACTGGTGCGCATCCTTTCCGAAGCCGAAACCCAGGTTCAGCGCTTTCTGATGACCGGCGTCTCCCCCGCCCGTCTGGACGTATACGACGACCCACGTATTCTCGAAACCGCCCCGCACATGACCCAACTGCTGGCGGTGTTCGAATCGGCCGTGGCGCGGCCCGCCACGCCCACCGGCGACAACTACGCCCGCGTGTCCAACGCCTTCTACAACGCCGCCTTTGCCGTGCTCAACGGCGACATGAACGGCGAACAGGCCGTGGCCGACCTCGAACGCCGCCTCGCCCGCATCAAACGCAACGCCTGGTAACCGATCCATGACTTTGGCGACCCACACCCAACACCGGAGCCGCGGCCTCGCGGCCCGGTTCTTCAACCACCGCGACCTCAGCCTCGCGCAATGTCGTGCCCGCAGCGCCTGGCTGCTGGTCGCGCCCGCTTTGCTGTTGCTCTTTTCCGTAGCGGCCTGGCCACTGCTGCGGACTTTTTATTACAGCCTGACGGATGCCTCCCTGAACGCGCCCGACGACGCGACCTTCATCGGCCTGGCCAACTACCTCGACACCAGCGGCTCCATCGCCTTCGGCGTACTGGCGGACCCGCTCTGGTGGCGGGCCGTGGCCAACACCCTCTGGTTCAGCCTTACCACCGTCTCTATGGAGCTGGTGCTGGGCATGTTGATCGCCCTGTTGATGCACCAGAAATTCGCTGGC
Organism: uncultured Saccharospirillum sp.; assembly: GCA_965652395.1. GTDB lineage: Bacteria > Pseudomonadota > Gammaproteobacteria > Pseudomonadales > Natronospirillaceae > Saccharospirillum. The sequence continues at coordinate 6,761 of CBFGUW010000073.1, read as the reverse complement.
CGCACCATTCTGCGCACCGCCATTCTCGTGCCCTGGGCCATTCCCACCATCGTATCCGCCAAGATGTGGGGCTGGATGTTTCACGACCAGTACGGCGTGGTGAACGACCTGCTCAGCAAACTGGGGTGGATTCAGGAGCCGCTCGCCTGGGTCGCAGTACCCGAGCTTTCCATGTGGGCCGTGATCATCGCCGAGGTGTGGAAAACCACGCCATTCATGGCGCTCATGTTGTTGGCCGCCCTGCAGATGATTCCGGAAGACCTGTACGAATCCGCCCGGCTCGAAGGCGCTTCCGCCTGGCAGCGGTTCTGGCGCATCACCCTGCCGTTGATCAAACCCGCCATGATCGTCGCGCTTATTTTCCGCACGCTCGACGCGCTGCGCGTGTTCGACCTGATCTACGTGCTCACCTCCAACAGTGAATCCACCATTTCCATTTCCGGCTATTCGCGCCAATTGCTGGTGGAGTATCAGGACATGGGCGGCGGCTCGGCGGCCTCGGTGCTGGTATTCATGCTCGTCGCAGGCGTAGCCGTCAGTTACCTGATGATCGGCCGAGTGAAACTGAACGACACCGGAGGGCACTACTGATGGCCACTCAAACCATGACAGCACGAAAACTGTTGGGAAAAACCGGGCTCTATTTCGCCGCCTTCGTAGTATTCGTAATCAGCGTGTTTCCGTTTTACTACGCTTTTTTAACCTCACTGCGCAGCGGCCAGGACCTCTTCATACCCAGCTATTTTCCGGCCGCGTTCGACTGGTCGAACTACCTGACGGTACTGCGCGATACCGGCGTCGCGCGCAGCCTGTTCAATTCGTTCGCCGTGGCGACATTAACAGTGGGTGGCTGTTTGCTCGTCTCCATCAGTGCCTCCTTTGCCATGGCGCGCATTCATTTTCGCGGCAAGGGCACACTCCTGCTCACCATTCTGTGTTTTTCGATGTTTCCGCAGGTCGCGGTGCTCTCCGGTATGTTCGAGCTGGTACGGGTGTTCGGGTTGTACGATCAACTGGCCGCCCTGGTGCTTTCCTACCTCACCTTCTCGCTGCCATTCACCGTCTGGGTGCTCACCACCTTCATGCGATCCCTGCCCGGTGACCTCGAAGAAGCGGGCATCATGGACGGCGCCTCCATGTGGGTCACCATCACCCGCATTTACGCACCGCTGCTCGCACCGGCGATGGTAACGACGGGGCTGCTCGCCTTCATTGGCGCCTGGAACGAATTCATGTTCGCACTCACCTTCGTCATCTCGCCGGACAACCGCACCGTACCCGTCGCTATCAGCATGCTGCAGGGCGCATCAAGATTTGAACTACCCTGGGCCAACATCATGGCGAGTTCCGTACTGGCCACGCTGCCGATCATCGTTTTGGTGTTGATATTCCAAAGACGCATCGTCAGCGGCCTGACCAGTGGAGCCGTAAAAGGCTAGAACGAACCCATGCCCCAGTAGGAGCGCATGGTCCGCATCCGGGTCCCCTGCGCGACAAAAGTAACGTAGCACGACTCAACACAACCAAAAGGCACTCTATGACTCAACCCTGGTGGCAAAACGCCGTTGTTTATCAAATTTATCCACGCAGTTTCATGGACAGCAACAACGATGGCATGGGTGACATCCCCGGCATTATCAGCAAGCTCGATTACCTGGCTGAATTGGGCATCGATGTCATCTGGTTGTCACCAGTGTGCAAATCACCCATGGATGACAACGGCTACGACATATCCGACTACGACGACATCGCCCCCGAATTCGGCACGCTCGCCGATATGGAACGGTTGATAACCGAAGCGAAAAACCGGGGCATCAAAATCCTGCTCGACCTGGTGGTGAACCACAGTTCCGACGAACACCGCTGGTTCGAAAGCGCGCGCCAATCAAAAGACAGCCCCTACCGGGATTTTTACATCTGGCGCAAACCCAAGGCGGACGGTTCGCCCCCTAACGACATGCGCGCCGTTTTCGGCGGCTCCGCCTGGGAATACGATGAAGCCAGCGGCGAATATTATTTGCATCTGTTCAGCAAAAAACAGCCGGACCTGAACTGGCAGAACCCCAAAGTGCGCGAAGAAGTGTACGCCATGATGAACCGCTGGCTCGACAAAGGCATCGCCGGTTTCCGCATGGACGTGATCGACTTGATCGGCAAAGACCCCGATAAAAAAATCACCGCCAACGGTCCGGACCTTCACCCCTTCCTGCAGGAAATGCACCGCGAAACCCTCGCCGGACGGGATGCGCTGACCGTAGGTGAAACCTGGGGCGCCACACCGGAAATCGCCCAGCTGTTTTCCCACCCGGACCGCAAAGAGCTTTCGATGGTGTTCCAGTTCGAACACATTCAACTCACGCACGACCCGGTGGAAGGCAAATGGCGCCCGCGCGATTTCAACCTGGTGGAACTCAAGAAAGTGTTTGCCAAGTGGCAGAAGGAACTCGCGGGCAAGGGTTGGAATTCCCAGTTTTTCAACAATCATGATCTACCCCGTTCGGTCTCTATTTTTGGTGACGACGGAGAGTACCGCGTGAAATCCGCCATGATGCTCGCCACCGCCCTGCATGGCCTTCAGGGCACGCCCTATATTTACCAGGGTGAAGAGATTGGCATGACCAACGTGCAATTCGATTCCATTGAAGAGTATCAGGACATCGAAACCCGCAACCTCTACGAGGAAAAACGGGCCAACGGCTACACCCATAACGACCTGATGACCGCCATTCACAAACACAGCCGCGACAACGCCCGCACCCCCATGCAATGGAGCGACGCGAAACAGGCCGGTTTTAGCACAGCCAAACCCTGGCTTAAGGTGAACCCCAATTACACCGAGATTAACGTTGAACGGGACCGCGCCAGCGAACTATCGATATTCCGGCACTACCAAAAGCTGATTCAGCTGCGTAAAGCGAACGACGTTCTCGTGCATGGCGACTTTGAATTACTTCTACCCGAGCACCCAAGCGTGTTCGCCTACAAGCGCCGCCGAGGCGACAAAGAACTGGTGGTGATCAATAACTTTTCCGCCGAAGAAGTTCGGGTGGATTTACCGGAAACACTGCAAAACCAACAGGGTGAATGCTGGGTTCACAACGGGGTTGAGCGCACCGAGCTAACCCGCAACCTGGTATTGGCCCCTTACGAATCCTTCATGCTCGCATTGAACAGGTAATATTTCATGACTCAAACCTGGTGGAAAGAAGCCGTGGTATACCAGATTTACCCACGCAGCTTTATGGACAGTAACGGCGATGGCATCGGCGACCTGCGGGGCATTATTTCCAAGCTCGACTACCTGGAAAACCTGGGCGTCAACGTACTCTGGTTAAGCCCGATATTCCCATCGCCCAACGACGACAACGGCTACGACATCAGCGATTACCAAGGCATTCTCGAAGAATTCGGCACCATGGCCGATTTCGACCGTTTGCTCGAAGAAGCCCACGCGCGCGGCATACGGATACTGCTCGACCTGGTGATCAACCACACCAGCGACGAACACGCCTGGTTCAAGGAATCGCGCTCCTCAAAAGACAACCCCAAACGCGATTGGTACTACTGGCGCGAAGGCAAGGGCGATGCCCCACCGAACAACTGGGAAAGCATCTTCAGTGAATCCGTTTGGGAATTCGACGAACAGACCGACGAATATTTCCTGCATCTGTTCAGCAAAAAACAACCTGATTTAAACTGGGAAAACCGCGACATGCGCGCGGCCGTGTATGACATGATTCGTTGGTGGCTCGACAAAGGCGTCGACGGCTTCCGCATAGACGCCATCACCCATTTGAAGAAAACCCCCGGCCTGCCGGACATGCCCAACCCCAAAGGGCTCGACACCGTGCCCTCGACCGACATGCACCTCAACGTGGACGGCATTCAAGACTACATCGCCGACCTGTGCGAAAGCACCTTCGCCCACTACGACATCATGACCGTCGGTGAAGCCAACGGCGTCAACATGGAAGACGCCCTCAACTGGGTGGCCGCGGACCAAGGTAAATTCAACATGCTGTTCCAATTCGAACAGCTCAAACTCTGGGGCAGCCCCAACCAACTGCGCCTGAACCTGCCGGAACTGAAAAAGACCCTAACCCGCTGGCAAAAAGGCCTGGAAGGCCGCGGCTGGAATGCACTCTTCGTGGAAAACCACGACATACCGCGCATTGTTTCAACCTGGGGAAACGACAGCACCTACCGGCGGGAAAGCGCCACCGCCATCGCCACCCTATATTTCCTGATGCAGGGCACGCCCTTTATCTACCAGGGCCAGGAACTCGGCATGACCAACTACCCCTTCTACCACCTGGACGAGTTCGACGACGTAGCGGTAAAAAACCTCGCCACCCAAAAACGCCGCGAAGGCTGGACCGACGCCGACATCCTAGCCCACATCAAAGACTACGCCAGAGACCACTCCCGCACCCCCATGCAATGGAGCGCCGACACCAACGCAGGCTTCAGCCAAGGCACCCCCTGGCTACCCGTCAACCCCAACCACACCGAACTGAACGCAGAAGTCCAACAGCGACAGACCGACTCAGTGCTGAGCCACTACAAAGCTCTCATCAAGCTGCGGAGAGAGGAAAAAGCCCTCGTCTACGGTCAATACGACCTGATACTGGAAGACCACCCGCACGTCTACGCCTATACCCGTACCCGGGGCCACGACCGCTTCATAGTGCTGTGTAACCTAAGCGACCAACCAATCCAGGTCAGCGACCTGAACGACAACCTGCGCCACGACCAACTGCAACTGGCCAACTACCCGGTGAGCGAACACCCGCCCACCCAAAACGCCCAGCTGCAACCCTACGAAGCGAGGGTCTACCGCCTGTAACCACACCCCTCTGGCCTAGTATTGGCACCAACTTACTCCCTCTCCCGCTGGCGGGAGAGGGCTGGGGGAGAGGGTGGCCCGACATCGGAAAGGGCAGAAAGCCAACTAAGAGCCCAATAACGCTCCTGTAGGAGCGTATGATCCGCATCCGGCTCCGTGCGCGACCTCCCAACCCAACCCACCCACAACTAAAAACCACTCAAAACAACACACCAAATCACCACCAAAACAACTCACCCGGCCCCAGCATCAGCACCACCTCTGGAGACTATCCCCAAACCCTTTCCGAACCAAAGCACGCCCTTTGAAATACAAGGCAGACACGCTCGATACCACTCAGAACTTTTTGGTTGAACTCCGAAGCATAATGCTCTAAACCTAACAGAGGTCGCGATGGTATTCTGATTTTTTGCCGGGAGATGCATCGAAAATGATTAGATATCCGGGACAGCCATCGGATTTGCCAGTATTTTGGACGTTGACCAATTGGCAGAGTGACGAGGTAATTGCTTTTAAGGGTTCTTGAGAGACGAGGCGTGATAGTTTGAAGTTGATGCGTTAGGGGGTAAGGGTCGAAAGTGACAATGTATATGCTGTTAAAATTAGGCTTTATGTGAATCAAGTAGAGTGCTCAAAGCACGGAAAACAAGACGAGACTTTTGTCTGTCAGCACATTGTTCAAGGTCTGCGGGAGGGAAGGCCCTACGGTTTTTTCTATCCTGAAAATTCAGATGAAGCACGCCCGAATGCCTGGTGCACGCTCTGTAATGAACTTGTTGCCGAACAGAATGGAGAGTGGACAGATAAGGTTCTTGAGGTGGCGCAAGTAAAGATTCTGTGCGCTATTTGCTATGACCGTGCGAAAGAAATGAATTTGAAAGGCAGTAAGAAGTAGTGCGATGTCTGGAAGCCATAAATTTTACCCGATGGGTGGAGATGACTGGTGCTATGCTCCGCTGCGCACCGGTAGTTACCTAAGGCGTTAAATGCTATGGCGCGTGTGAAGCTGATATCCACAAAAGGGCCTTACTTAGAGGCTATTATCGAGGTTGACGGCCAGCTATTGTGTGTCATGGATGAATTTAGCGTCAGTACCATAACAGCTCCAAGAGCTGGGGAAAGCTTTGAATTCGAGTTCAGCCCGCAAATTGACGAAGATGAATCTTGGGAGGATATCTTTTCTGGTAACCCTGAGCATCGGAAAGGGCTGGAAAGTATAGCTGGGTGGCGATACAAGGCGTTTGGCCAAGTAACCCAGATAGGTCCGGTTAAAGTGGACTGCGGTCTCTTCCATGTAGAGGAAGTTGTGAATTCCAGCGATCCTCACCTTGTTGGGGAGTGGGTTGCATTTACCGTTACTCGATTGGGTGGATATGCATTCGCAACTTAACCAGCTGATTAAGCAGGCGTCGGACACCCCGAGACTTCTTTTAGATCAAATGCCAATAACTGCGTTTCGCGTCGTTACAGTCATCGGTGATGACAGAGGTTAGAGCAATTTTTGGAGTTAGCTGGATATTATGGACAAGCGGGCGCTAGACTACATTCGGAAATACCATTCCTTTGAACTGCCGGGAAAAAAGAAGGCCATGCAACTCTATCGAGCGGCCTTCTTCCCGCTAAACAGAGCGTGGCCGGATGTATCGGAGGTTGAACAGTTAAAGGAGGACTACACACAAAACGAGTTGTGTGAGATGTATGCTGAGTGGGAGAGGTCGTTTGCTCGGCTCGCGGAGGAGTTCTTCGAGAAGCATAAGGATTCAGGGAAATTTAATATCTGTCCGAAATGCGGCGAGATAGCGCGCGCGCCAAGGTTTAAAAGGTGTGAGGCGTGCGGCGAGACACTAAAGGGAGCAATTGTTAGGGAACCTCTGAATTAATCGGAAGATTCCGTTAAAATTTGTCTCACCATGGC
>CBFGUW010000072.1:0-15779 GCA_965652395.1 uncultured Saccharospirillum sp. | reverse complement strand
GCACGTCCGGATTTGCAGGGGGGCGGCAGTGGTAACACTGCCGTCTACCCAACAGGTCTAACATTTGTCGCGTACGGCGCCGAATGCGGACCATGCGCTCCTACAAAACAAGGCTTACGATTAGGGCTAGTAGTAGTGCGGCGCTGATTCCCTGCCATAGGGCGACTGGGTTCCTTTCCGCCAGGGGAAGTGCCTTGTCCGGCATTAATCTGGGGTTGGGGACTTTCAAGTCCTGAATCCATTCCGAGAAGCTGTCGTAGCGTCTTCGTGGGTCGAGTTGCAGGGCTTTTTTCAGTGCGCCATCGAGCCAGACCGGGACCATGGGGTTGTGTTGATAGGCCGGTGTGTATTTCAAACGCGCGAAGGATGTAGGGGAGGCCGCACTGGCGTATTTTTCACCGTAAGGATGTTTCCCGGTGAGCATTTCATAGGCCACCACCGCGACGGAAAACTGTTCCGAACGCACCGAGCCTTTGCCGTTCAAGGCATATTCCGGCGCGCTGTAGTGAGCGGTGCCGAGCGCGCGTTCACGTTCGATGGGCACCTGGATTTCCTGAATGCCGGGAATCCAACAGGAGCCGAAATCGATCAGTGTCACGTGGTCGTTGTTATCGATAATCAGATTGTCCGGTTTGATGTCCTGATGCAGTGTTTCCTTTCGGTGCAAAGCCCGAACCGCCTTAACGACTTGTTCGACGATGGCGACTACCCGGTTAATATCCGGCCGGGTGTTGTCTCTGATCCAATTCGAGAGCGGAACACCGGGAACGTACTCAGTCAAATAATACAAACAGGAAGGCGGTTGCAACGGTTCCACCTTCGCCACCACATGCGGGCTTTGAATGCGCGCCGCCATCCAGTCTTCCAATTGAAAGCGTTCGATGTAAGCCGGGTCGTCGTCATAATTGACGGACGGGGTCTTCATAACCAGCTCGCCCGGCTGGTCCGGATGGCTGACGCGGTACGCCTGACTGCGCGTGCTTTCGTGAAGAACCTGTTCAACTCGATAGCCATCCAGTGATTGGCCAACCGAAAGCGGGGGAGGGAAGGGCAGCCGACTCAAGGACTCGAAATTCGCCGCATCGGCCAATCCTAGGTTGTCCACCCGAATAATCTGGCAACTTAAATTATCGTCACTGCCTCGCTCCAACGCGGTTTTTACCAACATTTCCGCATGGCCATTCAATGTATTGGGTAGCGACTGAAGCAGAGCCAGCAGCTCGGCATGCGGAATGAACTCGTGCACGCCATCCGTGGTCAGCAGGAACAGATCCCCGGTTTCCAAATCCAACGACCGGTAGTCGATTTCCAGATTCATCGTCATGCCCATACTGCGGGCGAGATAGGATAAATCCTTACGGACCCGAACCTGATGGTCCGTGGTCAACTGTTCCAGAACACCGGCCCGTAACCGGTAAATCCGGCTGTCACCCACATGAAAAAGATGCGCCTGGGTCGACTTCAAAACAAGCGTCGACAGGGTGGTGATATAACCGCCTTCATCGGCCGAACGCTGACCCTGGCTGCACAGCCATTGGTTCAAGGCCATCAACACCTTATGGGCGGACTGCTTCACCGACCACGAATCCGGCGTGCAAAAATAATCGCTGAGAAACCCAGTAACACAAGCCTCGCTCGCTTCCTTACCAGCGGCAGCCGCACTCACGCCATCGGCGATAACAGCCACAGCGCCTTTCAGAGCGAGGGTATCGTCATCCGGAATGCGGATGCCGATACAATCCTCATTGCGAGGCTTAAGGCCCCGGCTGGACGCCTGGTCGACAGACAACCCCAGGCGATTACCCAACACCATCGTTTCAGCTCACTTCAATCAATTGCACACTGCCGTCCTCGGCCACTTCCACCATGTGCCCCTTCGGTTCCTCCAGGAACTGCACCGCCACCAGACACAGCGCCGCCGCACCCCCAATCGCCATAAAGAAAGTCGAAGCATCAACGAAAGAATAGACCGTCAGGAACATCACACCGCCGACATTACCGTAAGCGCCGACCATGCCCGCAATCTGCCCCGTCATACGACGCTGAATCAGCGGCACCATCGCAAACACCGCACCTTCACCCGCCTGCACACAGAACGAACACGCCATCACAGCCAGCACCGCCAACGGAATCGCCCACGCCGAATCAATTTGACTCAGCACCCAATAACCAATGGCCAAACCAGCGATCAAAATAGTCAGCGTCTTCTTACGCCCGAACTTATCCGACAACAAACCACCACCGGGACGCGCCAACAAATTCATCAACGCAAAAGCGCCGCCCAACAAACCCGCCAACACAGGCGACACCGCAAAAGTATCCATAAAAAACGCCGGCAACATCGACACCACCGCCAGCTCCGAACCAAAGGTCACAAAATAAGCCCAATCCAACACAGCCACCTGCTTGAACGGGTAACGCTGCAATTCAGGAACACCCTCGCGCAGACGGTCTTTATTCACCCGATAAATCTGACTGAACTGAACACAGAACAGCACCGCCAAACCAATGTACAACCACACCGCCGTCGTCTGAGTCAGCAAACCCACACTCGCGGAAGACAGCTTCCAGGTCAGCAACGACAACGCCAGATACATCGGCAGGTTCATGCCAATGTAAAACCAGAAATCACGCCAGGAAGACACCTCCAAACCACCGCTCTTCTTCGGTTTGAAATAAGTCGAACCCTTCGGCGTATTCCGCACCTGCTTATAAAAAACACCGCTGTACAACAAAGCAACCAGACCGGTCGTCGCAATCGCATAACGCCAACCGTCATCACCGCCAAATACATAAGCCGCCAACGCAGGCACCGTCCACGCCGCCGCCGCAGAGCCAAAATTACCCCAGCCCCCATAAACGCCTTCCGCCACGCCCACAGTTTTCGCCGGGAACCACTCACCCACCAGGCGAATACCAATCACAAAACCAGCGCCGATAAAACCGCACAGAAAACGGAACAGCGCCAGTTGCTCATAACTGGTGGAAAACGCAAAACCCCAACAGACAAACGCCGACAACGCCAACAACAAACTGAACACAGCACGCGGACCGTAACGATCCACCAACATACCGATCACGATACGGGCAGGAATAGTCAACGCCACGTTCAATGTCAGCAGCGCCTTCCATTGATCGTTGGTCAAATTAAAAGCATCCACAATGAAAGGCTTCATCGGAGCATGGGCAAACCACATGACAAAAGTCAGGAAAAACGCAAACCACGTAAAGTGAAGAATGCGGACAGGAGGCTGTGAAAACGCCAATACGTTCAACCGATCGGATGACATGAGATCCTCGCTTGTAAAAACAGGGAATTAGAGCCCGACGTTGGGCGCGAATTAAGGCAGGTGTGATCTCATGTAACTCAACTTTCGTGCCAGCTAGGGCTGACCAAGAGGTAAGAACAACGGGGAAGCCTGATAAAACGGGGCTTGAATGCCATACAGGGCGAGTACCGATAAAGAGGTATGCGCCGTTCCGGTGCGGAATTCACGGATCGGCATGCACCAAACTGCAACTTCGAAACGGTGTTATCAGCAGGGCTTGCACTGTCTTGGTTCCAGAAAGGCGAATTAACTGGCGGAATTCATTGAAGAAAATCGCATACCACCATATACCCCTAAAGAGGTACTTGAATGGTGCAGAGCACCTCCCGGTTTTGGTGCTAAAAGATTTTTTCCGGAATGCTTGCGAGCACTAAACCAGCCCAGGAGGCCGGGTAAGCCCCGGTGGGGAAGTCCGCAGCAAGGATGCTGCGGTCTAGGCTCCAAGGATGGATTCACGCCGACCCCACCGGGGCTTACCCGGCCTCATGGGCGGCCCAATGGCACATAACCAAAAAGGTGCTACAGCCACAACAACAAACCAAAGCCACTCACTTCTGAGGCGATAACACAGTAATAGCCGCAGAATCCCCAAGCTCAGGGTAGGTCAGGGTGTAATGCAGCCCGCGACTCTCCTTGCGCGACAGGGCCGACTCAATGATCAACTCCGCCACCACCGCCAGATTACGCAGCTCCAACAGATCCCCCGTAATCCGGAAATTCGCGTAATACTCCTGAATCTCCTGCTTCAGCAACTGAACCCGACGCCGCGCCCGCTCCAACCGCTTATCCGTCCGCACAATCCCCACGTAATCCCACATAAAACGACGGATCTCATCCCAATTGTGACTGATCACCACCTTCTCATCCGAATCCGACACCCGCGACTCATCCCACAACGGAAGACTGTCCGCATCCCCCGGAGGCAACTCCTCACTCAAAATATGCTCCGCCGCCGCCTGAGCATAAACAATGCACTCCAACAACGAATTGGACGCCAACCGATTCGCCCCATGCAAACCCGTATAAGCACACTCACCCGCCGCATAAAGACCACTCAAATCCGTCCGCGCCTGCAAATCCGTCCGAATCCCCCCACAGGTATAATGCGCCGCCGGAACCACCGGAATCGGCTCACGCGTAATATCAATGCCAAACGCCAGACAACGCTCATAAATCGTCGGAAAATGGCTACGGATAAAATCAGCCGGCTTATGGCTGATATCCAAAAACAAATGGTCCGCCCCCAACCGCTTCATCTCATGGTCAATCGCACGCGCCACCACATCACGCGGCGCCAACTCACCCCGCTCATCGAAACGCGGCATAAAACGCTGACCGTCCGGCAGAATCAACCGACCGCCCTCACCACGCACCGCCTCCGAAATCAAAAACGACTTCGCCTTCGGATGATACAAACAGGTCGGATGGAACTGATTGAACTCCATATTCGCCACCCGGCAACCCGCCCGCCAAGCCATCGCAATGCCATCGCCACTCGCGCCATCCGGATTACTGGTGAACAAATACACCTTGCTCGCACCGCCACTCGCCAACACCGTCGCCCGCGCACCCACCGTGATCACCCTGTCCCGGCTTTTATCCAGGACATAGGCGCCCAGACAACGGTTCGGTTCATCCCCACCCGGAAACGCCTTGTGTTGGGTGATCAAATCCACCGCCACATGGTCTTCCAGCACATGAATGTTCGCCCGCTGCTGAACACGCTCGACCAGCGTTTCGGAAATCGCCCGGCCGGTCGCATCCGCCGCATGGATAATGCGCCGGTGGCTGTGCCCGCCTTCCCGGGTGAGGTGATAATCGACCGTCGAACCGTCCTGATGGGTAAAAGGCACGCCCTGATCGATCAACCAATGAATAGCCGCCGTCGAACGCTCGATGGTGTGCCGAACCGCCTTCGGCTCGCACAGCCCGCCGCCCGCCTTGAGCGTATCGGCCACGTGGTCCTCCACCGAATCGACCTTGTCCAGCACACCCGCCACACCCCCCTGGGCCCAGGCGGTCGAGCCATAACCCAGCTTGCCTTTGCAGATCAGATAGATATTCAGGCAACGCGGCAGGCTGAGTGCTAAAGTCAGGCCGGCGGCGCCGGTACCGATCACCAGAACATCAGCGGACAGTCGAGACGGCATGGCGGGACGTTCTCCGTTAGAAAATACAGTAAAGAAAATGCAGTATATCCAAACCGACCAGGCTTTCAGCACTGTGAGATCAAAAGACCGACGAACTTTTTGCCGAAGTGTCTGTCCTAGGCTGTAACGCTATCAGTATTTCCCTTGGAGAGAGCCACTTATGGCCAATGCACAGGACGCCGATCAACTGCTGGTTGAAAAGGCTCAGAAGGGTGAAAAGCGCGCCTTCGACCTCTTGGTGCTGAAATACCAACACAGAGTCGCCACCGTGGTAACCCGCTATATGCGCGACCACGACGCCGTGCCGGATATTGTTCAGGAAGCCTTTATCAAGGCGTATCGGGCCTTGCCCGCCTTTCGGGGCGACAGCGCCTTTTATACCTGGCTCTACCGCATCGCCATCAACTGCGCCAACAACCACCTGGACGCCAGCGGCCGAAGGCCCAGCAACAGCGGCATCGATGTGGACGACTTCGCCCAGTCGGCACCGCCCGCCCTGACCGATCTCGCCAGCCCGGACCGGTTGCTGGCCAAACAGCAGATGGAGCGGGCGCTGAAAGCCTCGCTGGACCAGCTACCCGAAGAATTGCGGGTAGCGGTGACGCTCCGCGAATTCGAAGGGCTGAGTTACGAAGACATCGCCCATATCATGGACACACCCATCGGCACGGTCCGCTCGCGTATTTTCAGGGCACGCGATGCCATCGAGAAAGACCTGAACAGCCTGATGGCCGCGCCCGCCCGCGCGGCAACCGATTCTGCGAGGTAAGCATGAACGATCGAGTCAATGAGAGTTTCTCCGCCTTTCTGGACGGCGAAGCCAGTGAAGTCGACATCCAACGGATGATGAAAGCACTCGACCAAAACCCGGAACTGCTGGACGACTGGCATCGCCTGTCGCAGGTGCAGGCGGCTATGGCCGGGGACGTCATCGTCGATGTCGCCAACCGTCGCCCTGGGGAAAGCACAGTGGATGTACCGGAAAAGCCCTCGCGCAAACCCTGGCTGAAACGCATCAGCCAAATAGCCGTCGCCGCCGGGGTGGCCGCTGTGGTGGTGGTCGGCGCGCGCTGGCAGGGGGCGTCGGCGCCCGAAACCCAGGTGGCCGAGGTGCAGAATCTGGACGCCTCCCAGGCACGGTTCGAAGCCCAGCAGCGCCTGAATTCCTATTTGCGCCAGCATGCGGAGGCCGCCTCCTACAGTAGTGGCCACGTGGTTGTACCCTACGAGCCCGAGTGGGAAGAAAGCGAATGAAACGACTAATGGCCTTAACGGCTTTAATAACATGGCTGGCTGTGTTGCCCGCCTTCGGCATGGAATGGCAGTGGTTGAATGAAATGCGCACCGCCATTCAACAGCGCGACTATCAGGGCGAGTTCCTGCATCGGCGTGGCGATCAGACCAGTGTTTACGCCATCGCCCATGCCACCCGGGACGGCGAACCGGTAGAGCTGTTGCAGCAGTTGGACGGCGACATGATCGAGATCCTGCGGCAGGGTAATCGGCTGGTGTGTTACTACCCCAAAGGGTCGGAAGACCTGGTCGACCGGGCCGTGCCCGCTGCGCCGTTTTCACAAATGGGGCCGATGCAACTCGAACGCATCGCCGAGTCCTACAAAGCCGAAGCCATGGGCGAAGCTCGGGTCGCAGGACGGGACGCCCGGGTGATCACGCTCATGGCCGATGAATGGCGGTATCGCCACAAACTCTGGGTCGACAAAGCCTCGGGCCTGTTATTGCAGTCGGAAATTCAAACCGCCGACGGCACCCTGCTCGAACAGTTCCGCTATACCCGAATCACCGTCGGTGGTCCGATCAGCGACGAAGCGTTGCAGCCAAGCCTCGCCAAGGCCCAGGTGCGCCAACAGACCCTGTTCATGCCGGAACCGACCCAGCCGGACACAGAAGGCTTTGTCACCGAACCGGGCTGGCTGCCGCCCATGTTCAAACTGGAAATGACCGAGCGGCATGAAAACAGCGACGGCTGGATGGAAAAACGGGTATACAGCGATGGACTGGCTACGTTTTCCGTCTTCGTCGAACCCGCCATGGGAGGAAAACCCCTGGGCAGTCAGGCGCGGATGGGGGCCACCACCGCCGTGATGACAGAGCAGGGCGATTACATGATCACCGTGATCGGCGAGATCCCCCCGGAAACCGCCCGGCGTTTGCTGACATCGGTTCGGCGGGTACAATAGGCGGCCTTCATTCACAGACAGAGAGCACCCCCTTGGTTAAAGAGGAAGGCACAGTCATCCAGGTCAAAGACGGAGAGGTGATCGTCGCGGTATTGCAAACCAGTGCCTGCGACACCTGCCGGGCCAAGCAGGGCTGCGGCCAGGCCGTCCTCAGCGACTGGGGCGACGCCGACCGTCAGGCCGCCAAGAACCATTTCGCTATCCCCTACCAGGGTGACCTGAAACCCGGCGACCGGGTCACTCTCGGCATTCAGGAAGACACCCTGTCGATGGCCGCATTGTGGATGTATCTCTGGCCGCTGGCCTGCGCCTTCGCAGCGCTGCTGGCCGCCTCCGCCCTGAATCTGGCCGAGCCCCTGCAATTGCTGGTCGCCCTGGTCGGAGGTGGCCTGGCATTCCTGGTCACCCGCCAGCGGTTCCGGCAAGTCGGCCAGCGTTGGGTTCCTCGAATTCTGGCCACCCACCCGCTGAATTCATCCTTGATCGTCAAGGTTGAGTAACCGTTATTTCGATCTGCGTCAGCCCCTCGAAAGAAAGCGGTCAACGGCTTGCCGAACCGCTGTAAAAGCGGTGTAAAACGGCGGTTTCGCCTCGCTTGCAATCAGCCCTTCTGTCCTAATATCCCTCTATCCTCGCCGAACGATGAACAGGAGATGGGTCTTTATGTTTAAGCAGGTATCCAAGGTCAAAGCGCCTGCAGTGAAAGTATTCTTGGCGACGGTCTGCCTGATGGCGGGCCAGGCACTGGCCGAGGCACTGCCGGACTTTACCGAACTGGTGGAAGAACATTCCCCCTCAGTGGTGAAAATCACCACCACAACCACCGTAGCCAGCAACCGGCAACAACAACAGGTACCGGAAATATTCCGTTACTTCTTCGGTGACCAGCTACCCTACAATCCCGAATTCCAAACCCCCCAGCAGCCCCGGCCGCGTGAAGGGCTGGGCTCCGGTTTCATTATTTCGGAAGACGGCTACATCCTCACCAACAACCACGTCGTCACCGAAGCCGATGAAGTCGACGTCACCCTCACCAACGGCACCAAATACGTAGCCGAAGTGATCGGAACCGACCCCCAGACCGACGTCGCCCTGCTCAAAATCGACGGTAAAGACCTGCACGCCGTCAACATCGGCAGCAGCGCCGACCTGAAAGTCGGGGAATGGGTGCTCGCCATCGGCTCACCCTTCAACTTCGAATATTCCGTCACCGCCGGCATCGTCAGCGCCAAAGGCCGCGCCCTTGGCGGGGTCGACCGTTACGTCCCCTTCATCCAGACCGACGTCGCCATCAACCCCGGCAACTCAGGCGGCCCGCTGTTCAACCTCGACGGCGAAGTCGTAGGCATCAACTCCCAGATCTACACCCGTTCCGGTGGCTTCATGGGCGTATCCTTCGCCATCCCCATCGACATCGCCATGGACGTAGCCGAACAACTGAAAGAAACCGGCAGCGTTCAGCGCGGCTGGCTGGGTGTTGAAATGTATCCTCCCTTCAACGAAAACCCCGAGCTCGCCCAATCCATGGGGCTGGATCGTGCCGAAGGTGCCCTGATCGCCCGAGTTTTCGAAGGCAGCCCGGCTGCCAAAGGCGGCATTCAGACCGATGACATCATCGTCGAATTCAACGGCCGCCCGGTACGTCGCGCCTCCGACCTGCCACCCCTGGTCGGACAGGTCCGCCCCGGCAGCACCGTCGAAGTGGAAGTATTGCGCAGTGGCAAACGAGTCGAACTCGACGTCACCATCGGCACCCTCGAAGAAGCCCAATTGGCCTCCGCCGAACCCACACCGCAATCCGACAACGCATTGAACATCATTGTTCAGGATGTGGAAAACCGGGACGGCGTACTGGTCGAGCAGGTTCTTGAAGGCCCGGCTCAGGAAGCCGGTCTGCGCAGCGGCGATGTCATCACCATGCTGGGCGGTGAATTCGTCCGCAACAAAGAGGACTTCGACCGACTGGTGAGTAATCTGCCCGAGAACGGAGCCGTTGCGGTCCGTATTCTGCGCGGAAACAACATCGTTTATCTGGCCATTCCGACCGAATGAGGCCGGTAGCTTAGAAGGCTAGTACTGGCGGTCGGGTGGGCCTATCCAGGGTGGTCCGCAGCAAGGATGCTGCGGTCCAGGCCCCATGGATGGGTTAATGCCGACCCTGGATAGGCCCACCCGACTGCCAGTACGGGTTCAACCACCAAGCCAAACCGAGCCAAGCCCAGTAGCAATCAGGTCGCGCGTGGTGTTCCATGGCCAAATGGTATAAACTCGCGACCCCATTTTAAGCCGAGTGTTAGCTTCTGTGAGCAGCGATCTCTCCCATATTCGCAACTTTTCCATCATCGCCCATATCGACCACGGTAAATCCACACTAGCGGACCGCTTCATCCAGGTTTGCGGAGGCCTCACCGACCGCGAGATGGCAGAACAGGTCCTCGACTCCATGGACCTGGAGCGGGAGCGTGGCATCACCATCAAAGCCCAAAGCGTAACGCTCGACTACAAAGCCCGCGACGGCAAAGTCTACCAACTCAACTTCATCGACACCCCAGGGCACGTCGACTTCTCCTACGAAGTCTCCCGCTCCCTCTTCGCCTGCGAAGGCGCCCTGCTGGTCGTCGACGCCGGACAGGGAGTCGAAGCCCAATCCGTCGCCAACTGCTACACCGCCATCGAACAAGGGCTCGAAGTCCTGCCCGTACTCAACAAAATGGACCTGCCCCAAGCCGAGCCCGACCGCGTCATCCAGGAAATCGAGGAAATCATCGGCCTCGACGCCCACGACGCCGTACGCGCCTCCGCCAAAAGCGGCCTCGGCATCGAAGATGTACTCGAACAACTGATCGAACGCATCCCCCCGCCGGAAGGCGACGTCAACGCCGATTTACAGGCCTTGATCATCGACTCCTGGTTCGACAACTACCTCGGCGTCGTCTCGCTGGTACGGGTCCGCCAGGGCACCCTGAACAAAGGCGACAAGATTCTCATCAAGAGCACCGGCCGCCAGCACGTGGTCGACCGGCTCGGCATCTTCAAC
Source organism: uncultured Saccharospirillum sp. (assembly GCA_965652395.1). Lineage (GTDB taxonomy): Bacteria > Pseudomonadota > Gammaproteobacteria > Pseudomonadales > Natronospirillaceae > Saccharospirillum. The sequence goes on along the minus strand of CBFGUW010000072.1, from coordinate 5,065 downwards.
CCCAAGATGACCGACAAAACCGTATTGAAAGCCGGTGAAGTCGGCTTTATCTGCGCCTCCATCAAGGAAATTCGGGGTGCACCGGTGGGCGATACCATCACCCTCGCCACCACACCCGACGTGCCCATGGTGCCCGGTTTCCAAAAGGTCAAACCCCAGGTGTACGCCGGTCTGTTTCCGGTCTCGGCGGACGACTACGGTGACTTCCGCGACGCGCTCGACAAGCTCAGCCTGAACGACGCCTCCCTGTTCTACGAACCGGAAAGCTCCGACGCCCTAGGCTTCGGCTTCCGCTGCGGCTTCCTCGGCATGCTGCACATGGAGATCGTGCAGGAGCGCCTGGAACGCGAATACGACCTGGATCTGATCACTACCGCGCCCACCGTGGTCTATGAAATCCTGAAAACCAACGGCGAAGTGGTGTTGGTCGACAACCCTTCCAAACTGCCTGCGGTCAACAATATTGAAGAATTCCGCGAACCCATCGTGCGGGCGTCCATCCTGGTGCCCCAGGAGCATGTCGGCAACGTCATCACCCTCTGTGTGGAAAAACGCGGCGTACAGAAAGACATGCAGTTCACCGGTGGTCAGGTATCGCTGATCTACGACCTGCCCATGGCCGAAATCGTCATGGACTTTTTCGACCGGTTGAAATCCGCCTCGCGTGGCTTCGCCTCTCTGGATTTCACCTTCGACCGTTTCGAAGCCGCCCACCTGACCCGCTTGGATATACTGGTCAACGGCGACCGGGTCGACGCCCTGGCAGTGATCATGCACCGTGATCACGTTCAGCGCCGCGGTCGTTTGTTATGTGAAAAGATGAAAGAACTGATACCCCGCCAGATGTTCGATGTCGCCGTTCAGGCTGCCATTGGCAATCAGGTGGTTGCCCGTACAACAGTGAAAGCCTTGCGTAAGAACGTCACCGCCAAATGTTACGGTGGCGACGTCAGCCGTAAGAAGAAACTGTTGCAGCGTCAGAAAGAAGGTAAGAAGCGCATGAAACAGGTGGGGTCGGTGTCGATCCCCCAGGATGCCTTCCTCGCCATCTTGAAAGTGGATAGCTAAAAGGAATTCCGTCGGATGAATGTGATAGTAATCTTCTGGGCCTGCCTGATTCTCACCGCCGTGCTGGCCATGGTGATCTTTGCCCGCGAGCACAAACGGTTGGCTGCCGCCGCCCAGGAGGCCGAATGGGACGAAGCGAAGCTTCAGGATCTGTTCGCTCCCAGCCTGCACGAACGGGGCCTGGGTTATGCGCTGATTGCACTGCTGGCCCTGCTGATCTGGCAAACCATACGCCAAAGCTTCGATTTCGCTCTGTTGCTGGTGGTCGCCACTCTGGTCACCGGTTTGATTTATCTGGCGGATATCCTGGTGTTGCGGCCTTATCGCCGTCGGGTGCTGGCGACGGCCGAAGGCAGTATCGACAACTTCGAGGAAACCAGTGCCAAGCTGAATACCGAGCCGGGCTTGATCGAGAACAGCCGATCTTTTTTCCCCGTGTTGTTGCTGGTGTTTGTATTGCGCAGTTTTCTGTTTGAGCCGTTTCAGATCCCATCGGGTTCGATGAAACCGACGTTGGAAATCGGCGACTTTATTCTGGTCAACCGCTTCACCTACGGGCTGCGCATGCCGGTGACCAACGACGTGGTTATTCCCATCAATCAGCCCGAACGCGGCGATGTCATTGTTTTCCGTCCGCCCCACGAGCCGGACAAAAACTTCATCAAGCGGGTGATCGGTCTGCCGGGGGATCGTATTCAGTACGATTACCGGCGTCGCATCCTGAGGATTAACGGTGAAGTGGTACAAGCCGAATTCGAAGGCCGCATCAGTGATGAAGACGGCCGCTACATGCTGTATACGGAGCATTTGAACGGTGTTGACCATTCCATCTACCTGAATCAGCGGGGCCCCAGCCGCCACCCTCATGAATGGCTCCCACCGGAGGGCGTTGTTGTTCCAGAAGGCCATTATTTCGTCATGGGCGACAATCGTGATTCCAGTCACGACTCCCGTTACTGGGAAGGCCAGCGACGCCTGGAGCAGGGCGATTTCAGTAACAGCGGCGACAACGCCTGGGGCTTCGTGGATGAAAACGCCATTCTGGGCGAGGCTGTCGGCATTTGGATGCATTGGGAAGGGTGGTATCCCAGCTTCTCACGCATCGGCGGGATTGAGTAACGCCGGCGCAGTGGGCAGAATGGTGGACATACTATCCGGGCTCATTGGATCCCGATTAACCCTGTGGCAGGTGGCGGTATAACCGCCCCCTGCCGACTTGTCAGAGGAACCCAACCGATGCGGACACCCGGACGCGAGCGTGGTATGTCGTTGTGGAGCATGGCTTTCCTGCTCTTTCTGGTTATCTTTTTTGGGCTGTTGGTCGTCAAACTGTCCGGGCCCTATTACGATCAGTTCACACTGGACTCGATGATCAAGCGGGCGATTCAGGAAACGGCGGGGACCGAGTTCTCAGAATCCGATTTCCGCAGCCGAATCAGCAAGAACCTGGATATCAACAACATCGAGCTCGATATGCGGAAATCACTCTCCATCGATAGCCGCTCCAACCAGCCCAAAGTGGTGCTGGACTACGAAAAGCGCATCCCCATTTTTGGTAACGTGGATGTCGTTTTGAGCTTTCACGAAGAATACGGGCTCTGATCAGTGTCTTTAGCCATCGACCGCCTTTACCGGCGTCTGGGGTATCGGTTCGCACAGGAAGAACTGCTCATCCAGGCGCTGACTCACCGCAGTCATTCCCGGCGCAACAACGAGCGATTGGAGTTTCTGGGTGATGCCATTCTGAACTGTACCATTGCTCAGCAGCTCTTCGAGCGCTTTCCCAAGGCCCGTGAAGGTCAGTTGTCCCGGCTGCGGGCGCATCTGGTCAAGGGCGAAACCCTGGCGGAACTGGGGCGGGAGTTCGAACTGGGCGAATGCCTACGTTTGGGCAGTGGCGAGCTGAAAAGCGGCGGCTTTCGGCGAGACAGCATTCTGGCCGATGCTGTGGAGGCTATAATCGGCGCCATCAGCATCGACAGCTCGATGGCGGAGGCCCAGGCCACCATTATTCGCTGGTATCAGCCACGGTTGTCGGACCTGAACCTGAGCGATAACATCAAGGATTCCAAAACCCGGCTGCAGGAGTTGCTGCAGTCCCGCAAGTCACCCTTGCCTGTTTACAATGTACGCGGCGTTCAAGGGGAAGCACACGACCAGACCTTCACGGTGGATTGTGAAGTCGCCGGGCTTGAAAAGCCCACCGTCGGCGAAGGTAACAGCCGACGCATTGCCGAGCAGGAAGCGGCGCGTGCCGCACTCAAGGCCCTCGGAGAAAAATCGAAGTGAACCAAACCTATGAAGTGAAAACCCGTTGTGGCTTTGTGGCCATAGTGGGGCGTCCCAATGTGGGCAAATCGACCCTGATGAACCATATCCTGGGTCAGAAAATTTCCATTACCTCGCGTAAACCCCAGACGACCCGTCACCAGGTTCTGGGCATCCACACCGAAGGCGATACACAGATCGTATTCGTCGATACCCCCGGGATGCACCGTCAGGAAGAGCGGGCCATCAACCGCCACATGAACCGCGCGGCGGATTCGGCGCTATCCGATGTGGACGCCGTTATTCTGGTGGTGGACCGTACCGTCTGGACCGACGAAGACCAATGGGTGCTCGACAAAATCAAAAAGGTGAAGGCACCGGTCATCCTGGCCATCAACAAGGTGGATCAACTGGACGACAAAAACGCGCTGTTGCCGCACATTGAAACCCTGTCCCAGTCGTTTCGGTTTGCCGAGGTGATCCCTATGTCGGCCTTGCGCGGCCGTAACCTGGATGCGCTGACCGACAGCATCCGCTCACGCCTGCCGGTCAGCCCGTTCCATTTCCCGGAAGACCAGATCACCGATCGCACCGAGCGCTTCATGGCCGCGGAATTGATTCGGGAAAAACTGATGCGGCAGTTGGGTGCTGAGTTACCTTACTCGATGGCTGTGGAGATTGAACAGTTCAAATTCGAAGACGCTATCCTGCACATTCACGGTTTGATCCTTGTGGAACGTCAGGGTCAGAAAAAGATCGTGATTGGGGACAAGGGTGCCCGCATCAAAAAGGTCGGCCACGACGCCCGGTTGGATATGGAACAGTTGTTCGACTGCAAGATCATGCTCAACCTCTGGGTGAAAGTGAAGGGCGGTTGGGCGGATGACGAGCGGGCTTTGAAGAGCCTGGGCTATTTCGACGAGTCATGAAACCCCGCCGTGCCCCGGCTTTGCCGGCGTTCGTACTCCATGCCAGGCCGTTTCGGGAACACCATTGGCTGCTGGAACTGCTGACGCCGGACGAAGGGCGCCTCTCGGCTGTCGGGCGTGACCCCAGGCCGGAAACCTTCCGTCAACTGACCATCCGTTTGTCTGGCCGGTCGGAACTGAAACGGCTCGACGACTGGCGTTACACCGAACCTGCCCGGCTCAAGGAGGGATCCGCATTGTTGCTGGGCCTTCACCTTAATGAGCTTTGTGTGCGGCTGTTGCCCCGCCACCAGACGGATCCCTTGTTCTTTGGCGTCTACACCAGCACGTTGTTGTCGTTGAATGACGTCGGGCAGCGTTCCGCCAACCTCCGTTTTTTCGAGCGCCGATTGTTGGAAAGTTGCGGTTTCGGTATCGACTACCGACAGGCCATGGACAGCGGCGACTGGATTCAGCCATTGAACGAATACCGATTCGAACCGGCGTTGGGTTTTTGCAGTCAGGGCCCCGGGCGCCAAATCCCCGGGCAGGCTATTCTCGCCATGGCGGAAAACGATTGGCGGCAACCCCAAACCCTCGAATGGGGACAATCCGTACATCGAGCCCGCCTCAACCAGGTGTTGGAAGGCCGTCGCCTGGTCAGCCGGGACTGGGTTGATTTATAACTCAAGGTTCGGAGTTCGCGATAAGGTTAGTGCCAGGAATACGCACCGGCTACCTGGTTGGCTTATCAAGGGTCGGCATAAACCCATATATGGTCCCCTCCCCGTTTGCAAGGCCGCGGTTCTCAAAGTCAGGGA
>CBFGUW010000071.1:0-15855 GCA_965652395.1 uncultured Saccharospirillum sp. | reverse complement strand
AGTTCAGGGTATTATCCTTAACTGGACTGGTCATATCTATTAGACCACCTCAGCTGCAACCCGGAACTGAAAGAGTTTTTACTTAACACTGGAAACCGGGTTCTCGTCGAAGCAAGCCCAGTGGACAAAATTTGGGGTATCGGTCTGGCCGAAGATGACCCGGCCTGTGAAAATCCAAACTTGTGGAAGGGCGCTAACCTGCTGGGATTCGCATTAATGGAAGCGCGTGAGCAACTATCGCCGTAGGTCGCGCTTAATCGGGTAACCGGGGGTGTCTAACCCCCAGCCCCCACAACACCCTGTACCGAGGTGTCGAACCAGCGTCTCAGCTATTTAACCAAATACTTGGCATGAAACTTCAGATGGTCGTCAATAAAGCTGGCGATAAAGTAATAGCCGTGGTCGTAACCCGGCCGCATTCTGAATTCCAGCGGATAACCCTTTTCTTCAGCCGCTGCGACAAACCGTTCAGGTTTCAGCTGTTTCTCCAACATCGGGTCACGGTCACCCTGGTCCACCAGCATCGGTAGGAATTTTTCGGCCTTGCGCATCAATTCACAGCTGTCGTATTCCTTCCAGGCTTCCAGGTTGTCACCCAAATAACCACGAAACGCTTTTTGTCCCCAGGGAACTTCCGTGGGGTTCACGATGGGGGCGAAGGCTGAAACGGAGCGATAGGCATCCGGGTTTTTCAAGGCGATCATCAAGGCACCGTGGCCGCCCATGGAATGGCCGCAGATTGATTTTTCGCTGGTGACCGGAAATTCGGCTTCAACCAGGGCGGGTAATTCACGGGTTATGTAGTCGTACATTTGGTAATGGGTGTTCCAGGGCGCTTCGGTGGCGTTTACGTAGAAACCGGCGGCCAGGCCGAAGTCGTCCGCGCCTTCCGGGTCGTCGGGTATGTCGTCTCCACGCGGGCTGGTGTCCGGTGCGACTATGGCGATATTGAGTTCTGCAGCTAGGCGTTGGGCTCCGGCTTTTTGCATGAAGTTTTCGTCGTTGCAGGTTAAGCCTGAAAGCCAATAGAGGACGGGCACCGGCTCACCGGATGTGGCCTTGGGCGGCAGGTAGATGGCGAACCTCATGCTGCAGTTGAGGGTGTTTGAATAGTGGCGGATTTGTTTGTGCCAACCACCGAAGCTTTTGTTGGCGCTGGCGATTTCGACAGTCATGGCGTTTCCCATTGTTTCTGAATAGGTTGAATAGCCGGATCAGGTTTGGTGGCCTGATCCGGTTTGACTGGAGAGTTTATACAGCGATTAAAAGTGTATGACGCTGCGAATGCTTTCGCCTTCGTGCATCAGATCAAACGCTTTGTTGATGTCTTCCAGGCCCATGGTGTGGGTGATGAAGTCTTTCAGTGGGAATTTTCCGGCGAGGTAGTCTTCAACGATGCCCGGCAGCTGGGAACGGCCTTTCACACCGCCGAAAGCGGAGCCGCGCCAAACGCGTCCGGTAACGAGTTGAAAGGGTCGGGTGCTGATTTCCTGACCGGCACCGGCGACGCCGATGATGACGGATTCGCCCCAGCCTTTGTGGCAGCATTCCAAGGCGGAACGCATGACGTTTACGTTGCCGATGCATTCGAAGGAGTAATCGACGCCGCCGTCGGTCAGGTCGACGATGACTTCCTGAATGGGGCGGTCGTAATCGTTGGGGTTGATGCAGTCGGTCGCGCCGAGTTTGCGGGCGAGGTCGAATTTCTTCTCGTTGATGTCGATAACGATAATGCGTCCGGCTTTGGCCATGGTAGCGCCGATAATGGCGGATAAACCAATGCCACCGGCACCGAAAATGGCGACGCTCGCACCCGGTTCGACCTTGGCGGTGTTCATCACGGCGCCCATGCCGGTGGTGACGCCGCAACCGAGCAGGCACACTTCTTCCAAAGGAGCGGATTTATTGACTTTGGCGAGGGAAATTTCCGGCAGAACGGTGTATTCAGAGAAGGTGGAGCAGCCCATGTAGTGGTGAATCATTTCACCGCCGATGGAGAACCGGCTGGTGCCGTCCGGCATCAAGCCTTTGCCTTGGGTGGCGCGGATTTTCTGGCAGAGGTTGGTCTTGCCAGACAGGCAGAATTTGCATTCGCCGCATTCGGGGGTGTAGAGCGGTATCACGTGGTCGCCGACGGCGACACTGGTCACACCCTCGCCGATGGCTTCGACTACGCCGCCGCCTTCGTGGCCCAGAATAGCGGGCCAGTTGCCTTCGGGGTCTTCACCGGAGAGCGTGAAGGCATCCGTGTGGCAAACACCGGTCGCGACGATACGCACCAGGACTTCCCCGGCTTTGGGTTCGGCGACATCGACTTCTTCGATGGTCAACGGTTTGCCCGGCCCCCAGGCCACGGCCGCTTTGGATTTAATCATCTGTGGCTCTCCCATTTTTGTCGTGATAGGTCATCAATGAATGGTGCAGGTTTTCAGTGCCACGGTAGGTGCTCTGGTGAACCGGCAGTATAAAGTGTTTGAGACCCCAGATGTAGGGCCGGTTATTGTGGAGGCTGCCACCAGGGGTCTCCTTCGGGAATCGGTGAGGTTAATGTTTCGAGGAAGGCCGCGAGTTGTTCCTGTTCTTCCACTGTGAGTTTGAGCGGCAAAATATCGAAGTGGGGTCGGCTGGGGTGCTGTTCCCTGTCGTAAAAAGGGGGTTTGGGTGTGTTGTAGTGGGCGATCACCTCCGTCAGAGTCGCCAACTGTCCGGCCTGCATATAAGGCGCTGTTTCAGCGACATTGCGTAAGCTGGGAGTTTTGAAAGCACCGACGAGCTCCGGCCCCTGCTTTTTCAGGAATTGCATTTCCTGGCACTGCTCTGGTTCCGCGTCACTGTAATCCGAGAGGCAGGTGAAGGCGTTTTGCTGCAGCGCGGCTACGCCTTCATAGCGCCCCATGTCGACCTGCTTCTCGTTCGGTTCGGGCGCGCCGATGTTGTGGAATTCAAAGTTGGTGAACAAGGGGCCGTTATGGCAACTGGCGCAATTGGCGCGCCCCATGAACAGCCTCATGCCCTGCACTTCCTCAGCGGTCATTAGCTCCTGCAATTCGGTTTGGGACGCACCTTCCCGGAGGGCATTCACAAAGCGGTCGAAGCGCGCAGGTTCGAGTGTCAGTCGACGTTCATAAGCCATTAATGCTTTACCCATATCCGCGAATATCTGATTCACGGCGTGTTGATCCGCTTCGCTGAGGGCTTGCCAGTTGTCGCTGGGTTCACCCGGTTGCACGGGGCTGGCGATGACACCCAATTGCGCGACGCGTTCCGCTTCGGCTGTGTTGCCGAAGAGTGTCCGGTAAGCGTCGCCATATTGGGTGACCAGATAATGCGCGGCACGGGTGCGATCAATGCCGTGTTCGTTCAGGTCTTCCAGCGGGCTCAGCGCCTGCGCCCACAGGCTGTCGGCCCGGCCGTCCCAGAATTGCCAGGGGCCGTGCAGTGCACCCGGTATGGAAGGCGCGTTGCGTCGGGTGGTGCCCAACGCCTGCGACCGGGGCAAGCCATCGGTGAAGTAACGGTCCGGTTGGTGGCAGGTCGAACAGGCCACTTCGCCGTTGCCGCTGAGGCCGGGATCGAAAAACAATTGCTGGCCGAGGCGGGCGACGTTTTCATTGTCCGCGAAACGGTTGCCGGGTGCGGGTGGCAACTCCGGCAGGTTGGACAGGCTGAAGCCGGTTAAAAAACGGACGTCGGCTTCGGTGAATGAATAGGGGTTTGCTTTGGTTTGGGTTATCGGCAGCGTGAGTGCCAGTGTTATTAGTAGTGTCTTGGGTCGGATCATTTCCCTCTCCCCAGCCCTCTCCCAAAGGGAGAGGGAGTTAATGCAATAGTGGTTACAGAACCAGGTTGAATACCAGGGCGTCCTTGGTCTCACCCTGAGTCACGTCAAACTGCATGACCCACCAGCCAGTCATCTGGAATTTCACGCCCTCCACCAGATATTCCCCCGGCGCCACTTCGGTGGTGACTCTCGGCTGGGTGGGCAGGCCATGAACATGGCCTGGCATATGACCGTCGATCAGAATATCCGCACCGCTAACAGGGCGACCCTGGGCATCCGACAGCAACAACCGCCATTCGTGAATGTCGTTCAGTGGCACTAGAGGGTGCGGTTTGGTCAGCGGTTCGATATGAGCAAAAAATTCAAGATTCCGCGACGCCTGAAAGGTGGATACGTCCAAATCCTCCGGTGCCTGCTGACCACTCATGCCGGGCATCGACATGCTCATGTTCGCCTGCTGGGTGGTTTCAGGTCCGTCGTCCATGCGGTTCAGCATGGTGGGATGCACACTGCGGATCTGAGCGTTGTGCGCCATCACTTGATGACCATCCGGCATCAGTTGCATAGGCCCGGTAAGGTTCACCTTATCGACCCAGGCTTCGCGAAAGCCGGTTTCCATCAAACCCAATGCCTGGTGTTTCAATTCACCGCTGTAACGGCGCAGGTTGGCACCCTGTGTCTGCCAGAGTTCACGCTGGGCATTCAGGGAATCCACCATTTCGGTGAAGGTTTCTTCGTGGTGAGTTCCCGCCAATTCGCGCTGCGTGACTCTTAACGTTTTGATTTGATTCAACAGCTGGTTGGCGTTGCGAAATACAGCAACGGATTCCAATTCAAGTGCCTGGGCTTGATTCAGGATATGCCCGGCTTTTTCCATCAGAGCGTTGGCTTCTGTTGTCTCATCAGCTTGCGTCGAACCGATCAACAGCCCGCCTAAGATAACCACGCCCATTATTTTTTTAAGTGGGTTCAGGGACATGTCCCGACTCCTTGCATTCAGTTCAAGAAGCGGCCGCGAACGGCCGCTATCAGCATTTTCCCTACAGTTGCATGGTCGGGTCCGGTCTCCCCTCCGGCCCCGCTCCATACTCAGGCGTTAGAACTGCAACACCCAACCGTTGATGGTGCCGGTATCCCGACGGGCCAGATCACGCACGCGCAACTGCCACTGACCACCCGAATCCAGGCTGCCCACCGACACGGTGTAAGTCTCCTGAATATCGTTAGCGGAACCACCACTGCGGTTGTGCAGGTTGAACACCGAACCACTCGGGTGGATCAGGTCGACAACCAAATCTCCGATGTAGGTGTGGGTAATGTCCACCGTCACGCTGACCGTGCCGGATTGACCGGTGCGGCTCACATCGAGCGGACTGCTGACGCCCGTGCTGTTGTTGTCGGGAATGCTGTAGGGAGTCGTGGTTTCAAACCGGTCGGTGCCTGGATCAGGGTCCGGGTCGGTGCCTTCGGTGATGTTGACGGTATAGTCCTCAACCTCGCCATAATCGAAGGAACCACAGGGTGTGGGCGCGCCGTTATACCGCATCACCACCCGCATCCGCGTTTCACCTTCGGCGGTGCCGGTCGGTACCGTCAGGTTACCGGTCACGGTGCTGGACGAGGTTCCACCCGAACTGAACACTTCCTCACCGCTGTCGGTGAAGTCGCCGTCACCGTTCAGATCGATCCAGATTTTCCAGTACTCACCATAGGTGCTGCCGCTGAATTCCGGGGTCAGGCTCACGGCGGTATCGCCGGAGCTCAATGCCACCACTTGACCGGTGAAGTCACTGTAACCGGCCGCGCCCGAGCTGTTGGTGAAGCTGCCCACATCGACCTGACCGATCCACTCGTAGCTGGAGTCGTTACCGGAGGCGCTGCAATAGGCGACCGGGTCTGGATCGGGATCGGGGTTGTTGATGGCGTCCCAATCTGGCTTCACCGTGAACAGGCCGTTACCGATGTCACTGGTAATGATGTTGCCGCTGGCGAAGTAGATGTAGTTACTCCAGGTTCCGGAGAACTGCGCCGAGTTCGACCCCGGAATGGTATCGAAGTAACCCACTTCGGTGAGGTTGCCATTGGCGATGTCGGAGGCATCGAGAATGCGCAGACCGGCGCGATAGTTGGACTCGAACACATAACCGTTTTGGGTATAGAGGTTATGGTCGATGGCAGCGGTCGGGCCGATATAGCGACCCACTTCCACCGGATAATCCAGATCGCTGACATCGTAGATGTAGGAGGTGGTGTTGTGGCCGTTGCGCTGTTCGTCCAGCTCATCGTTCATGATCAGCATTTCATGGCTGTCGTCCATGAACCAACCCTGGTGCGTGTATTGCGAGCCCTGGTAAGGCGTGCGCGATATCTGCATCGGGTTCGACTTGGTCGTGACATCGACAATGGTGATGGTGTCTTCGTTGTAGCCGATACAGATCTCACGCCCGGCGTAGGTGCTGTCCGGCCCGTTATAGATCACGCATTGGGCATCGTGGGTGTAGCCGTCCCCGGAGAAGCAGCCTGCGTAGCTCGGGCTGGTCGGGTTGGAAATATCGACCATGTAGAGACCGCCACTGCACTGGTTGCTGCCAACAACATAGGCATAACCCGTGGCTTCGTTGATGGCAATGTTGTGCGCATTGCCGAAGCCACCCAGGTGGGCGGTTTCCGTCAGGGTGCCACCGGGGGTGACATTGCGCAGGGTCGTCAAGTCGAACACCTGCAACCCATGCGTGCTGTTTCCGCTGCCGTCGGCGACGATGAAGGCATGGTCGTTATAGGTTTTAACGTCCCGCCAGGAGTCCGAGCCGTTGTTGTGCGAGGGCAGGAACCCCAGAAGCACGGGGTTGGCGGCGTCGGTCACATCCACGAAGGAGGTGCCATTGGTGCGGGCGACAATGGCGATCTCATCGCCGGTCGACGGGTCGGTCCAACCCCAGATATCCGTCAGGTTGGAGCCGTTCCCACCCATCTGCTCCTTGGGCATAAAGGATTGCAGATCGACGTTTTTACAGGGGTAGCCGCCAGCATCCCCGTTTACACAGGTGGCGCTGGCGAAACTGCTGGTCAGTGAGTTGGACTCCGACTGCATCAGCATCTGGACGTTGGGGTTTCCGCCGCCCTCATTGGAGTCGTCATATTTGAAGCCGTCGGGGAACATGGCGCTGTGCCCCCAGGCCTGAGCGGACAGCCAGAGAGCGCTTGTGGCGACCATGGCTGCAATGGATGATGTTTTCATCATGGTTTAAGTATCCCTCTATTTTTGGGTCTTTGTTATAGGAGTAATTGACCGCTGCCTTCGCCGCCGACCGCCATCGAACGTCAGGGGAGACGATGGCATTCCTTATCAACGGAGGACTGCAGGCAGCCCTTCTTGGCCGCCCCTCAAAGTAGGCAGGGTGTTCGCTCGACACAATAATTATCGTTGCCGAAGCGAGCCTGCACCTAAGCAAAGATTGAACCACCGGTCAATAAAAGCGGCTCCATTGGGAAAGGTAGGAAAAAGTAAGGCGAAGATGACACCTTTCAGTGCACCACAGTCTCATGCGGACAACAGCCAGCGCCGCCCTGAAGCATGGTCCGATAGGAGATTGGCCACGTAATAGTCGGGCAATCTGATGAATTCCTTCTAAGCTGAGTCGCGGACCAACCAACACGGAGGGCAAGCCCATGCAACCTGCGGTATCTGAACGACCTATCCCCCAAGAAGCCTTTGACTGGTACGACGAATACGCCCATGGCCTGATCGACCGCCGAACCTTCATGGCCCGGTTGTCGACGCTGGCTGCGGCCGGTTTTGCACTGAGTACACTCACCGCCGCGCTGTTGCCGAATTACGCCCAGGCGGAACAGGTCTCTTTCAACGACCCGGATATCAAAGCCAGCTATAAAAAATTCCCATCACCGGAAGGCCACGGCGAGGGCGAAGGCTATTGGGTGGTGCCTGCCAACCTGGAAGGTAAGGCCCCGGCCGTGCTGGTGGTGCACGAAAACCGGGGGCTGAACCCCTATATCAAGGACGTGGCCCGGCGTCTGGCCAAGGCAGGTTTCATTGCCTTTGCCCCGGATGCGCTCTATCCGGTCGGAGGTTACCCCGGAAACGACGACGAAGGCCGCAGCCTGCAGAGCGGGCTGGACCGAGCCAAGATAGAAGCCGACTTCATCGCCGCCGCCCGCTTTCTCGCCGACCATGAACAAACGACAGACAAGCTCGGCGTGGTGGGGTTCTGCTTCGGCGGTTATATCAGCAATATGCTCGCGGCCACCTTACCGGATACCATCGACGCCGCCGTACCTTTTTACGGTACGCCACCGGCAGAAGGCCTGCGCGATCAGGTAAAAGGGCCTCTGCTGTTACATTTCGGTGAATTGGACAGCCGGGTGAACAGCACTTGGCCGGACTATGAAAAAACGCTCAAGGCCAATAACGTGCCTTACACCGCTCATGTCTATGCCGACTCCAACCACGGCTTCCATAACGACTCGACCGGCCGTTACGATCCGGAAGCCGCCGAACTCGCCTGGGAGCGGACCCTGGCCTTTTTCAGGGAGCATCTCCGTTAACGCAAACCGTCAATTCCCGGCCAACGGTAGCAAACTCAACTACAATAAAAGGGCCAGCCTGCTCCATGCAGGCCCTTTTCCGTTGCGTTAGTGAGCCGTAAGCGCCACCGGGAGTGTCAGTGCCATTTGAAGAGCGCCGCCATAACAGGCCGTTGCGAAAAGCCGTTATTTTCCTTGTGGGGCCGGATTCCGCCCCGCTCAGTCAGGCTCAGCTCCTGTTTGCGCTCACGGCTTCGGCTTTTGTTTTCATCTCTCTATTGTTCAACATGGCGGCGGGCACCGCCGATACCCGACTGAACTGGATTTACAGCGCCCTGGTTCCGGTGAACGTCTGGCTCTGGTATCAGGGTCGATGGCGGGGTCGCCTCAGGCTGACCACCAACGGTGTTTTGATTGTTCTGAGCTTTTTCGCACTCCCCGCGAACTGGATTTTCAATGCCGGTTCACTTGGCCCAACACTGGCGGTCAGCACCATTGCCCTGGCTTACAGTGTCGGGGTTCACCAAAAAGGTGACTTGATCCAGCGCTTTGCCCAACTGGGGCTGCTGTGCATGCCAGCGGTGATGTTCACACTGGAGATCCGTCACCCGGAGTGGATTTTCCAATACACTAACCCGGAGGACCGCTTCACAGACCTGATCGTCAGCTATGTCATGAGTTCAGTATCGCTCGGCATTCTGATCATGGGTAACACCCGCCGCTTCAGCCAGGAACTCACCCGTGCCGACGAACTGGCCCAACAACTGAGGGAACTGGCCCGTCAGGACAGCCTGACCAAGCTGCTTAACCACCACAGCATTCTGAGTGAAGCGCGCCAACGCATGGCCGAGGCCGGAGCGCTGACGCTGTTCCTGATCGACATCGATTACTTCAAACGCATCAATGACCAGTACGGACACCAAGCCGGTGACGAAGTGCTTAAAGCACTGTCGCGAATCATGGTGGCCAAATCCCATCCTTTCGGGGCGCAGGTCGGGCGCCTGGGTGGCGAGGAATTTCTGATCGTTCTGCCCACCGATCAAGCCACTGCGGAACGGTTGGATCTGCGTCTGCGCAAAGCCCTCAGTCAAACCTCGCTGCCCTGCCCGGTCACCTTCAGCAGCGGCGTCGCCCAATGGCAGCCCGGTGAAAGCCTCGACCACCTCATCAACCGGGCCGACAGCGCGCTGTACCAAGCCAAATCCGCCGGTCGCAATCGCACCCTGGCCGGGTAAAGACGTCCCTTACATTTTGAACCCTTCCAAGGCAAAGACTACTTTGTGATGCGATGGATCGCTGAACACTCAGTCCCAGGGGAAGTCTCCCGTCCTGGATGACACCACTATTCTGAATACGCGATAGGGATGGTTCATGAAACACCTCAAAGACAAACTTGTCCGTTATGTGCTGCTCATCACCACCTGGGTGTTGAGCCTGCTTTTTGGCGCGGCCATGTGGCTCAGCCCCTGGTGGGGCCTGGGGCTGATCATTTCCCTTCCGCTTGCTCTGATCGCCCTCTACGACTATTTCCAGAAGCAATGGACCCTGACTCGCATTTACCCCCTGGCCGCCCGCTTGCGCTGGCTTTTTTACGACCTGCGGCCTTACTTGCGCGCCTATATCGTCGAAGGCGACCTCGAAGGCAAACCGTTTAGCCAGGCGGCCCGGGACCTGGTGTTTCAACGGGCCCGTGGCCAGTCGGATACATTGCCCTTCGGTACCGAACGGGACCCTTATTCCGATGAATACGAATGGATGAACCACTCCATTAATCCCGAGGAACATCCGGAACGGCACCCTAAGGTCAAGGTGGGGAACGAACAGTGCTCAGCGCCCTACGAAACCTCGATCCTGAATATCTCGGCCATGAGTTTTGGAGCCCTTTCCGCTAAGGCAGTCGAGACTCTGAACAAGGCCGCCAGGATGGGGAATTTTTATCAGGACACCGGTGAGGGCGGCATCAGTCGCTATCATCGCATCCATGGCGGCGACCTGGTCTGGGAATTGGGTACGGGTTACTTCGGCTGCCGCGACAGACATGGAAATTTCGACCCTGGTCTGTTTCATGAACAGGCATCGAGCGACCAAGTGAAAATGACTGAAATCAAACTCAGCCAGGGCGCCAAACCCGGCCATGGCGGCTTACTGCCGGGAAAGAAAGTCACCGAAGAGATCGCCCAAGCGCGCCAGGTCGAAGCCCATCGGGACTGTCAGTCTCCGCGCGGCCACCCCGCTTTTTCAACACCCATCGGAATGCTCGAATTCGCCCAACGCATGCGTGAGCTTTCCGGCGGTAAGCCGGTAGGCATCAAGCTTTGCATCGGCCAGGTTCATGAGGTGATGGCCATCATGAAAGCCATGTTGAAAACCGGTATCCACCTGGATTTCATTGTGGTCGATGGGGGCGAAGGGGGCACCGGGGCGGCACCGTTGGAGCTCGCGGACCATGTCGGTATGCCCCTGACGGAAGGGTTGATTGTGATGCGTAATGCCCTGGTCGGCACCGGTTTGCGCAACAAGGTCAGCCTGGCGGCCAGTGGCAAGGTGTATTCCGCCGCCACACTGGCCCGTAACCTGGCCATAGGGGCGGACTGGTGCAATGCCGCCCGGGCGTTCATGTTCTCCATTGGCTGCATTCAAGCCCAGCGCTGTAATACCGATACCTGCCCAACCGGGGTCACCACCCAGGACCCAAGCCGACAGCGCGGCCTGATCGTGGATGTCCAGGCGGAACGCGCGGTTCGTTTCCATGAGCGCACCCTGCATGCGCTGACCGACATCGTTGGTGGCGCCGGCTTCACCCACCCCCGGGAATTGCAGCCTTACCATCTGGTTCATCGCATGGGCGCGACCGATTCCGCCTGGATCGACCGGATCTACCCCTTCCTGCCGGAAAACGCCCTGCTTGAAGCGCCCGAGGAAACGCACATGCACGGCTGGTGGCGTGCCGCCTCGGCCCATACCTTCAAACCGCAGATTGATCTGGCCACACTGCGCGCCAGTCCCAGACCAAAGCGACACCCCAAAGACATTCACTGACCAGCGGGAACCCCATGGTGGGCTCAGCCCAGCGCGTAAAAGTGGGCATTTTTACCCGAACGTGCCACTATTAACGCTCGTCGCGCAGTATGACCCACCACCCATGAAACTCACGCTGAGAACCAAGATTGTCGGGACCCTGCTTCTGTGCTGTTTAAGCACGGTGGTCCTGGTTGCCACCATTACTCCATCGTTGCTTGAAAAACGTTTCCTGAAGGAAGCCAGTCAGGTTCACCTACAGAGGTTCGAACGGCTCATCAACCGCTATCTGAGCCAAAACGACGCCTGGGGCGGCGAAGCCACCGCCATCGATTTTTATCAAACCATTATCGTGGTCGACCGCGGCCGTCGTGCGGAACGACCGTCACCTTCCGAGCACGATCCCTTTGCCTCCGAACGGATGCGTTTCGTACTAGCCGATCACCAAGGTTACGTCATTCATCCATTCTTCGAGTACCGGGCCGGGCAGTTGCTGACCGAAGCGGAACAAAAAGAAGCGTCGCCGCTGTATTGGGAAGGAGAGCAAGTCGGCATGGCCCTGCTCCGTGGCCCCATCATGCTCAGCGATGTGGATGAAATTTATCTGAAACTGCTGCAACGCGCCCTGATCGGCACCGGTGCATTCGCTTTTGTGATCGCCGTATTGCTCGGCTGGCTTGTTACCCGCCCCATGTTAAAGCGGCTCAACCACCTGACCGAAGCCACCCGCACCATGAAAGCCGGAACCACCAGTTCCCTGACGGAAGACAGAGGCCACGACGAAATCGCCGTTTTGACACGAGAGTTCAATCGCATGAGCCGGACCTTGAGCGAGCAATATCAATCGCTCGAAAGCTCGCACGCCACCATTACCAAACAGGCAAAAACACTTGAAAAACTCAGCTATACCGACCCACTGACAGAGCTGTATAACCGACGCTATTTCGACGAGCAATTCCAGGAAGCCTGGGTTGACGCAGGCCTGAACAACACCCCACTCGCACTGATCCTGCTCGACGTCGACCACTTCAAACAAATCAACGACAACTTCTCCCACCAGATCGGCGATGCCGTGCTGCAAACCCTTGCGCACATTCTGCAGGACGTGATTCGCAGCCAGGACGTGCTCGCCCGCTACGGCGGCGAGGAATTGGTACTGCTCATGCCCAACACCCACCTGAAACAAGCCGAGGAAGTCAGCCAGCGGATGCGCGCCAGCGTGGAAAATTTCGACTGGAGCCGAGTCGCCATCGGCCTCGCTGTCACCGCCAGCTTTGGCGTGGCAGGTAAAGAGGGCTGCACCTCACCCAGAGTGATGCTGAAACGGGCCGACGACCAACTTTACCGGGCTAAGGAAGCGGGGCGGAATCGGGTGTGTGTGGCTTGATAATATGCTGAACTTCTTCCGGTCGTAGAGCACACGTCTGCGACCTTCTACGCTGTATTCCACGGCCCATTCGCCCAGCAACACCTCAAGCTCCCCCGTGGTTGTGGTTACTAAGATCCTTGATGATCGAAGCAATGCGACGTGCTTTAGTATCTGAACGACGCACTGTTGTTATGGACTGATAGATTTCAAATTTCTTGGCCCGCGATAAAGCCTTGAATTGCGTATGCGCAGCAGGAACGTTCCTGAGGGCAACCATAAAATCGTCAGGCATTTCCATAGTGGCTGAACCAGAATAGGCGTTTTGCCATTGACCATTTCCCTTGGCAGCCTCTATTTGTGCCAACCCGCTTGGCTGCATCTTTTCTTTTGCAAGGAGATATTCAGCCAAGTGCCGGTTGCGTTTCGACCATAGAGAGTTTGGACGGCGAGGTGTGAGGCGTTGCAGGTATGAAGCGTGGTCATATGACCGTTTTGTCCCGTCAATCCAACCCCAGGTTAAGCAGGCTATAACACAATCGTTCCAGTCTACCGATAAAACGCCAGAACCTTTCTTGAAAATCTGCACCCAAAGCTCTTGTTGGGTGCCATGATTTATAGAAAGCCAGTCGTCCAAGGCATCAATGTCTTTAAAGCTTTCGACGATTGAGCTTTCGTCGAGAATTGCTTTAGCTGCTCGCAGTGTCCTATCAGAAATATCTTCACTCATGAGAATATCGCACTTGGTTTATGCTCTGACAGGAAAATACCGGTTCGGCCCGCGAATCGATAGCTCATTTATCAGTTCCTAAAGCAGTACAAGCACGATAGATATAATCAGGCTGGCGGCCAGATGATAGGCCCCGCTGATCGCACCATAAAGCATTGGTCTCGGAATGTTAGGGTTGATTCCTGTGTTTACCGTGGTGGCAGCGAGGTAGCCCAGCCCGATCAACAGCCCGAAGCCGAGGGCCTCTATCACTGTCTCAATGCCAAGTGTTGCCATCAGAGCGGCACTGACAAAGGCCGTGATCAAGCTCCAGACAGCGGGCCCGATAATCATGATCGGTGGAGGCTTGGCACCTGGGTCATGAGGCCGGCCCATAGCGTTGGAATAGGCTCTCCCGAACAGAGCGGTAAACCAGACCCCGCCAAGAAGGAAGGAAGCAAGCCCAGCCGCAGCGATGGCCAGCCAACTGATCTCAGAGAAATTGAACATTCTTATGATCCTCGTTTAAAAAGGGGTCGCCCCAGTGTGCTCTTGCGTTTGTTGGTCCAATGAGTATAACTGACAGCAACTGACAGATTCCGACAGTAGCGATATGGCCAGATCAGACCGACTTCTTCGCCTCATTCAAACTATGCGCATGATGCCAGCACCCTTCACCGCACAGGCGTTAGCCGAGGAAATGGGCGTCTCATTGCGAACGCTATATCGCGATATCGATAGCCTTAGGGCTGCGGGGGCGCAGATTGATGGTGAGCGCGGCTACGGCTATCACTTGACAGAGGATTATGCCTTACCGCCTCAAATGTTGGACCGTGATGAGATTGAGGCATTGGCATTAGGCTTGGCTGAGGTCAGATGCATCGGAGACAGCACGTTGGCGCGCGCAGCCTCTTCAGTGCTGGCAAAGGTCGCGGCAACACTACCAAGTGAACGTGAGCAGCAATTATTCCATGCAATTTCAAAAGTCTATCGACCCGATGCCCGACTCACCGCGCCCGTCGATGTGGATATGATTCGCAGTGCCTGCTGGAAAGAACGAGCACTATTGGTCCACTACGAAGACCAGAGCGGAGCCGTAACCGAGCGGGTCATATTTCCTCTATCACTGATGTACACGGAACGCACGCTGACACTGTTAGCTTGGTGCTGTCTTCGCGAAGACTTTCGTATGTTTAGAGCGGATAGGATCAAAGAAGTTGAAGACGGAGGGCAAAGCTTTCGCCCTCGTAGAGTTCGGATGCTCAATGAATACTTGGATAGGTTGAATCGTGAGAGTTGAAGGCTTTGTATCCTGGCACTAACGCGGTACAGGGCTGTACCGCCGCTCGGCTTTAGCCGACAGCGTCATATCTCTAACAGAAGAACGAGCCGGGGGCCAGCTTTACTGGGCTAAGGAAGCAGGCAGGAACCGGATTTGTATTGTTTGATACTACGCTGAACCTTTTCCGGCGTAGAGGCGCTTAAAACAAGGCTTTCCACTGGTTGTCTTCCAATACCATTCGGTGCTTTGCCCGAAAGCTACTACCACTCTCGACATGGTAACTGACTTGGATATCCACATGACCGGAGCCAACTTCCAGTACCTGGTAGCTGAGTGAATCCAGCCGCACCGGAGAATCGTTCTCGGTGGATCGCACCAGGGTCTCGCGGATAAAGTCGCTGGTGACTTCCTTGGAAAGCATCGTCAGAGCCGTCTCCCTATCCCCTTTTTCCCGCGCAACGATCAACTCAATCAACTGGTGTTCCGCAGTCCCCTCTTCCGGGGCTTTCTCAGGATACCGTATCGGCACGACATCCGGTTCACTGATTGTCACCTGTCGTGGACGCGTAACATTGTTTACCTGCGCATAAACTCGCTTGGCGGAGGGTAAGCCCTTGGCGTCAATCACCCGACCCGCTTGGATGTCAAAATAAGCCCCGAACACCAGTTGCTCACCGATGCACATCTTTTGATCATAAACCAAACGCCGATAGCCTTCTTTTTCGTACTCCGTGGTCCAATTACCCAACAGAGCGCGAAGCTTTTCGGGGGTATCGGGCGTGGCTTTTAACAAAGGAATTCGCAAACGCTCCAAAGTATAGGAATCCGCTCTGTTTTGGTACGACTCCAGACCATTCACTGCGATAAAGCCAGAGCCTTTTTCAGCCCCTTGGTGCTCGATAATCTGGTAGAAATAAGTACTGGGATGTTCCTCACCTTCAATCAGAAAGCGGCCTTCGAAGAAGACTAAACGCTTGCTGGTACCTGTTGATGTGCTGGCTACCAACACTGGGTGTCCAATGCGGCAAATCATTTTTAATAAATTGTCGGGCAATGTGCGGACATCCACTGGTTCAGGAAAGGACACCTGTCGGATATAGGGGCTAGCCCGGATATTTCACCAAAACGTGTATCCAGATAGCAAAACGGCTTTGAGA
>CBFGUW010000070.1:0-17541 GCA_965652395.1 uncultured Saccharospirillum sp. | reverse complement strand
GCGCCTGAGCTTTGCTCGGCGCACCAAGTTTCGGAGTTCGCTTGCAGAGGCGAGCACCGGATGTCAGGTAGGCTTATCAAGGGTGGTCCGCATGAGGGATGATGCGGTCCAGGCCCGAAACGTCGGACCGCCACGGACAGGTTCATGCCGACCCTTGATAAGCCTACCTGACAGCCGGTGCGTACTAAGGCAACGTTTTAAACAGCGAATCCCGAAACTTGAGTTACCAAAAACAAACGGCGCAGTAACCGATGGCGCCTATGATCCGATGGCTTAGCCACTATAATGCCGGGAATACTCTTTTTATTCAGGCAGAAAACCTATGATGCGATATGCCGGTTTGGGCCTGGCGTTGGGGTTGGTGGGATGCAGCGCCGTACCGATCGAGAAGGTTGACCCTGAGGAGCTGAAGGTGACGGTGGATTATCGCCATCGTCCCAATCGGGTCGATCTGGACACTGAATTCAAGACGGGTTTTTGGGATCGGCGGGTGGATGCCGAAAGCAACCGGCCTGAGATTGTGACGGACGGTGGTGAGGTGCTGAGGTTGAATCGCGGTGCCAGAGACGGCCGTTACGGGCTGGAACTGGACCCGGATGCGGGGCCTTTTACGCTGGTGCTACCGGGTTTTGCGGAGATGCGGCTGCCCCTTGGGGAGCCGGTCCGGTTGACGGGGACGGAGTCTATTCGCGGCCGTTCCTTTGATCGCAACGATGAGCTGACGTTGTCGGTGAGAGGTGAGACGGACAGGCCGAGAGGCTGGTCCTTTACGGCCTGGTGTGGCGATGAGAGCTGGACGCTGAACCGCAGCCTGTCGAGTGGCGATACGGAGTTGGAGCTGAAGCTGGGCAGTCTGATGCGACAGATCAACAATGCGGCGGAGGCGGATCTGAACGGTCAGATCCCGGTGACGGTGACTCTTTGGGAAAGCTACGATGTTAATTGGCAGCCACCCTTCAAACCGGGCCGGGCAAGGGCTCAGGATGACCTGAACTTCCAGGTCGATACGGCCAGCTTCCGCTTCCAGGCCAAAGTCACCGTCCAAGTCGCCGAAAACGCCTTTTTCAGCTTCCAAAATCAGGCTTGGCCGGTTCGTTATTGTTATTGAGTCTGGTGGTTTAACCCGCATCCAGTGGCGGGCCAGGGTTCCTTCCGGGTCGCTGTGAATATGTCCCTATAAGCTAGGCCGCAGCATCCCTGCTGCGGACTCCCCTCCATGAACCCTGGCCCGCCACTGGATGCTAGCCTTGTTACCTCGTCATCAACGGAGTCTTGCCTTGTTGTGAAAGCTCTGAACCTCGGCCCCAAATCCTCTGCCTGGCTGGAGAGCGCGGGAATCACCCAACTTGAAGACTTACAAAACCGGGGCGCCATCGAAGCCTTTCTGGACGTTGAAGCCCTTGGATTCAAACCCTCGCTGAACCTCCTCTACGCCTTGGAAGGCGCGATTAGCGGCCGCCACTGGCAGCAGGTCCGAAAGGACGAAGGGGGTGAATTGGTTTTACGGCTGGAAATGGCGAGGGAGGCTCGACACTCGGAATAAAAGGGAGTGCCGGGCGCCTCCTCAGCCCGCCAGGGCTTCGGAGGCATCGGACGGGCGGGTGGCTTTGTAAAACTCCTCGCGATAGTCGGGGTGTTCTGTGCCCATCCAGCGGTCCCACCAGGTGAAGTGCAGTGCGTAGTTGTGGTGAAACCGGTCGTGATGGAGGTCGTGGTGGGTGACGGTGGTGACCCAGCTCAGTGGGGAGGTCAGCCAGTGCTTTGAATAGAATTCATGACCGCTGTGCCCTATGGCGTTACGCACCATCAGGAATGCGAGGTAGGCCAATGCCAATTGCCCGCTCATGGGGACGAAGTGCAGCCAAAGTACGAAGAAAATCGCCTGAACCGCTGCTTCGGGCGCGGCGAAGGCATAGGCGGCGAAGGGTGTTGGGGTGCGGCTGAGGTGGTGCACTTTGTGGGTGTACTTGAATAGG
This sequence comes from uncultured Saccharospirillum sp., assembly GCA_965652395.1. Taxonomy (GTDB): domain Bacteria; phylum Pseudomonadota; class Gammaproteobacteria; order Pseudomonadales; family Natronospirillaceae; genus Saccharospirillum. The sequence goes on along the minus strand of CBFGUW010000070.1, from coordinate 15,565 downwards.
GGCTTCCAGTGCATCAGGCGGTGCGTCCAATAGAAATAGGTGTCGTGCATCACTGCTAACAGAATCACGCTGGCCACGTGCCACCATAATGGATGCACCTGCCAGTCCCAGCTCAGGCGTTCACCGCCGAGGACGATGAAGCCTGCTGTTCCGACGACTCCGAAGACTGAGGCGCTGAGTATGGAATAACGAATTTCCCGCCAGCGCTGGCCTGGCTTGGGATCTCTGGTTTGAATTTTTCTACGACTGAGCGGGCGGGCGAAAAGCCACAACAAGGCGACGATCAAGCCGGTCCCCCATGCGTATCGAATGATGTCGGAGAGGAAGATTTGCCAACTGGTTTGAATGAATTGCAGTAAATCCATCGGTCTGTTCCTTGAGTTGAATGTCTGGCGGTGACTACCGGATAGAGTGTCTCCCTCCCGACGCCTGTAAGCTGCTCAGTTTCAAAATCGAGGCGATTTTCAAGAATTTGATCAGGGTTTTGAAGCTTCGATCGATGCCTCAGGTTCCTGCCCCTGGCGGTATTCACTCGGCGTCTGGCCATATCGGGCTTTAAAGGCGCGGTTAAATGGCGCAAGTGAATTGAACCCTACTTCCAAGGCGATAGTGAGAATCGGCAGGTGACGTTTTTGCGGGTCGCGCAGAGCGTCGGCGGCTTCCTGAAGTCGATAGAAGTTGAGAAAGGTTGAGAAGTTTCGATAGCCCAGTTCGATGTTGATCGCACGCCGCAGCCGATATTCGGGTTGTTTCAATTGTTCGGACAGCGCCCGGATGGTGAGGCCGTTCTGACGGTACAGGCGATCCACCGTCATGGCGGTTATAACTCGCTGGGCCAGATCGGAAGTCGTTTTGGCTGGGGGGTGTGCAGGTGGTTTAGAGGTGGGTCGTGCACCGATTATGGCGGCCAATACATCGCCTTGCAGGCGAAAGTAGCCGATGGAAAACGCCAGGACCAAACCCAGGATCAACAATCGCAGCAACAGGCCGAACAGGCTGTAATACAGGCCGTAAAGCGGTGTCCGCTCCATCAATAGCACCAAGAGGGTAACCACGGCGGCGAACCAGACCAGAATACGCCGGATCCTGCGCCTTGCATCGACGAGGTCGTCGTTGGGTTCGCGCATCAGTACCCAAACAGCAGCCATGCAGGTTAACAGTTTGATCAGGTCGGAGATGCGATGGAGCCAACCCTCGAAATCACCGGTCGTAAAAATCCAGATATCCGGCACCAGGACGACCGCCAACAACCACCAACGCCAACCGATGCGGGAAGCCCCCTCGATGCACACCGAGCGCGCAAAGATCCACAAACACCAGGGAACTGATTCATTGAGCAGGAACAGCGCCAGGATTACAAAACGGGGAACAGCCATGCCTGCCAGACTGTGCAACAACAGGTAGGCGGCACCGCCCAGCAGAAAACCCACGAAGGCACGGGCCACGGTCTGACGCGGGAAATCCAGGAGGGCGTTAATCGCCAGATGAATCATCAAGGTGGTGCCCACCAGGGCACTGAAGAGGTAAAACGAGGCCATGGGGCCGGTGCGCTCCTTTGCTGTGTCCCAACGATCAAGAGAATTGGCGAAAGCCGGTTCAGTCCGCCTTTGATCCGGCGGCAGGTTTGGCCAGATCCTGAACCCAATAGAAGTCACCCTCGCGATTTTCCGCGCGGCCAAGGCCGATATGGGTGTAAGCCGGATCCATCAGAGTTTCACAGGGACTGGCCTCGCCCAGCCAACCGTCCACCAGGGAGCCGGCTTCCTGGCTGCGGGTCCGGGCGATGTTTTCGCCCAGGGCGGCCCAGCCATAGCCTGCGGCATCGGCCCGCTCCGGCAGGGTGGAGCCGTCGCTGGAGTAATGGCTGAGCAGAGACTGGCTGGCCAGCTCTTCCGCGTGGTTCTGGGCGATATCGGTAAGGGCGCACTGATACGTCAGTTCCGGGGCGGCGGGCAGTAGGTTGGCGCCGCACTGACGGGCCTGGGAACGGGCTTTGTTGATGGCGCCCAGCATCGCCAGGCGATCCGGGGTGACACAGCGGTCCAGAGTGTCCTGGGTGGTCCGGCCTATGCGCCCGGCCGTGGAGAATTCCCATTCCGCGCCCCCATAAGGCAGACCGAGTGACGACATCAGGCCGTTGGTCAATTCAACCCGATACCGTTGGTCGGGCTGTAGGGGTTTTTCAGGCAACAGGCGAATGGTGTGGGTATCCGCGACATACACCAGGGCGGCCTTGACCTTACGATCGCCCAGCCAAAGCCGGACATTGGCGTCGGTAATGCTTTCGGTCAACAGGGGGGAGTCGAAAGTGACCATGACGTCCCGAACCAGGGATTGATGGGTATCCCCTTCCACCGGGCTGTGGTCAACAATACTGAACGCTGAATATTCACGCGCGCGCAACGGTACTTCCGGAAACGTCAGTTCGGTACCCGTTGAGGTACCGTTGCTTTCCAGATTGCATCCTGCCAGGGTCAGTGCCAGAGTCAGCATCAAACCGGCTGTACGAAGTCGTTCCTTGGTCACGTCTCGCTTCACTTGGGTGGCTTATTGATAAACTGCACGCAGTGTAACCCCTTACGCGGTCTAACCAAATGTTTTCAGCGAATTTACCGCTGTTTTGGCCAACCGTATCCCTATTTCCCAAAGATTACCGCCCAGACCAGCCAAATCAGCCAGACGACAAACAGAAATGGCGCGGCCATAAGGGCCAATACGAACAGAGTCGATACCAACCCGAGCGCCAAACCAGCGATCCATAAGGCGCCGGACAGGGCAAAGACCACCAAAATGGCGATGACCGCCAGGCGGAACAGGGTTGCCCAGAACCCACGTCGACGCGGTGGGCGGGGATCGTATTCGTCGTAATAGTAGTGGGACATGACACTTCTCCTTAAAGACATAAATGATTGAACTGTCTTTGGTTTATCAGGAATCGTGCCAAGCCCTTGTCCACGCTGGTATCGGCTTTTCCGGGGCTTCCATACCTTTTATTTAGTCATTTTCACCACAGCTTCTGATGGTTTTCACTAAATAGGATGCCTCTTTTCCTTTACCGGGCCGCCTGAGAGAATAGGCCCCTCTTCACCGCCAGGACTATCGCCATGACATTGGAAAGCGGGCTCACCTTTTTTGTCGCCATCCTCATTTTCAGCATCACACCCGGGCCAGGCGTTTTCGCCATTCTCGCCCGGGCGCTGACCCAGGGCGCGCTTGTCTGCACCCCTCTGGCTTTCGGTATGGTCCTGAGCGATCTGGTCTATCTGGTTCTGGCCTGCTTCAGTTTGTCCGCCATCGCCACTCATTACAGTGAGGTGTTCACGCTGATTCGCTGGGCGGGTGCGGCCTATCTGATTTATCTCGGCTGGAAGATGTGGACCACTCCCACCACCGCCCCTCTCGAATCCGGCCAGTCGACCGCTTTTGGAGCATGGCGCGGGTTGATTCAAGGCGTGCTGATATCGGCCTCCAACCCCAAGGTCATACTGTTCTACATTGCCTTCCTGCCCACCTTTATGGATTTATCCAGTCTTTCCACCGGAGACATATTCCTCGCCAGTGGTCTGACGGTTGTTGCCTTGATGATGGGGCTGATGTCCATTGCCTGGGGGGCTTCGCGGGCCCGGGTCTATGCTCAATCCGCCAAGGCCATGAGACGGCTGAACCGCACGGCAGGCTCAATCATGATGGGCGCCGGAGCGTTGTTGGCCAGCAAGAGCTGAGCGGAGGGATATAGCTTAATAAAAAAGAGCCGACCCCCTTCCAGGAAACCGGCTCTCGTCCTTTGATCGGCTCAGTCGTTACAGTCGATATTCGTGCAGGCGATGGGACAGTTCATCCGCCATGGTCTGCAACGCCTGACTGGACTCGGATATCTGGTTCGCATCCGCTGTGGTTTGCTCAATCGCCTGGGCAATGCTGTCCATGTTGCGGTTCACATCGTTCGACACCGCCGCCATTTCTTCCGCCGCGCTGGCCAGCTGTGAATTGATGTCCGCCAGAGTCGACATCGAATGCTTGATTCCGGCCAATGCCTGACCCGACAAACCGGCCTGTTCAATGGTGTTTTGCGCCTGCGCCTGACCTTGTTGAATGCTGCTGACGGCTTGCTCGCAGCCTTCCTGCACCCGGCTGATCTTGTTGCTGATTTCCTGCGTCGAATCCTGGGTGCGACTTGCCAGTTTGCGCACTTCGTCGGCCACCACGGCAAAGCCACGCCCCTGCTCACCGGCACGCGCTGCTTCGATCGCAGCATTCAGGGCCAGCAGATTGGTTTGCTCCGCGATGCCACCGATCTCCTCGGTTACGACACCGATTTCCTCGCCTCCAGAGGCCAGCTTATCCAATACTCCGGCCAGTTCGGTGATGCTGGTGTTCAGTGCTTCCATGGCGGTAATGGTGTGTTCCACCGCCTTGGAACCCTCGCCAACCTCTTCATCGGCTTCGCGGGTATATTTCGCCGCCGACGTTGCGTTTTTGGCCACATCCCCAGTGGTGGATGACATCTGATGTACCGCCGTCGCCACCTGGCTGGTTTCGCTTTGCACGCGCCCCAGAACCTGCTGGGTTTGATCGGCTGCGGCGGCCAGGGAGGCTGACTGTTCGGCTAGGGAGCCCGACAGCCCCGACAGGGTGCTGATCAGATCCCGGAGGTTGTCGGTCATGCGTTTAACCGCAGCCATCAAACTGGTTTCATCGCCTTCGCGCAGGCTGATGGTGCCGGTGAAATCACCGGAGGCCACCTGATTGACCAGCGCCACTGTGTCGTCCACCTCGCCCCCCAACTTGGAAAGCACCCAGCGACGGATGTACAGCGACAGGGCAAAAATGGCCAGCACGGCGATGATCATGATGATCACGATGCTGAAAATCTGGTTCAGATAGGCCGAGTGCACATCGTCTACGTATATCCCGGAACCTATCAGCCATCCCCATTCGTTGTCTTTGGTGACGAAGGAAAGCTTGGTGAAACGCTCTTCCGTAACACCACCGCCGGGAATGGGTTTGGGCCATTGATACTCGACGAAACCGCTGCCTTCACGCTCCACCAGCCGATTAAAGGCGACAAAGAGGTTGTCGTTATCCAGAGTGGTTTCGTAGCTGCCATCGCGGCTACGGGCAAGAGTGGCATAGTTGTAGTTGGGGCTGTCGAGTACCTGACCTTCCAGATTGGGCAGAGTGGCGTGCATCACCATGCGGGGGACGGGCTTACCCAGATCATTGATCCAGAAATACTCGGTACCGGAATAACGTAACGTTCGAATGGCGTCCTTAGCCCGCTGTTGAGCCTCCTCTTTGGAATAGGCACCGGCCTTCACTTGAGCCTGGTGATGGTCGATCAGCCCTTGAGCCAGCTCGACCACGGCAACCACCCGGGCTTCCCGCCCTTCCATCATCGCTCGCTCCAATGATGGGAGTGACAACCACCCAATCACTAGAAAACTGAGCAGGCATAACGCCGGAATCAGTAATAAACGCCCGCCAATGGTTGAGAACGACATGGCTACCTCCCCCTGTCTTCTGGCTTCGAAATGCGAACCAGTGCATAAAATCTAGACAGGAATTCCAGGATTAGCCATTTTTTCTTTAGCCGAAGGTCGTATTTACACTCCGCCTTCGGTGAGCCTTACCCAGTGACGGCCAGTTGCACCAGATAGGCGGTGTAAGCACCGTAGGCCACAAGCAAAATCGACCCTTCCACACGGTTGATCCGGCCCTGGCGCCCGCGCAGCCCGATGCCCATCAACAACAGTGCGATGGTCATGGCCGTCATGACGACCCAGTCGCGGGTCAGCACTTCAGGTTCGATCATCAGCGGAGAAATGCCTGCGGCTATCCCCACCACCGCCAGGGTATTGAAGAGCCCCGACCCGATCACGTTACCCAAAGCCAGGTCATGTTCATTTTTGCGGATGGCCGCCAGGGAGGAGGCGAGCTCGGGCAGCGAGGTGCCAATGGCAACCACTGTCAGACCGATGATCAGGTCACTGACGCCCAGGCTTTGGGCAATAATCACGGCGCCCCACACCAAGAGGCGCGAACTGACGATCAGCAGTAACAGGCCGACGATCAACCAACCAATAGCGGCCTTGAGTGACATGGGATGGGACTCAAGTTCGGCAGCGACTTCGGTGCCGATGATGTCATCGCCACCTTTTTTGCCCAGATAGATGGACCAACCCATGATACCGGCAAAGACACCCAACAGGATGGCGGCATCAAGCCGGGCCAATTGGTTGTCATACAACAGCCAGCCTGACAGCAGGGTGATCGCCAACAGGATGGGCAGTTCCTTGGTAATGATTTTGGAATGCACCTGAATGGGCGAAAGCACTGCGACCAAACCCACCACCAAGCCAATGTTGGTGATATTCGAGCCGTAGGCGTTGCCCAGGGCGAGGCCAGGGTTGCCATCCAGTGAGGCGATGGCGGAGACCACCATTTCCGGTGCGGAGGTACCAAAGCCGACAATGACCATACCGATCAATAAAGGCGACATTCCAGCGTATTTGGCGGTCGCTGAAGCTCCGTCGACAAAACGGTCCGCACTCCAAACCAGAAGGGCCAATCCGGCGATGACCGCCAGCCAGGCAAGCAACATAAATCATTCTCCAGAGAAATTCAGGGGCGTATTAAGCCAGAGTCCGGAGACGTTGAACAGGGAGGCCGACCCTGGCTCGGTGGATCAGTCACTGGCGGCGCATGGTCAGAACCACTTCGCCCACCTTGAAGCCGAATTTGCTCATTTCGGTCACGTTCACCAGGGTGTTCTCGCTGGTCTGATACAACCAATCGTCCATCCTGATATTCACGGTCCGGCCGTTCGACAGAGGCACCACCAGTAGGTACTCCATGTTGACGGCATTGCCCTGATAGCGCATTTCGGCTGTGCCAACGACATCACCCGCCCTTCCTTCATAATGACGTTCACCGACTTTTTCAAATTGCCAGACCCGGGTTTGCCGTTCGCCGTCGTTCCACTGGAATACCTCGTCCAGGGTGCCGGAATCTTCATTCCATGTGGCTTCGATGGTCGCTGTAAAATAACGGTTCACCTTGCCACCACGACTGAGCACCACTCCTTCGGCAACCAAGGTGCCATTGAAGAACGTTACCGGATCGAACGTCGGCTCCCGACCGGCGTAATCACTCACCGTCACACCGGTGCACCCGCTGAGCATGAACCCCAGCATCACTACCACCAAAACTTTCCACACTGGATATCTCCTGCATTGAGCAACGCAGAATCTACGCACCCGGTGCCGGAGTGGATTCAAACGGACCGTGCTATGTCAGCCATTCCAACATGGGCAATACAGTGGCGCGATCGAACTCCCGAACCTCGCCGTTTTTGAGAAAACGGATGGTGAGCCGGTGCTCATCCTGCTGGAGAATCCGGCCCGCGCCAAAGCGGGCGTGACGCACACGAACAGGGTCATCGGAGACCGCCGTTTTAGGTGATAGCCGGCTGTGAGGTGCGTCCCGCCAATCGACAAAAACAGGGCATTGAATGGCTTCGAGATAACGCTCGGTCCGCTCGCGGTCCATTAGGGTGGTCAGCGCGATGTGTCGTTGGCCGCTGTCGATCGCTCTGGCGAGTATCTGGCTGTCATCCCAGGCCAGGTCGGCCAGAAAAGGGCTGTCCGGGTTATCCGCCCGGTCGGCGGGGGCCAGCAATACCAGCTGTTCTCGGGCACGGGTCATGGCCACATACAACAAGCGTCGTTCACTGGCTTCCGACGTCGGGCGGCTGAGATCCCCTTCGGGATGGTAAGGGAAAAACCGGGCGTTCAGTTCGGGAATCACCACCACCGGCCACTCTCGACCCTTGGCTTTATGAATCGATGTGATGTGCACGCCATCCTGCCCTCTTCCGGCGCGTTGCTGCTGCAGGCGGCGCAAATGTTCTCCGGCTTCGGCAGCGGGCCAGTCCTGAGCGGCGACAAACTGGGCAAAGGCTTTAACCGTCGCTATCTGATCGTCCACCTGCTGGGCCGAAAAGGCACTGTCCTTGAGAGCATTGTAATAGTCGGTCACGCGGATCCAGCCGCTGACCAGTTCGGTCGCCATACATTGGGCGTGTTCAGCCTTTTGCATCAGGCGGGCCCGTTCCATGAGTTGATCCGCCTGAAAGGCCGACAGACTGTCGGGGATGGCATTGCGCAACGCACGTGCGGTATCGGTGGCGACGCCTTTCAATCGGTCAACCAAATCATCCACAACAGTCTTGCGGATTTTCAGATAGGGCTGAGTCAATAAGGTGCGCCAGGCCTGCCGACGGGTATCGGCGTCGTAACGGCTGAAAGTTCCGCTGGCCAGGTCCAGCAACACCCAGAAAGACTGCAGTTCGTAGCGTTCCAATACGGTTTGGTGATGGTCCAGGTGGTAGGGCACATCCGCCGCCAGCAGCAATAATTCCAATCGGGCGCTGTTGGCCCACAACCGGTTGAGTACGGCGATTTCCGCCAGGGGGCGCTGCTGACGCCATTGCTGGATCAACCCAAGGGCGGCACTGGCACTGTCGTCGCTGCGGACCAGCTCAACCCGTGTGCTTGGGGTGACCTTGTGAGACAGGCAGAGCGTGCGCCGGGCCACCGGGTCGGTTGCGCCGCCCATCAGTTGATTCGCCAACAGGCTCAAATGGTGGCCATAACGGAAAGTCCAACTGAGCTCGTAGTCCCTGACGTTTTGAAATACCTCGGCAAACCCATGCGTCAGTAATTCCGGTTCCGAACCTCGGAATTCATAAATGGTCTGGTCGGGATCGCCCACCGCCATCACCTGCCCCCGCCCACCGTGAAGGATTTCCAGTAGGCGTTGCTGGATGGGGTTGATGTCCTGAAACTCGTCGACCAGAATTTCCTCCATGTGCCCGGCAAAGCGTCGGGCAATTTCCGGGTTGGTATTCAGACAGCGTACCGGATCGTACAGAAGATCGGCGAAGGTGACGCGGCGGTGGTCCGACCGCCAGGCTTCGAACCGCTCGAATGCCTCGATAAAAATCCGGCAGGCGGACGGCAGGCCGCTTTGCTCGAACACAGCCTCGGGGCTCGCCAGGTTGCTCTTGACCAGTTCAAAATAAGACAGTGCCGGTTCCACCCATTTCTTTTTCCGATTGAGGATATCCTCGGCCTGCTCGTCATCCGACAGTTCCCGCAGCAAGCGCCAGACCATGGGTTCGACCTGTGAATCGGTCATCAAGGTCCGATCGAAGGGAGGTAGATCGCCGTCGCTGACCAGGCGTTGATAAATCCGGTAACCCAATGAATGGAAAGTGCGGACTTCGGGCAAGGTGAGGGACAGCTCCCGGTTCTGGTGCTGCAGACGACGGCTGAAATCCTGCTGGGCCGCTTTGTTGTACATCAGCACCAGCATCCGACGGGGATTGATCCCGTCACGAAGTCGGCGTGACACATAGGCTGTCAGGGTCGCCGTCTTACCGGAACCCGCCACGGCGACGATACGGGCGTGTCCGCCCGGATGCTGAATAATCGCCTGCTGTTCGTCGGTCAGGGGCATGGAGATCCTCTCAATAGGCCCGCAAGGCTATCAGATCCCTTTATTTTTTCATCCTTTGGACGATACAGAGAGCATCGGTGTTGCGTGCCATCAAGACGCTGTCTAGGCTTAATGGCACCGTTGTTCTCTTCTTCAGGCTCAGGAGCCAGTGCTATGTCGAGTGAAATGTGGGTTGTCGTACAACTGGACTCCGAACCCCTGGCGTTCCCTGCCACCATGATCAAGGAAGTCGTTCCCTGGCAGCCGTTACATCCAGTGCCCAGCGAAGCCATCGGTGTCATGGGGTTGATCAGCCTGCGCGGTGAAACCCTCGCGGTACTCGATCTGCTGGAGATGACCGGTTATGGCCAGATGGCCGACCCCAGCTTTATGCTGGTGCTCGACTTCTCCGATTCACGCATTGGTTTCGCGGTCGCCAAGGTCGAGGGTGTCCAGTATTTCGATGTGGAGGCCATGGACACCAATATGGCCGGTGGTTATATCCAAGGCACCATTGAAAAGGAAGACCGGCTCTATCAGTTGATCAGCCCCGGCGCCCTGGAACAGCTGGTTGCCCAGCACACCGACATCGGCGCCCTGGTCCCGGACGATTAAAGCCAAAACCAGTCCGGATACAGACCGAAACCAACCTCTACTGGCAACCTTGGCGGCCCTGATTATACTGTACATAAACACAGTATTTTCAGTGACTGCCTACTATGTCGTTGTTACACGAACTCACCCAAAAAGGCCAAATCTGGTCCGGTAACCACTGGCGCCAGAGCCAACCCGAGGCCCACCCCAGTGGCTATGCCAGGCTGGACGCCGAGTTACCCGGCGGCGGCTGGCCCGTGGGCGCCGTGACCGAAATACTGTATCAACGCCCCGGTCAGGGGGAACTGCGGCTTTTATTGCCTGCCCTGGCGCAGCTGAGCCGTAACGACAACCGCTGGCAGACCTGGTTCAACCCGCCCTTTCAACCTTATGGGCCAGGGCTGGCGCATTGGGGGATCGCCCTTGACCGCCTGCTGGTATGCCAGGCGCCAGCCATGGATGACCTGCTGTGGAGCCTTGAGCAATGCCTCACAACCGGTGGCAGCCATGCCATTGTCGCCTGGGTTGAAAAGCTCGATAAGGCCCGGATGCGTCGCCTGCAGTTGGCAGCGGAAAAGGGTCGTATCCCTGTCTTTCTGTTGCGCCCGGCCCGCTTTGAACAGGCCCCGTCAGTCGCCGCGTTAAGGCTCAGCTTGAGACTTACTCAACCCAACCAGGCCCATATCGCCATCCTGAAACGCCGTGCCGGTTGGCCGGTGCAGGACATCGGGTTCCATTTGCCACTCTTCGACGCGCAAGGCCCCCACCATGGCTGAGCAATCCCTATGGCTGTTCATCGAATTCCCCTGTCTCGCGCTTGAAGCCTGGTTCGGACCGGAAACGCCACACCAAACGCCACGCTTGCTGCTGGCCGGTAACAGTCAGACGGTACTGCAATGCAACCCCTCGGCCGAGGCCTTGGGCGTTCGAACCGGCATGAGCACCAGCACCGCCTATTGCCTGCTTGATCAGGCCGACATTGCCCATTACGACGCCCAGTTGGAGCGGGAACAATTGGGGCGATTGGCACTGGTGCTGTATCGGCTGTGTGCGGATATTCGCCTTTGCCCCCCTTCAGGGGTGCTGCTGGAAGTCGGCTCTATGCTCAAACTCTTTGGCGGGTTACCCCCCTTCCTGCAGCAAGTTCAGGCTCAATTGGGCCAAACCGGGTACCGCTATTATTGCGCCACGGGACACACCGCCCTGGCTGCTCGCCTGCTGGCCCAAAACCACATTGGGTTGCTCAGTCAGAACCCCGAGGAGGTACGCGCCAGGCTCGACCCGTTACCGATAGACGCTCTCGACTTACCCATTAAAGACACAGCCCGCATTACCCGCATGGGTCTGACCTGCTATGCCCAACTAAGACGCGCCCCGCGGAGTGAGTTGGGGTATCGTTTCGGGCCGGAGATGGTGCGCCACCTGAACGCCTTGGAACAACCCGAGACTCTGGGTCATCGCTTTGTGCTACCGCCTCATTTCAATGAACGCCTCGAGCTGCTGCACGAGGCCACCGAAGCCAACGGCCTGCTGTTTCCCGTGAGAAGACTGCTGGTGGCACTGGAAGCCTACCTTCAGGCAAGACAGCAATGCATTGAAAGCCTGCACCTGAAACTGGAGCACCGGGAGCTTCCCCCTACCCGTCTGCATGTACAGGCCGTGCGCGGCGCCAAAACCGCCCAGGAATGGCAGCACCTGACAGCACTGGCACTGGAGCGACAACCCTTGCCCGCCCCGGTCATCGCCGTGCGCCTGCGCGCGCATCGTTTTCAACAGGACAGCGGCCATGCCGGTGACCTGCTTGGCACCGCCTACCCTGAAGCCGATGCGGATCAATTGCTTTCCCTGCTGGTTGCCCGCCTGGGGCATGATCAGGTGCGAACGCCTCTATGCAGCGCGGACCCCCGCCCCTTGTACGCCGGACAGCTCTGCCCAATTACCGAAGTTGACCGCTCCGCACAAACACCTCGCTATCAAAAACGTCAGCCGGTGTTTTTACTTCCCGCGCCTTCGGTAATCCACCTCAATGACTATGAATGGCTCAGTGGACCGGAACGCATCGCCACTGGCGACTGGCTGCAGAGACATCCCTTTCAACGTGACTACTTCCAGGCATGGCATAAACGGCATCATCAACTGCATTGGCTGGCACGCCACAAAGACGGCCACTGGTACCTGGAGGGCGTGTTCTCATGAGCGCCCCCTTTCCCTACGCTGAATTGCACTGCCTCACCAATCACAGCTTCCTGCGTGGCGCTTCTCACCCCGAAGAGCTGGTCTGGCGAGCTTATGAATTGGGCTATCAGGCCCTGGCCATCACCGATGAATGTTCGGTGGCGGGAGTCGTCAAGGCTTGGCGGGTGATACAGGCGCAAGACCTGCCACTGAAATTGATCATTGGTTCCGAATTCCACTTTCAAGGGCAAACGGTCGTCCTTTTGGCAACCGATATGGTCGGCTACAGCCAACTCTGCCAACTGATCACCCGTGCCCGGAGGCGTTGCGAAAAAGGGGAATACCGGGTCAATGAAGCGGATTTCAGCCAACACCTGGACCACTGTCTGTGCCTCTGGTCTGCCCCTCGACAGAACGATGACGATGACTGCCTGCGCCGTTACAAGGCGTATTTTCCCAATCGCTGCTGGGTGCTGGTGGAAAACATGCTGACCAATACCGGCTATGATGACGTCCGTTACAGTCAGGCGCTGGCCGAGCGCTGCGCAGTGCCGACGGTATGCGCCAACAATGTACATATGCATCATCCTGACCGAAAAACATTACAGGATGCACTCACCGCCATTCGCTATAACTTAACGCTCTTCGAGGCCCTCCCGCACCTTTTCCCCAACGCCGAAAATCATCTGCGATCCTTCAACAAGCTGCGGTCGCTCTACACCGAACAGCAACTGGCGGAAACGATCCACATTGCAGATCGTTGCCACTTTACATTGAAGGAACTGAGTTACCGTTACCCAAAAGATGTATTGCCCGGCCAATACACGGCCCCGGAATATTTAAGGCTATTGGTCTACCAGGGTGTGAAATGGCGCTTCCCCGAAGGACTGGATGAAAAAATCGAAGCCACCATCGAAAAAGAATTATCGATGATTCGGAAAAAAGACTACGAACATTACTTTCTGACCGTCTATGACATCGTGCGCTTCGCCCGCTCGCAAAAAATCCTATGTCAGGGACGAGGCTCCGCCGCCAACTCGGTCGTTTGTTATTGCTTGGGCATCACCGAAGTCAATCCAAAAGAGGCCTCTTTGCTGTTTGATCGGTTTATCTCCGAAGGCCGCTCCGAACCGCCGGATATCGACGTGGATTTCGAACACGAACGACGTGAAGAAGTCATTCAATATCTCTACCGAAAATACGGCCGAAAAAGAGCCGCACTGGCCGCCACCGTGATCACCTATAAACGCAAAAGTGCCCTGCGTGACATTGGCCGCGCCATGGGGCTGAATATCGACCAGTTGAACCAGAAAATCGCCAACTATGGCTGGCGCTACCGCTCGAAAAACTGGATTGATGAAATCATCGAAGACGGCATGGGGTTATCCGAACACCAAATCGGTATATTCAAAACTCTGCTCCGCCAAATTCACGGCTTTCCCCGCCACCTGTCACAACACGTTGGCGGTTTTGTACTGACGGAAGGCGTAGTCTCGGACCTGGTACCCATCGAAAATGCCACCATGGCGGACCGCACCGTTATCCAATGGGATAAAGATGATCTGGAAGCTGTCGGATTGATGAAGGTGGATGTACTGGGACTGGGAATGCTCAGTGCGGTGCGTAAAACACTGGACCTGATCAAACAACAAACCGGGGAAAACATTCAGATTCAGAAGATCGATCGACAGGATGCCGACGTTTTCGCAATGATCCAGCGAGCAGATACGGTTGGCGTCTTCCAGATCGAATCCCGCGCTCAAATGAACATGCTGCCGCGACTGAAACCCGCCAAATTCTATGACTTGGTTGTCCAGGTAGCCATCGTTCGCCCGGGCCCGATACACGGCGACATGGTGCATCCTTACCTGCGCAGGCGTGTCGGTAAAGAAAGCGTTGAATATCCCAACGACAACCTGATCCCCATTCTTGAACGAACGTTGGGGGTGCCTATATTTCAGGAACAAGTCATTGCCCTGGCGATGACTGCCGCCAACTTCACCTCAGAAGAAGCCAATGAATTAAGACGCTCCATGGCTAGTTGGAAGAAAACCGGCCACATCGGAATACTGCGGGAAAAACTAACCACGAATATGAGAGCCAATGGTTACCCGGAAGAGTTCATACAACGTATCAACAGGCAGATCGAAGGGTTCGGGGAGTATGGTTTCCCGGAGTCTCACGCCGCTGGTTTTGCTCTTATTGCTTATGTGTCCTCCTGGCTGAAACACTATTATCCTGCCGCATTTTGCTGCGCATTACTAAACAGTCTGCCCATGGGTTTTTATTCACCTTCACAGCTGGTACAGGATGTTCAACGTCACGACGTATCGGTATTGCCTGTTGATATCAACGCCAGCCAATGGGACAGCACACTTGAATGGTATCAAAACAAATCCGCAATACGCCTCGGCTTCCGCCGGGTGAAAGGTCTCAATGAAGAAGCCGCCCTCTGCATCGTTCAACACAGACCACCCAATGGGTACCAACGCATTAAAGAATTGGAGCGTCTGCCTCACATCACCACTCGAGATCTTGATGCCCTGGCATCGGCGAATGCGTTTAAAGCACTTACCGAACACCGCTATCAAGCCCGCTGGGAAACCTCAGCGCTACGACTACAGGCCTCTTTACTGGCCGATGCTTTCGATGAAACCCTGCCCGAAAATTATCAATTACCCACGCCGGACACCTGGACCAACCTGGTGGAAGACTATAACAGTTGCGGCCTGAGCCTCGGCCCTCATATCATGCGACTGCTACGCGAAAGTCGAAAAATCCCCAACACTTATCCAGCCAATGCGCTCCTGGACTTGGCCAAGGAGGAACAAGAGCGACTGACAAAGCTCTCTAAAGAACAAGGCCTGTCACTCCCCGACCGGGTTCGCATTCCGATTCATGTCATCGGGTTAATTGTGAATCGCCAGGCACCAAAAACAAAAACCGGTGTCACCTTCGTCACATTGGAAGATGATACCGGCAACATCAATATTATTGTTTGGCTACGCCAAGCCCAACACTACATGAAAGTGCTGACGACCAAGCAGTTGGTAAAGGTGACAGGGCTATTGGAAAAGTCCTTTGATAACGATGTCGTTCACATCATCGCGCAACATATGGAAGGGTTGGAGAAAGTATCTGATACCGAGCCTATAATCGCTTCCAGGAACTACCATTGATGGATTAATCAAACTCCGGTGCTCTCATGAGAGCCGGGGCGCCGGACCGAGGCATCGTCCGACGAACCGAAGCCTCAGGCAATAAAAAACCCCGAACCATCTCTGGTCCGGGGTTGGTA
>CBFGUW010000069.1:0-17554 GCA_965652395.1 uncultured Saccharospirillum sp. | reverse complement strand
GCATTCTTCTCTGGTTGATGCGGCTGAGCTGATTTAGTTTGTTGGTTTCACCCGCATCGGGTGCCGGTGGTGCCTATGTGGGGCCGGCGTGAACCCATCCCTGGGGCCTAGACCGCAGCATCCTTGCTGCGGACTTCCCCACATAGGCACCACCGGCACCCGCTGCTAGTCCCCTGAAATCCTCGTAAGCTTTTACCGCTACAAAACCCCTCTTAGTGGATCTCCAATCCCGAATCCGTACATCGCCAACACTGTGATCAACCCGGCCGCAATCAGGTAATAAAGCGTGGGGATGATCGTCAAACGCAGTGTCTGCCCTTCCTGACCCAGTAATCCCACCGTTGCGGACGCCGCCACTACGTTGTGGATGGCAATCATATTCCCCGCGGCCGCGCCGACGGCCTGGGCGGCGACCATCATGGCGGTGGAGACGCCCAGCAGTTCGGCGGTGTTGAACTGGAAGTCGGAGAGCATGAGGTTGGAGAGTGTGTTGGAACCGGCGATGAAGGCACCAAGGGCGCCGATGGTGGAGGCGAACATGGGGTAGATCGAGCCTACGGATTCGGCGACCAATTGCGCCATGGCGCGTGGCATGGAGGGCAGGTCGGCGGCGTTGACGCCTGAGTTGATGAGGATGCGGACCATGGGGATGGTGAACAGCAGGACGAATCCGGCGCCGATGAGGGTGCGGGTGGAGTCGCTCAGGGCGTTTTTGAGGTCTGCGGGTTTCATGCGGTGCAGTAGATAGGTGGCGAGTACGACGAGGACCATGACTCCGCCGGGCAGATAGAGGAGTTGAATGGAGCCGTCGATGCCTTCTTCGTTCAACAGGCTGTGCCAGTCGAAGGCGAGCCAGGTGGTGAAGAAGGCTTTGATGTCTGGTATGGCGCGGCTGATTACGAGGATGATGGCGAGCAGTAAATAAGGCACCCATGCGAGGCTTAGGGCCATGGGCTTGCGTTCGCTTAGTTCGTCGATGGAGATGTTGATTTTACCGAGCCATTCGGGTGCCCATTGGTCGGATGGGGCGAAGTCCCATTGTTCTTTAGGCATGAGGAAGCCGGCTTTGGCGGCGGGAACGACGATGGCGAGGCCGATGAGGGCTCCCAGCATGGAGGGGAATTCGGGGCCGAGGAAGACGCCTGCGACCATGTAGGGCAGTGTGAATGAGAGACCGGCGAAGAGGGCGAATGGGGCGATTGCGAGGCCTTCCCGCCAGGATTTTTTCGCGCCGAAGAAGCGGGTGAGCATGAGGCACATGAATAGGGGCATGAGTGTGCCGATGATGCCGTGGGTAAGTGCGACTTCGGAGACGAGCAGTCGGTAATAGGCTTCCCAACTGCTGTCGTTGGCGAGGAGGGTTTCGGTGATGGCGGCTTTGTCGAGCCCGCCGGAGACGCCGACTACAAGGGGGGTGCCGACGGCGCCGAAGGAGACGGGGGTGGATTGGATCATCATGCCCATGACGACGGCGGCCATGGCGGGGAAGCCGAGGGCGACGAGCAGTGGTGAGGCGATAGCGGCGGTGGTGCCGAAGCCAGAAGCGCCTTCGAGGAAGCAGCCGAAGAGCCAGGCGACGATGATGACTTGAACGCGACGGTCGGGGCTGATGTCGGAGAACCCGCGACGAATGGTGGTGAGGGCGCCGCTGTATTTGAGGGAGTTGAGCAATAGCAGTGCGCCGAAAATTATCCAGAGGATTCCGGCGGTGAGGATGAGGCCTTGAAGTACGGAGGCCAGTATGCGGACCGGACTCATTTGCCAGGCCCAGAGGCCGATGGCGACGGAGACAAGAAAGACCACCGGCATGGCCCGTGATGCGGGCCAGTGGAAGCCGACGAGCAGAACTCCGGCCAGAACGATGGGGGCGAAAGCAAGGAGAAAAAGCAACGTTTCAGTCATGGTGGTTTCCCTAGGGTTCGTTGCAAGAACCCGCTCCGGTCGGTAAGGCTATTGCAAGCGAACGTCGATATGTATGCGGTAGCCATACTAACGCAGTTCCAACCTTACGGGTTGCGTTGCATCAATGGTTAGGTCGTTACAGGCAGAAGGCTGTCTTTTGATATACTCCTCCGCCGGTTTTCAGCCCTGGCTGACTCACATTCGATGGCCTGACACCTTTCACCTCTTACAAGGACTCCCCAATGAATCACAAGACACTCCTGGCCAGCCTATGCCTAGCTCTTACAGCGCCTTTAGCCCTCGCCGAGACCTTTGTGTTCACCGCCATTCCGGACCAGGATGAGCGCAAGCTCAACGAGCGATTTGGTAAGATCGCGGATTACCTTGAAGAACAGCTCGGTGTGGATGTGAATTACATTCCCGTGAAAAGCTACCCCGCTGCGGTGAGTGCGTTTCGGAATAACCAAGTGCAGATGGCCTGGTTTGGCGGGTTAACCGGTGTGCAGGCGCGCCAGCTGGTGCCGGGCAGCCAGGCCATCGCCCAGGGTGTGGAAGATACGGCGTTCAAGAGCTATTTCATCGCTCATGAAAGCACAGGTTTGACCCCGGAGACTGAGCTGACGGAGGCTTTGCGCGGTAAGAGTTTCACTTTCGGTTCAAAAGGCTCCACCTCGGGCCGGTTGATGCCGGAATTTTACCTGCGTGAGCAGTTTGGCGAGGCGCCGGAGGCGGTGTTCAGTCGCGTTGGCTTTTCCGGCGACCATTCGCGCACCATTGCATTGGTGGAATCCGGCGCTTATGAGGTGGGCGCGGTGAACTATGCGGTATGGGATGCGGAAGTTGAAGCCGGGGATATGGATACGGATGCGGTGCGGGTGATCTGGGAAACCCCGGCCTACCCGGATTATCAGTGGACCATTCGCGGCGATGCGGATGCCCGCTTCGGCGAGGGCTTTACCGACCGCGTGCAGCAGGCCCTATTAAACATGACGGACCCGGACCTGCTCGCTGCTTTCCCGCGCAGCGGTTTCATTCCGGCGGAGAACGCGGACTACGCGCCGATTGAAAACACGGCCGTCACCATCGGCATTATGGACGCCCAGTGACCTCCTTCCGGCTGCAACAGGCCGCGCTCGCAGTCGACGGTCGCCCCATTTTGCACGATCTGGATATCTGCATTCGCCCCGGTGAGCGGGTGGCGTTGTTGGGCGAATCCGGCGCGGGCAAGACGACTCTGTTGCGGGCGTTGCGTGAACAGCAGCCGGAACAGGTGGCCTGGTGCCCGCAGCAACCCGGCTTGGTGCCGGTGCTTTCGACCTTCCATAACCTTTATATGGGGCGGCTCGACCGTTACAGCACGGCCTATAACCTGCTGAACCTGATTCGCCCCACGGCGACCCGCCGCCGGGAGATTACACAGCTGGCGGACCGGCTGGGCCTGGGCGAGCGGCTGTGGACACCGGTGGAACGCCTTTCCGGCGGGCAGCAAAGCCGTGTGAACCTCGGCCGGGCGCTCTACCAGCAGCGCCCGGTGTTCATAGGTGACGAACCTGTTTCCGCCGTGGACGAACGCCAGGGTGCGGACCTGCTCGGCTTGATTGGCGAGCAACACGAGACCCTGATACTCGCGCTGCACAACGTCGACCAGGCGCTTGAACACTGCGACCGCATTATCGGCCTGCGCGACGGGCGGGTAGTGTTCGACCGGCCAGCCGGGCAAGTCACTAACGCTGAGTTGCAACCCCTCTACCCCACGGGCGCGCCATGACCACCCGCGCCCTGCCCCGCGACACCGGCGCCCTGCGGCGCACCACCGGGCTGTTCATTCTGCTCGCCTTGGTGTGCTTGCCCTGGGCCGACCTCGCTATACACACCCTAGCCCCCGGCCGCGAACTGGCGCGCCTGGCACAGGGTTTGTTCATGCCGCAATGGCCCGACGTTCGCACCCTGGGCGAAGCCGTGGCCAGCACACTGGCGTTTGCTTTTCAGGGCGTGGCCCTGGGTGCCGGAGTCGGCTTCGGCCTCGCTTTGGTATACCGACACAGAAGCGTGCGCCTATTCGCCGCCTCGCTGCGGGCCGTGCATGAGCTGTTTTGGGCGCTGCTGTTCATTCAACTGTTCGGGCTGAGCGCCCTGGCGGGCGTGCTCGCCATCGCCGTGCCCTACGCCGGGATATTCGCCAAGGTATACGGCGAACTGTTTGAAGAGACCGACCCAGCCCCGCGCCGGGCATTGCCCGTGACCACCGGCCGCCTTTCCGGCCTGCTGTTCACCACCCTGCCCCAAGCCTGGCCGCACATCGCCGCCTACACCCGTTACCGGCTGGAATGCGGTATCCGCAGCTCGGCCGTGCTCGGCTTCATCGGCCTGCCGACGCTGGGTTACCACTTGGAGAGCCTACTGCGACAGGGCTTCTACGCCGAAGCGGCCCCGTTCTTCTACGCCCTGCTGGTGTTGATAGCCACCCAACATCGCTGGTGCCGAGGTTGGCTGATTCCCGGTCTGTTGCTGGCCTCGGTATTGTGGCTGCCTCCGGTCGCCCCGGTGAACGGCACCCTGATTTGGCAGTTCCTCACGCACGACATTCTACCCGCGCCGCTGCGCAGTGGTGCGCAGGCCCTGCCCTGGCTCATGAACCTGTGGCACAGCCAACTGTGGCCGGGGCTGACCAACACTTTAGTGCTGGCCACGCTCTCGCTGGTGGTGATGGGCCTGCTCGGCGTACTCACCTTCCCGGCCGTTTCAAAGTTGTTCGGCAACCGTCTCACCCGCGGCCTGAGCCATGGTGTACTCGTGGTGTTGCGTTCACTGCCGGAATATCTGCTCGCCTTCATCGCACTGATACTGCTCGGCCCCAGCATGCTGCCCGCTATCATCGCGCTTGGCCTGCATAACGGCGCCATCATCGGCCACCTGATCGGCCAAACCAGCAACACCCTGGTGCTGCGGGCCGACGCCGCCCGGGGCCTGAACCGCTACTTCTTCGAAGTGCTGCCACGCCAGTTCCGACTCTTCCTCGCCTTTTCGCTCTACCGTTTCGAAACCGTCATCCGCGAGACTGCCATTCTCGGCATGCTCGGCATACCCACCCTCGGCTTCTTCATCGATTCCGCCTTCGCCGAATTCCGCTTCGACCGTGCGATGTTATTACTCGCCGCCAGCGCCATGCTCAACATCGCTGTGGATGGCTTCGCCCGTAGGGTACGGCGGCGGCTGCATTTGCAGCAGCAGGTGCATGTGTGTTGAGGGGCCGCACTGGGCAACCCCTGCCAGTGAGCTGGGTTAGTCCCCAACCAGGGGCAATGCATCGTCGGCGCTGGAGGCCATCCACGCCACTGCTGCCCGGCTGAGCCATTCGCAAAACACCAGTTCGCAATAACGGAACCCCCAGCCGGGGAAGCCGCCCTCAATCAGCCGCATAAGGCTGTATTTCAGCGCCATTTCGGCATCGCCGGGGTTACTGCGTGCCAACAGCCGTGTTTGCTCGAAAAAATCCCACCCGCGCCCGGCCGCCTCTTCCGCCGTAAGCGCACCCTGCCCTTCGAACTCCCACCAGGCGATATCACCGGGCCGGGATTCATCCCACCGGAGATCCCGAACATACCCCAGATCGTACCGGGTGGTGGGCTGCCAATCCGGAATGCCCGGCCGGGGCCGCGCCCCAAGCGCCCGCAACACCGCCAAAGCAAACCCCTCCCCCACCCATAGGGCATACCCCAACACCACCTCCCGAGACCCAAACACCAACTTAGACTCACACTGTAGGAGCGCACGCCGTGCGCGACCCTCACCCAAACCACCCTCCCAAACCTTTCCAGAGGGAGTCTCCAAATAACGCGCAGGAAGAAGCGAAGGATCGCCACCGGCAGCCTCGTGCAGATCGGTCAGGGAATAAAAATCGCCACGCTGGCGAACGGGATGGGATAGAACAGTGAAATAACTTTTTTGGGACGAGCGGGATTCTGGCGTATGATTGCGATCAGCCATTGTAACCTCCAACGCAGGTTGTGATGGTCAGCTATCTTCGGGTGTTGGTAGCACCCGGAGGTAGCGCTTGTTTATTACTCAGTTACGCGATAGTGCGACCTTTCATTTTTGAAACGTTTTGCTTGCTGTTAATGCTCTCTGGAAACAGAGAGCACCCGCCTATTCACTCATTTAATACTGGGAAAATCAACAGGTTTTTTGGTTGTAGTGCCGTCGTTATTTCGAAGGGCTTCTGCTGATAATTCTTGTTGAATTTCGCGGAAAAATACTCGGTTTTGGGTACAAAGCGGACATGTCCGACACCTTGTGAAAATTTTTTTGTTGAAGTCTGTCACAGAATAATCTAAACCTAGTTGGTGTGACGATGATGCCGGGGATATGCGTCGGGTGAGACGGTTTTACTGGATTTGATATGCAGGGGAGATGGCTGCCTGATTTGGCTGAGGTGACCGTGTGATGCTGCGTTCGCTGGGATTGGTGTAATAGGTTTTGGAGCCGATGCCCCGGAATAAGGGGCTTGGGCGCCGATGAATAAAGTGTTTTAAGTTCAAATGCGTCAGATCACCAACACAGGAAAAAGAAGCAAAACACATAGACTGAATAAATAGCCAGTACTGTTATCATCAAGGGTAGGCAGCCAAATTAGCTTTGTTTACGCTTCGACAGCGTTGCCGGCGCTCGCATAGCACGGTTAATGCAGACGCCGGCAACGCTATCGAAGGAAAGAAAGATTGGCGACGTACTTCGGTGGCTTCGAAGGGAGACAAAATGGAATACTTGGGTGAGTTAGTAGTCCGAGAGGCATATGACATAAAACTCCGTTCGTTAGCTCCCCGTACCGAAACTTGGAGAATCATCTTTTGGGAAAAAAACTATTTATAGCTCTCGGAAATGGATTCAGTGTTGATTTTCTTAGCCATATAAACAGAAAAGACGAGATTGATGTTGTAAACCTATTTAGGCGAGGTGCTGAGGTTCCATGGCCAACAACACGTATGCCTGGTTTTTTATCGTTCAAACATTGTCCCCATCTTTGGAACTTAGGTGCCAGACCAAACATGGATGCTGACAGCGCAATGCAGTTAATCGAAGATATCATCACCTGTGTGAACGTTTACGCATCAAAAGAAAAACGTAATCCAGTAGGGTCTGACTACAGGCCTAATGATATATACATTTATGCTTACAAAGAGTTGCTACAGTACTTGAAGCATTTATTCATATTTTATAACCGGAAAGTTGAGGATATTCCTGATTCAGTCGAGCATTGGCCTTGGTTGCAGTTTCTAAAGCATGCAAACGAAAGCGAATATTATAGTGAGATAGTTATAGTCACATATAACTATGACATATGGCTTGAGCGTGTTTTACAGAAATTTGATATTCCATTTAACGTTGGAATGATTGGCGAAAACGATCCCAAAGTGAAAATAAATATTTTGAAACCTCATGGTTCAATAAGCTTCACACACAAACAAAAAATGGACAAAGATTCATACTCTATTAAGCTGGATAATGAACTTTTAGATGGGTCTACAGACGAGTTTACGGTCAGTTACGAGAATCTAGACGATAATTATCTGGTGAGCGCCTTAATTCCACCTGCTGGAGAATCATCCAGGTTTAATCATACATGGGCTTCTCAAATAAGAGGGACTGCAAAGCATAAAGCGACACGCTTGAATACAGATGATGAAATGATAATTTGCGGACTTTCATATTGGCATGTAGACCGAGCTGAGCTTGATGAACTTATTGTAAGCTGTGATCCTCTATTGAATGTTACAATGATAAATCCAAATCCGAAACGCACCATCAACGCCGTGTTAACCAGTATATTCAGCAATTTTGTAACGTATTCTGGCTCTGCCACCTTGAAGGAGAAAATTACATGTCAAGCATCCTGAGCCGAGAAACAAATACCATAACAGTTGCAAATTTTTGGGAAAACTTCCTTCTCAATAAATACGATTTTGATCCTGCGTATCAGCGTAGAAGTGTATGGAGCGATGAGAAGCAATCGTTTTTTATAGACAGTGTACTCAAGAACTTTCCAATGCCTCCAATATTTCTTCATCAAAAGATCGATGACGACACGGGTAAAACAAAATATGACATCATTGATGGAAAACAAAGGCTAACCTCTCTAATACGTTTTTTAAAAAACGAAATACCTGCATCTGATGAATTTGAAAATAGCCCCTTCTATGATGAAAATATTGCAGGTGTATATTTTAGTGAGCTTGATGAAAAAGGGCTTACGGAGTACAAGAGGAAGCTGTGGAGATATGTAATACCAATTGAGTACATTGATACATCTGATAAAAATGTTATCGACAATATATTCGATAGACTGAATCGTAATGGAGAACCGCTTAATGGTCAGGAATTAAGAAAGTCTGTATATCACGGAACAGATTTGTTATTGCTTGTTGAGAAAATAGCAGATGGTCCATTTTGGAAAGACCGGCTCGAAAAAACCGATGTGGCAAGAATGGAGCACTATGAGTTTGTATCAGAAATATTATTCCAATTAATTGAAGACAAGCCGCTTCATGCGAATCAACAAGAACTTGATCGTTTATATGAAAAGTATGCTAATGAAACATTAAATTGGAATGACTTGGAATCTAAATTCATTAAAGTGACAAGTTATATTGCATCTCTTGACATCGACTTTGAAAATTATCGCATAGGAGGTGTTTCGCACTTGTATGGGATTTGGTGTTTAGCAAACAAATGTGTTAACGAAGGGGTTTCTGCTGAAAGTGTCAAGCAAAGGTTGATTGCTTTTTACGAGGAACTACGATCCAACGACATTAATAATGAAAATGTGGATATCTATAAGAAAAGCATGTCAGCCAGAACCAAAGACCAAAGCCAAAGAAGGCGCAGATTACAAGCGCTTTGGGATTTTATAGTTGAATAGAGCCAACAAGTCAAAGCATTCGCAGCAAAGCTGCGCCGGTGTTTGAGGATTAACTGTCATCACTAGGAGGCGACGTCCAGGATTCCGCTTGTTTGGCGTTGATGTGAAGCACGATATGGTAATGATTGGACATAACGGCATAGGCGCACACATCCAGGGCAAAGACCTGGGCCAGCTCCAACATGCGGTTTTCGATCCACCCGCGACGGTGCTCATAGTCGATGCCGGTCTGTTGATCCCGCCCGCAGAGGAAGGCGCGGCGTACGCAGCGGGCAACGCAATGGTAGTAGGGTGTGGCTTCGAGTGAAATGAGGCTTTCTTTGGCTTTGGCATGTGTCATGCCCTGATATATATACAGTGTTGCGATAGTCGTAATGTTTAAGCCTCCTGTCAATCGCTAGAATGGGTGTCTCGATTAACTTCCGCAGGGAAAGCTGGTGTTATCCATGTCGGCCAACGATGCCTTGGAAAAAGAATACCGAAACTTGATGGAAAGGCTAGATTCAGCGGCCTGAAAGTTAGCAGAATTTATGCAACGTTAGGGTAAACTGAGCAATCCGGTTTTGTAGTTGGTGATTGGACTCGACACCCTTTTTTCAAACCGTAAACCCTCGCTCTTTTCAAGAAGAGGTGTCAGATCAAGACGAAGCTAACTCAAATAAGCGGTTAATATGTAAAAACCATTCGAAGGAAAATACAAATCAAAGAGATAATATAGCATTCTGAACCGAACAACTTCAAATGACATAGGATTAAAGGACACCTGTTCTACCACGACAACATTAAACAGGTGTCCATAAGGACAGAGCTGACTTTTCTAATACACAGAAAGCGTCAAGCTACTCCGACTTGCTTTATTACCGCTAAATGAAGCATTTGTCCATGACGAGCTACCGTTAGTACTTGAGCTGTAATAAATTCTAGAACTGGACTGCCCAGTAAAAGCAATATATAGTTTGTTATTGTATTCTTGTATAGCTGGACCGGTACTCGTCCTCCAACTGGAATTAGGCTGCCAGGCTGCACTCCAGCTTAGTCCGTTGGATGAACGCTGAATATATATTCTATCATTAGACGCGCCACGATATGCAACATATAACTCTCCATTAAATGCAGCAATATATGGCGCATTATCAGTTTTCATTCCAAGCGAAACTGGAGCACTCCACGTGTAACCACCATTAACAGAATATTGAACATATACTGTCTTTGATGTTACACCGCGATATGTAATGAAAAGCTTGTTATTAAATGCAGCTAGTGTTGGTGCATTCGAAGTCTGAACACCTGGAATCCTGCGACCTGAACTCCAGTTATATCCATCACTACTATAAGACGTATATATATTATTGTTATAACTATACGCCATATACAACATGCCATTCAAAGATTCTAATGATGTACGATAACTAGATCGTTTTGAATAGAATGCATCAAATGAACTCCCAATGTTCCAGCAGTTTAAATATGCCGAAGTAGACACCGCCAAAATTAAATTTCCATTTAAGTTATTCTGCTTGTACACGGCGACCAAATTTCCGCCAAAGCTTTCTATCGCAGGTGACCAATTTGTTCCCGCGCTTGAGTTTACGAGTGGGTTGCAATTCAAGTCCTGGATACTCTTATAAGTTTCCCCGATTACTGATGCGTCAAGTGGATGAACAAATGCACCATCCGAACTATTCTGATAGCCGACCAACAACGTCTGAGCTAAAAGATAGCCCGGTAGTATAGATAAAAATAGAAAAAGAGCTTTTTTAATCATAAGTCAAATCCCTTATTAGATTCAGTCATCTATGCCTGACACGAGGATGTGGCTGATTAGCTCTAGTACTCGTGAAATGCCAACTTTACAGTCTATTCTTCGTTCTGGTCAAGCAATACTATATGCGGTTTAAGAGCTGTTGTAGTCAAGTATTCGAAGGAGCCATTTCTAGAGCATGTGCTCTTAGCATAGAAACCGAAATAGACATGACGTTCATAATCAAATAAAGATGTGATTGATGGTCTCGGAAAACCGAAAAAGGTGCTCCTGCTCCAATCATTCTAAGATCGTTCTAAAAAAAAGATTGGGCATTTCAAGCGTAGTCCAATCTTCCGTATTTGAGTCCAAACGTCCGGGGGTTTGTAAGTATTATGTATGCAAAAATAGCGGACTCCGCGAGGTTTTCTTTTTCAAAATTCTCTTTTGCATATATCGACCCGCTAAGAGACCGGGCATTCGTTGATAACCTAATTTTCGGCAAGTCTCGACCATGGACTTCACGGTTCCAACAAAACTGCTGAATGATGGCCAAGTTGTTTACCACCCCCACTCAGCTTCTGCTTCAAGCTCATAAACAAGGCATCTATGGGCCAGGACCGTAACCTGGCACAGGGAGTACCAGAGGTGGATGATCTCTTCCATTTGTCGGTCATTTCTGACCAACCGTGATGATTCATCGACCTTACCAGAGGCAGGAAGGCACCCCTGGCAAGGCCGTTTTTCATCGCGCTTTATTATGAATCAGTTTTACTACGGGCCTATTCTTTCAGTGAACGTGGCAGTTCTCCAGACTGCCACAAACCCAAGCCAAACCCATCTGGGTCCAGAAAATCGGCGCTCCAACCACCTGGCGCTTCGGAAACAGGGGTGACTATGGTGACACCTGAAGCCGCCAATTCAGCCACGATATCATCGATTCCGCCCTCAGTGACCTCGAACACAATCGCCGGTGTATCCCCCCGTCGCCCCTCCATCTGAAAGAAAATGAGTTCCAGGCCATTCTCAAGCCGACCCTGCAGCCAAAAGGGCTCCGCCCCCTCCATACGCTCCAATCCGAGAGAGAGGGTGTCATTGTAGAAAGTTTCCGTGCGCAGGATATCGCTTACGTAATAGACGATACTGGCGCTTTTAGGTTTGAAGCTCATAAGGTTCTCCTTGGTTTA
This sequence comes from uncultured Saccharospirillum sp., assembly GCA_965652395.1. Lineage (GTDB taxonomy): Bacteria > Pseudomonadota > Gammaproteobacteria > Pseudomonadales > Natronospirillaceae > Saccharospirillum. Next base: position 5,808 of record CBFGUW010000069.1, on the reverse strand, counting down.
CTCAGCTTACAGTTGCCGCCGAGTGCTGTTTTGTGAGCCTCGTATGAGAAAAAGATGCCCATCCGGGTCGTGGCTGGCCAAAACGCCACCCCGATAGGACAATTTCGACAACAAAGCACCCCGCAGCCGCCCATAGGCAAGGCCCAGCGTGAGGCCCGGCAGTTCAGAGGGCTTGGTCAGCTCCGCTTTGGTCAGCTGTCGCTTGAGCGTGCGGATGCGTTGACGAAGCGCGACGTCTGTGAGGTTCAGCAAATAAGCAATTTCTTTTCGGTTGTGGCCGGACAACGCCAACGCCGCGACCGCTCTAAGCGGTGGCGTCAGAGTACTCGGTAGTCCAAGAGTCTCCTGCGAATCGTCGTCTGAGGTGTCCTCTCGCGTGTTATGCCAGTGGCTTTCTCGAGCGCGTCGCCGAACAGCACCACGTACGGCCATGAGGGCTTTGTTTTGCACCGTGCCGACCAGCCATCGCCTTGTATCGCTGGAGTCAAAGTCGGTATGCCCAGCCAGGAAAGCCGCGATATAAGCTTCTTGCACAATATCTTCCGCTTCGTCGGCATCGTGGGTAATACGACGGGCGATGGTACAGAGCTTAGGGTATTGACTGGGGGGCATCGACCACCTCCGATGTTCATAATCAGCCCTGGTCAGTATATCCTGCCTGGAGAGAAAGGTGCATTAGTCTCATTCGCCATCTCCGATTTTCGGTCAAGCCTTAAAGTGGGCTCGGAGATTATCATTTACCCTAACGTTGCATAAATTTTTGAGTTCAGGGGCTTTCAGAGTGGTGTTTCCAGCGTCGCGCGGCTTGTTTTGTGGAAAGTTTATGGATTGAGCGTAGTCACTCTACGTGATATCCAGAAAAATAGAGCACGGCGCTGGAAACGCCGCTATGGAAGCAGCGAAGCGGTCCTGGGCCGAAAATTTATGCAACGTTAGGGTTTACTCTTTACACGCCAATCATTCAAACAACGCTCTAAAAAAGGCCAGTCGATTGGGGATTTCAAGTGTAATCCAGTCTTCCGTGCTTGAGTCCAGGCGTCCAGGGTTGGTGATCATCGTGTAAGCAAAAATAGCGGTCTCCGCGAGGTCTTCTCCGTCAAAATTATCCTTCGCATAGTGAGTGATGAATTGGCAATCCTGAGCTTGTGCGCTTATCCATTTCTCATCTTGTGCGTAGTCTAAATCCAAAGAGGCATGTACGGATTCATGAAAGACGGTCTCTTCCAGGTCATTATTACTGATACGTGTATCCATGTTATCCGAGTACAACACAAAAAAGTGCCCTATGTGCTCTCCAAATGCCGTATGGTCACCTTTATGGATCACTACGTGATCCAACCTGTCCCGCATAAATTGAGGCAACTTACCCAGTGGGCCGGTTGCTTTCTCTGCATATTCCTGAGCAGCCTCTTCCGTACCAAAGGAACTGTGCAACCAAATAGGCAGCTTTTTGTTATTTGAAAAGGTTGCTTCAAAGATAAATGCTTCTTCATCGATGAGTTCCTCACTGTCTAATGAGCCTGGCATTTCTTTTCTATCTCTGCCGATGAAAGACAATGACAAGAAGGCATCGGGATCGTCAGATTGAATGAAGTCTATATCTGTGGACACTATCGAATTAATGAAAAGAGGGCTGGAATTATCTGCACACTCAGAAATGATACTCTTACTACTGGATTGGTTTGATGCTTGATTGTCACTGTCCGTGTTTACGGTATTGCAGGCGCTCATGGTAAGGCTGCACGCAACCATGAGTGATGTCGACAAAAAACATTGCTTCATTGATAAGCCTCGATACTGAATAAAGAAGGGAACGCATTCAACTTTCAGCCCATGAATGCGAATTTGAATACCTGGACTTACACAAAATAGCCCGGCATTACCGGGCCTGTATCAGTAGTGGTATCGACACTGAGCAATCAGTAAATTGTCACTGGCGATGACTTTATACACCAATCGATGTTCCCGATCGATACGACGAGACCAGTATCCACTCAAATTGAATTTAAGCGGTTCTGGCTCACCAATGCCATCGAATGGATCATCCCTCGTGATATCTTTGATTAGTTTATTGATACGTTTTAGTTTTGATCGATCATTCTGTTGCCAATATAAATAATCTTCCCAGGCTAACTCAGCCCATGTGATCTTCATCGTCAATTAGTTCCTGTTCGATCCCTTGATTACTCTCCAGCTCTTCGATTGCGCGAACAAGGCGTCGCGCATTATTGGCGCTGCCAAGTAAATAGGCCGTTTCTTCGTATGAAGAAAAGTCCTCCAATGAAAGTAACACGGCTGGCTTTCCATTCTGCCGCGTAATCATGACTGGAGCGTGATCCTCATTAACTTTATCCAACATTTCCGCCAAAGAGGCACGGAACGCGGAGTAGCTGATAGTTTGCATCGTTGATCACTCTGAATTTCAATTTTGTGCTATGTGGCGCTGCCATCTGTACCAATCATTGTACAATGACTAGTGAAAGTCAACATCTTAATCTAAAGCAGCCTGAAGGGGTAGGCAGGACACCCTAGTAGCGCGGGCTGGAGACCATGACATAGGCAGGCGAAGACCTGGGATATACCCATTGGTTGGTGCTGTTATAGGGGATGAAACGGCGCATGCAACGAACCATACAGTGAATCTATGGAGCATGCTGCCGTCCCGTTCAACAGAGTCTGTCGATATTCAACGCTAACTCGCTTCCATCACCGGCTGTTATCCTGCTCCATCAATTCCCTGACAGGGCGGATTTCCACACACCCATACCGGGCGGGCGGAATCTTTTCCGCCAATCGAATGGCTTCGTTCATATCCCGCGCTTCCAGCATATAGAAACCGGCCAATTGCTCTTTGGTTTCAGCAAAGGGGCCATCGGTTACCACCGGTTTGTTATCGCGCATCCGCAATGTGGTGGCGGTTTCGGTGGATAGCAGCGGCGCACCGTCGAGAAAATGGCCGCTCTGGGATAAGCCCTCCACGCACTCCATGCATTCGCGGTTCAGGCTGTCCCACTCTTGCTGGGAGAGCTGCTGCATGTTTTTTTCGTCATAGTAAACCAGGCAAAGGTATTTCACGTTCGTTCCCCGTTTTGTTTTTATTTCGGCTGTATTCTGGTGCCCACCAGGGCAAACAGGGCGCCTTGTGGGTCCAGGCCTTTAACAGTGAAGTCGCCGCCGGGGCCCTCATCAGGCCCTTGGAGGACTTTTCCGCCGTTAGCGGTAATGGCGTCGAGTGCTGTGTCGATATCCGCGCAACGGAAATAATAGTGCCACATGGGCACGGGCATTTCGTCGGGCTTGGGCATGATGGCACCCATTAAGCCATTGTGGCGTATAAATTCATACGCACCCATCGGGCCCATACTCATCTCGCCGTCTTTGGTCCAGCCAAATGCCTTGAAATAAAAGGTTTTCGCCGCTTCTGGGTCAGTGGTTGCCAGCTCATTCCAGGCGCAGTGCCCTATGCGTGGTTTGTCCGATGCAAATGCCTGGCTGGCTTCGCTGCTGCTTCCCCGCATCACGTAAAAAGGGGTGCCCTGAGGGTCGGTCACCATGGCCAGGCGACCGACATTGGGTATATCGGTAGGCGGCATCTGTACTTGGCCGCCCATCTCCAGAATGTTGGAGACGGTCTGGTCCACATCGTCAACGCCGATATAACCGAGCCATACCGGCCTGGCGCCTTGCTGGCACATCTCGTCCGTCAGTTGCATCAGGCCGCCGGTATCATGCTGTTCTTTGGTTTCCTCATCCTGCGCACTCAGGATGCGGTAGTCCATACCAGGCTGACCGCTGTCGGTCACCTGCCACCCAAAAATCCTGCTGTAAAAGGCTGACGCCGCTTTAACATCGGTGGTGAGCAGCTCGTACCAGATAAACTCCCCGTGTTGGTTGGGCATGGTTTTCTCCTTATTGGCTTATGCGGGTATCCACCCATTAGGTTGCTGATGAGTGGTGTCACAGTCTAGTCGTTGGTATCTGGGGGGAATCGACAGGTTATGGGAATTTTTTTGGAAAAGGTCCAGGGCTTGGGGGTCGGTCCGGCTGCGTAGGCCTTGATGAGCCCTGGTTAGTCGGTCTTATTCCGGGTTTGGGCGGTGAGAGGGCGTGGCTGAGAAGCGGTGCGCGGTTGCCGCCAGCTGTCGGCCAAAGTAGCGGGCGGTATTCAGATCGAAAGCGTTCACCTGGCCGCCTTCGGGTTGGGCAGTTAAGCCCAAGTGGCTGCCCAGGCGGTTCAGCCCGTCCGGGTTATGGCTACTGGCGACATCCAGGTTCACCCAGATCATGCCCAACTGACTTGCCAGAATGCTCATGTAGGTGAGCGAGGCAGATTGGTCACCGTTCGGGCAACCGCCAATGGTCAAACCGGCGGCCAGTTTGCCGCGCCACTGCTGTTCGGCGTATCGTGGCCCGGAGATGCCATCGGCAAACGCTTTAAACTGCGCGGCCGGGCCGCCCATGTAGGTCGGCGCGCCGAAGACGATGGCGTCCATCCGATCGAGGGTTTGGTAGGTATCCGGGTTCCGGTAGCGGCCTTCCACAATATCCCGCCCCTGAATCTCGATCAGTTTGACCTCTGTACCGGGCACGGTCCCCGCCCCTTCTGCGACCTGTCCGGCCATAGTGGCGGTGGTGCCGGTGGCGCTGAAATACAGGATAGCAATGTGTCTGTTGGTCTCTACCTGGTTCATGTCGCGGCCTCTTGCTCTTGATACCTGGTTTGCGCTTCGATGGATGAGCACAGAGTACAGGACCACCTGAATATATAAATACTTTTGTTTATTATTTTTGACTATTTACCCGCCTACCCAAAGCTATCGTCTCATTGCCCGTGACCCAACTGAGTGGTGGGAGGCATCCACCCGCGCCTTCATCAATAAATTGGCGACATTCCGCATATTCAAAGCAATCCCGGTGGCGTATGTTCTGTGAATGAGCGATCGAGCACTCACCTTAGCCAACGCCTCCATTCCCAGTGCGATTGATAAAGGAGCCTATGCACCATGGATTCACCAATACAGCACGCCACCCAGTCAGAGCTGGAACAAGCACTCGACCACATTCAAGCCGCCCCAAAACATGAAGGCCGTATCGAACACATTATTCGGCGGCCAACTACCAACGAACGAGAGGCGCTTGAAGTGGCCGAGTTGGATGTAACCCGCGGGCTGGTGGGCGATTATTGGTTTGCTGGCATCGAGCATGCGAAAAACCGCAATGTTTATTTGAACAGCCAGATCACGCTCATGAATTCCCGCGTTATCCATGCTATTGCGCAAAATAAAAACCGTTGGGCTTTGGCGGGCGATCAGTTTTATGTTGATCTCGACCTAAGCGACGAACACTTGCCACCGGGCACCCGCCTCGCTCTTGGCTCGGCCATTCTTGAGGTAACGGCAGAGCCCCATCTGGGGTGTAGTAAATTTAAAGACCGGTATGGCAAGGCTGCCGTTATGTTTGTGAACTCCACTTTGGGAAAATCGCTGAATTTGCGTGGCGTGAATGCCAGAATCCTGCAAGGCGGCCAAGTGTCCGTTGGTGGTGTGATAAAGAGAATGACGGATTAACCGGCAGTGTGTCGCAAATCTCTCATGTTCCTGTTGTATTTATAAACAGTAGGAATAACATCCTGCCACGATTTGCAGTTTGCAATCTTACCTTGGGAGCCTCTGAATAATTCCCGCGTGGCTCTGGCTTTTCCGAGGGACGGTGCAACAAGGCGGACTCATGCAGTAATGTCTAGACCTTTCAAGTGAGTCCAACGCAGTGGCACCGTTCCTCGGAAAGCCCCTTCGGGCGGGGCCAAAA
>CBFGUW010000068.1:0-17643 GCA_965652395.1 uncultured Saccharospirillum sp. | reverse complement strand
TTTGTGTTGGTATTCGGCATCACTGAAGCTAAGCTGGTCCATAGGTGTCGGTTTGCGGCCATGGTGAGACAAATTTTAACGGAACCCACCGATTAATTCAGAGGTTCCCTAGCTCACGAATCATACCAGCAATAGCTTACTCAGCAGTGGCAAGGCATATATCAACAAATAAAGGGTAATAGTTTAAAGGAGAAGACGATGGAGCTTGATACGGCTGAATCACACCTGAAAAACATTACTTCCGAGTTTAAACGTATTCGTGAAAAAGTCGCTACAGAAGAAGATACTAAGATTCAGCTGATAAACAGAATTTTGCATGAGAGCCTTGGCTGGGAACTAGCTGACATTAGAGCTGAGACTATGCATGACTCAGGGTACTCAGATTATATGCTAGAAATCAATAACACACCTACACTCCTTATTGAAGCTAAAAAAATCGGAAAGCTGCCTGTTAGAATTGCAGAGACCGAACGAGTAAAATATCTAAAAATATCAGGATCAAGTCTTAAAGATATTACTAGTGGCATAGATCAGGCGGCAAAGTATTCGATTTCTAGCGGAATTCCCTTCTCTGTTCTTACAGATGGAATAACTTGGGTAGTCTTTAAAACCTTCACTCAAGGAGCTAATTACAAATCAAAGCAAGCTATCGTTTTCCCAAGCTTAGAATCCATTGCAAATAGCTTTTCATTATTTTTTGACTTATTATCAAAAACCCAAGTTCAAAAAAGAGTATATAACATTGTATTTGATAGAGTACACAACAGTAGAAACATACTACAAAAGCCACTTTTACCTTCAATTCCGGATGATGACATTCATCTAATCCAAAAATCCGAACTTGCATTCGACCTTGAGTCAATCTTTACAACTTTCTTTTCGAGGCTTGCTGGAGACAGCGATAAAGATATGCTCACTGAGTGCTTCGTAGAAACAAGAGAGAGCAGAATAGCAGATTTCTCTCTAGAAAAAATGACCACAAAGATACTTGGAAATATTATCCCCCCAGGAAAAGACGTTGAGTTAGAGCTTTCAAAGTTAATTGAAACTAATATTGGAATAGAGGAATCTGATTACGATACAGGACAGACAATTTTTATCGTAGGGCCAACCGGATCCGGTAAAACGACTTTCCTTGAACGTTTTTTCAATAGGACACTACCAACTATTGTCAAAAAGCGATGTATTGTCCTTGGAATAAATGCACTCGATGCAACAGGCCGAGATGATACAGCTTTAGAATGGCTAACCGAAAGCCTTATAGAGTCTCTTGAGAAGCAATTATACGATGACGGAATTCCGAATTGGGAACAACTACTGGGACTCTATCATTCCGAATATGAGCGCAGAGCTAAAGGTGTAGATGCATACCTGTATAAAAGAGATAAAGAAGAATTCAAAGAGAAGTTCAGTCAGTTTTTAGCAGATATGGTTGAAAAGGATAGAGAAGGCTATCTTAGACGGATTTTGAAAGACTCCGTTGACAATAGAAAAATGTTGCCTATTGTTGTCATTGATAACACTGACGAATTCAGTAGTGACTTTAAAGAGAAGCTTTTTCAGTTTTCTCAATCAATAAGGCGACATGCAAAACATTGCATGCTTATATTTCCAGTTACTGATAAATCTGCCTGGGCATTCTCCAAAACAGACATATACGGAATTTATAAATCCAAGTCATTTTTCTTACCTACACCCTCTCCTAGAGAAGTTTTTAGAAAACGGATCGACTTCTTAAAAAACAAAATAGAATCTATAGAAAACACATCTGATAAAAAAGAAAAAGGTGACTATTTCTCATCTAGAGGTATGAGGATATCCATATCAGATATTAGAGGCTTTGCCCACGTAGTTGAGAGTGTCTTCATTGATCACGATTATACTTCAAAAACCATCGGAGAGCTTACAAATTACAACATCCGGAGAACTTTACTATTATCACAACGAGTATTAACCTCTCCAGCATTAGATATTGATGAGTTATTAAAATCATACATGAAAGGAGAAATGACCGATATTAGCTTCACAAAGTTCATGGACGCATTAATGAAAGGAGACCATGAACTTTACAAACAAAATGACAATCATGAAATATATCCAGTTTTTCAAATTCATGGCGAATACGGTCACTCTCCATTACTTAGCTTAAGAATACTCTCTCTATTAGACAACATATATTCATCGGGCAGGAACGTCGAGGACAAACATATAAACATTGAATCAATAACGAGTTACTTTGATGCACTAGGTTGTAGTGAAACAGCTTTAGATATCACTCTCAACTCCATGTTGGACGCTTCACTTATTGAACCATTTGATCTATCTGAGAAAGAACTTTCTAGCAATCAAAAATTTGCTATCACTCATAAAGGCAGAGTGCATTTAAGATTGGCTTCACACAATAGCGTTTTTATATATCAAATGGCGCTAACCAGTAGCATCACAAACAGCGATTTGGCTAGTAAAATAAGAAGCGTGTACTATGCTAATGCAGAATTCATAGAAAAGGTAAAAAGCATACGAGCCCTATTCATTGACTATCTCATTATTGAGGATAAAAAATACATCAACGACCTTCCTACTGAAGGGCAGTTTGATTGTCAAAGGTCTATTATTGATAACTTAAAAAGCTTCAAAGATAAGCCATCATACTCAGACTCTGATATTGAGAATATTCATGGAAGAAATTACAGGCATGGGCTAGTGAAGGAAGGGGTAATAGCAGTAGTCGACTATTACGATAAAGTAAAGGGGTTTGGTTTTTTAGAGGTCGAGGGTTATGACAGTAGAGTTTTTATTCATGCAGACAAACTTAAAGAACTTGGACTAGAAACCGTAAAGGATGGCGATAGCATCCTATGCGATATTGCCCGCAGAGATAAGGGTATTTATGTATCAAAGGTTCACGATGCTCAAACAACCCCAGAAGATGCAGAAATCCTAGAGTGCATTATTGTTAAATTATTTAAAGAAAGAGGCTATGGCTTTGTTAGAGTAAAGGATAGTGAGAGAGAAGCATTTTTTCATATTTCAGTTTTTGAACAAGATAAACGGGAAGAGATAAAAGAAGGGGATTCATTCATAGCTGAAATTGGGGCGGTAAAGAAAGGAACTGGTTATCAAGTCAAAGAGGTACATCCTTCACCAGCTCCAGAAGAGAAACAACAACTATAACTTTAGATTGTTCACTTCAACCATCATCCATATGGGCAATGATAAAGGGGGCATCACTTGCAAATAGAAACTTTTATCACCATGGCTTCTGCAATATTTGCTTTTTATTCTGCAAAAATAGCCTGGAATGCCAATAGAATATCAATACATAACTATCAACTTCAGATATATATGTCCTTAATTCGGCTTCACGGTAACATTGTTGCCAAGGGGAAGAATTTTGACGAGAAACTACTTTGGGGTTTTGTTGCAAACGTTAGATTGAGCCAATTCTATTTAGATAGAATTGATTCGAAAATGCTTAAAAACACTAGCGACCTTGTATTTAAACTTTATTGCAACAGAGAGTTGTACGAATTTAATTCACCTCAAAAAAGTCAAGCACACATAAAATATACGGATCAATTACTGAAGGAATGTAGAGTTCGTTGCAACTCCACACTTGAGATACTGGCTCCCAAACTGGCACTTGGCTCTTCATTTTTTTTCAAAGTGACCCCATCTATTACGCCAATCCATGCTTTCCCGACCAATTTATAACAGGAATCTTCAATAATCCTGATGGTGAAGGATAACTTTATGACCTTTAAGTTTCTATAGTAACCGAACCGCCTTTCTTGCAGAATCACTTAGTTCATTGCCATTAGTATCCAAGTAGTTTTTGATCTGATCTTTCATGGGCTTAGCCCAAAACTTCTTTACATGATTAGCGACCGATCTTGCAACGGCATCGCTATCACCGTTGTTCGGCGCATTCTCCGCAATCTGATTAATCATCTTAACCAAGGTTTCAGTCTGGTTACTCATATCTCAACTCGTCAACGTTAGTCAATTCCAAATCCTACTCAACAATACGCCACCTGCCGCCCATTCCGGGCAAACCCAGTCAACCTCACCCCATACTGCTTAGCCTGCTGCACCGCCATACTCGACGCCCCACTCACGGTCACCAACGCCCCTAAGTCACACTGCGCGGCCTTGGCTATCAGTTCAAAACTGGCCCGACTGGAGAGCAACAGGAACCCGGTGTCGGTGTTCACGCCCTGGCTGTGCAGTCCGCCAATCAGTTTATCCAACGCATTATGCCGCCCTACGTCTTCCCGCACGAGCTGAATGCTGCCCTGCTCATCGCACCAGGCTGCGGCGTGGATGGCGCCGGTCATTTGTTGCAGGGGTTGGTACTGCTTCAGTTGGTTCAGTGCGGTTTGTATGGCGTCGGCGGTCGGTTGTGGCCTTGGCGTTACCTTGGGTAAGGGGCGTGTTACCTGTTCCAGTGAGCTTTTGCCGCATAAACCGCAGCCGGTAGGCCCGGCCAGGGTGCGTTGCTGTTGTTTTAGGGCGTTTTGGCGTTGGCCGTGTATGGTCATGATGAGCTCTATACCTGCTTCGCCGTGGTCGGTGATGTTGAGGTCGTAGAGCTCTTTGGGGTGTTGGATGATGCCTTCGGTTAGGCTGAAGCCTAGGGCGAAGTCTTCCAGGTCAGTTGGGGTGGCCATCATTACGGCGTGGGTTTGGCCGTTGTAGGCGAAGGCGATGGGCAGCTCTTCGGCCAGGCAGTCGTCGTGAGACGACGACGCCCAGGCCGGTGTCGCGGATGGGGCTTCCAAACGGCGGCGGATGGTTACCTTTTGGATTCGGTAACCGGTTCTGCCTGTTTCGTTCAGTGCTTTTATCGCCATGGTTTTTCCGCTCTTATTTCAGCCCTTATTTCAACATGGGTGCTTCTTCTGTGGGGCTGGTTTTCAGGAATCCCCATTGTTTTTCGTGTTGCTTTTTGTGTCGCTCCTGCCAGGCGCTGGGTTGGGCGACTTTTTCGCATTGCACGGCGGTTACCTTGTACTCGGGGCAGTTGGTGGCCCAGTCGGAGTTGTCGGTGGTGATGACGTTAGCGCCGCTTACCGGGTGGTGGAAGGTGGTGTACACCACGCCCGGTTGCATGCGGGTGCTTATTTTGGCCTGCAGCACGGTGTTGCCGCTGCGGCTGGTCAGGCCGATCCAGTCGCCGTCTTTTATGCCGCGGTCTTCGGCGTCGTGCGGGTGTATCTCCAGCCAGTCTTGGTTGTGCCAGCTTTGGTTGTCGGTGCGTCTGGTTTGGGCGCCGACGTTGTATTGACTGAGGATGCGGCCCGTTGTTAACAGCAGCGGGAAGCGGCGGTTGGTGCGCTCGGTGGTGGGCACGTAGTCGGTGACGACGAACTTGCCCTTGCCGATCGGGAAGTCTTCCTCGTGCATGATGGGCGTGCCGTTCGGGTGTTCGTCGTTACACGGCCATTGGATGCTGCCGAGTTCGTCCAGCTTCTGGTAGGTCACGTTCTTGAAGCTGGGCGTGAGGGCGGCGATTTCAGCCATAATCTCTTCCGGGTGGTTGTAGTCCATCCGGTAACCCAGGGCATTGGCGAGGTCTTGGGTGATTTGCCAGTCTTCTTTTCCGGCCAGGGCGGGCATCACTTTGCGTACGCGGTTGATGCGGCGTTCGGCGTTGGTGAAGGTGCCGTCTTTCTCCAAAAAGGAGGAGCCGGGCAGCAGCACGTGGGCGAATTTGGCGGTCTCGTTCAGGAAGAGGTCCTGCACGATCAGGCATTCGAGCGAGCTGAGGGCTTTTTCGACGTGCTGGGTGTTGGGGTCGGATTGGGCGATGTCTTCGCCCTGCACGTACAGGCCCTTGAAACTGCCGTCGATGGCGGCGTCGAACATGTTCGGGATGCGCAGGCCGGGTTCGTTGTCGATCTTCACGCCCCAGGCGTCTTCGAAGGCTTTGCGCGGGCCGTCTTGCGATACATGTTGGTAGCCGGGCAGTTCGTGCGGGAAGCTGCCCATGTCGCAGCTGCCCTGCACGTTGTTCTGGCCGCGCAGCGGGTTCACGCCCACGCCTTCGCGGCCGATGTTGCCGGTGGCGAGCGCGAGGTTGGCGATGCCCATCACCATGGTGGAGCCCTGGCTGTGTTCGGTTACGCCCAGGCCGTAATAAATCGCGCCGTTGCCGGCTTCGGCATACATCCGCGCGGCCTGGCGAACCAAGTCGGCCGGTACGCCGGTGATCTCTTCCGTCGCTTCCGGGGAATGGCGTTCGTCGCGGATGAAGGCGTTCCAGGCGGCGTATTCACCGGCGTCGCAGCGTTCGGCGATGAAGATGCGGTCTTCCAACCCTTCGGTGACCACCACGTGGGCCATGGCGTTCACCAGGGCGACGTTGGTGCCGGGGCGCAGTGGCAGGTGCAGGCCTTCGCCGCCGTGTGGGGTTTTCAGCAGGTCGATGGAGCGCGGGTCGGCGACGATGAGCTTCGCGCCCTGGCGCAGGCGGCGGCGCAGTTGCGAGCCGAACACGGGGTGGGCGTCGGTCGGGTTGGCGCCGATCACGACGATGCAGTCCGCTTTCATCACGGAGTCGAACGTCTGGGTGCCGGCGCTTTCGCCCAGGGTTTGTTTCAGGCCATAGCCAGTCGGGGAATGGCACACGCGGGCGCAGGTGTCCGTGTTGTTGTTGCCGAAGGCGGTGCGCACCAGTTTTTGCACCAGGTAGGCTTCTTCGTTGGTGCAGCGCGAGCTGGTGATGCCGCCGACACTGTCCTGGCCGTATTTGGCCTGAATGGCTTTGATGCGGTCGGCCGCGAATTGCACAGCCTCTTCCCAGCTGACTTCGCGCCAGGGTTCGTCGATGTGGTTGCGGATCATCGGCGCGGTCAGGCGGTCCGGGTGGGTGGCGTAGCCGAAGGCGAAGCGGCCCTTCACGCAGGAGTGGCCGTGGTTGGCCTGGCCGTCCTTGAACGGGACCATGCGCACCACGGTGTTGCCTTTCATCTCGGCTCTGAACGAGCAACCGACGCCGCAGTAGGCGCAGGTGGTTACCACCGAGTGTTCGGGCTGGCCCTGGTCGATGACGGAGTTCTCCATCAGGGTCGCGGTCGGGCAGGCTTGCACGCAGGCGCCGCAGGAGACGCACTCGGAATCCATAAAGTCTTCCGCCTGACCGGCGGCGACCTTGGAGTCGAAGCCGCGGCCGTCGATGGTCAGTGCGAAGGTGCCCTGCACTTCTTCACAGGCGCGCACGCAGCGTGAGCAGACGATGCACTTGCTGGCATCGAAGGTGAAATAGGGGTTGCTGGTGTCTTTTTCGGCGACGAGGTGGTTTTCGCCTTCGTAGCCGTAGCGCACTTCGCGCAGGCCGACGGCACCGGCCATGTCCTGCAGTTCGCAGTCGCCGTTGGCGGGGCAGGTCAGGCAGTCGAGCGGGTGGTCGGAGATGTACAGCTCCATCACGTTGCGGCGCAGCTTGGCGACGCGTTCGTTCTGGGTGATCACGCTCATGCCCTCGGCCACCGGTGTGGTGCAGCTGGCGGGCAGGCCGCGACGGCCTTCGATCTCGACCGCGCACAACCGGCAGGAGCCGAAGGCGTCGAGGTTGTCTGTGGCGCACAGCTTGGGAATCTGGATACCGGCGATGGCGGCGGCGCGCAGTACGGACGTGCCTTCGGGTACGGCGACGCTTTGGCCGTCGATGGTCAATGAGACAATGCGGCCAGTCTCGACCGGGGGCGGTGTGCCCAGGTCACGGTCGGAACGGGTGTTGGGATCAAAAATGTGCAGCATGGGTCAGGCCTCCTCCGACGTCGCGCGGGACGCGGTGGTGGAATCTCGATGAAAGTCGTCCGGGAAGTATTGCAGGGCGCTGCGCACGGGGTTCGGCGTCATGCCGCCCATGGCGCAGAGGGAACCGTCTTCCAGGGTGTTGCACAGGTCGTGCAGCAGAATCAGGTTGCTGTCGCGCTCTTGGTTGGCGCGGATGCGGTCGATCACTTCGACGCCGCGCGTGGAACCGATGCGGCAGGGGGTGCATTTGCCGCAGGATTCGACGGCGCAGAATTCCATGGCGAAGCGGGCCTGTTCGAGCATGTCGACGGTGTCGTCGAACACGACGATGCCGCCATGGCCGACCACGGCGCCGACGTCGCTGAAGGCTTCGTAATCGAGCGGGGTGTCCCACTGGCTTTCGGGCATGTAGGCGCCGAGCGGGCCACCGACCTGAACCGCGCGCATGGGTCGGCCGGAGGCGGTGCCGCCGCCGTAGTCTTCCAGCAGTTCGCGCAGGGTGGTGCCGAAGGCGAGTTCGACGATGCCGCCGCGTTCGATGTTGCCGGTCAACTGGAACGGCAGGGTGCCTCGTGACCGGCCCATGCCGTAATCCGCATAGGCCTGGCCGCCTTCGGCGAGGATGAAGGGCACGGCGGCGAGCGTGAGCACGTTGTTGACCACGGTCGGTTGGCCGAAGGCGCCTTTCAGGGCGGGCAATGGCGGTTTTACGCGCACCTGGCCGCGCTTGCCTTCCAGGCTGTCGAGCAAGGAGGTCTCTTCACCGCAGATGTAGGCACCGGCACCGAGGCGCACTTCCAGGTGGAAGGCCTTGCCGGAGTTCAGCACGTTGTCGCCGAGGTAACCGGCCGCTTCGGCGGTGGCGATGGCTTCGTTCAGAATCTGATGGGCGACCGGATATTCGGAGCGCAGATAGATGTAGCCGGTGTCGGCACCCACGGCAAGACCGGCGATGGTCATGCCTTCGATCAGCATGAAGGGGTCGGCTTCCATCACCAGGCGGTCGGCGAAGGTGCCGGAGTCGCCTTCGTCGGCGTTGCAGACGATGAACTTGCGTTTGGAGTAGCGGCTGTTCGGGGTGCGGGCGTCCGCATCGAGTACGGTCTGCCATTTGATGCCCGCCGGGAAGGCGGCCCCACCCCGGCCGCGCAGGCCGGAGGTTTTCACTTCGTCGACGATCTCCTGGGCGGTTTTGGCGAGGGCCTTGCGCAGGCCGACGTAGCCGCCGTGGTGGATGTAGTCGTCCAGCGAGACCGGGTCGGTGATGCCGGCGTGCTCGAAGGTGAGGCGCTGTTGGTTTTTGAGGTAGGGGATCTCTTCGGTCAGGCCCTGGTACAGCGGGTGGCCGGGCTTGCCTTCGAGCAGGCCGGTTTCCAACAACTCGGGGATGTCTTCGGGTGCGACCGGGCCATAGGCGACGCGGCCCTGGTCGGTTTCGACTTCAACGAGCGGTTCCAACCAGAACAACCCGCGCGAGCCGTTGCGGACCAGATCGATATCGAGGTTGCGGTCGGCACCGGCGTCCTGCAGGGCGGCGGCGACGTCGTCGGCACCGAGAGACAGGGCGGTGGTGTCGCGGGGCACGTAGATGCGGGTCACGATTCAGGCTCCTCGGTCATCGGTTGGATGCTCAGCGGAACGGTGGCGGCTTGCTCAAGCAAGGCGTCGAGCCGCGCATTGGTCACGCGACCGTAAAGGTCGTTGTTCAACCGTATCGAAGGGCCGGTGGCGCAATTGCCGAGGCAGTACACCGGTTCGAGGGTGACTTCGCCATCGGGCGTGGTCTGGTGGTAGTCGATGCCCAGCTTTTCTTTGACATGGGTTTCCAGCGAGCGGCAACCCCGCGCCTGACAGGCCTCGGCCCGGCAGATTTGCAGCCGGGTGCGGCCGACGGGGTGGGTGTTGAAATCGTGATAAAAGCTGATCACGCCGTGGACTTCGGCCCGGGTGATTTGCAGCCCTTCGGCGATGATCGGCACGGCGGCCTCGGGGATGTACCCGAGCTGATCGCGGATGCTGTGCAGGATGGGCAGCAGCGGCCCCGGCCTGGCTTTGTGTGCAGCCACTTCGGCTTGAATCCAGTCCAGGGGAAGGTCCGCCCCGTTGGATGACTCTTTAGCTGACTCTCTCGCTAATATATGCATAATTGTTCTTATCCGGCACGGATGATTTTTACGGTCGAGTCTGAAAATAGCACGCCTTTCGGCATCCACAAATATGAAGCCCTATGCATAAAAAGAAGCTCAGCATCACCCCCAGCTGGGTGTTCCGGACAGAGACCGACGAACTGTTCGAGCCCGCCCTCTTCACCCTGCTGAAAAGCCTGCGCGATACCGGTCGGCTGACCCAGGCGGCACGGGACGCGGGCATTTCCTATCGCCACGCCTGGAACCTGATCAACCGGGGCAGCGAGTTCTTCGACCTGCCGCTGGTGCGCAAACGCAAAGGCCGGGGCACGGAACTGACGCCTTTGGGCGAGGTGTTATTGTGGTCCGAACAGCGCATCAAGGCGCGGCTCGGGCCGCAAATAGACAGTATGGCGTCGGAACTGAACATCCAGCTGCAGCAGCTGTTCGAGGGGGCTCATCCGGTGCTGCGGCTGCACGCCAGCCACGGTTACGCCGTCGCCCTGTTGCCGCGCTATCCGGACCGGTTGGAGCTGAAGCTTCAATACTGCAACACCCGTGAGGCGCTGGCGGCTCTGAACCGGGGCGAGTGCGATCTGGCGAGTTTTCATCTGCCCACCTCACCGAGTCTCGCCGAGCAGACGCTGCGTTATTATCACGCCGACCTGCACCGGGCAGACCTGAAAGTCATCCGCTTCGTAACCCGCAAGCAGGGGCTGATCGTCCCGCGTTACAACCCGAAGAGCATCCAGAGCCTGAAAGACCTCGCCCGGCCGGACATTCTGCTCATCAACCGGGACGCGGAGTCCGGCACACACCTGCTGTTTTCCATGCTGTTGCAGGAAGCCGGGGTGGACCCGGCCAGGCTGCATATCGCCGACCAGGAGGAATACACCCACACCGCCGTCGCGGCCTATGTGGCGGCGGGCATGGCCGACGTCGGCTTCGGCGTGGAAGCCGCCGCCCGCCAGTTCGATCTGGATTTCATCGAGTTGGCCAGCGAGCATTATTTGCTGATCGGTCACGAGGACCGGCTGCGGCAAGACACCATCACCCACCTGCTCGATTTAATGCGCGCGCCGGATTTTATCGACGCCATTCACGACCAGCCCGGCTACGCGCCGGATCATTGCGGGGAGATCGTGACGCTGGAGGAGTTGCTGGCGGCCGACGGTTAGCCAGGGGCCGTTTTTCCGGTCACAATGGTTTTTTCACTCGTTTTCGGCTGTCTTCCATGCTTCAACTGTCCAACGCGGTCACCATCCCGGATGAAGAACTCGAATGGAGCGCCATTCGCGCCCAGGGTGTCGGTGGCCAGAACGTCAATAAGGTCTCGTCGGCCCTTCACCTGCGTTTCGATATTCACGCTTCGTCCCTGCCTGAATTCTACAAAGAACGGCTGCTCGCGCTGACGGACCGGCGCATCAGCAAAGACGGCGTCATCGTTATCAAAGCGCAGCAGTTTCGCACCCAGGAAAAGAACCGCGCGGATGCGCTGGAGCGGCTGCGGGAGTTGATTCTCGATGCGGTGAAGGTGCAAAAGGTGCGGCGGCCGACCAAACCATCGCGCAGCGCCCGGGCCAAACGGATGGATAAGAAGACGCAGCGGGGTAAGACGAAGGGGTTACGGGGGCAGGTTCGGTTGGATTGAAGAATCAGGGAGGCATTGATTGCCTCCCTTGAAGACAGCGCTCGTTCTAACGTTACGCCGCTACAGACCCATGCGGATCAATCACGAACTTCTTAGCCGCCCCGCCGTCGAAGTCGGCGTAGCCTTTCGGCGCCTGATCAAGGTTGATCATCTGTACGTTCACGGCCTTCGCAATCTGCACCCGATCAAACAAAATCGCCTGCATCAGCTGACGGTGATAAGACATCACCGGACACTGACCGGTGTGGAAGGAGTGGGATTTCGCCCAGCCCAAACCAAAGCGCATGCTCAGTGAACCCTGTTTGGCGGCTTCTTCGGCTGCGCCCGGATCTTCGGTGACGTAAAGGCCGGGAATGCCGATCTGGCCACCGGCACGGGTCACCTGCATGGCGGAGTTCAATACCGTGGCAGGTTGCTCGTGGTGGTGGTGATGGCCGCAGGCGTGGGCTTCGAAACCGACGCAGTCGACGAAGCAATCCACTTCGGGCTCGCCGAGAATTTGCTCCAGCATTTCGGGCAGGTCAGCGTCCTGTTTCAGGTCGACGGTTTCACAACCGAAGCTGCGGGCCTGCTCCAGACGCGCATCGATCATGTCGCCGACGATCACACAGGCAGCGCCAAGAAGGCGGGCGGAGGCAGCCGCCGCCAAGCCGACTGGTCCGGCACCGGCGATGTAAACGGTGGAACCCGGGCCAACACCGGCGGTGACACAGCCGTGGAAGCCGGTCGGGAAAATGTCACTCAGGAGGGTGAGGTCCTGAATTTTTTCCATAGCCTGGGCCGGGTCGGGGAATTTGAGCAGATTGAAGTCGGCGTAGGGCACCATGACGTATTCAGCCTGGCCACCGACCCAGCCGCCCATGTCGACGTAGCCGTAAGCAGCGCCGGGGCGGGCGGGGTTCACGTTCAGGCAGATGCCGGTGCGGCCTTCTTTACAGTTGCGGCAGCGGCCGCAGGCGATGTTGAACGGAACGGAGACGATGTCGCCTTCCTTCAGAAACTCAACGTCACGTCCGCATTCGATGATCTGGCCGGTGATCTCATGGCCCAGCACCAGACCTTGTGGTGCTGTGGTACGGCCGCGAACCATGTGCTGGTCGGAACCGCAGATATTGGTAGTAAGAACTTTCAGAATAACGCCATGGTCGCAACGACGCTTGCCGAGTGCGAGTTCGGGAAAGGCGATGGATTCGACGGAAACCTGGCCTGGGCCTTGGTAGACCACGCCTCGGTTGGATGCTTGACTGGTCATTGCTTGTTCCTTTGTTGTGTTGTGATGGAACGGCGGAACCCAAGAAACACTGTGCTCAGTAAACACTCTAAACGGACCGGCGCGTAGCAGTTGCCTGGTTGCGACACCTTCGATTGCAGGAGCGTAGGGCCCACCTCCGAATAGGTGCGCGAGCGCCGCCTGGGCAGGTGGGTCAACTTATGGGAGGGTAAGGCTCTGAACGCCTACAGTTCGAAGCGCTGCACCAGTGTTTTCAACTGATCGGAAGTTTGCTGAAGGCCTCGGCTAGCATTGATATTCGCTTCGGCCGTTTTCTGCGCCTCGTCGGACTGGCGGCGAACACTGTCGATGCCTTGGTCGATAATACCCAACTGATCACGCTGCTCCCGGGTCAATTCGCCTATTTCCAGGTTCTGCGAGTTGATCTCGGCCACCTGTTCGATGACGGTACCCAGGGCTTGCGCCACCTCTTTGGTCGCGTGAACATTGCGTTCAAGCTGCTTCAGACTGACACTGATCGCTTCATTCCCCTGCTCCGCCCCCGTTTTCAGGGATTGGGTGAGGGTTTCAATCTCTACCGTCGCCTCTCCGGTACGCTGCGCCAGTTGGCGGACTTCATCGGCCTCCACGGCAAAACCACGGCCCGAATCACCGGCCCGCGCGGCCTCGATGGCCGCGTTCAGGGCCAGCATGTTGGTCTGCTCCGATATTTCACGAATGACGGACAGCGTGCGACTGATGTTGTCGCTGTCGGTCATCAGCCGGCTCATGGCATCGTTCACCGCCGCCACCCGGTTCGACAGGGCGTCCATCTCACTCTCGGCTTGCTGCATGCCCTGCTGACTGGTCTGAATGGCGCCATCCACCTGTTTCGCGTTCCGCTGCACCTGTTCTCCGATATCGGCCACCGAATGCACCAGGGTGCCCAACTGGCGGGTCGCCGATTCGATCTCGGCTTCGCTGCGCTGCTGAGCTTCAACCGCGGCCTGCGTGGTTACGGACGTTTGGTGCATGGTGTTGACGCTGACGGCAATGGCATCGCCCGCCTGAATCATGTCGTTGACGTTCTGTCGCAAAGCCTGAATCAGCTGATTGACCTGCACAATCACCATTCGGAGCTCCCCGACGGCGCCGCCGATCTCAATTTCACGGCGCAGATCGTTGCGGGTAACCCGTTTGACGCCAGCAACAAAGCGGGAGATGGGCTGCACGATCAGCCGTTGCAGTCCGACAATCGCCGCCAGGCTGAAGACTACGGCAATCGCACACAACGACAGCAAAATAATGGGCAGATGCCGGGCCTGCTCCTGTCGACGGGTGGCCTGCACCTGCACGGCGTCAAGCCGCTCGGACTGGTCGGCCGAGACAATGTTTCGAATGGACTGGATGGATTGCTGAAATTCGGCCTGCACTTTGGGGATGATCTCGAGCGAATCGCCCAGCTCCCGGGCGGTATTGGATAGATCTTCCGTCAGCGCCCGCGTTACTTCGTTGTTGTTGCCGACAATGGTCAGAGTACTCGCCAGCGCCGCTTCCGACTGAGCGCTGACCTCGTGCTGTTCGGCGAGGGCGGCCTGGGTGGCTTCCGCCAGTTCGTTCACTTGGGCAGCCGTGCTGTTGGCCAGTGCCAGGCTGCCTTCCTGAATACGACCGGTGCGCTCGACCACGATGGTCGCCGGAGCTCGACCAACTCCTGACGGGTATCGTCACTCTGGTCGACATTGAACATGGCTTGGGTCATGGCGGACAGACCCCGCGCAATGCCGGTGACATCGTCGCGGATGTCGACGTCGGCGACACTGGCACCCGCGGCCACTCGATACAACCCCAGTAATACGCGCTGTGCATCGCCATTCATGGTCTGGGAGGTGGTGATCATGGTCAGCAACGGCCCGGATACCAGTGCCAGTTCCTCGGCGATGCGGTTCGAACGATCACTGATATTCCGCAGGCTTTCATTCTGGGAGGCAACGACCTGTTGGAGATTCTGAAGCCCGCTGTCAATTTCAGCCGCCGCCTCGCCGGTACGTTGCAACTGTTGCTCCAATTCCTGCAGGCGGGCGTGGGAATCCTGCGCACCGGACAGCGCCGACAGTTGGGACTCAAGGCCACCCAGCGCGATCAGGGATTGCTGAAGATTGCCGGACACTTCATCGGTTTCCGACATCAGGTGAATCAGGCTGCCACTGAGTTGATTGACGCTGAACAGCGCATAGCCGCCAATCAATAACAGCCAGAAAATCAGGAACCCGAATAACGAATAGATGAGACCCTTGATCGTCAGTAAATTCGTCATTGCCATTTCCCCGTGGCTGACTTGATTACAGCTCTAGAACCGCTGGCTTAGTAGAAAACCGGCTACCTTTCGTTCGTGCCATACCCTGAGTGTTTGGTTCTCGTTCGCAGTTTGAGCAATGGCAGGCGGGCACATACGGCTTTACTTTCGATTCAATCGCCAATCATTGCTATAGCTTTGGAGGTAGGATGTCGCAAAAAGGCATGTCCGGCGCATATAGTGTCACCAAAAGTAGGAGCCCAATATGCCCGCCCTCCTTGCCAGCCCTCAGGTACGTTCACTGCGAATGAAATTGAAAAAGTACGGTCTTGGACGGGGAAGAAAAAAATAATATTCAACGCTTTTAGTTGTTATATTTCTTTTAACTGTTCATCGCCGAGTGCGTTGAGCAGTGATGCATCCGCTGTTAACGAGAACATGTCATGACGCCCAACCCAAGCTCTGACCAAGCATCCGCTACCCGGCAGAACATACCCGCCTCGAAAACACCATTGCGTGTCGGCTTTATTCTGCGGGAACATTTCTCTCTGGCAGCATTCACGGCTGCCGTCGACACACTTGTCACCACCAACTTGGTGACCCCCGAACCCGTATTCCGCCACATTACCATTGCCGCTGGCAGTCAGAATGTCATGAGCGACCTCGGTATCGAGGTCTCTACAAACATGACGCTGGAAACCTTTAAGGCCGACCCCGGCCAGGTTGATATGTTGGTGGTCTGCGGTGGTTATCGCAGTCTACTTGAGCCTGAGCCCCATCTTTTGAATACACTCAGGGTGGCCGATCAAAAGGGCATCCATTTGGCCGGTTTATGGAACGGGGGAATCGCGCTGGTCCAGGCGGGATTGCTGGACCAACAGGTGTGTGCCCTGCATCCGGATAACCATGCCTACGCCCGCGAGAACTTTCCAAACGTTAAAATCTCCGCCAACGCCTATGAGATCTATAACCGTTACGCCACCTGCGCCGGGCCTGTCAGTGCGTTGGAAATGATGTTGAAAATGGTTGGCAAACTGCTGAATAACCCTCACATAGTGCGAGCTGTACGTGAAATCCTCAGTTGTGATCAAGTGGCCGAACAGGTAGGCCCAATGCCTCTAAACGTTGGTGACGATCCAACCTTTCCGGAAACATTGCAGACTCTTCTGGCACTGATGCGCGCCAATATCGAAGAGCCCCTTACGCTGCTGGAACTCGCCGATTGCGCGAATATTTCACGCCGTCAAATGGAGCGTTTGTTTCAAACCTATCTCGACGCTTCGCCCTCACGGTATTATCTTGAAATTCGGCTGGTGCATGCGCGGCGTTTATTAATGCAGACCAACCGAAGTGTTCTTAATATTTCGCTCGCCAGTGGCTTCGTGAGCAGCAGCCATTTCAGCAACTGCTTCAAGGATTACTACGGCGTGACGCCTTCGGCTGCGCGACAGAACCGGACCTAGTAATAGGTCCGCACTGATAAGGTGCCAGACGCGCTCATCAAAGGTCTTTTACTATCCGTAGGGCGTCGTAGATGGCTGCGTGTATGTTGCGCGACTCCACCGCGTCACCAATCCGAAACAACTGGAAGGCTCCTTCGGGGTTGCGGATAACCTGTTGTGGGCGGCCGACGATCAGGTCGTCGTAATTCACTTCCCCGCCGTTGCTGGATAAGGGTTTCAAGTCAAAATAGATATCGGCCATCGGTCGAATGCCATAGTTGACCACGACCTGATCCACCCGACGTGTATGATCAAGGTCGAGATAATCGCTGGTGATGTGCGCCAGTAATTCTTCGCCGTCGCGTTCAACGCTGTGCAACCGGTAGGTGGGTGTGAAGGTGACGTTGGGCCGCTGCAATGCCCTCATATAGGGCACCAGGTTCATCGCCATGATCTCGGCCGAGAAGGTTCTGTCCGGTGTCATGATTTCCAGCCGGGCGTCAGTCTTCGCGATTATTTCCGCAGCCTGTAACGCCGTGTTGTCTCCGGCGTCGTCGAACAGCAGGACGTTGTTACCGGGTTTGATGTGACCGGAGAGGATGTCCCAGCTGTTCACCACAAGGTCACTGCCGACACCGGGCTGATCCTCTATCGGGTAACCGCCGGTGGCGACA
Source organism: uncultured Saccharospirillum sp. (assembly GCA_965652395.1). GTDB lineage: Bacteria > Pseudomonadota > Gammaproteobacteria > Pseudomonadales > Natronospirillaceae > Saccharospirillum. The sequence goes on along the minus strand of CBFGUW010000068.1, from coordinate 483 downwards.
ATGACGACGTCCGGTTTTTCGTTGAGCACATCCTCCTGTTCCGCCCAACAGTTGTATCGAATGTCCACGCCGAGCTTTTCGCACTGGGCCAGCCGCCAGTCGATGATGGCGATCATTTCCCGCCGTCGTTCGCTTTGTGCGGCTAACCGAACCTGGCCACCGGCTTCGCTCATGGCTTCCATCACCAACACCTTATGGCCCCGTTCGGCCGCGACTCGAGCCGCTTCCAACCCGGCTGCTCCGGCGCCGATGACGACAACGCTGCGTTTTCGATCCGCTTTGGGAACCTCATGCGGCATGGTGGTTTCGCGACCGGTGGCGGCGTTGTGAATGCAGTAGGCGGCACCGCCCTGGTAGATTCGGTCGAGGCAATAATTGGCGCCGACGCATGGCCGGATTTCCTCTTCGCGCCCTTCCATTATTTTTTTCACGATGTGCGGGTCGGCCATGTGGGCGCGGGTCATGCCGATCATGTCGACCTTG
>CBFGUW010000067.1:0-17848 GCA_965652395.1 uncultured Saccharospirillum sp. | reverse complement strand
GGCAAAGCGTTTTGGCTCCCGCAGAGCCGCGCGGGAATTGTTCAGAGGCTCCTTAAGCCCGAAAGGGGTTCATCCGGTTTTAATCGGCATATAAGCGAATTGCCGGGTCTGGCTTGTGGGTATCAGGCCCGGGCGCCGATCAAGATCTTTGGGGATGTCGATTCCGGCTTCCTTGAACGTCAGCAACTGTTCCGGAGTCAGGTTTTCCAGGAATCGGCGGTAGTAGCTGTGAATGCGTTCATCGCCACTTGCGGCGGCGTCCTGAATCAGGGCGGTTATCGACGATTGATTGTTGAGACGGTGGCGTTGGCCGGTATCGCGGCGGACCAGGGCAACCAGTTTGGACAAAATATAGATATTGGTTTCGTTGTATATCACCAGTGATTCCATGATGCGGCTCCTTGTTGGGCAATGCAGACGCTATGGAATGTAGTCGGATTCCGTCGGTGCGCTATTAGACGCTGGTGTTTTTTTGAACCAGGTCCGCTTTGTTTTTCAGTCTTGAGATCAGCATCACACCGTTAGAAAATTGTTGAAAATGACGGAAATTCGGCGAAATTGACGGCATCAGTTGTGTTTTGGCTGGGGTGGTATTTGAGCAGCCAGGCAAAAGAGGTTGAATCGGCGATAGTGTGACGGCCGACGGTACCGTCGGCGTCAAAAAAACCGGACATCAGGTTATTTTTTGTATATGCAGAATGGTGTTAACCCTCAGTTTCAGCCGTTTTATTCCATGGCCTGGCCCAATCGAACACGGCAACCGGCGGCCATCTGTTCTGACCAGTTCACGGCATCCTTTTCGAACAGCATGACCACGGTGCTGCCCAAGCGGAAACGTCCCATTTCCTCTCCTCTGGTGAAGGTGAGATCCGGTTCGTCATAACGGCGGTGAACGATCTGGCGGCGGTGCGGGGCGACAATGCCCGCCCAGGTGGTTTCGATGCTGGCGACGATCATGGCCCCCACCAGAACCATCACCATGCGGCCCCTTGCCGTTTCGAACTCACAGACAAGCCGTTCGTTACGGGCAAACAGCCGGGGAACGCGGTCGGTGGTGACGGAGTTTACGCTGAACAACCGACCGGGCACAAAAGTGGTGCCGACCAGTTTTGCGTCGCACGGCATATGAATCCGATGGTAATCCTTGGGGGAAAGGTAAATAGTGGCGAACTGGCCGCTCTCGTATCGACGGGCCTGTTCACTGTCGCCCCCCAACAACTCGGTGGCGCTGAAACTGCGCCCTTTGGCTTGGAATATACGGCCGTTTTCTATTCGACCCGCCTGACTGACCGTTCCATCCACCGGGCATGCCAGGACGGCTGCATCCTCGGGCATGGGGCGGGCGCCTGGCTTCAGTGCGCGGGTGAAGAAATCGTTGAAGTTGCGGTATTGGTCGAGTTCCGGCCGTTCGGCTTCGCCCATGTCCACATCGAAGTGACGGGCGAAACGGCGGATAAAGGTGTGCTTTATCGGGCCGAATTCGCTTTCCGCCAGCCAGCCGACCAAGCGAGAAAGGCTGTGATGCGGCACCAGGTATTGGCTGGCGACAAAGAGAGTGTTTTTGAGTGAGTCAGTCATTGACGGCTCCGGTTCAATGCCGCGTTCCAGTCGGCACAAAATTCGCGGAATAGACGATAATCCAGTTCATTCAAGGGCTCTGGGTCGCCCTTGGCGTCGGCATAAATCATCATGGTGATGTCTTCGCCGATGTTAAAGGAGCGAAGAAAGAAAGGTTGGTTGTCGGCTGCCTTAAACAGAACCGCCGGTAACTGTTTGCGCGCTTTGTGCAGGTTGCCGTTGTGCAGAAAGGCTGCTGTGACCCGGCGTTTAAATTCAGCCAGTACAGGGCTTTGCCCGACCGGCATTTTCAGGTGCTGCAGTGATAGATAATGGTCGCAGCCTTCGCTGTCGAAGGCTTGCCACGTCTCACCTTTGAGTTCCATCACCACGATCCGGTTCAGGCCGAGACCATGCTGCAGGCCATAAAGAGCGCTTTCCTGTATTTCCACCGGTGAATGCCAGTTTTTTTCGTTGCGAAACTGAAGCCGGATCTCTTTCAGGGTTTTCGGCGCGACACTGCGGCGGGCGCGAATGGGTTTCGCGGCCGCGTTTTTCGGTTCGGTTTTTTCGCTGTCGACCTGGGCGTTCGGGCGCGGGCGGTTGAGTTGGGCGGCGCGTTCGTGGTCGGCTTCGCTGAACCCTTCGCGGGAGGGTGTCAGTTGAGTGCTCAAGGGGGGCTGATGCGCGAGTAACCGCCGTGCCGCCGTCGCCGCCTGGGACAATTGATATTCCCGCGCCGCCTTGGTCACCCAGGTTTTCAACATCGACCGGAATTCGGTCAGGCCGAGGGCGATCTCGCCGGTACGGTAGAGGGTTTCCATGATGTCGGAATCCCACGACAGACGAACCCGGTAGGCCAGTTCGTGGCTGAAGGGCAGAAAAAAGCGAAGCGCCGAGAGTTTATGCGGTTGAATGCGGTTTTCGATTTGATGGTTTTCTTCGGCGGTGTTGGTTTCTACGATGGCGGGCAGCTGGAAGTGACGGCAGAGCTCGTCGTTCCAATCGCGCAGCGGCATACCGATCAGGTCTTCTATCAGGCGGTCCCGGTTTTCTCCGCGCTCGGCCCGGTATTCGAACCCTTCCATCATTTGCGGTTCCAGCAGCCAGAGGGTCCATAGCCCGACGTTGTAGAAAAGCGTCATCCAGTAGTCGGCTTCGGTCCAGGGGATTTGCCGCATCTCGAACCATTGCCGCATCAGGCTGGCGGCCAGCAGACTGTCACCAACGGTACTTTGCAGCCCGGCCATGGCGGTACTGCCTGCTTCGACACGGGGAATCTCGTTGGTGAGTTTGATCAGTCGTTGCGAGCCGATCAACGCCACGGCGTGTTCGAGCGTGCGCACCAGAACCTGACGATTGGACATCATGCGGTTGGCGAAGCGGAAAATCTGCATGGCGAGCAGAGGGTCTTCACTGACCACTTTGATCCAATCCATCAACGGCGCGGCCGGCCCCGGCAGGTTGGGTTGCGGGAGCAATGCCGGAATTTTGATATTCTTGGCGCGGTCCAGCCAGGGATTCTGTGGGCTCATGCGGCACTTAACAGCGTATGAAAACGAAAAACAGGCGGATTAAGCACTAATGCTCGGGCTTCGTCCAGCCTTTTCAATGGTCCGGAAAACCCCCGATTCTGACCTAAAACACAGGAGTTCACCAGTCACATGATCATTGCCGTGACATTTGGTGTCGTTTGTGTCCGCTTTGAGGTCCCCGATATCGCCAAAACCGACCATAAAGTGACCAAAAGACTCGAATCCAATGGAATTAAGGGTCGCTCAATACTCGGCTGGTTTTCCAGTTCAGACCCGTGGTTTTCTTGTTTTTCGCCGGTTCGTCGGCATGCAGGCGTTGAATCAGTTGTCCGGCGATGGAAACGGCGATTTCCGCCGGTTGCTTGCCGGGCACTTCGGCCAGCCCAACGGGGCTGATCACACGATTGATATCGGTATCGCTCCAGCCTCGGTGGGTGAGTCGCTGACGGAAACGACGGGCTTTGGTGTCTGAGCCGATCACACCAATATAGCCGATATCCGGGCGTCGAAGCGCTGCCTGTACCAGCTCGAAATCCAGTTGATGGTTGTGAGTGAGGATCAATACCCAGGCGCCTTCCGGTAGATCGGCGATGGCATCCACCGGCTGGTCGAGCCGTTCGATTTGGAGTTTTCCATTGCCTTCCTTTGGTAACCATTCGGCACGACTGTCCACCCAGGTAATGGCCAGGTCGAGCGTCTGCAGTACGGGTATGAGCCGCTGGGCGACATGGCCGGCGCCGAACACGGCCAGGGTCTGGTGTTGCGCTGGCAGAACCTCGAACAGAATCTGGGTGGCGCCGCCGCAGCATTGACCCAGATTCGCTCCCAGATCGAAGGATTGGACTTCGGTGCGGGCTTTGCCCTCGGCCAGCAGACGTCTCGCCTCGGCTATGGCGCGGTATTCCAGGTGTCCGCCACCCAGGGTGTCCCATTGTTCAGCGGCCGTGACCACCATCTTGGTGGCGGCATCGCGCGGGGTGGAGCCCGCGGTGCTGAGTACGGTCAGCAGAACCAGCGGCTTACCTTGGTGTTTGAGTTCATGCAGGGCATCGAACCAGCTTAGGTTGTGTCTCATGAGGCTTTTCTCGCTGCTTTACGAACCGCTTCGATAGCGAATAGCAATCGCTCGGGGGTGGCCGGTGTATCGAGAGGCGGGCTGACGCGGTAGTCAGCCAGGCTGGCGACGGCATCGCGCAAGGCGCACCAGACTGAAATGGGTAGCATCAATGGCGGTTCACCCACCGCCTTGGACTTGAACACGGTGTCTTCCGGGTTGGCCTGAGGGTACAGCGCCACATTGAATATGGGCGGTGTGTCGCCAATGGAGGGGATCTTGTAGTTCATCGGGCTGTTCGACAGCAGTCGGCCCTGGTCGTCCCACTTCAGTTCTTCGGTTGTCAGCCAGCCCATGCCCTGGATAAAGCCGCCCTCAATCTGACCCACATCAATGGCCGGGTTCAGGCTGTGACCCACATCGTGCAGGATATCGACCCGGTCGACCGAGTATTCTCCCGTGAGCGTGTCCAGGCTGATTTCCGAGCAGGAGGCGCCATAGGCGAAGTATAGGAAAGGGCGACCCTGGCCGTTGTCTGCATCCCAGTGCAGCTTGGGGGTTCGGTAGTAACCCGTGGCCGAGAGCGAGATACGATTGAGATAAGCCGCCTGTACCAGCTCGGCAAAGGTCAGCCGTTGGTCTCCCAGTTGAACTTCGCCATGTTCGAAACGGATCTGATCCGGACGCAGGCCGTAATGGTCGGTCGCGAATTCGACCAGCCGCTGCTTGATGGTACGGGCTGCATTTTGAGCCGCCTTGCCATTCAGGTCGGTGCCGCTCGAGGCCGCCGTCGGCGAGGTGTTGGGGACTTTATCCGTCCGGGTGGCGGACACCTGAATGGCGTCCAGAGCGACACCGAATTCAGTCGCCACAATCTGGGCTACCTTTGTGAACAAACCCTGGCCCATTTCCGTTCCGCCGTGGTTCAGGTGGATGCTGCCGTCGGTATAGACATGGATCAGGGCCCCTGCCTGATTCAGGTGTTTGGCGGTGAAGGATATGCCGAATTTAACCGGCGTTAGTGCCAGGCCTTTGCGAATGATGGGGTTAATGCGATTGAACTCGGTGATTTCCTCGCGTCGGGCCCAGTAGTCGCAATCGTTTTCCAAGCGCTCGATCAGTTCTGGAAGCACATTGTCTTCCACTTTCATGTGGTAGGGTGTGATGTTGCGGTCGTCCTGCCCATAAAGGTTGCGCTTGCGAATGGTCAGTGGATCTTCACCGATGAGGCGGGCGATGTCGTCCATGGCGGCTTCGATGGTCATCATGCCCTGGGGGCCGCCGAACCCTCGAAAAGCGGTGTTGGATGCCGTATTGGTTCGGCAGCGGTGCCCGGTAATGTGAGCATCGCCTAGATAATAGGCGTTGTCCGAGTGGAACATGGCTCTGTCGACGATGGCGTTCGACAGGTCCGGGGAGTAACCGCACAGACCGTTCACTTCGATATCGGCGCCCTGAATCACCCCTTGCGCATCCACGCCCAGGGTCCAGCGGCTGACGAATGGGTGGCGCTTGCCGGTGGCGGTCATATCGACACCTCTCGGCAGTCGCAGCTTAACCGGCCTTCCGGTCTGGCGGGCGAGCAGGGCGGCGAGGCAGGCCCATTGTGCGGCCTGGCTTTCCTTGCCGCCGAAGCCGCCACCCATACGACGCACATCCACGGTGACCTGGTTAAAGGGAATACCCAGCACTTCGGCCACCAGTTTCTGCACCTCGGTGGGGTGCTGGCTCGAGGTATACACCAGCATCCCGCCATCTTCTTCGGGAATGACCAGGCTTACCTGGCCTTCCAGATAGAAGTGTTCCTGGCCACCGATGTGAATCTCGCCCGAGAGCCGGTGATGGGCTCTCTCGAGAGCGGTTTGCGCGTCACCACGATGGAATTCCACAGCTTTGCCGACCGTGGCTTTCGCCTGACGGGCGGCATCGACGGTGAGAATCGGTGTGCCGGGTTCAATGACCCATTCCGCAGCCAGTGCGGCCTGTCTCGCCTGTTCGTAGCTTTCCGCCGCGACCGCGAACAGGGGCTGACCGTGAAAGAGGATTTCGCCGTCGACCAGTGCCGGGTCCCCCGGGAAGACGGCGCCGATATCACGATGACCGGGGATGTCGTCGATGGTGACAACTCCCTTCACCCCCGCCGAGCGACGAACCGCATCCAGCGACAGTGATTTCAGTGTTCCCGAGGCTCGATCCGCCAACCCCACAGCGGCATACAAGAGGCGGCCAGGTTCGGGCAGATCATCCACATAGCGTGCGCTACCGGCCACCTGCCGCTTGGCGCTTTCATGTGCGGTGGGGTGCCCGGCCTGACCGCTGCTTTGACGCGGAATGGTACCGGAGGAATAAAGGGCGTCGGTGAGTTTACGCATGGTGGGCGGCTCCCGTGGCAAATACCCGGCTGAGCTGGTCGGCCTGGGTGGTTTCAAGATGGAAGCGTTTGAACAGATTGGCCGTTACCTGGATGCGATAACGGGCGCTGGCTCGTACGTCGTCAATGGGGTGCAGGTGGGCTGCCAACTGCTCTGAAGCCTGGTCCGTGTCCAGACTGCTCCACCGGGCACCGAGAAGGGCCGATTGCCAACCGGGCAATTGCAGCGGCGTGGCGGCCAGGCCGCCAAAGGCCGCTCGGAAAGTACTGACTTTACCCTCATCCAACTCCAGATAAAAAACCGCGCAGACAGTGGAAATGTCGTCCTCGAAGCGTTTGGAAATCTTGTAGGCGCGTAACAAGCTGCCAGGAACCCTCCTGGGCAGGTGAATGGTGTCGATCCACTCACCCGGCTGCAGCTGGGTCTGGCGGTAGCCGGTGATCAGCTCAGCGACGGGCAGGCGTCGATCTCCATTCCCCCGAGCCAGTGTTACCTCGGCATTCAAAGCAATCAATAAGGGGGGCGTGTCACCGATGGGAGAGGCATTGCCCAGGTTGCCACCCAGAGTGCCGCGATTGCGAATCGGGCGGGAGCCCAGCCGCTCCAACCATTCGGCGGTTTCCGGATAGTCGGCAAGCAGGGCGGATTCCAGACGGCTGTAGCTGACCGCCGCCCCGATATGAATGCCCGTGCTGTCAGTGGTGAGTTCGTTCAGCCCCTCGACCCGGTTGAGGTCGATCAAGCTATGCAAAGACCGGCACGCCTGGGTTTTTTCCAAAGCCAGGTCGGTGCTACCGGCACTTAACCGGGCCTCGGGGTTTTGTGCGAGCACGTTAGCCAATTCAGTGCGCGAACACGGCTGCCAAAAACCGACCGAAGAGTCAGGTTTTGTGGCGTTTGGTAACACGGCTGTTTCCAATTGACTCAGTTCGGCTTCTATTGCCTCTCTTTCCCGACTGAAGGAGTCACCGTGCCGCTCGTGCAGCAGTTCGAGAGCGGCATCAATGATGGGTCGATAGCCGGTGCACCGGCAAAGGTTGCCGGACAGGGCGGACAGCACAGCTTCTCGCTGAGGGGGCACCTCACTGTGGTAAAGCGCGAACAGACTCATGACGAAACCCGGAGTGCAGAAGCCGCATTGAGAGCCATGATGCCGAACCAGAGCGTCCTGCACTGGATGCAGCTCCCCTTGCCGCGCGAGATGTTCGACCGTTAACAGTTGTTTGCCATGCAGGCTGTGGATGAAGGTGATGCAACTGTTGAGAGTGCTGTAACTCAGCCCCTGAGGCGTGGCTACTCCGACGACAACGGTGCAGGCTCCGCAATCGCCCGAGGCACAGCCCTCTTTGGTGCCGGTGAGACCGGCCTGCTGGCGAAGATATTCCAGCACCGTCAGGTCTGGATCTGCGTCGGCCAGGGTGACCGGTTCCCGGTTGAGTAAGAAGGTGGTCATTTGAATGCTCTCGTTGTTATTGAGCAGGGCCGGGATCGTTGACTCTCAAGTTGTCAGGCGGTTGGACCTTATGGTCGCTATGGCCAAACTTGAGCAGAACCTGTCTGTTACCTTGAAATGAGCCCTGACTAATTGGTCAGCTTTTCACAAAAAAACTGCAAATGCAGGGCCATACTATGACCAAATGGTCAGGAATTGAAGTGGTAGTCGTTCAGCGTCTCTTCGGTATGGTTATATTTTAGTCAATTATTGGGAGGGCAGAGCTGTCGAAACGGTCACGTCTGGCCTGGTTTCTATGCACTGTTTTAGTGCAATCAAGATGAGGTGTGGTGAAAGCGGGTCTTTATCAACCCGGCGAGTTCCTTAAGAGCCTTGTTGGAAAGCTGGCGATAGTCGAAATAGGGCGTCAGGATCAATCGGTGCGACAGGGAGTACCTGAAGTTGTCTTGCCAGAGCTTCAAATCCGGAAACCGGGCCTCGGATATCCCGCATTGGGTGGCAAAGGCCTGGCCCATTACCAGCGTGAGCCGATTCTGTGCTGTCTCCGGCATGGAAAACATCAGAGCCGTCCCTGAATGCGCTTGCAGCAGTTGGTTGTCCCGATAATGCTGCCACTGGGCATGAGTGGCATTCAGTTCATGCATCAGTTTGGCATAGAGGTTGATGATTTTGCGCCAGTGATTGTCGGTGTGTGCTACCAGTGTTTCCAATTCTTGAGGTTCGGCCGGGAGCAGGGTGGTGCGCTGCTCATATTCCGCCAGTGGAGGACGATGCGGGCAGTGAATGTATATCCAGGCGTTCGGGTCGCCGATACCGATGGCCGTCATGGATTTTTACCGAGTTGAACACTGACGCCGACAAGCGTATTGAAAAACCGTTGGCGCGGATAGTCGTTCAGGCTCTCCGTTGGTTCGCGATACCTTAACAGCTGAAGTTGGAGAAACCCCCGGACTCTATCGCCCACCAAGGGACTGTGCAGCGTGGAGGAAATGCCTACCAGAGGGTTATCGGTATACAGCGGCTGCTCCATGTGCAAACCCATGGACAACCATGGCGCCGCCGGGACATGAAAGCCGAGTTCCATACCGACATTCAATGGATTGAAACCCTCGCTCAATACAGCCGTATCGACATGACCACCCAGATACCAGGATGGAAAATTGTCACGCTGTGGCGACTGGTACATCACACCAAACCGATACTCGAATGCGGTCGAAGCGCCTGTTCGGAATTTTGCGTTCTGCCACTGGATTGAATCGACCCATCCGGTCTGCGTCTCAGCCCGAAGCTCCGCGGATGCAGTCCATGCCAAGGCCAATACAAATAAAGCGGGAAATGAAAACCTGATCATGGGCTAGGCGCTGGAAAAATCCGTATGGAGACAGCCCTTCGGACACTCTCACACGGCCGGTCGGTTTTACTTATCGAGTGCATTCAAAGCCTCTTGTTTCAGCTGCACACAGAGTGGCAGCGCATCGGTGGTAATGGTATTGACACGGAAGTCCAAGGCGGTGGTCAACCCTTCTTCACTGTCAATTCCATAGACGCCGATACGTTTCCCTCTTTGTTTCAGGCGATCGACATGAACGTCTGAAATGGCCCCGACATCGATCCCATCGAAACCGGTTTCCATTCCCGCGATGTATTCGCTGTGCGCCAACATCAACGGAAAATCGATTTGGAAAGCCTCGAAAGGAGGAACCAATACATCCTTGAGAAAAGAGGTGCCGTGGATGCGGCCATCCGTTTCGGGATAATAGTGATTGATCAACTCGACGGTTTCCTTCTGAACGGCATCCTTGAATTCCAGATAGAGAATGAAATCGGTTTGATTGAACTGTTGCAGCACGTCTTCCAATGTCGGAATCTCATCGCCGTTGATCAGTTCACAACGGCGGCGTAACTCAGCCAAACTAAAATCTTCAATGCCTCGGCTTTCAGGACATGTTTCACCCTCTTTTGCCTGGGTGAGGCCGGCTAGGGTCTTATCGTGAAACACAACCGCCTGATTGTCGCTGGTGTGATAGATATCCATTTCCGTTCCATCCGCGCCGAGGTTATAAGCCGCCAGAAACGCACCCAAAGTGTTTTCCATTGTGCTCTCGGTCACGTGCCCGCGATGGCCAAGACAGGCCACCTCTTCCAAAGGGATGTCATCCACCTGAACGCAGCCTGACAGCACAAACAAGGCCAGCAGCCAGGAAAGGACCGAGCGTACCGGCATGTCACCAACCTCCGGATCAGAGAAACACAACACGAATTGATAGCGTTATTGTCTGTAGGGAGGCAGGGGCATGTCAGTGCGCAAAGTCACAATGGGTGGTTTTTGGGTGGAGGGAACAGAAGGCTAGCATCGGCTGCCGGGTGTGCTTCTTCGGGGATGTTCGAGGCATGGATGCCGAGGCCAAGCCTCCATGGAAGGATATACGGCGACCCCGAAGAAGCACACCCGGCAGCCGATGCGGGTTCCAGCCACAGAAAGAAAGGAGCTATAGGCACCGCACAAAATAACAGGCACAAAAAAACCGGCACCAAGGCCGGTTTTTGAAGAGGGAGCGCAAAGGCTCCCATGCTGAAATCAGCGATCAGACAGAATAGTACAGATCGAACTCGACCGGGTGAGTGGTCATCTGCAACTGAGTGACTTCTTCCATCTTCAGGTTGATATAGGCATCGATCACGTCGTCGTCGAATACACCACCGACCTTCAGGAACTCGCGATCCTGATCCAGTGCATTCAGAGCCTGTTCCAGGCTGCTGCACACAGTCGGGTATTCGTTTTGCTCTTCCGGAGGCAGGTCGTACAGATCTTTGTCGGCGGAGTCGCCCGGGTGGATCTTATTCTTGATACCGTCGAGGCCAGCCATCAGGAAGGCGGAGAACATCAGGTACGGGTTGGCTGTCGGGTCACCGAAGCGTACTTCGATCCGCTTGCCTTTCGGAGAAGACACGTAAGGAATACGGATGGACGCGGAACGGTTACGGGCAGAGTAAGCCAGCATGACCGGAGCTTCGAAGCCCGGAACCAGACGCTTGTAAGAGTTGGTGGAAGCGTTGGCGAAGGCATTCAATGCGCGCGCGTGCTTGATGATACCACCGACGTAGTACAGAGCGTTTTCGCTCAGACCAGCATAGTCGTCACCGGCGAACTGGTTCACGCCGTCTTTGGAGAAAGACATGTGAACGTGCATACCGCTGCCGTTGTCGCCAACCAGAGGCTTGGGCATGAAAGTCGCAGTTTTGCCGTAAGCGTGAGCCACGTTGTGAACCGCATATTTCAGGATCTGAACTTCATCGGCTTTCTTGGTCAGGGTGTTGGCGCCAACACCGATTTCGCACTGACCGGCTGTGCCGACTTCGTGGTGGTGAACTTCGATGACCAGACCCATGGCTTCCATGGCGTCGCACATGGCGGCACGGATGTCATGCAGGCTGTCGACCGGAGGAACCGGGAAGTAACCGCCTTTCACTTTCGGGCGGTGACCCAGGTTGCCGTCTTCGAATACTTTCTCGGAAGACCAGGCGGCTTCTTCGGAATCGATCTTATAGAAAGCGCCGGAGATGTTGGCACCCCATTTCACATCGTCGAAGATGAAGAATTCGGGTTCCGGACCAAAGATCGCCTTGTCGCCCAGGCCGGTGGAGGCCAGGTAAGCTTCGGCGCGCTGAGCCACGGAGCGTGGGTCACGGTTGTAGCCTTCGCCAGTGGAAGGTTCAACGATGTTGCAACGTACGATGACAGTGGCATCTTCGGTGAAAGGGTCGATGAAAGAGGCTTCGTCGTCCGGCATCAGGATCATGTCGGATTCGTTGATGCCTTTCCAACCGGCAATGGAGGAACCATCGAACATTTTGCCGTCGACAAAGAAAGACTCGTCGACGTCCTTGGCCGGAATGGTTACGTGTTGCTCTTTACCCTTGGTATCGGTAAAGCGCATGTCAACCCATTTCGCTTCGGAGTCTTTGATCAGTTTCAGAGTATGCTCTGACATAGTACGTCTCCAGGTTGAACGGCCCGGTGGGCCGGTGTGCTGATTACAATGTATAGGTTTTGGGCTTGTTGAATGCGTTGTTGGGTGCCGCCTCATGGCGAAGCACTAACTGTGTGCATAGGCAGAGCAAGGGCTGTGCCAAACCCCTGGGGGCCAGTTCCATGCGGCTTTCGGAGTCATTAACCCGCTCTGATTCAAACTCATGCGCACCAAAATGGTTCGTTTTTGAGTGCTCTGCACAAGAGTGGTGCGCTAACTTGGTGCATCGAATCGATTATAGCGGAAAGTTGGTGCGTTGAGAGTGCAATATAACCAAGGCAGGGTTGCATCCTGGGCGGGTGAAATTGAGGCCCGGGGTCGCTATACTCACGCGCCCGCGCCACCTGACCAAAGATTGAGCAATTATGTTATACACGATCAAGCTGCACCCGGAAATTACCATCAAGACCAAGCCGGTAAGGCAGTTGATGACCAAGAATCTCGCCCAGAATATTCGCAATGTACTCCGTCGCATCAGCCCGGAGGTGACCGTTCGGAACGATTGGGATTCCATTCTGGTGCGGACACCCGACACCACTGAGGAGTGGGTGAACGAAGCCATCGAAGAAGGCCTGGAATGCATTCCCGGTATCGCCTTTTACAACGCCGTGGTGGACTTTCCCTTGGGAAGTTTCGACGACATGGTGCGCGATACACTGTCGGTCTGGAAAGAAGCCCTGGCCGGTAAGACTTTCTGTGTGCGGGTAAAGCGTTCCGGCCACCACGATTTCACCTCGGTCGAAGCTGAGCGATATGTCGGCGGTGGCTTGAATCAGTTTTCCGAGGCCGCCGGGGTGCGGTTGAAGAAACCGGATGTCGAGGTGCGCCTCGAAATCAAACGTAACCGGCTTTTTGTCGTGAAGCAGAAGCGTCCGGGCATGGGTGGCTATCCGCTCGGTACTCAGGATACGGCTTTAACTCTGGTCAGCGGCGGCTTTGACTCGACCGTTGCCGCCTATCAGATGCTGCGCCGTGGCGTGAAAAGTCATTATTTATTTTTTAACCTGGGTGGCGCCGCCCATGAGCATGGCGTCAAGGAAGTCACCTACTACTTATGGAAGAAATACGGCAGCTCCCACAAGGTCAATTTTGTCAGTGTGCCGTTCGAGGGCGTGGTCGAGGAGATTCTCTTCCAGGTCGAAGACCGCTACATGGGCGTCGTATTGAAGCGGATGATGATGCGCGCGGCGGAACGGGTGGCGACCTACATGCGTATACCGGCTCTGGTAACCGGTGAAGCCATTGCCCAGGTCTCCAGCCAGACACTGCCGAATCTGAGCCATATCGACTGCGTGACGGACTGTTTGGTGGTACGCCCATTGATCGTGACCGACAAGCCGGAAATTATCGACATCGCCCGGGCGATCGGTTCCGCCCCCTTTGCTGAACGTATGCCGGAATACTGTGGGGTGATCTCCCGCAAGCCCAATGCCGCCTGCAAAAGGGTGGATGTGGAAGCGGCGGAGGCCGAGTTTGACTGGGCTGTGCTGGATCAGGCTGTTGAAGCGGCCCGTATCGAGTCGATCGACGAGATGCAGTGGTCGACCCAGTCGGAACTGGAGGCTGACTTGAACCAGGCACCCGAGTCTTCCGCCACCACCGTGGTTATCGATGTGCGTCACCCGGCCGAAGCGGAAGAGGCGCCGTTGGTGTTGCAAGGGCGCGAAGAGGTGTTGCACATCCCTTTCTACAGCCTTAATCGCCGCTTTGCATCGCTCGACCCGCACAATCATTACCTGCTGTATTGCGACAAGGGAGTGATGAGCAAGCTGCATGCGTTGCATTTGAAAGACGCCGGTTTTGGCAATGTCGGGGTTTACCACCCCGATTGATCAGGCGAGGCGGTAGATCCAATCTTTGAGGATGGTGGCGGCCGTATCGGCGTCATCCTCTTCGATTTCGGGTTCCGAGCCCTCTTGCCGACGGACATACATAAGAGCCATCGGACAAAGCCGCGCCAGGATGGAGGCTTCATGGCGGCTGCCGCCTACCAGGTAGCGCGGCTTGACGCCGTTTTGCTCCATGGCGTGTGCCAGCTCCAGTTGAAGCCAGTCTGCACAGGCAACAGCCGGGGTCGCTCGCGTTTCCCGCCACTCCATGCGCACGCCCCGTTCCTGACACGCCAGCCGCGCGGTTTCCCATATCACGGAGAGGGCGGCATCCCGGCTGCTGTCCTGTTCGCTGCGGATATCCAGGCTGATTAGCGCCTGATCGGCGATCCGGCCCACGTCGTCCGGGCTCACCTGAAAGCGTCCGACTGTTGCGATCACGCCATGTTCGCGGGCGACACGCTCGACGATCAGTGTGAACTCCGCTGCTGCGGCAAGTGCATCCTGGCGTAAATGCATGGGCACACTGCCCGCATGACCCGCCGTGCCCTCGAAGTCGATATTGAAGCGGCGCGTGCCGACCAGGGCCGTGACGATTCCGACGGGGGCGTCTTCGGCGCTGAGCACAGGCCCCGGTTCGGTCTGTACGGCCAGGTAGGCCAGCACGGGTGTGCCCTGCCGGTTGGCCAGGTGGGCGTTTTCCAGTGATAAGCCATGCTCCTGAAAGGCATTTGCCAGGGAGGTTCCGGCGCCATCTTCCAGTTTTGCCCAACTGGGGTCCCAGGCTCCCACCACAGCTTTGCTGCCGATATGGGAGGCGCCAAAGCGTTGGCCCTGTTCGTCGGCGAAACACACCCAGTCGAGGTGAAAAGGCAGCCCGGCGGCTTCATGATGCAGCTGTTTCATCACCAGTAATGGCAGTATGGTGCCGAGTATTCCCGCTTCAGCCTGGTCTGAGCGAAGTTCCGCTCCGAGGATGACTATTGGTGAGTTCTCTTGCTCAGCGGGCAGTCGGGCCCACAGATTGCCGACCTCATCCTGCCAAAACCGAAGGTCTGTGGTTTTCAGCCATTCGGACAGGTGGTGTTTTATGGCCGTGTGGGATGGGCCAAGATACTCCACAGGGGATGGAAGCTGTTGACTGAGTGCTTTGCACCATTTTAGTGCGTCGTTTCCGAGGGCCATCAAACACCGGCCTTAATAGCTGGATTGGAAACAAGGGTGATACAACAAAGGCGGGTGCTCATACTATATCCTTGCAAGGTGTCGAGCGGGAAATCAGACGTTCTTGTTGAATGACTGGAACTGATTCTTGCCGCTAGCCTTGGCCTGATACATGGCTTTGTCGGCGGCTTCATAGAGTGAATCGAAATCGGCGCCCTGTTCCGGGTAGACCGCCACGCCCATGGAACAGTGGCTTTGCAGTTGAACGCCTTCCCAATCGATGGGTGTCTGCAGTTCACGAAACAGCTTCTCGGCGACGATACCGGCTTCCTGGGCAGATTCAAGCGCGGCGAGCACAATGAATTCATCGCCACCCAATCGGGCCACGGTATCGCTTTGGCGAACGGTGCTTCTCAACCGTTGGGCGATGGCTTTAAGGAGCGCGTCTCCGGCCGGATGGCCGCTTTGATCGTTGATTTCCTTGAAGTCATCCAGGTCGATGACAAAGACAGCGATGAAACAATTGGCGCGGTCGGCGCTGAACATCAGCTGCCGAAAGCGATCCTCCAGCAGAAGGCGGTTGGGCAGGCCGGTCAATGGATCGTGGAAAGCCATTTGCTGGAAGTTGTCCCGGTCGATCTCCAGGCTGCGTTGGCGCGCCTTGAACTCGGAGATATCCTGTACGGCGCCCACCACATAGTTTCGCCCGCGAGAATCCACCGCGACCTGAGCGGAGATCCTCAGCCAGCGTTCCGGCTCGAACCCGTCCAGGGTGACTTCCATATCCATCGGTTGACCGGAATAGAGGGTGTTGGTCACCTCCCGCACCAGCTGCCGCCCCGAGTCGTCATCGAACAGCTTTTTGATGCTGGTCAGGGAGGTATTGAAGGCGCGGGGGATCGCAAGAATACGATAGGTTTCGTCGGTGAACGAAAACCGCTGATGGGTGGTATCGAATTCCCAGCCGCCCACCCGGGCCATACGGCTGGTCTGCTGCAACAGGTTCTGGCTGTGCTGCAACTGATTGAGCGCAGTTTTGTAGTGGGTGATGTCCCGGAAGATCACCCAACTGCCGATGATTTTTCCCTGATGATCGCGAAACGCGCTGGCGCGGACCGAAACAGGAACGATACGGCCATCCCGATGCCGCAGCTCTTTTTCGAATACCTCGGAATACCCGCGTTCTTCCACCTGGCGTGTGATTTCATGGTCCACCTCTTCCCAGCCTTCGGGGGTCAGGTCGTGGTAGGACATGTCGGCCAGCTCTTCACGGGTATAGCCGATCATGTCGAGGTAGGCGCGGTTGGCATAGCGGAGATCGTGGTCGACGGTCCAGAAGGCGATGGCGTCCAGGCTGTTGCGGAACAGGGCGCGGAACCGTCTTTCGCTGCTGGTGAGGCTTTCGATCAACTGATTGCGCAGCGAGCTGTCGCGGCAGATCGACCAGCAGCCCTCGGGGTTGCCTTCGGCATCGCGGACCAGCGCCAGACGGATGGAGATCGGCAGCAGGGTGCCATCCTTGCGGATATAGTGTTTTTCGTATACTTCACTTACACCGTCTTCCAGCACTTGATCGATGTAGCGCTGGTTTTCCTCTTCGAGGTATTCCTCAGGGGTGAAATCGCGAAAGTTATGCCCGATGACTTCCTCGGCGGAACGCCCCAGCATATCCAGAAAGGCATGGTTGGCGAGTTGGAAAGTGCCGTCCACACCGGCAAACGCAATGCCGTCCATACTGGATTCAAACAGCGCGCTAAGCCGATGCTGCATCAGTCCTTCCTCTTCCACCGATTTGCATTGAACCCAGTAACCGACCTGGCCGTCGGCTTCCTTATAGTGCTGGATATCAACCTGGACTCGCCAGTCCCGTCCGGCGCTGACCGCCGTGGTCAGCAGGGTCCCGGCCCCGTCAATCTGGCTGAGGCGATGAGGGGTCAGAGAGGGCAGAAACTGGTCTATATGCCAGTTGGTGAGCGTTTTAAGGTCACAGTCGAGCCACGCAGCCAAAGCGGAGTTGGCTGCCTGGATAGCTCCATCGCGGTTGCATACCAACTGCGGACGGGGGCTTTGTGCGAATGCGGCCATCAGAGGTGACCGCGTGTCACCCTCTCTCACGGGCTGCCCTCATGGTTCTGGCCCACCTTTGGGCCGATCAAGCGACTGCGCAAACCAGGAAAGTGGATCTACAGTCGCTCAAGTTACGATGTTAATGCCATCGCTTCAATCAGTTCGTGGTTTCTGATTGGTTCTTTTGTTTGTTTTGCAGGTAAAGCGCATCGAAGTTGACAGGTGCCAACATCAGCGCGGGGAATGAACCTTTGGTGACGGCTGCGTCAACGGCTTCGCGAGCGTAAGGGAAGAGTACGGAGGGGCAATAGGCGCCCAGCATCTGGTCGCGGGTTTCATCCGGGAAGCCAGCCAGGGTGAAGATGCCGGCCTGCTGAACTTCGGCCAGGAAGGCGGTTTTATCGCCCAACTTGGCTTCCACGGTGACTACCAGCAGGACTTCGTAGACGCCTTCGTCCAGTGAGCGTGTTTTGGTGTTCAGGTCGAGTTTTACCTGGGGTTTCCATTCTTCACGAAAAATAGCGGGTGAATTGGGGGACTCGAAAGAGACATCACGGGCATAAATGCGCTGAATGGCGAATTGGGGTTTTTGTTGTTCAGTCATTGGGGGCTCCAATCAATTCCTTAAGGTGTATCGGGCGTTTCTTATATTGAAACGTCGTTAGGTTGACCGTCCGGGTCAGTCCGCTGTACCGGCATCGCGGAGCAGGGCATCCAGTCGGCCGCCTCGCTCCAGGGCATACAACTCATCGCAACCGCCGACATGGCGGTCGCCAATCCAAATTT
>CBFGUW010000066.1:0-19294 GCA_965652395.1 uncultured Saccharospirillum sp. | reverse complement strand
GAAGGGGCCCTCTCCCTAGCCCTCTCCCAGAGGGAGAGGGAATGGTTGGTGGAGAGGGGTTGTTGGGGGTTTTGGTTAGACCCGTTCTATTACGGTGCTGATGCCTTGGCCCAGGCCGATACACATGGTGGCGAGGCCGAATTGGCCGTCGTTTTGTTCCATGACGTTCAACAGAGTGCCGGTGATGCGGGCGCCGGAGCAGCCGAACGGGTGACCCAGGGCGATTGCTCCACCGTGCAGGTTGACCTTTTCATCCATCTTGTCGAGGAGTTTGAGGTCTTTCAGCACGGGCAGCGCCTGAGCGGCGAACGCTTCGTTGAGTTCGACGTAGTCGATGTCTTCGATGCTCATGCCGATCTTTTTCAGCAGCTTTTTGGTGGCCGGTACCGGGCCATAACCCATAATGGAGGGGTCTACACCGGCCAAGCCCATACCACGAACCACAGCCCGAGGCTTCAAGCCCAAAGCTTTGGCTTTGCGGTAGCTCATAACCAGCATTGAAGAGGCGCCGTCAGTAATCTGGCTGGAAGTACCGGCGGTTACGGTGCCGTTCTTAGGGTCGAATGCGGGGCGCAACGAGGCCAGGCCTTCCAGGGTGGTATCCGGACGGATGGTTTCGTCGTGCTTCATCAGGTAAGGGTTGCCTTCCTGATCGTGGCCGGTGCGAGCGATGATTTCATTGTCGAACTTGCCACCTTGGGTGGCTTCATGCGCCAGCATGTGGGAGCGCAGGCCGAATTGGTCCTGTTGCTCACGACCGATGCCGTGCATTTTGGACAGCAGCTCGGCGGTGAGGCCCATCATGCCGGAGGCCTTGGCGGCTTTCTTTGAAAGCACGGGGTTGGGGTCGACACCGTGCATCATATCGACGTGGCCCATGTGCTCCACCCCACCAATCACATAAACGTCGCCGTTGTCCGATTGGATGTTGGCCGTGGCGATGTGCAACGCGCTCATAGAGGAACCACACAGACGGCTAACGGTTTGTGCCGTTACGGTGTGGGGAATGTCGGTGAGCAGCTGCATCATGCGGGCGATGTTCCAGCCCTGCTCTTTGGTCTGGTTTACGCAACCCCAGATAATGTCGTCAATCTCGGCGGGGTTAAGCGCTTCGTTGCGGGCCAGCAGGCCGTTTACCAGGTCCGCGCTGAGGTTTTCGGCGCGCGTGAAGCGGTAGCTGCCGCCTTTGCTGCGGCCCATTGGGGTCCGCGCGAAATCAACGATGACTGCATCATTGTCCCGAATAGTCATTTTGGCTGTCCTCCCGTCTTAACCGTGAAATGTTTGGCCGTTTTTGGCCATTTCGCGCAGCTTGTCTGTCGGCTCATACAACTTGCCCAGTTCGCTGTAGCGGTCACACAGTTCGACGAATTCGGTCAGACCGATGTCGTCGATGTACTTGAGTGCACCACCACGGAACGGAGGGAAGCCTATGCCGTAGATCAGGCCCATATCGGCCTCGGCTGCTGTATCGACGATGCCGTCTTCCAGGCACCGGACAGTTTCCAGACACATCGGGATCATCAAGCGGTTGACAATATCGTCGTCTGAAAAATCGTTTTGCGCTTGGCGAACGCTGGCCACCAATTCATGCGCTTTTTCGTCGGAGACTTTCTTGGGCTTGCCCTTCTTGTCGGTCTCGTAACGGTAGAAACCATGATCGTTTTTCTGACCGTACCGCTCTTCGGAGTACATGACATCCATCGCGGTTTTAAAATCCTGCTTCATGCGGTCAGGGAAGCCTTCGGCCATGACGGCCTGGGCGTGAACACCGGTATCGATGCCGACAACGTCCATCAGGTAGGCCGGGCCCATCGGCCAGCCGAATTTTTCCATGACCTTGTCGACCTGTTCGAAGTTGGCGCCGTCACGCAACAACATGGCAAAGCCGCCGAAGTATGGGAACAGGATACGGTTAACCAGGAAGCCGGGGCAGTCGTTAACGACGATGGGTGTTTTACCCATTTTCTGCGCGTAGGAAACGACAGTGGCGATGGTTTCATCACTGGTCTTTTCACCGCGAATCACTTCCACCAATGGCATGCGGTGCACGGGGTTGAAGAAGTGCATACCGCAGAACTGCTCCGGCTTTTTCAGCGCAGTAGCGAGCTCGGTGATGGAAATGGTGGAGGTGTTGGAGGCGAGAATGGCGCCTTCTTTCAATTGAGCTTCGGTCTCGGCCAAGACAGCCTTTTTGACCTTGGGGTTCTCGACCACAGCTTCCACCACCACGTCGACATCCCCGAAATCGCCGTAAGACAGCGTGGGGCGGATGCGGGTCAGGGTATTGGCCATGCCACGAACGTCCATCTTGCCGCGCTCAACCTGCTTGGAAAGCAACTTGGCGGCTTCATCCAGGCCGAGTTGAATGCCTTCTTCGGCGATGTCTTTCATCAGAATAGGTGTGCCTTTGTAGGCGCTCTGATAAGCAATACCGCCACCCATGATGCCAGCGCCCAGCACAGCCGCTTTTTTAACATCCGCTGACTGTTTGGTGTGGCCCTTGGCGATTTTCTTGATTTTCTGATCGTTCAAAAACAGGCCGATAAGGTTTTGCGCCACAGCGGTTTTTGCCATTTTGGCAAAGCCTTTGGCTTCGATGGCGATGGCTTTGTCGCGGTCGAAGTTGGCGTGTTTCTGAATGGTCTTAACAGCTTCGACCGGGGCGGGATAATGACGCCCGGCCTTGCCAGCGATGTAACCTTTGGCGGTTTCGAACACCATCATGCTTTCAATGTTGTTCAATTGCAGTTTGCCTTTCTTGGCGGCGCGGCGCTGTTCGTATTCCACTTCACCGCTGACTACGCGCTGCAGCAAATGCAAAGCGGTGTCATGCAGCTCTTCCGGTTCAGCAACCACGTCCACGGCACCGATATTAAAGGCAGCGTCGGGGCGATTTTCGTTGCCGGAGGCGATCCACTCGATGGCGTTGTCCGCGCCAACCACGCGAGACAGACGAACGGTGCCCCCGAAACCCGGGAACAAACCCAGCTTCACTTCAGGCAGACCGACTTTGGCTTTACTGGACATCACACGGAAGTCCGCCGCCAGACACATTTCGAAGCCGCCGCCCAGAGCCAGGCCGTTGATGGCAACCACGGTGGGGAACGGAAGATCTTCGAAGGCACTGAAGATTTCGTTGGCGGAGAGGATGTCGCCGATCACGCCTTCTTCGTCTTTGGCGAACCAGCTCAGGAATTCAGTGATGTCGGCGCCGACAATGAAGCTGTCTTTGGCGCTGGAAACCAGCAGGCCTTTTACATCGCTGGCGGCAAGTGCCTGGGTGGCTTCGCCCAGTTCGGTCAACGTGGCCTGGTCGAATTTGTTGACGGATTCGTCTTTCAGGTCGAACACCAGTTCGGCTAGGCCGTTCTCCAGTGTGTCGACGGTGATGCCATTACCCTGATAGATCATGGATGCTCTCCGTTTGTGTCATTGTCGGCCCGATAACCGGATGGGGTTGAAACTACGCCCTTCAACCCGGGTTCGGAAGCCCACAACATCCCGTTTTTCGGTATAGGAGCCTGAGAACCTGTCCGCAGGGCTCCTGGATCAAACACAAGTTTCAAACGTCTGTTTGATTTTGGGTAATACGATAGACACTGGCCGACATAAGTCAACCGGGAAATTTTTCGAATGGGGGCGAAACGGAGATTATGTCCGTCAAGCGGAGAGTACTGTCACCAATCGTTCCAGCGTTTCCCGAATGGCGGGTAATTCGCTGACACCAGCATCTTCATCCCAGGACAAGCCGACGCCATCGGGCCGGGCATCGATTACCCGATAGTGCTCAGGCAGGCTGCCCAGAAAGTCGGCAATGGGCTGGCGCAGGGATTCCGGGGGACGATGGTCGTCCGCCCATTTCCAGCCATCCGGCAGGAAAGCACTGGAGACACCGGTGGTGCGTTGAACAGTGAAAAAGGGGGCCTGATGCTTATCGAAATGATGGATCAGGCGGTAAATCGTCAGGAGTTCCTTCTTGTCGTTCAGGCGTCCTTCCACACTGGTGTCGGGCAGACGCACGCTTTGCAGTTTCAGCCCTTCCGTCAGGGCCTGGGTGCGCAGCTGGTTCAGATGACGATCACGCGCGGAGGGTTTCAGCCACATGAAGGCGCCAGCCAATGTCAGAATGGCGCCTATAATCAGCAGATTTGCGATCATGAACGCCCGGCCTCGGGCATCTCAAAGCTTTGCAGACGTTCTGTTTCAGACATAAATGCAGGTTTCACTTTCAACAATTGGCTTTCCAATGAATAGGATACGCTGGACGATAGGGTGAAAAAGCTCAGTAGCGCTTTCAGGTTGGAGTCCCCTTCGCAGGCGGAATGCACGCGCTGCCACATGGCTTGGTTGACAAGCTGCAGCTCCCGATTAAGAGCGATCAGCCCATCCAGTTCCCAGTCCGGTTTTTCGCCGACCTGGCTCTGGTAGTATTGGCGCAACAGGTAGGTGCCTACCGAACGCACGATAAACTCCTCCTGGGTGGCAAAGGGGAGGTGCGTGAAGGCCATGGGCTTCAGGTTCGACAAAATCGGGCAGGCACTGTTGGCCATGACCAGCCCCATCAGGGAACGGAGCCCTTCTTCCAAACCGGTAACCTTTCGGTATTCACGTTCTTTGGTGATGACTTTCACTTCAACCTTTTTAACACCAGGAAGCGCGCGGAAGTCCTCCACGATGGGCTGCATGTCGAGTGCGGCCGGGCAGCGGGCGCCGGGCTTGCGCTGCAACGGGCAGTGGCTGCATTGGCAATATTCCAACCGGGTCCAATCCGCCGCTTTGGAGTCAGGCACCGAGGGTGCATCGCCGCTGCTTCGGGAGGAGCGTGTTTCCACGGTCAATTGAGTTCCGTCTTCGAGGAAATTGAACTCATAGCGAATGCTCATAATGCTTCCTTCGATCCTTTATCGTATCGTTGTTTTGGATTCGGGAACCGGGGCTACCGCCCCTTCTCGCTCACCCCGCCTTTTCTTCCAGCTCCGCCCAACGTTCGAAGCGCTTTTCAAGCTCCGCTTGGGTTTCCGTCAAGCGGGTGAGTACCGGTTGGGTCTGCTCCACTGGTTTATCGTAAAAGCCGGGGGCATTGATGTCAGCTTCGAGTTGCTCAATCTGCGACTCCAGTCTTTCAATTTGAGCTGGCAACTCGTCGAATTCCCGCTGCTCTTTATAGCTTAGCTTAACCGGACGATTTCGGGTGGTGGGTTTCGAAGAAGTTTTCTCCTCGCTGGGGGCGTTTTTCTTGACCGGTTGGTCTTCTCCCGGCCACTGGCCACCCTGACTTTTCCAGTCCTCATAGCCACCGGCGTACTGGCGAATCACACCCTGCCCTTCGAACGCCCAGGTACGGGTGGCGAGCTGATCGATAAAATAACGGTCGTGGCTGACCAACAACAGAGTGCCGTCGAATTCGCTGAGTCGATCGACCAGCATTTCGAGTGTTTCTATATCCAGATCGTTGGTGGGCTCGTCCAATACCAGAAAGTTGGCGGGCTGACTGAACAGGCGCGCCAGCAACAGTCGGTTGGTCTCGCCCCCGGAGAGCTGGCGAACCTGCATGCGCGCCCGCTCGGGCTTGAACAGAAAATCTTCCAGATAACTGATGACGTGACGTCGACGGCCGCCCAACTCCAGGAAGTCCCGTCCTTCGGCGACGGCATCCATGACGGTTTTCTCCGGGTCCAATTGGGCCCGAGCCTGATCAAAATAGGCCACCTCCAGTTTGGTGCCCTGCTCCACCGTCCCCTGCTTGGGCTGCAGATCGCCCAGAATCAGACGGATCAAGGTACTTTTGCCGATACCATTCGGGCCGAGCAGTGCAATACGGTCGCCTCGATTAATAAGGCCGGTGAAATGTTCGACGAGAGGCCGGTCGGCATAACCGAAACTGACGTCGTCCAGCACCACCACCTGCTTGCCACTGCGACCGGCGGATTCGATCTCGAAATCGCTTCGTCCCACCTGGTCGCGTCGCTCGCTGACGGTTTGGCGCAGTGCCTTCAACGCTCGTACACGGCCCTCGTTGCGGGTACGGCGGGCCTTGATACCCTGACGAATCCAGGTTTCTTCCTCGGCCAGTTTCTTATCCTGATTGCGCAGATGCTTCTCTTCTTCGGCAAGCTTGGCTTCTTTGGCATCCAGATAGGCTTCGTAAGGCGCCGGGAAGGAACGGAGAATACCCCGGTCGAGCTCAATAATGCGTGTGGCCACCTGGTCGATAAACCGGCGGTCGTGCGAAACAAACACCAGGGTGCCGCGATAATCTTTCAGGAAGCCTTCCAACCATTCGACCATGGCGATATCAAGGTGGTTGGTGGGTTCGTCGAGCACCAGTATGTCGGGGCGGCTGACCAGGGCACGGGCCAGCAGTACACGGCGGCGCCAACCTCCGGAAAGCGCTCCGAAGGCGGTGGTGCCCTCCAGCTTCAGACGGGTCAGGATGGCGGAAACGGTGGCATGCACCTGCCAGCCGTCGAGCGTTTCAATCGTGTGCTGGAGTCGCTCCAAACGGTCGAGATCCGGCTCGGGTTTGGCACTTTCAAGATCATAATCGCGCAGCACCTGCCCGAGGTTGCCCAGTCCTTCCAAAACAACATCATAAACCGGGCGTTCGTCTCCGGTGGGCAGATCCTGCTGCAGTTGAGCCAGAGTGGCGCCCTGGCGAATGCGCAGGTCGCCACTGTCGATCTGGCGCTGCCCCATCAACAGGCTGAGCAAAGTGGACTTTCCCATGCCGTTTTTGCCGACAAGACAGACCCGCTCGCCTTCCTCCAACGTAATAGAGGCTTCATCCAATAAAGGGGCGGCGCCAAGGGCAAAGGTGACACGATCTAAGACGACCAGACTCATTCAGGATCCTTTTAGTGGGATACGTTCGAAAAAAAGAGTGTCACCTCGGCGCATGTGCCCGGCCCACGCGGTCGGACTTACTTTTGGCACTGTAAACATTGAGGTGACTTGTTTAGAGTTCGCAGCGATTTTCCCAGAGGTGACTATTCGTGGCAAAACATATTCCTACCGGACCTATCATAGCTGTTCTTCTGGTGGTCGGAGCCGGTGCCTGGCTACTGACCGGTAAGAGTGCGGGAGAAGCCCCCGCAGCTGTCTCCGATCAGACGGAAGAGCAAACACACAGCCTGATTCCCCGTGTGCAGGTAAAAGAGGTCGAAGCGGATACCGTGCGACGCACCATCCAGATCAACGGGGTTACCAAGCCCGCACGCAAGGTTGCGATCAGCAGTGAAGCCAATGGTCGCATTCTGGAGGTGCACAAGTCCAAGGGTGACCAAGTCGAATCCGGTGAACTGATCGCCCGTATCGACCCACAGGATCTGGAAGCCAAGCTGCGCCAGGCCAAAGCCTATGAAGAACAGGCTCAGCTTGAATATGAAGGAGCCCAGCGGCTGCGCAATGAAGGTTTGCAGAACCGAGTCCAGTTGGCGACAACCAAGACCCAGTACGAAAAAGCCCGTGCCGAGTTGGAAGCCCTGGAGCTGGCCATCAGCAACACTGAAATTCGCGCACCCTTCGAAGGCACCATTGAAAGCCGGTCCATCGAAGTCGGTAGCTATGTGCGCACAGGTGACCCGGTGGCGGAATTGTACGATTTCACCCCGCTGATTATTGAAGGTGATGTACCGGAAATCGAAATCTCGCCTCTCAAGGTGGGCCAAACCGCCGATGTAAAACTGGTCACCGGCGAGAAAATGACCGGCACCATCAGTTTTATCGGTGGCGTCGCCAACCCCGCGACCCGCACCTTCAAAGTGGAAGTGTCGGTCGAGGAAGTCAGTAAACAACTGGCTGGCGTTACGGCTTCGGCGACGGTGGCGCTGCAGGAAACCCCCGCGCATTACATCAGCCCGGCTTTGCTGAATATCGACGACTCCGGCCAGATGGGGCTGAAGACTCTTAACTTAAGTGACGAAGTCCAGTTCAGCCGGGTCAACATCGTTCGTTCCGATACCGGCGGTGTATGGGTGACCGGGTTGGACAACCCGACGCGGCTTATTGTCGTCGGCCAGGGTTTTGTTAACCCGGGTGACAAAGTGACACCGATTCCGGTTAAAGAAGACGACAACCTCGCAACCGGGATGTAACGGGAGACAATAATGATTTCATTTATTCAGGCGTCGCTGCGACGGGTTCGAACCGTCATGCTGTTTTTCGCCCTGATATTTATCTCCGGTGTGGTCGCGTTGATAGGCATTCCCAAAGAAGCCCAACCCGATATCACCATTCCCTACGTCTATGTGGGTACCGGTATCGAAGGTATTTCACCCGAGGATGCCGACCGCCTGCTGGTACGCCCTCTGGAGCAGGAATTAAGCACTCTGGATGGTCTAAAGGAACTGGTCAGCACAGCCAGCGAAGGGCGCGCCACCTTGACTCTTGAATTCGAGATTGGTGTCGATATCGACGAAGCGCTGACCGACGTGCGCGAAAGAGTCGATAAAGCTAAACCGGAACTGCCGGATGAAGCGGACGACCCGACCGTGCAGGAAATCAACCTTGCCCTGTTCCCGGTCATCAACGTTTCGCTCTCCGGCAATGTCGACGAGCGTATTCTCTTTCGGGTCGCCGAAGACCTGCAGGACCGCCTTGAGGCCATTCCCGGCGTGCTGGAAACACCAATCAGCGGTAAACGGGAAGAAGTCGCGGAGATCATTATCGATCCCGCTTTAATGGCGAGCTATAACATCTCCCATGGCGAACTGGCGCGCTTGGTCAACAACAACAACCAGTTGATCACGGCCGGTAACATCGACACCGGCGCCGGCCGCTTCTCGATCAAGGTTCCGGGTCTTATCGAAACGGAAGAGGAAATCCTCAACCTGCCGGTGAAGACCGATGGCGATACCGTTGTTCGCTTCAGGGACATCGCAGTGGGCCAGCGCACTTATAAAGATGCCGACACCCTCTCCCGCGTGAACGGCCAACCGGCGGTGACTTTGGAAGTTACCAAACGGGTGGGTGAAAACATCATCGACACCATTGCCCAGGTTAAGACCGTCATTGAGGAAGTGAAGCCAAACTGGCCGGAAGGTATCGAAGTGACCTTCACCCAGGATCAGTCCGTAATGATCGAACAGCAATTGGCGGATCTGTTCAACTCGGTTCTGCTGGCCACCCTACTGGTGTTTGTCGTGATTGTCTGGGCGTTGGGTATGCGCAGCGCCATCCTGGTGGGTCTTGCAATTCCCTCTTCTTTCCTGGCGGGTATCCTGACGCTGTCGATGCTTGGCATTACGCTGAATATCGTAGTGTTGTTCGCTCTGATTCTGTGCGTGGGCATGCTGGTGGACGGCGCCATCGTGGTGACCGAATACGCGGACCGCCGCATGTCGGAAGGAGCCAGTCGGAAAATCGCCTATCGCGAAGCCGCCACGCGCATGGCCTGGCCGATTACAGCCTCGACGGCGACGACGCTTGCCGTGTTTATGCCCCTGCTGTTCTGGCCGGGTATCGCCGGTGAATTCATGGGCTTCCTGCCAAAAACCGTGCTAATTACGCTCACAGCCTCTTTGGTGATGGCACTCATCGCCGTCCCGGCGTTTGGCACGCTCTTTGGCAAAGCAGCTCGTGTTTCCGAGGAAAAACGCAAGGCGATGGACGCCATTGACCACGGAGACATTCACGCCATCAAAGGCGGTCTTGGGCTTTACATCAGATTCCTGCGGCCGTTGCTGCACCGTCCCTGGCTGGCGATACTGCTCATTACCGCCTTGATCGTCGCCATCGTGACGGCTTTTTCCATGCGCAGTACTTCGGTGGAATTCTTCCCGGATGTCGACGCGGACTTCGGCAGTATCGTGGTTCGTGCCCGTGGCAACTTGTCGTTGCAGGAGCGCGACCAGTTAGTCAAGCAGGTGGAGCAACGGGTGATCGGGATGGATTCGATCAAAACCGTCACCACCAAAGTGTCGGCTATGCCTATGCGTGAACAGTCCGAAGATACTATTGGCATTCTCATGCTTGAATTTGTCGACTGGACATTGCGACCGGGTTCGTCGGTGGTAATGGACAATGTCCTTGAGAACGCCTCCGACATACCAGGTATCCGCGTGGAAACCCAACAGGCGCAAATGGGCCCAACCACCGGTATCGACATCCAAATGCAGTTCTTTTCGGATGACCTGGCTGCACTCTATGAAGCGGTCGATACCGTTGTGAAACGCATGGAACAGGATGAACGCATTCAGGACGTATCGGACAACCGACCGTTGGACGGCCTGGAATGGCGCATCGACGTGGACCGCGAAGCCGCCAGCCGCTTTGGGGTGGATCTGGCCACTGTCGGTTCCTCCATCCGCATGATCACCAATGGTCTGAACGTCGGCAGCTATCGGCCCGACGACGCGGAAGACGAAGTCGATATTCGGGTGCGCTACCCCTTCAACGGCCGCGACCTGGACCAAATCAAGGAGCTGACGGTCACTTCCCGGGGCGATCAGGTGCCGATCAGCAACTTCATCACGCTGGAAGCTCAAAACAAGCAAGGCGATATATTCCGTACGGATGGAAAGCTGACCCTGGATGTTGACGCCAATCTCGAACCGGGTGAGCGTGTCGATCTGGTGATTGCCGATCTGCAGGAACAACTGCGTCAGGCGTTCGAGGCGGGCGAACTGCCACAGAACGTGGCTTTCCGTTTCACCGGGGACCAGCAGGAGCAACAGGAAACGATGGAGTTCCTGGCGAAAGCCTTTGGCGTCGCCTTCTTCATCATGATCATTATCCTGGTCACGCAGTTTAACAGCTTCGGCCAAACGGCATTGATTCTGACGGCCATTCTGCTCTCCACCGTGGGTGTCATGGTGGGCATCATCATTACCGGTGACAGCTTCGGTATTGTGATGAGCGGGGTCGGTATCATCGCCCTGGCGGGGATCGTGGTGAATAACAACATTGTTTTGATCGACACCTACAACCTGATCCGGGAACAGGGTGTTCCGGCCATCGATGCGGCATTGATCACCTGCGCCCAGCGTTTGAGGCCGGTGTTGCTGACCACCATCACCACCATTCTGGGCTTGGTTCCCATGGTGTATCAGTTGACGATCGACTTCATCGAACGTCAATGGGCCGTTGGCGCACCCTCCTCCCAATGGTGGACCCAACTGTCGACCACCATTGCCGGTGGCCTGATTTTCGCGACGGTGCTGACACTGGTGTTTACACCAAGCATGTTGATCTTGGGTCACGATGTCCGGGTTTGGTTCTCCCGGAGGTTCGGCAAAAAGGTCGAAGACCCCGCCCCGGTCAACTAGAAAGCCAAGATAAAATAGTGTAGCAGTCACCAAATTCGTCAAGACAATGTGACAGGTTGCACAAAACCATAAACCGGCGCCTAAAAAACGTCGGTTTATGTTTCCATCTCAGTATTCATCCGGTAAATTCCAACACGTTTTATAATGCCGCCCAGGGTGGGGTGGTTCCGAATACAGGGAACCGGTCACGCCACTATGGAAAAGCGCAAGAACCCCATCGGAAAGGAGCCGCCCACTATGTCCGTTATTCCATTCTCCCCCTCTTCCCGTAAGTCCCTCAACGTTGAAAAACGGTGCGAAGCTGTTGTTCTCGAAACCACCGAATTGGGCCGTTGCCGCCTGTTATCGGTTGATGGAGAGGCCGTTCCGGTCCCTGCCGACAAAGCCGGTCGCCTTCTGGTAAAGGTTCACGATGTAGTGATGGCCGATGTCATGGAAGATGGCACCGCCCGGGTTGCGTATGTCATTTCGGACGATGGCCAATGCGTTACGCCTTCTCTGCGACTGCATGGCCAGTCAGCACGTTGGGAATTACCGGAAGGCATTGAAAATCTGCTGCTCCAGGTGGAAGCCAACAGTTTGGTGATCAACCGCGAAGGCGTTCAAGTGTTCGCCGGTCAAATCCAGCTCAACGCAGAGGGCCGCCTGACGCTGACCGGCCAGGACCTGAATGCCGAAATCGACGACTTGTGTACCTTGGAAGGTCGGGAAATCCACCTTAACTGATCGTCATTACTATTCAGGGATGCCATGAACAATCCACATTTCGATGGAGCCAAAAGCGCGCTTCGTTCACGCGAGCGCCGTATGCCCCACCTCTTTGAGTTTGATCATTTATCAAGCATTGAGTCCAACCTCTACGGGCGGTTGGTCTCTCTGGCCGAAACCGAACCAGAACCGGACCTGTCGGATGCCAAGCAACGGCTGCTTAACCTGTGCATTCTGGCGTTCAAGCCCGGCTTTCGAGAAGAGACCGCCGCCATTTCCGACTTGTTGATGACCGCTGGCGCACCGAACTGGACCGACGACCTACTTAACGCCATCGACCTCGTCGGCGTCAGCCATTGGCAACCCGTCTTTCAAGCATTGCTCCAGAGAGACGATATACCAGAGGCGTTTTATTGGCGTCTTCTCGACCGCTGGCCCGACGCCACCCCACCGGCCGATTACTCACCACCCACCTTGCGATGGACGGATGCCCAACCGGGCGAAATTCCGGGCAGGATTCGCTTTGAACGTCCTGACTGGTCACAGCTATTGCCCGAAATCCGCGACAGCTTCGTTGAAACCCACCGACAGGACGACCTGCTCTGGCTGGTGCTGGGTTCCCAGGCCGAGGGGAAGCTCAGCGACGCGCATGCTGTGCTGGATGATTGGCTGGCCGCCAACCCCTCATCGGCTGAGGCTTTGTGCGCCGCCACCGTCAGTGGAGAGCCTGGTTATAACGACTTTCTGCAGCAGGGCGTAATGCAAGAGCATATCCCGCCTTTCTGGCTGGCGGTTCACGGTCAGGCCCGTCACTTGCCGTTCTGCATCGACCTGCTTCGCGACCCCAAATTCAACAGAGACACAGAAGCGGCCTGGTATGGCTTGACCGGCCAACGGCTGCCACGCGCGCCGCGAGAAACACTGGGTTTTCCGCCCACGAGGGAGATCGGGAAGGGTGCCCTGGTGGATTTTCGTGCCGCAGCGAATTGGCTGGAGCAAAACACACCCCCAGCGCGGCTTTGCCTGGGAGAAGACCACACAAACCGCCTTTTCCGCCCACAACTCGGGTTCTTTTTTGGCGAGTGGGCAAAACCAGCCGCACTCAGCTTGTGGGTGAACAGCGGCGGTACCGTCTTTACCCGACATACGGACTGCCACTGGCATCGAGCCCGAACCTTACGGGAGGCCACGGCATGATTCTGATCAAAGCCCAACCCCACTCCTATTACCAGTCAACCATCACCCCGGGATGGACGGCGGCGGGTCAGCCAGCTCACATACTGGTCGTCAAGGCCAGCTATGGTTATGACGGTGGAGGCACCGTAACCGCGCTGGAGCAAAGCACCCCACTCTGCGAACAAGACCAATACCCCGACGACGATGCACTGGGGCGTTCGCTTGACCAAGCCAGCGATCTTGCGCCCTTCAAATCTGGTTCCGAAATTCTGTTATACGCCCATGCCTGGAGCGTCGCACCCCGCCCTGGCTTTCAGGTAAGAGCGGAACTCAATCTTGAAAACGGCATTCGATGGGGAAAATCGCTTTCTATCATCGGTCGTCGGGAATGGAAAAATACATTGCTCGGCCCTGCTGCTACCGAACCGGAACCCATAAGCGACTTACCCATTCGGTACGAGTACGCCTATGGCGGCCATCACCCGGATAACCCGGACGACGCATGGTCTACCAACCCCGTGGGGGTTGGGTATCGGGGCCGTGCCGGTCACCGCGTTGCCAGTAAAGGCGTTGCCCTCCCTCAGATAGAAAACCCCGAACGGTTGATGACCCGCCCCGGTCAACATGGCGGAACCCAAGGCTATGGTCCTATTCCGTCGCACTGGCAACCCCGCCAAAAAGCCTTCCCGGACATCAACGACGATAAAGCCGCCCATGGGAATTACCCTTACGACGTCCCCTTGCCGGATACGGCCTATCACAGTGCACCGACAGACCAATGGTTCGACCGCCCCCTGGAAGGACGCGGCACTCTGACATTGACCGGATTGACCAAAGGCCGACCCGAACATCAGCCCTTGGTGATTGATTTACAGATCCCCCGCTTGGCCGTCACCGTCACAGACGAAGGCGAGCAGACCCTGTCGCTGGCCGCCGACACCTTGATCGTGGACACCGAAAACCAGCAACTCCACCTAGTGTACCGCCACGCCTTCCACGACCTGCCCGAGCGCTATTGGGCTGAGGTTAGAGTGGGTGAGGATGCGGCCGCGAGCGAGGCAGCAACCACCGAGAGCCAACAGGAGCATACCCATGCCTGAACGTTGCTACACCGTGACTGAGGCATTCGGTCGTACCCTGGGCGGCACCACGCCAGCCGGTGCTTACGCCACTCTGGCCACTCGTCAGGGCAGCTTCCATGCCCCCGATTTGGCCGAAGCCGAAGAGCTGACCGTTCATTTTCAAGGCATGGAGCTGCCTTGTTTTGCGCGTCCCCTGGGTCCACCGACGGCTGACAGTCACTATCGCACCCTGGAACTGGCGGCCGAGGCGCTGACCAGCCTGTGGCACAACGATGCCTCCTGGCCCGAAAACGCCGTATTGGCCCTTAACCTGGCCCCTTGCCATCATCTAACGCCGAACTGGAACCGCCTGCGAACTGACCTGATCCACACCTTGGAACTGGCTGGAGAACTACCCTTGGCGGATTGGTGCGAGCAGGCTCCCTGGGTTCCGCTTGCCCAACCGGAAGACTGGCAAGCCATTGAGCCGGACTTGTCTGTTATTTGGCTCAGCGCCGACTCCCTGCTCAATCAGGTCACTGTTCGCAAGCTTGCGAACCGTGTTGCCACCCGCTATTTCGACGCGGGCTTGATACTGGGCGAAGCCGCCACCGCCCTGCGGTTGGACCCCCAACCCAAGGCCGGTAAGCCCCGGTTGACCATACACACCGATGCCCTGGCGACGCTCTACCGCGAACAACCTCGCTTACAGGCACTTAACCCCTACCACGACAGCCTGGTTGCCCACCGCGACCCCGGCCAACCCCAGGAGGTACTCTGGCAACAGTGGCTGGACCAATACCCCGCCGCCTCACCGTTCGAGCGCATCCACTCGCTGCCCGTGGTGCTCGGTTTTGGTTACGTGGGCAATGCCGGGCCCGGCCTGAGCGTTCTGTGTGCCCTGGGTCGGCAGCGCCTGCCCTGCCCACCAGCCACCCGACAATGGCTGTTTCACCAACGGCTGGACAACCAATACCAATTGATGGTGCTGGACACGCCCAGTAACAACCTACCCCAAACCACAGCCGATGCCCTCGGCTCAACAGGAGGTCTCAGTGGCTGACAACGTACAATTCAACGGCCGGGGAGCCGTGCATTCGGGTTCCAACGGTGTACTGAACACCATTGATGTCTGCCTCACGCCGAGCGGCAATTCCGTGGTGCCCATTCCCTACCCCAACGTCGCCCGCTCGGCGGACGCCGACAAAACCGCCAGCAGCGTGTTCGGTCAAGGCAACCCGCTGTGCCATAACAAATCCGAGTTCAGCAAAAGCACCGGCGACCAACCGGGGCGGCGCAAGGGCGTCGCCTCGGGCACCATCGAAGGCAAGGCCACCTTCCTGACCGCCTCGACCAACCTCTATAACGAAGGCAACCCAGCGGTAAGAAGCTTCGATATGATGGTCTCCAACAACCGCAACACCCCGCCTGCGCCGCTGATGCAAGGCATTGGACTGCCTGCCCTGCCCACACCGCTAAAGGCGCTGGACGCCCTGGAACCCGCCGGACCGGACCGACTGCCCGTGCGCATTCGCGGTGCCTCCGGCATCGGACTGGACTGGCTGACCGGTGAGACCGACGCTTAACCGTGACCCATCCAGGGAGCCGAACAAAGGGGCCCTAGAAAGGAGAAAACACCCACCATGAGAATGATCAGCGCCGCCCAGCCGGGCCACCCCGAGGGCAACAATGGGCCGCATCAGCGGGAATTGATTCTTGAAAACCTGACTCCCGGTCGCAAGCGGCTCTCGCTCATGCTGCCGGACACCCAACACCAGCATCATAAAATCCCGCTCGGCTTCGGCGAGACCGTCGCCTTCGACGCTGACCTCGGTGAACCCCCGGCCGACCTGGTGCCGGTCACCTTTTTACGACACATCCCCGACGAAGGGCTCGGCCCTCTGCGGGATGGCTGGGTGTACGTCTTCGTCAATGGCTATCTGTGGCGGGAAGTTCGTTTCAGCCTGGAAGGGCATCAACTGAGAGATGTTCACCTCGGCTGGGAAAAAGGCCGGGACAAACGCCACGCCACCGGTCAGGCCAACGAGGTGATGATTCTCCCCTGGAAGCTGGACCACGCCGAATGCACCGTGCAACTGGCGTTCTCCGAAGTTCAATGGAGTTGGAACCGCATCGACCAACTCGGCGGCATGAACCCCGAAGACCCGCGCCAACACCAAGGCGACCGCTGCGAAAGCCGCTACGATACGGCTTTCAGCGAGCAACAGCGCAGCGACCGTCTGGTCACGCTCGACCTTTCCCCTGTGGACGACGACTTTCAATCGGTGCCGGAAGACAGCCCGATCCGGCGGGTGGAACAAGGCGAGCTGGCCCACACCCGCCAGCACTACCACACCCAATTCGATAAAGGCATCGCCAGCGTTATCCTCCCGGACAGGCTGGGCGAAGCCCGTTACGCCGCCGAAAGCCACCACGAATACCTGACCCTGCTGCGAGCCATCATCGACGAGATGTTCGGCCTCGCCCCGGACAGCGCCCCCACCACCCTGGAAGAACAAAACGCCCTGGCCGAACGCAAGCTCGCCGCTCTGTTCGCGGACCAGCTCTTCGCCGGTGCCGACCGCAAACTGCGCGACGGCCCGATCAGCGACGCCGAAAAAGCCGCCATCGCGAAGCGCATCGAAGCCCGCGAGCTGCTCGACCGCGACGCTCTGGAAACCGCCCTGCAAAAAGACGGCTGCCGCCGACTGCTCGACGACGCCCTGAACGAACGCCTCGCCCTCGTCGCCCTGCTCGACGACCCGGCCTTGTTCGCCGAACTGCTCGACCTGCACACCCTGAGCAACCCCGGCTATGTGAAACTGTTCGAAACCGTCGGCCGGTTGATCCGCCACTTCAACCTACCCATCACCCAACTCTACAAAGACGGCTTTCTCGACCTGGCCGAACAGGAACAACTGCAAGCCCAGGACCCAGGCCAGGATTTCCTGCTGCGCCTGCTCGGTGCCCACCCTGAGGCCGACCCCCACCCGCTGCACGCCTTGCTGTTCCCGCAAGCACCGGACGGCGACCCCGGCCACACCAACCCCCTGGTGTGGGACACCACCGAACCCGAGCCGGAAGAACACCGCCTGAGCCCGGCCAAGGTGGAGGCCCTGCTGGAAGGATTGCACTTCGACGGCATGCAGAACGTCGAACACGATGGCAAAACCTTCAAGGCCACGCTTTATGCCGCCCATGCACTGAATACCCTGCTCGAACCCTTGGCCGCGGTGGTGCATGGGGATGTGCGGGGAGTTCAGGGGACGGAGCAAGAGAGAGGTGAAACCACTCAACAGACACAACAGAAACAAGCCGCTTTCGATGCCGCCGTCAATCGTCGACGTGATTTAATCCAACAAAACCGCCAACACCAACTCGATCACGACGCCTCGCTAGAACGCACTAGGGAATGGGCCAGACAACGCGACCAAATGGCCGCCGAACGCCAACGTCTGCTCGGCGACGCCTCGCCCGATGAGCTTCGCCAAAAAAACCTCCTCGCCGCCGAACGGGTTCAGATACTGGAAGAGCGCATCGCCGATTTGGACCAACAACTAGATTGGGAAATCGACACTCAGGGCCGCCTAACCGCCAAAAAGGCCAACGTCGACCGCTCGTTGGAAGCCATGGAACGCCGCATTGAAACATTGCGCAAAATCGGAGATGAATCCGGCCCGTTTTCCTTGTTCCAACGCGCCCGCTTCAACCCCAACACCGCCCCGGTGCGGCTCTATGCCCTAGTGGCCGGCGAACAGCTTGAGACCCTCTCGATCAGCCACGACGACTGGATGCACAACCGCCTGCCGCAGGGCATATTACCGCCCGGCCATCAGGCCCGACAGGCCCGCCTGACCCGCATGCGCGACATCGCCCACCGCATCGAGACCCATCGCGGCCCGCGCGTCGAATTCGAGCTGCCGAACGAAAAAACCATCCGCGTACCGGCCGACCTGGCACTGGAAGACACCGCCAAACTGCACGAATACCTGGCCCACTATGCCCGTGAAACCATGGACACAGCCGAAGCCAAACAGGCCGAAAAAATCGTTCAGATCGGCCTGCGACGCGACGCCAATGTACGCGCCCGCAACCAGGCCCAACTGACCATGGTCGCCCACGACCAGCGCGTCACCATGGCGGAAATCATGGACGAAGCCATTGCCAGAGCCGACGCCGAGCTGGTGGAAACCCGAAACGGCTTCTTCAAGCATGAACAAACCTTTTATGCCAGTAAAAAAGCCCTGCAGGACAACGCCGAGTTCATGGCGAACACCCGCCAGACTATTGACAACCTGAACAACGACCTGGCCGCCCTGGATGAAAGCCAACAGCGTGTGCGGTTCGAGAACCGGTTGAAGGGCATGATATTGGGTGGCCGGGCTATGGGGGTATTGGAGGCGTTTAATGTGACCAATGCTTTGGCGAAGGTGAGCGGTACTAACATCAGAAGTGTCATAGACGCTGCAAGTGCTATCGTTGACCTAACCGCCACTATTGCCGGTGCTGTTAATGTCGTCCACGAAGCCAAATACGGCGATGTCGAGTCCATTAGAGCCCGATTGGATAACAGAGCACTGGAAGCTTATGTTAAAACGCTTCCGGTCAATGATAAGGTTTTGAAAAAAGCCAATTTACTGCGCAAACTCAGTAAAGGTACAAACTTCACTTCTGGGGCACTGGGCTCTGCCCTCAGTGCCCTGGACGCCTACAATTTTTGGCTGATGGGCGACCGGAATGCGGCCATGGCCCATGGTGTGATCGCCTCCGGTTTTATGCTCACCGCCGTGAGTGTTTTCACCAATGCGACCATTGGTATCTTCTCTGTTTCCGGCATAGGAACGTTCGTTGGGTTTTCCTTGGTGGTGGGTGGCATTATCTGGAGCGTGTTCGCGGAAGACACCCCTTTGGAGCAACTGCTGAACAACTCCCCCTTCGCGGCGGACCCAACCAAAGCATTCAGCGCCGATCGTTCAGACACCCAAAAAACCCTGGCTCGGTGGGGCTTGTTAACGCCCAATACTTTTGAACACTGGGGCATCCAAAAGCAATGGGCTTTCCATGAAACCGCCACCCACTTTT
>CBFGUW010000065.1:0-20358 GCA_965652395.1 uncultured Saccharospirillum sp. | reverse complement strand
CGCAGCAAGGATGCTGCGGTCCAGGCCCCATGGATGGGTTAATGCCGACCCTGGAGAAGCCACCCCGACTCCATCGCGGGTTTGGCCACAAAACCCAAATAGGAGCGAGGCATGAAAGAACAGACATTCGGCGAGGAAGGTTATATAAGCCTTACTCAACTGTTGCAGCGTCATGCCGAGCAGTATCCGGATGATGTCGCCATGCGGCAAAAGGAATACGGCATCTGGCTTGAAACCACCTGGCGCCAATACCGCGACCGAACCCATGCCATCGCCGCCGGACTGATCGACCTCGGCATCCAACCCCACGAACACGTCGGCATCATCAGCGAAAACCGCCAGGAATGGATCATCAGCCAACTCGGCATCAACAGCGCCGGAGCCGTCGCCTGCGGCGTCTACCCCAGCAGCCCCGCCGCCGAAATCATCCACCTCCTCGACAGCGCCGACTGCAAAGCCGTATTCTGCGAAGACCAGGAACAAATCGACAAAGTGCTCGAAATCCGCCAGCGCCTCCCCAAACTCGAACACCTGATCGTATTCGACCCCAAAGGGCTCGAACACTACGACAAAACCCAATGGCAAAGCCTCGAAAACCTCATCGCCACAGGGGAAGCCCACCTCGCCGATCACCCGGACAGCATCGCCACACGCCTCGGGCAACAACAACCGGACGACACCGCCCTCATCGTCTTCACCTCCGGCTCCACCGGCCTACCCAAAGCCGCCATGATTTCCTACCACAACATCTGGGCACAAATGGCTCTGCTCTGGAACGCCGTCCCCTCCGTCGCACACCAGAACATTCTCTCCTACCTGCCACTCTGCCACGTCGCCGAACAAGCCTTCTCAACCATGAACGCCATGTCCCGTCGCATGGTCGTCAACTTCGGCGAAAGCCTGCGCACCATCCGCACCGACCTGCAGGAAATCTCCCCTCAAATGTTCTTCGGCGTACCGCGCATCTGGGAAAAAATGCAGTCCGAACTCGTCGTATTGAGCGAACGCACCGGCCCCCTGCGCCGCCTGCTCCTGCATCGAGCACTCCACTCCGCCCAACAGCGGGGCCAGCGCCGAAAAAGCAACTGGACCACCTTCGAAAAAATCGAATACGCCCTACTCCGCCCACTGATCTACCGGCCCGTCCTCGCCTACCTCGGCCTCGCCCGGTGCAACATCGCCATGACCGCCGCCGCCCCGATTTCCGCCGACTTGTTGGCCCTGTTTCGAGGTATGGGGCTGCCGCTGATCGAAATCTGGGGCATGACCGAAACCACCGGCGCCGCCACCCTCCAGGACCTAGACCTGACCGGAGAAGGTCGCATCGGCAAAGCCATATCCGGCCTGGAAGTGCGAGCCGCCGATGACGGCGAACTGCTGGTCAAAGGCCCCACCGTCTTCAAAGGTTATTACAACAACGACGCCGCCACCCATGAAACCATCGTCGACGGCTGGCTGCACACCGGCGACGTCGTCGAAGCCCACCCCGACGGCACCTTCACCATTGTCGACCGCAAAAAAGACATCATCATCAACGCCGCCGGTAAAAACCTGTCGCCCAGCGTGATTGAAAACACCATCAAAGCCAGCCCCTTCATCAAGGAATGCATCGTCATCGGCGACCAACGCAAATACGTCGCCGCCCTGATTCAGATCGACTACGACACCGTCGCCACCTGGGCCGACCGCAACAACCTCGCCTACACCACTTTCAAATCCCTGGCCGAGCACCCCGAGGTCAACAAGCTGATCCAGGCCGAAGTCGATAAAGGCAACGACAAACTGGCACGAGTCGAACAAATCAAACGCTTCACTCTACTGACTAAAGAGCTGGACCACGACGATGGGGAAGTGACAGCGACCATGAAGGTGCGGCGTAAAAAAATCGCCGAGCAGTATGGGGAATTGATTGAAAGCCTGTTCCAGATACCTCCGATCAAAGTTCGCGAATGAAGCAAGCATCGGTGTCTGGTGGTCCTGAAACTTGAGTTAAGAATTCG
Organism: uncultured Saccharospirillum sp.; assembly: GCA_965652395.1. Classification (GTDB taxonomy): domain Bacteria; phylum Pseudomonadota; class Gammaproteobacteria; order Pseudomonadales; family Natronospirillaceae; genus Saccharospirillum. The sequence goes on along the minus strand of CBFGUW010000065.1, from coordinate 18,358 downwards.
ATGCTGTCAATCGAATAATTTCGCTTTACTCCCACCGGGTTTCCGATAGGTTTGCCGCCTCTTATGAGGGCACCCGCTTGACGATTCCAACCCCCGTTCAACCACTCTGGGACTACGACACCATCGCCGACGGCCTGCGCGAGCACGGCTGGATTCATCTGCCGAACGGGATAGACATCGCACTGGACCTGCTGCAGGACATCCACCAGCACGACTCGGAACAGTGGAACAGAGCCGGTATCGGTCGGCAACAGGATCACCACACCAATGAATTGATCCGTCGAGATACCACCCACTGGCTCACCGGCGCAACTGACGCCCAGCGTCGTTACCTGGCCGCCACCGATGAGTTAAGGCTGGAACTCAACCGCCGCCTGCTGCTGGGCCTGTTCGATTACGAATGTCATTACGCCCGTTACGACACCGGTGCTTTTTATCGCAAACACCGGGACGCCTTTCGCGGCCGTTCCAACCGGGTGCTGACCACCGTCACCTACCTGAACCCGGACTGGACCTCGAACAGTGGCGGGGAGCTCGTCATCTATAACGACAATGAGCAAGAGATCGCACGCCTGCTGCCCACCTTAGGCAGCATGGTCATCTTCCTGAGCGAGGAATTCCCCCACGAAGTGCTGGCAGCCGAGCGCACACGGTTCAGCATCGCCGGCTGGTTTCGGCGCAACAACAGCATTCAGGGCGTCGTCGACCCAAGCCGCTGAGACAACTCGCCCGGTGGTATGCCCCGGGCGATACCCGCCGTCACCATGAATTTAAGCGCCTCGTCGAAGGTCCAGTCGACCTCGATCAAATCCGACCGGCGCACCAATACCGTCATCCCGGCCACCTGATAGCTGATCTGAAACAACACCGGCACCCACTCGTCACCTTCTTCCTTGGGGAGCGCCTCGGCCAACGGCACCGGCAAGGTATCGCTGGTGATGAAGCCCACCACATAGTTGTTATTGGCCTGACGCACCAACACTGTTTGACGCCGGGTATGGCTGTCCTCCGCCTGGCTGATCAGCGAAGCCATATCCTTGACCGCGCCGTATACAGTGCGGATGAGCGGAAACCGCATGATTTGATCTTCAAACATCCGGAACCCCCAGCGAAACGGCCGGATGCTCAACGCCCAGCCAATCGCCAGAACAGCGGTGAAGATCAGCAGGAAGCCAGTGCCGCCCCAGGGTTCATCGACACCCGCCAGCGCCAGGACCGCCTGCCCCAGATTATCGAGAGTCACAGCAATAGACCAAAACAACCAGACCGAAATCACCAGCGGCATCATAAACACGATGCCCCGCCAAATCGCACGTTTCATAGCCATCCTTTTTCCTTGAGAAGTAAAAGTAATACGGGTGATTTGGGTTAACGAATGCGATCTCTTCTTGATTGTTACAAAATGTAAAAAGATCGCGATATTAATTAACCAAAACACCGCTCGATCCCGTTATACTGCGGTCGATTATCGAAATTGGGAGAGACCCCATGAAAGGAGAGCGCAAAATTGTGGATCAGCTCAATAAAGTGCTGACCTGTGAATTGACCTCCATCAACCACTATTTCCTGCACGCCCGCATGTATAAGAACTGGGGGCTGGAACGGCTGAACGAACATAATTACAAAAAATCCATAAAGGATATGAAACAGGCCGACGACCTGATCGAACGCATTCTGTTCCTTGAAGGCCTGCCCAATCTGCAGAAACTGAACCGTTTGATGATTGGCGAACACACCGAGGAAATGATCCAGGCGGACCACGATTTCCAACTGGAACAATTGGTATTGTTGCGTGAAGCTATCGAAGCCTGCGAAAAAGCGCAGGATTACGTCAGCCGCGAACTGTTGGTCGACATTCTCGAATACGAAGAAGACTTCCTCGACTGGGTGGAAACCCAGCAATACCAGATCGCTCACATGACGATCGAGAATTACCTCCAAGCCAACATGACGGACGAGGATTGATCATGAAAGGCAACACCAAGGTTATCGACGCATTGAACAAGCTGCTGGCCAACGAGTTGGCCGCCATGGACCAATACTTCCTGCATTCGGAAATGTACCGGGACTGGGGTCTGAACAAGCTGTACGAACGCATCTCTCACGAGTTCGACGACGAAAAAGGCCACGCCACCAAGCTAATTGAACGCATCCTGTTCCTGGAAGGCAAACCCAACATGAAAGACCGCGAAGAGATCAATATCGGTCACGATGTGCCTTCCATGCTGCAAAGCGACCTCGACATCGAATACGCGGTCGACAGATTGCTGAAGGACACCATCGAGCTATGCGAGGCCGAACAGGACTATGGCACCCGCGACATGCTGGAGCCCCTGCTCGACGATACCGAAATGGACCATGCTTATTATCTGGAACAGCAGCTGAGACTGATCAAGATGATCGGACTGGAAAATTACCTCCAGTCTCAGATGTAACCCCTTCAATGCTCTCCATACGGAGAGCATGCTTCTGTCTTTTAGTTGATCAGCCCCCCTTCAATCATCAACAGAGGGATCTTATGTTCGTTATCACTCTGACCTACAAAGTCGACTTCGACACAATCGACCCGCTTGTCGAAGAGCACTTCGCCTTCTTGACCAAATACTATGACAAAAGCCTGTTCGTCGTCTCCGGGCGCAAAGAGCCTCGTACCGGTGGTGTGATTGTCACCCGAAATGCCCCAAGAGCGCACATCGAAGCCATCATAAAAGAAGACCCCTTCCATCGTAATGGCGTGGCCGACTACAACATCATCGAGTTCATACCAGGAACCATCGCCAAGGGTTTCGAAGCCCTTGCCGAGGATGTCGCCGTCGCTTGACCACCTTGGAGCAAGCCCCGATGCCGGAAAAACTCACCGTTCAAAAGCTCCGACAGGAAGACATCGCCTCCGTCGCGGAAATGAATGTTCGCCTCCAGCAGGACGAAGGCTCCCGGGTCATGGCATTGAACGATGCCATTGAGCGTCTCTCTCGTTGGCTTTCACATGACTATTCCTGCTCGACGTTTTCGCTGGGGCATCAGGTGGTTGGCTATATCCTCTACCGGCCAACCGACCCTGATACCGAGGGCCACAGCGACGGCGTTTATATCCGGCAGTTTTTCATTAAACCTGAATATCGCAGCCGGGGTTTGGGCAAAGCGGCCTTCAGGCTCTTCCAAAACGAAGTGATTCCGCCAAACACCTATATCACCCTGGAAGCCCTCACCGCCAACCGCGCAGGCCGGGGATTTTGGAGCGCTCTTGGCTTCCAAGAATACAGTGTGCGATACGAGATGCCTTATACATAATCGGTTTTCGTTACCCGGTCCGCCGCCGTACCGCTTTCCAGTCCAACAGAGCCTGACGGGCATTTTCCTTGAGCGGCAGCTTACTTGCCATCATCAATTCCGCCCGGGTATGCCCCATGTCGTCGAGCATGTGATCGTTGTAATCCAACAGGCGCAATAGCTTGCGGCGGAATCTCCAGGCATCCACCCGATTTCCAAGCCAGCGGATCAGTGCAAAAGGCGGCATGGCAGGCATATACCTGTCCGGCATGTAGTCGCGGCGGGCGCGCCTTGTGGCTTCCTCCACCTCGAACGTTAAATCCAGCTTACTTTCAGACATAGCAACCTCTCCCTATGGCGCCCCGGCGGACAGCCATATCAAAAGAAAAAAAGGGTGAGGGTCGCGACCTCGGTATTAGAATGCGTGCCGAATTTGATTGATTCAAACTAAAAATACTACACTGTGCCTTCAATTTTCCTGAAAGGTCTGCCCATGAGTGAACAACTGAAAGCCTCTGGGGCACTCCCCTTACTGGATACGGACGTGTTGCGCAGCTTCGTCGCTATCGCTGAATGCGGCAGCTTCACACGGGCCGCCCAGCAGGTATTTCGCACCCCTTCCGCGCTCAGCATGCAAATAAAAGGGCTGGAGACCACACTGGGGCAAACCCTTTTTGTACGTGAAGCCCGCCAGGTCCGCCTGACTCCCGAAGGGGAAATCCTGTTAAGCTTCGGTCGACGTCTGTTGAAATTGAACGAAGAAGCGGTAGCGCAATTTCTGTCGCCTACCGTAGAAGGTAAAGTTCGCTTTGGTACCCCGGACGATATAGGGACCCACATCCTACCCGGCCTGTTGGCCCAATTTGCCCGCACTCATCCCGGTGTACAGGTCGACGTGGTGGTGGACCGCAGCACAGCTCTGATTAAACAGCTGGATAACAACGAATTGGACCTCACCTTGGTAACCGCCGGTAACCAAGGCCAGGACCCTCATCGCGGCGAAGTGGTTCATACCGAGCCTTTGGTTTGGGTCGGCCGCGAAGGCGGAGTGGCCTTTGATCGTACGCCCCTGCCCATCTCCCTTGCCGCTCATGGTTGCTGTTGGCGTTCTTTGGCATTAGCAGCACTCGACGAAGCAGGCATAGATTACCGCATCGCCTACACCAGCATTCACTGCGCCGGGCAGGAAGCCGCCATGACTGCGGATCTGGCTGTTTCCGCCTTTCCGTTGAATCTGGTCAAGCCACCGTTGATACAACTCAACAAGGAATCAGGCCTTCCCCCTTTGGGAGATTACCAGGTGTTGCTGATTAAAAGAGACGGTATAGGCAGCGCCAGTGAAGCACTGGGCGGATACGTAAAAGACATGTTCAACCGGTTCAAACGATCACATTAGGGGCCAACCATGGAACGCAGTTACCTCACAACGCTTATGCTATTGATATTGCATCAAATAGATGCCGCCTACTGGAAAGAATGGGAGATGTTTTTACTACCCGGAGGTGTACAGGGTTATTTATTGTTTAACGCCGTGGCTTTCCCTGTTCTCTTTTTGGGTTACCGGGCCGTTGTACTCAGTGCGCCACGAGCACCCACCTTCGCCTACTTGACCGCCGGTCTCGGATTATTGACTGGTTTGATCCACTCCGGTTTCTGGCTCGCGGGCTACCCGGAGTTCAAACTGTTCTTCTCGGCCGGAATCATCGCGTTGTTGCCACTCAGTTCGGTCTGGTTGATTTGGCGCACCGTCAAGCAAACAAAGGTCAGCCCGGTTTAACAGCAACTAAGAAGCAATTGGCTGGGTTCTCCCCGGGAAACGAATGGCGCTCCAATGAAAAACCCGCCTTTTCCATTCGGTGTTCCAACTCCTTCCGAGTGAAAATAGCCAACTCAGGCATCAGCCCCAACAGCTTCCCGACCGGTGCGACCCACCGGATTATGGGGGTTGCCTCAGAAATACAGGCAGTACTGGAAATAAAGACGCCGCCCGGTTTCAAAATACGATAAACACAGTCGATGGTCTCTTCCCAGTTTTGCACCAAGTGCAGAATATTGAGGCCCAGCACCACATCGAAAGAGTGGTCGTCCAACGTCAGGGAAAAGAGTTCGGACTGTTTGAAGTCTACATTAGAGACACCCGCTGTTATCGCCTTTTCCCGGGCGATATCAATCATCTTCCCTGAAATATCAATTGCTTGGATATGGCGAACATAAGGCGCATGAGCAATTGCCGTGGAGCCCGTGCCACAACCAAACTCCAGAACATTCATATCGGGGTTAAGGTATTTGCGGGTTATTTCCAACTTCTGTTGGTAGACCGCTTCATTGGGCACCGGCTTCTTCGAATAAGCCGTTGCCATACGGTCCCAAAACCGCGCCGATGAACTCATGGTGGTTAACCTCCAAGTCGTAATACCGCCATACTGTTCCCGAAACGGCCTGCTCACAAGAGGTTAAAAGTCATTAGGAAACATAGGACAATGGTCATAAACCCAAGCCAGCACCCGCTATGAACCACTCTCCGTCCAACTTAGTCATGTTCGACATCGACGGCACGCTTGTCGAATCCTACGATTTCGATACCCAATGTTTTAAGCAGGCGGCGGAAGAAGTGTTGGGCATATCCATCGACACCGAGTGGCATACCTATCCTCATGTCACGGATTCCGGCATCACAAGGGAGTTGCTGAAACGACATAATGTCGCTGCAAGTGAGCACGAAACCAAGGCAGCAGCCCTGAAAAGTCGGTTCCTCAGCCTAACTGAAAATTACGTTGCCAAGCATGGGGTAAGACCCATTCCAGGTGCTGCAGAGTTTTTGATTCACCTACAAAAAGCCAAAGACGTTACCCTGGCCTTGGCGACCGGCGGTTGGGCCGAGACCGCGCGAATGAAACTGGAAGCAGCCGGACTGGCCGCCGAGCAAATACCGCTGGCTTCCGCCTCAGACCACTACGACCGGGTCGAGATTATGAAAACAGCCGAACAGAAAGCCGGAGGTACCTGCTACCATACCCGCACCTATTTCGGCGATGGCGTCTGGGACCGCACCGCTGCCAGTTACCTGGGGTACGGTTTTGTGCTGGTAGGTGACCGGTTGCGACACAAACCGAGTGTACCCGACTACCAAAATTTGGAGTCCGTACTCCAATGTCTTCCCTGTTAATCCGAAGCAGAACTGGTAACCCATCGATACAGGCACAAATGTAGCCTGACAATGTCTTCTACCCCGCTCCCTTGTTTCGGTTTTTCCGGCTTCTATACTCTCTTCGCAAACATGGCCGATTTACGTGGTCTCTTATGTCACCCCTTGTCTCTATAGCCGCTGAATTCAACACAAGTTTCGGAGTTCGCCCACAGCCCCGAGCCTCGGATGCCAGGTAGGCACCTCAAGGGTGGTCCGCAGCAAGGATGCTGCGGTCCAGGCCCCATGGATGGGTCCATGCCGACCCTTGAGGTGTCTACCTGGCAGCCCAGGCGTATTCCTGGCAACGCCCAATCAGCGAATTCCGAAACTTGAGTGTGTAACATGCCATCCAACTCAATACGTGACGTTGAACGCCGCACCAGCCCGGTTCGGAACAGTTTGAAGGTTTCATTGAAAGACAGCATCGCCTCATCGGTGATGACCGGTATGGTCGATCAGTTTCTCAATGCCTTCGCCATTTTCCTGCGCGCCACCAGCGTACAAATTGGTTGGTTGAACGGCATCCCCCAACTTCTCGGAGGACTTTTTCAAATACTCTCCGTCTGGTCGGGCGGTTACTGGCCCCGTCATCGGCTTATCGTCTGGGGTGCCGCCATTCAGACACTCTCGCTGGCCGCCATGCTGTTACTGGCACTGCCACTGGTGACTGCAACCGACACCCGTGTCGGGCTTCTGATCATCGCCGCAATTGTGTATCACGCCTCCTCCAACTTCGCACAACCCCAATGGCGTGCTCTTATGGGCAGCTTGGTGCCAGCCCGGTTAAGAGGGCGCTACTTTGGTGTTCGATCGCGCCTGGCCATGGCCACCTCCTTTCTCGCCTTCCTTGGTGGCGGTCTTCTGCTGAACAGCACCGCCGCCATGACACTGGAATATCTGGGCTTTGCCCTGCTTTTTCTCATCGCCCTCACAGGCCGGGCCATGTCGACCCGCTACCTGACTCAAATGCACGACCCTTACCAGCCGGACCCGACACGAGGTCGTGGGCTGCGACACACCTTGTCCAGCCTGAAGCGGGCCTTTGCCGACCCGCGCTTCCGGCGTTTCACCTTTTTCCTCGCGGGCATGCAATGCATGGTGGCGTTGTCCGCGCCTTTCTTCGCTGTGTATATGCTGCGCGACCTGCAATTCACCTATCTGATGTTCACCATCAGTACCGGCTCCTCCATCCTTGTGCAGTTCATCATGCTGCGGTATTGGGGGCGAATCGCAGACCGGCTGGGCAACCGCTATGTGATGGCGCTGGGCGCTACCGTCATTCCACTGCTGCCCATTCTGTGGTTATTTTCCGATTACTTCTGGTATCTCATTGGTGTCCAAATGCTCGGCGGCCTCGCCTGGAGCGGGTTTTCTCTGGCGACCTCGAATTACCTGTACGATCTGAAACCCCAAGACAGCGAATTCGCTGGCTACGCCGCCCTGCAAGCCGCCATTGGCGCGGCGGCGGTTTTCGTGGGGGCCATCACCGGAGGTTACCTGATCAGTTGGGTACCCGAAGCACTGGAAATCGGCACCTGGCGGTGGCCAATCGACCGGCCCATCTGGGTGATTTTTATTATTTCCGGCGTGCTGCGGGGCGTGGTCGCGCTGTGGTATTTACCCAAGGCACCCGAATTGAGAGTCAAACAACGCGGCCGGGTAAGAGACCTGGTCTTCCGCGTTTCCCGCTTCACTCCCATTTCAGGTGTCATGTTCGATGTCATTACCGGACGACGGCGACGCCCCTGAAAACAGGTGGCATCTTTACGAAAGCCTTCACTTGCCCTCGTCCCACACCTGAACTAGTTTGCTAACCGTTTGCTGCCGTTCGGGAATGCCTGGTTCCCATGCAAGCTCTCATACCGACGTACATCCAATACCGCGACGGGAGGAGCTTTATGGCAACCCTACCACGGACTGCCTGGCCGGAAAGTACGGTGACAATGATGCTGGAAGGGTACGAATTCATTTCCAGACGCTGTCGCCAATATCACTCCGACCTTTTCGAAACCCGGCTGTTGATGGAAAAAACCATCTGCATGCGGGGCCGCGAAGCCGCCACCTTGTTTTACGACACCAGCCGGTTTCAACGTCACGGCGCCATGCCTTCTGCGGTTATGAAAACACTGTTGGGCGAAGGAGGCGTACAAGGGCTGGATGGCGAGGCCCACCACCACCGCAAACAGATGTTCATGTCGTTGATGACGCGCGAAAGCATCCAGGCGCTGTCCCAACTCACCACGAAATACTGGCACACCGAAGCCACCCGCTGGGAAAGTCTGGAAGAGGTGGTTCTGTTCGATGCCGTCAATGAGATTTTGTGTCGGGCCTCCTGCGAATGGGCCGGGATACCGGTCTCTGGCCGGGATGTACCACGCTTGACTCAAAATCTGGTGGCGATGATCGAAGCACCGGCCACACCGGGCCTGCGCCATTGGCAGGGCCGCAAGGCGCGACAGGATGAAGAAGCCTGGCTGACCAGATTGGTCGAGGAAATCCGTAGCGGCCAATGCCCCATTCCGGACAATTCCGCCGCCCAGGTCATGACCTGGCATCGGGGCCTTTCAGGCGACCTTCTCACACCGCCCATTGTCGCGGTCGAACTGCTGAACATCATTCGCCCTATTGTCGCCATCGGCCGCTTTATCGTCTTTACCGCTCTGGCACTGCACCAACACCCGCAATATAGGCTTGCGCTGATGGGTGACAATGACGAACCTCTGACCCGCTTCGTGCAGGAGGTCCGTCGGTTCTATCCCTTTTTCCCGGCCGTCGCCGCTCGGGTAAAACAGGATTTCACCTGGCACGGCCATCACTTTCCGAAAGGCCGCCGCGTGCTGCTCGACCTGTACGGAACCGATCACGACCCAAGCCTTTGGGAGGAACCCGAAACCTTCGAACCCGATCGATTCCGTACCCGCGAACCGGGGGATTACGATCTGATCCCTCACGGCGGCGGGCAATATGAAGAAAACCATCGCTGTGCCGGGGAGTGGATCACCATTGAATTGATGCGTGTCGCCTTGCTAGCTCTGGTACGGGATCTCGAATATGAAGTACCCCCTCAGGATCTCTCTTACAGCTTGTCTCACATTCCCGCCTTACCAAAAAGCGGGTTTGTCATGCGGAATATTCGACTAAAAAACAACTCAGCCCAGGTGGCTTGAAGATAATAACCGGGAGCGTCTATGAGCAATACTGTGTCGGAAGTCATCGTGGAAACGTTGGTCGCCGCCGGTGCGAAACGCTGCTATGGCATCGTCGGCGATACCATTAACCACTTCACCACCGCCTTACGTGAATCCGATCTTGAATGGGTGCATGTGCGCCATGAAGAAGTCGGCGCGTTCGCCGCAGGGGCCGAAGCTTACATGACTGGTGAACTGGCCGTGTGCGCGGGCACGTCCGGCCCGGGGAGCCTGCATTTTCTCAATGGGATTGTTGAAAGCAACCGTAATGGTTCACCTCTGGTTATGATCGCCTCGAATATTGAGCGGGTACAGCAGGGCTTCAATTTCATTCAGGAAATCGACCAGGAAAAGTTCTATGAGCATTGCTCGGTATTCTGTGAACGCATTACGCATCCCGATCAGGCACGGAGAATGACAGCCATGGCCGCCCAGGCTGCCCTGGTTAAAAAAGGCGTAGCGGTGTTGGTGGTCAATGGCGATATGTTCACGGAAAAAACACACGACAAACTGCCCTGGTCGGTGCACCGTTGCACGCCGATTATTCGGCCTTCCGATACGGAAATCGAACAACTTTCACAGCTGGTGAACGATGCCAGGAAGGTGGTGTTGTTCGCCGGTATCGGCGCACGCGGCGCTCATGATCAGGTCATGGCCCTGGCCGAACGAATTAAAGCCCCCGTGGCCCACACCACCCGCGCCAAGGAATTCATTGAACCCGACAACCCTTTTAATGTGGGTATGTCTGGAATATTGGGCAACAGAGCGGCGGTGGATGCCATGGACGACTGCGATTTACTGCTGTGCCTGGGTTCCGATTTCGCCTACACCGAGTTTTACCCCGAGAAGGCAAAAATCGTTCAGGTGGATATCAACCCCAGCAATCTTGGCCGTCGCATTCCGTTGCATTTGGGCCTGCACGGCGACGTTGGCGCAACCCTCGACGCACTGCTGCCAAACATCCAAGAAAAGAAAAACAGTCGCTTCCTCGACAAAGCCCTCAAACAATGGAAAGACGATAAAGAGACCTATCAAAAACGCGTTGAAGGCAAAGACCCGGAATTGATTCACCCACAGTTGGTTACCCAAATGCTGGACCGACTGGCCGATGACGACGCCGCCTTCACCGCCGATGTCGGTACACCCATGGTTTGGCTACTGAGACATTTAAGCGCCAACGGGAAGCGCGGCTTTCTCACCAGCCTGCTGCACGGCACCATGGCCAACGCCTATCCGCAGGCCATTGGCATTAGCAAGGCTTACCCCGGCCGACAGGTGATTGCCATGTGCGGCGACGGTGGCATGACCATGCTGATGGGCGATTTAATGACGCTCGTCCAGGAAAAGCTCCCGGTAAAATTAATGGTATTCAACAACCATTCGTTAAGTTTCGTCGAAATGGAACAACGGGTCGAAGGGCTGTTGGATTCCTTCACCCGAATGGACAACCCGGAGTTCACAGCCCTCGCAGAAAGCTGCGGTTTTTACGGAACAAAGGTGGACCGAGCCGACGACCTGGAACCGGCAATGCGGCAATGGCTCGCCCAGGACGGCCCCGCTCTTCTGGATGTGAAAGTCAACGCTTTGGAGTTTGTAATGCCGCCCAAAATTGAACCAGGCCAGGTTACGTCCACTGCGAAATATGGCATCAAAGCCGTATTGAGCGGACGCACCGACGAAGTGTATTCGCTGTTTCGAAAAAATTTCTGGGGCTGAATCACAGGTTTCAAACGGGAAAATTTGAGCCCTGTCTCAACTTCGGCAAACTGAGTGCACAAAATTAAAAAGTCGTCATTGTATTCGGAACTTTCGATCAAACATCGGGGTTGTCCCTTTGGGATATCCCGAAAAAGGGAACACCCAAACCACTGCTATTATGCTGACGAAAGGAGACTTAACCATGAAACCGATTTATACCCTGCTGGCGGCCATGATGTTCAGCCTGCCGATGGTTGCATGCGATATGGATGAAGGTCCTGTTGAAGAAACAGGAGAACAGATCGACGAGGCAGCCGATGAAACCGGTGAAGCCCTGGATGAAGCGGCTGACGACGCCGAAGAAACCTGGGAGGACACCACCAACGAATAATGGCAACCCACTCGCCCTGTTGTAACGGCGTTTTAAGAACACCCGGCGGCAGCCTTAACCGGCTGCCCCCACTTCTCTCTTTCTTTCGGATTCAGGCCGTCGCGCAAGCGTTAAACAGCTGGATACTGGTCAACACTCGCTTTATGTCCACAAGGTCAGGCTTGGTGGTGAGATATTCCTTGATGCTGACCAGCCCACCGATGCCATACCGAGGCGCCTTGAAAGCCACTTCCATCGAAGGGCCCACCATGGCATGGCCAAGCGCATCGGCAATAGCCAACACCAGACTCAGCCGCTCAACATCATTCGGGGTCAGCATGAACGGCCGGGAAGGCCCGTGGGGGGTGGTGTAGCGACACAACAGCCAGTCTTCCAAAGTGCCGTCCTGAAGGAAACCGGCAATATCACGGTCGCTGAGGTTCAGTTGGGTGGGGCCGCGCACGATCTGAATTTTACGGACAAGGCTGTCCAGTCTTTTACGGTGAAAAGAGTCGATTTTGACTTGTGGATCTGTCTGCCTGCGCTCCATAGCCACCCCTCCCAACATGCAACCTGCATGGTCAAAAGATAATCGGCTTTTCAGATTCCGCAAGTCGCCGGGCGCATCCATGTCCCCCTTACACTGCCTGCCGGACACCCCGGGAGGCCACAAACGGCGGGTATTCCGGGCGTTTATTCCAACGCCCGAAGTCGACTGGCCTCTGTTAGCGTGTAACGGTCTATTCCTGAGGCTCCAGAGCCTCGCGCAGCTCTCTCGGTGTGATGACGATGCCTTCTTCGTTAGCACTCGGGAATATCGCAAGCGAATAGCCGTCTTCCTCCATGCCGGGCAACCACCGCGCCATCCAGGAATCCAGATCGATCGATGACGGGGAGCAGTCGGCCCAGTTACCACTCGCCCACTCTTTGGCAAATTCCGCATGGGGCCAGATCGGCAGGCATTCCGCGCCTTCGGCGGACATCAGCACCATGCCTTCATCACTTTTCAAGGTCCATACCTGCTCATTTTCGACGATGGCTTCCATCAGATAGTCATACCGCTCTTCGGCTGACATTTCAGATAAGGCTTTATGTTCTTCCGGGCTCATAAACGGCCCTCCTTCTATACAGGATGGATTGAATCGGGACGCCGGGCGTCCTGCGATAGTAGTGAGGTAAGGTCTCTGATGCGTAATTACAGGGGGTTTGGCAAAATCAGTATTCCCATACCAAACCGGGCGAGACCTGGTTCCAAGCCCCGACCTGGGTTCAGACGCCAAGATTAACCGCTTTAGCCCAATTTCGCGACCGGAATACGGACATGGCGCACCCACCACCTACCTCTTTCGTTTACTTGAACACTGAACAATCTTTACTAGCGTTAGAAAAAATCATGGCAGAGGGGGAGCTTATGGAAGAAACACACACCCAGCCACCGGACCAACAAAAACGGCTGGAAACCCGCTTATTCATTTTTCTGATTGTCTTCCTGTTTCCGATCCTGGCTGTCGCGATCGTCGGCGGCTATGGCTTCTTGGTCTGGATGACCCAACTGATTCTCGGACCACCCGGACCACCGGGTTAAGGAAGGCTCATGATGGTATCGACCGCCCGCCGTTCCTTCCTGCGCGGAGGTACACCCGTGGCCATGGACCGCCAACCACCCTGGACAGGGCCGAATTTCACCGACCAGTGCCTGCGCTGTGGCGACTGCATCAACGCCTGCCCGGAACAGGTTCTGGTGAAAGGCGACGGTGGCTTTCCGCAAATGAACTTCGAACGTGAAGGCTGTTCGCTGTGCCAAACCTGCGTCGAGGTGTGCCCGGCACCGGTGTTTGATCTGCAACGCCCGGCGTTTTCATGGCGCGCGCATATCGACACCCACTGCCTGGCGCTCAACAACATCCACTGCCAAAGCTGCCAGGAACACTGTGAAACCCGGGCGATTCGCTTCAGCTACCAAACCGGCCGCGTACCCGGCCCCAATGTGGATATCGAGCAATGCACGGGCTGCGGAGCCTGCCTTTCCGCCTGCCCGCAAGATGCGATTCAATTAAGGTTGCCCCATGAATGATCATGAGCTTCACATCGCCAGTCTGTTTATACAGGTGCGGCCCGAGACCATGCCGGACCTGTTGACATGGCTGAACGATATGCCCGACCTGGACGTTTATGCCGCAGAGCCGAACGGCCGCCTGATCGTCGTGCTCGAAACCTCCCACCAACGCCGGATTTTGGACCGCATAGACCGCCTTCAGGAACAACCGGGCGTACTCGGCTGTTCGCTGATTTACCACGAAGTCCTGCCATCGGAAGACGCCGATCAGGAACTGATCGCTCACAAAAAAGAAAACGAACCGTGTACAGGGATCAACCATGAAACTGACCCGTCGTGAATTTGCCAAAGCCAATGCGGCCGCCGCCGCCGCTTCCGCTGTCGGCATGGCGTTACCCGCCGCCGCTGAAAATCTGATCACCAACGAAGACCTGACCGAGTTGAAGTGGAGCAAAGCTCCCTGCCGTTTTTGCGGCACCGGCTGCAGCGTGATGGTCGCCACCAAGAACAACCGTATTGTCGCCACCCATGGCGATACTCAGGCGGAAGTGAACCGGGGGCTCAATTGCGTGAAAGGGTATTTCCTGTCGAAAATCCTCTATGGGAAAGACCGACTCACTCAACCCTTGCTGCGCAAACGCAACGGCACCTACAGCAAGGACGGGGATTTCGAACCGGTCAGTTGGGATGAGGCGCTGGACATCATGGCGCAAAAATTCACCGAGTCGATTCGTGAACACGGCCCGGAAAGCGTCGGTATGTTCGGCTCCGGCCAGTGGACCATCTGGGAAGGCTACGCCGCCAGCAAGCTCATGAAAGCCGGCTTTCGAAGCAATAATCTGGACCCCAATGCCCGCCATTGCATGGCATCGGCGGTGGGCGGTTTTACCCGCACCTTCGGCATGGACGAACCCATGGGTGTTTACGACGACATCGAAAACGCCGATGTCTTCGTGCTCTGGGGTTCCAACATGGCCGAGATGCACCCCATTCTGTGGACCCGGGTGACTGACCGCCGGCTGTCGACTCCAGGCACCGAAGTGGCGGTGCTGTCCACCTACACCCACCGCAGTTTCGATTTGGCCGACCTGCCGATGGTGATGCACCCCCACGCGGACATTCCCATCCTCAATTACATCGCCAATTACATTATTCAAAACGATGCCGTGAACCATGAATTCGTGGACCGACACACCCGCTTCGTGAAAGGCGCCGCGGACATCGGTTATGGCCTGCGCCCGGAAGACCCACGGGAATCCGGCGCCGCCAACGCCCAGAATGCCAACAGCTGGGAGGACATGTCCTTCGAGGATTTCACCGCCTATGTAAAACCCTACACGCTCAAGCGCGCGTCCGATGCATCCGGAGTGCCGGAACGGCAACTGGAGCACCTGGCAAAACTCTACGCCGACCCGGACAAGAAAGTGACCACCTTCTGGACCATGGGCGTGAACCAGCACACCCGAGGTGTTTGGGTGAACAATCTCATCTACAACCTGCACCTGCTGACCGGGAAAATATCAACACCCGGCAACAGCCCCTTCTCACTCACCGGCCAGCCGTCGGCCTGCGGCACCGCACGCGAGGTCGGCACCTTCGCCCACAGGCTACCGGCTGGCCTGGTCGTCACCAACGATGAGCACCGGGCCAAGGCGGAAAAAATCTGGAAGCTGCCCTCGGGCACCATTCCGGCCAAGCCCGGCTTCCACGCCGTGCTGCAAAGCCGCATGTTGAAAGACGGCAAGTTGAAAGTGTATTGGACCCAGGCCACCAACAATATTCAGGCCGGGCCGAACCTGATGCAGGAAACCCTGCCGGGCTGGCGCAACCCGGAAACCTTCATCATCGTTTCGGACATTTACCCTACCGCCTCGGCGCAGGCGGCAGATTTGATCCTCCCCGCCGCCGGTTGGGTGGAAAAGGAAGGCGCTTATGGCAACGCCGAGCGCCGTACCCAGTTCTGGCATCAACTGGTGCCCGCCCCCGGCGACGCCCGTTCGGACCTGTGGCAGACGATGGCCCTGGCGCAACGCATCCGCGTGGCCGATGTCTGGCCCGAGGCCCTGCTGGAGCAGGCGCCGGAATACCGCGACAAAACCCTCTACGACGTTCTTTACCGCAACGGCCAGGTGGATGCCTATCCGAAAGACCAGACCGCGCCGGACTATGACAACGCCGAAGCCGAATACTTCGGTTATTACGTGCAAAAAGGCCTGTTCGAGGAATACCGCCTGTTCGGTCTCGGCAAAGGCAAGGACCTGGGCGAATTCGACCACTATCACCGGGTGCGCGGTCTGCGTTGGCCAGTCGTCAACGGGGAAGAAACCCTTTGGCGTTACCGGGAAGGCTCCGACCCTTATGTTGAGCCGGGCAGCGGTTATCAGTTCTACGGCAACCCGGACAACCGAGCCCGCATCTTCGCACTGCCAGCGGAACCACCCGCTGAATCGCCGGATGACGAGTATCCGTTCTGGCTCAGCACCGGCCGAGTGCTGGAACACTGGCACACCGGCTCGATGACTCAGCGCGTGGCGGAGCTCTACAAAGCCGTGCCGGACGCCCTGCTCTACATGAACAATGAAGACGCCAACGAGCTGGGTTTTCGCCGGGGCAGCGAGGTGCGTGTCGTCAGCCGCCGGGGTGAGGTGTTGCTGAGGGTGGAAACCCGGGGCCGTGTATCCATGCCCCGGGGTGTGGTGTTCGTGCCCTTCTTCGATGCCAGCCACCTGATCAACAAGGTCACGCTGGATGCCACCGACCCCATTTCCAAGCAGACGGATTTCAAGAAGTGCGCCGTCCGCCTGGAACTGGTCAACCTGGCCTGAGGAGAATCGCCATGAAAAACATTCTGTTGGTCCTGCTCTGCGCCTTGATCAGTGTCTGGGCGCTTGCTGAAAGCCTCTCTCCCAGTTCACCGGACGGACTTCGCCCCGGTGGCACCCTGAGTCAAACCCTGTCGACCGACCCCATCGCTGGTGACCCGCGCGAGGTACAGCGTGAAGTGCGCAACTACCCGGAACAACCGCCTGTCATTCCGCATGTGATTCGCGGATACCAGGTGGACCGTCGTTTCAATCGCTGTTTGGATTGCCACAGCCGCGAGGCGGCCCCTCGTGCGGGGGCGCCAATGGTGAGCGTGACGCATTTCATGGATCGCGATAACCAGGTACGGGCGGCTGTGACGCCGAGGCGCTATTTCTGCACTCAGTGCCATGTGCCCCAAACCGATGCCGAGCCGCTGGTGGAGTCTGATTTCCATTCCATCGATGAGGTGATCCGCAGCTCGCTTGAGGAGACGAACCCATGAAGTGGCTGAAACGTTACTGGCAGGTGCTGAGCCGACCCAGTGTTCATTTCAGCCTGGGGTTTTTGACGCTGGGTGGATTTCTGGCGGGCATCATTTTTTGGGGTGGCTTCAATACGGCGTTGGAGTACACCAATACGGAGCAGTTTTGCATCGGTTGCCATGAGATGCGCGACAATGTGTTCGAGGAGTTGAAGGATACGGTGCATTACACTAACCGCTCGGGTGTGCGGGCGGTGTGTTCGGATTGCCATGTGCCGCACGAGTGGACGCATAAGATTGCGCGTAAGATGCAGGCGTCGAAGGAGGTTTGGGGGTGGATTTTCGGGACCATCGATACCCGTGAGGAGTTTGAGGAGAAGCGGCGCGAGCTGGCGGAGCGGGAGTGGCGACGGTTTAAGGCGAATGATTCGCTGGAGTGTCGCAATTGCCATCAGTTTGAGTCGATGGATTTTACCCAGCAGGAGCCTCGGGCGTCGCGGGCGCATTCGACGGCGCTCACCGGCGGTGATAAGACCTGTATCGATTGCCATAAAGGGATTGCCCATGAGCTGCCGGATATGACGGGTGTGCATCGTTAAGACGGTCACGATTCGGCAAAAAGTTTACAAAGGGGCTCCTGTTTTGGGGCCCTTCTTGTGTGGTTTTCGCAACTCCTTGACCGGAAAGGCATTTCCCGGACGCTGTTTATTTTTTCTGCCGGTCGGGCGGTCCCTCCCTGGCGTTTTCCTGTAAAAATTCCCTGTTTTGGCCCTTTTCTATGGCTGGGAAAATCCATACAATCCCGCGCCCGCTCACCAGTGGTCTGGTGGGAAACAGGAGGTGCCTATGAAACCGCGCAACTTTGTTGCGAAGCATAGCCCCCACCGCGGCCAAGCCTTCCGCGATAAAAAGAAGCAGGCCAAGGCGGGATACCGTAAACACAAACCCAGTTGGCAGTGACACTGCCGTTTTCGATAGGAGAAGCATCATGCCATTTCGTAGCGATTCATCCGTTCGTGTTTTCATTCACGTCAACCTGGTTGGCGTGGGTGAGAACCTGTCGGTGTCTGATCGCGATGTGGCGGGTACCTATCGTGTGGTGGTGAGCGGTGATCTTCTCCCGTCCCAGTGGGCCGATGCGGCGTTGGATGCGTTCCATGCCTGTGTGGTGATCGATGATGAGAGCCAATTCGAATTTACCGTCGAGGATGCCAAGGGCACCCTGCTGACCGGCACTCCCGGCCATTTGCATTCTTCTCTGGTTGATGCGGCTGAGCTGATTTAGTTTGTTGGTTTCACCCGC
>CBFGUW010000064.1:0-21476 GCA_965652395.1 uncultured Saccharospirillum sp. | reverse complement strand
AGTTCAGGGTATTATCCTTAACTGGACTGGTCATATCTATTAGACCACCTCAGCTATAGGCCGCCCCCTCCAGGAGATGTTCCCACACCTCAATGATGGTCGATTGCATAAAGGGAAACGTCTTGCACTACTCAATAGCATGCACAGTAAGAACCCGGAAAAACAGGACAGATTTATTTTCACGGCAATACTGAAATAGGGATTAAAAAAGGAAACCCACCCATGGACCAAAAATCACCCAGAAAAAGATCCAACTCCTCCATAGAAATGGAAGAAGTCAGCAACCAAATAGACGAAATCGAGCGCCAAAGGGAGTTCGTCCACAACAACTTCCAGCCGCTGAACCACCAAAGCCATATGCGTGTCCGAATCGACTCCCAAAGCTTTTCCAAAGTCCCCTGGGGGCAGGATCATGTCGACAAACGCATGAAGTCAACCAACGACTACTTTCAAATGAGCAATGAGGACTACCAGAGCTTCCACAACTCCGGTGACCGTGTCCCAACCAATCAGCACCTGCTCAAACCTACGGGCAAAATGTTCTCGTTTGACGAGAGCAGCCAGCAGTTCCACCAGTATCAACCCAACAACACAGGGCAATTGGGTACTTTTGTGGGCAGCAAAGACAACGAAATCCTCATGGGATACAAAAAACAGGGGTTTTTTCTTGATTTAAGCCGTAATGACAGAAGAAAGGATTCCCTCCAGGCATTTGATGTCGGAACCTATAACGAGGATGCGACCTACAATGGCAAGCAGTATCCCAAACTCCCCAAGGCCCAAGGGTCCTGGCCTGCAAATAACGACCACAACCCATCCGGGAAAAGCCTGAGACTTTCCAACCCGAACAATAGCCAACAAGCCTATGACACAGGGTTAACCATGGCGATCAACAACCCGGACATGCACCGGGGTAACTACGACAGCTCGTTCAGTGATACGTTCGGCGGCCGCCAAACAACACAGGATACGGATATCAATGGCAGCACGGAGAAGAGATCCATCCTGGATTCCCAGAACCGCGCACGAGCTTTCGATAGAAGCATGACCAGCCTGAACCAAGGCGTACTGCAGCAAAAAGACTTCTCGCAAGGAAACCCTCAGATGAGTGGGTTCAACTTCCAAAAACCGGAGAATCAGCTGAAATATTTCGGTGCGCAGACCAATCTTGCCCAGGGGAATGTCATGGCCAATCAGCAAGATTCCGGTCTCGGCTTCAACCCGAACACGCCAAAACAGACCTTCACGTTCAACAGCAAGAACAACAACTACACCTATTCAAACAGTGGCCAGGGTACTCAGGGTGAAAGCATTCAGCGGAGCCTGACCACCAATATCCAGAGCAATACGAAGGTTACGAACCCATTTGGCGGCAATAAGGGGACCAATTAAGGAGTCGGCCATTAACAACTTGGACAGTCACTCAGGCTTGGCTACAGTGAGGGACCAAAGCGACCAGCAATAGTTAATTTGGAGCCAAATATTTATGACAAACTCACCAAGCAAAACTCAAGGCCAATGCCGTTGCGGGCAGGTGAAATTCGAGGTTACCGCAAAACCGATGATCACCATGGCGTGTCATTGCACGGGTTGCCAAAGAATGTCGTCGAGTGCATTCAGTCTAAGCTCTTTGTACCCCAGCACCGCTTTCTCCATCACTGCGGGTGAACCCGTAATAGGCGGGTTGCATGGCAGCACGCGTCACTATTTTTGCGAACACTGTATGAGCTGGCTGTTTACGCGTCCGGAAGGTATGGATGAACTGGTGAATGTACGTTCCACCATGCTGGAAGATTCACAGGAGTATAAGCCATTCATAGAAACGTTCACCGATGAAAAACTTGAATGGGCCACCACTGGTGCAAAGCACAGTTTCAGTAAATTCCCGCCCCAGGAAAGGTTCCCAGAGCTGCTGCAAGACTATGCGACGAGCCAACAACACGAGCTATAGGCTTAGTCCATGCTGAGAAACTGGCAGTAGTTGCTGACCCTAACCATTTTCCTCCTAGTTGCCCATCTCCAGGGCAATAGTCTCTATCCCCTGGGCCTTCCCCGGCCCGAATGGGATTGGATTCTACTTAGGCCTGTCAAGCCGCCAAGTTGCGTTCACCCAGAGGAAATCATGGGGCACCGCCCATTGATGCGCGGTGCGCAACGCGCTATCATCCTCAAATGATTAAATCATTCCGTCACAAAGGACTGAAACGGTTCTACTCAAGCGGCAGTACGGCAGGCATACAGCCAGCTCACGCCAAAAAGTTGCGCATGCAGCTTGCTGCTTTGGAGACAGCCACTTCGGTGGAAGACATGGACATCCCCGGTTTTCGGCTTCATGCGCTGAAGGGGCAAGACAAAGGGCGATGGTCGATATGGGTTAACGGAAACTGGCGTATGACGTTCGAATTTAGGGACGGCAATGCCTACACACTCGATTATGAGGATTATCACTGATGACTATGCATAATCCACCGCACCCCGGTGAATTCATTCGCGAGGTCTATCTGGAACCCTTTGGAATCAGTGCGCGTCACCTTGCATCCAGCCTTGGGGTATCTCCCTCCACCTTGTCTCGGTTACTCAAGGGGGACAGCGGCATTAGCCCGGAAATGTCTTTACGGTTGTCCAAGGTTCTTGGGCGTACGCCTGAGAGCTGGCTGGCAATGCAAGATGCGTATGACCTCTGGGTGGCGCGTGGCACTGTCAACCTGGATGATATTCATCCCCTGGATTTCGAAGCAGCCTAACCGCCTCGCCCCGCGAAAAGAAGAAGCATAAAACGTAGGCCTTGGAATGTTGAAATACTGGTCGTACCTCCTAGCCCTAACCATCTTAGTCCTAACCGCCTGCACCCAGGGCAACAATCTCTCACCCCTGGCGCCTTCCGATACCATTCTCGCCTTCGGCGACAGCCTCACACAAGGTGTGGGTGCCGGTGCACAAACAGCCTACCCCGCCGTGCTTGAAAGAAACCTGGGCATTCGGGTGATTAACGCGGGTGTGTCGGGGGAAGTCAGCGCCGAGGGGCTTCGGCGTTTGCCGTCGGAGCTGGATCGGCACTCGCCCAAACTGGTCATTCTGTGCCATGGCGGTAACGATATCCTACGGGACCACAACCCGGCACAAACCAAGGCCAACCTCGCTGCCATGATCGAGCTCATACAGCAGCGCGGTATCGAGGTGGTGTTGGTGAGCGTGCCTGATCGTAGCCTCTTTCTGTCCTCGGCGGAGTTTTATGGCGAACTGGCCGATCAGTACGAACTGCCGATAGAAGACGACATCCTGGCGGACTTGATCGGCGATTCGGCCATGAAATCCGACCGGGTGCATTTGAATGCCGAAGGCTATGCCCGGCTGGCTTCGGCGGTGGCGAAGCTGCTGAAAAGCCGGGGCGCTCTGTAACTCAGCCCTTGCAATAGCCACCGTCTTTATAGCTCGGGTAATACCATTCAAATCCGGTGGCGGCCAACCGGTCCGATAGCAGCCTTTTGCCGCCAGCCACTTCAGGGGTTGCTTCCACCGGCGGTAGCTCTTCCTGCTCCCGCAGGTAAGCCAACACGTCATACAACGGGGCGGGTTGGCGGTCTGTTACCAGGTAGCGTTTTTCGTAAGGGGCGGTCAGCGCCAAATGTGTCAATGCCGAGGCGGCGTCTTCGATATGGATGCGGTTTGTCCAATGGTTGCTTGTTGGCGGTGTCTCTTCCATGGCGCGGGCCATGCGCCTTAACCAGTTTCGGCCGGGGCCATAGATACCACTCAGGCGGGCGACGGTGGCGGGCACCGGCAAGGCATCCACTTCGGCTTCCATCACGGCCAGTTGCTCTCCGGCCCAGTCGACGGGGTCGATGGGGGAGGATTCGGTGAGCTCGCGCCCGTCGTTCATGCCATACACTCGGGAAGAGCCGACCACCAGAATGCGTTCCGGCAGTGTTCGCCAGCGTTGCAGGCTTTCATTGAGGCGGCGCACCGGCTCCACGTAACCCATACGATAGCCCTCGGCCGTTCGCTCCGGTGCGGATAACGCCATGATCACCCAATCGGCACCGACATCGGGCCAGCGTTCCACTGCCAGGTCGATACGGAGTTGATAGAAGCCTAGAGCCGGGTCGCCTTGTGATCGGCGCAACCCGGTCACTTCCATGCCCAGGTCCAGAAATCGACGTGCTACACGTTTGTTCAAATCCCCTACACCGGCCAACAAGAGTTGCCCTGTCATTCAATTATCCCCTTGTATCAGAAATGACTTTTCGATAGCTTAGAATTTATCGATCCCCAACACCATGCCCGACTCCTCTGGAATCCAACATGACACTGACCGAACTGCGCTACATCGTTGCCCTGGCCCAAGAGCGTCATTTCGGCAAGGCGGCTGACCGCTGCTTTGTGGCCCAACCGACGCTCAGCGTCGCCATCAAAAAGCTGGAGGACCGCCTCGGCGTTGCCATTTTCGAGCGCGGCAAGTCCGGTGTTCAGGTCACCCCCATTGGTCAGCGCATTGTTGAACAGGCCCAGCGTGTGTTGGAGGAAAGCCATAAAATCGAGGATTTGGCACACGCCGGGAAAAACCAATTATCCAGCCCACTGAAACTGGGCGTGATATACACCGTTGGCCCTTACCTATTGCCACACATCATCCCTCAATTACGACAACTGGCGCCTGACATGCCACTGGAGATCGAAGAGAACTTCACCAGTGTTCTACGTCACCGCCTGCGGGATGGTTTACTCGATGCCATTATTATCGCCCTGCCCTTCAAAGAACCGGACGTGCTCACCAAAGCCATGTTCGATGAGGACTTCGAAATTCTGCTGCCAAGCGGGCATCCGCTGACCAAGGAAAAGGCGATTCCCGCCGAACGATTGATCAAGGAACCGCTGCTGCTGTTGGGCGAAGGCCACTGCTTCCGCGATAACATTTTCACCGCCTGCCCGAATATTGCCTCCGCCTCGCGCGACCCGAAAGGCCGGGTGCGCACCATGGCTGACGGCAGTTCACTTGAAACCCTGCGCCACATGGTGGCCTCCAACCTGGGGCTGACCATTCTGCCGCAGTCCGCCACCGGCTCGACATTATATAACGACAAACAAGTATCGGTGCGGCCGTTCGCGGGTAAGGCACCGCGACGCACCGTCGCCCTTGCCTGGCGCGCCAGCTTTCCACGCCCCAAAGCCATCGATTTGCTGGAAACCTGCATCCGTCAATGCAATATCGGTAGTTCCGCCGCTTGAACCATGGCACTTGAACAACCCATCAGCCAACTGAGCGGCATCGGCCCCAAGCTGGCCGAGAAATGCGCCGGTATCGGGTTGCTGACCATTGGCGACCTGCTGTTCCACCTGCCTTATAAATATCAGGACCGAACCCGCCTGACGCCCATTGGCCGCCTGAAACTGGGCATGGCGGTGGTGATTGAAGGCGAGGTGATGGGCTCCCAGGTTTTCTTTGGCAAGCGCCGCAGTCTGATCTGCCGGATTTCGGATCAGACCGGGTTGCTCAGCATGCGTTTGTTCCACTTTACCAAAGCCCAGCAGAACCGTTTGAGTAAGGGCGCACGCATTCGCTGTTACGGTGAAGTTCGCATGGGCTCCACCGGCCTGGAGATGATGCACCCTGAATACCAGGTCCGCGACGACGGAGACTTCCCGCCACTGGACGACGCCCTCACCCCACTCTACCCCAGCACCGAAGGGCTGAATCAGGGCCGGTTGCGGTCGTTGGTCGAACAGGCGATCACCGCCCTCAAGCGCCAGGGCGGTCTGCCGGAATGGCTACCGCCGGATTGGCTGTCAGGCTGGGGGTTACCATCGCTGACCGATGCCTTGCTGACCCTGCATCATCCGTCCCCCGGAAGCGATACCGACGCCCTACTCGCCGGTCTTCACCCGGCACAACAGCGACTTGCCCTGGAAGAACTGCTGGCCCACCACCTCAGCCTGATGCAGATCCGCCAGAAAACCCAGGCGTTCGGTTCCACTCGCTTTCCTCCCAGCCAACGGCTGGTGAGCGAACTGCTCAAACAACTACCCTTTACTCTGACCAACGCCCAGCAGCGGGTCACCCAGGAAATCCAGGCCGATCTCGGTCGAACCCTTCCCATGCTTCGGCTGGTGCAGGGTGACGTGGGTTCGGGTAAAACCCTGGTCGCCATGCTCGCGGCCCTGCAGGTGATCGAAGCCGGTTGTCAGGTGGCGATGATGGCGCCCACCGAGCTGCTGGCCGAACAGCACTTCCGCAATATGAGCCAATGGGTTGAACCACTGGGCCTCACCTGTGGCCTGTTGCTTGGCAAACATGGTAAGAAACATCGCAGCGAGACGCTGGAGAACCTGGCCGAAGGCCGCATTCAGATGATGATCGGCACCCATGCGCTCTTTCAGGAGAGCGTTGAATACCAAAACCTGGGGCTGGTAATCATCGACGAACAACACCGCTTTGGCGTGCACCAGCGCCTGGCCTTGAAGGAAAAAGCCCGCCAGGGCCTGCCGCACCAGCTCACGATGACAGCCACCCCCATTCCCCGAACCCTGGCGATGACCGCCTATGCCGACCTCGATGTGTCCATCATCGATGAACTCCCACCGGGCCGAACGCCCGTAACCACTACCGTCATCAGCCAGGACCGACGCGATGCGGTCATCCGCCGCGTCGATGCCGCCTGTGGCGATGGCCGCCAGGTGTACTGGGTCTGCACTTTGATCGAGGAATCGGAAGAGCTACAGGCCGAGGCCGCAGAAGATACCGCCGACAACCTGCAGCGCTGTTTGCCGAACCGCCGGGTCGGGCTGCTGCATGGCCGCATGAAAGGCACCGAGAAGACCCGCCTGATGAATGCTTTTAAAGACGGCCAGTTGGATATTCTGGTGGCTACTACCGTGATCGAGGTCGGGGTGGATGTTCCCAACGCCTCGGTGATGATCATCGAAAACCCGGAGCGGCTTGGCCTCGCACAGCTGCACCAGTTGCGCGGCCGCGTCGGTCGCGGCTCGAAAGACAGCTACTGTCTGCTGATGTTCGGCACGCCCCTTTCGGAACAGAGCAAACAGCGCCTGGAGGTGATGCGCAGCACTTCGGATGGCTTCGTGATCGCCGAGGAAGACCTCAAGCTGCGCGGCCCCGGCGAGGTGCTGGGTACCCGCCAGACCGGCGCCATGCAGTTCCGGGTCGCAGATCTGGAACGGGACCGCAACTGGCTCGACGTAGTACCGGAACTTGCCCACAAACTGACGGTCGAATATCCGAATCATGTGGAACCGTTGGTCAACCGTTGGCTATTCAATGCGGACCGCTACGCTCAAGTGTGACACAATCGGCACCCTGGGTAGATTTTTGTGACGAACAACACTGAATGCGAACTCCCGCAATGGTCATATTGATCTACACTCACGGATGAACGATAGAGGATGTCCTCCAATGGCGAATGCGATGGCCGAGCCCAACGATTTAGATCTGCCTTTCCTGGTTAAGCAACACCTTCGCAAACACGGGATTGATCACGAACTGGGCCCCAGCCGACCTAACAGAGTACGCGCTGAAGTTTCCCTATTGAGTGATTCTTTCGGGCTGGTACAGGTATTTTTCCGTTCCGACTGCCTGTTGGACCTGGAAAAGGTAAAGCGACTCACCGGGCGTCAACTCAGCCCGCTTTCCGTTCCCGAAATCGAGAAAATCAAAAACAAGCTGTCGGTCAAAACACTGCCCGCCTTCGACGACCTGCTCGAAGCCGAAACCCTGATCGACAAACGTCTGCTCGATACCCCCGAGGTCTTCATCTACAGCGGCAACAAGTCGCGGCTGATCCACCTGCAGGATACGCGCCTGATCAAGCAGCGCGACACCACCAAGGTCGCTGAGCTGTGCATAGAACTGCCGGAACTGATTCCCGACTATGAAATGTCGTTGTTCGACCACGACCGGGAAGAGATCCACCGCGCCGTATCGAATTTCACCGCGCTGCGCATTCGGCAACGGTTGGAAGAGACATTGGAAATTCCCCCCCTGCCGGAAACTGCTCAGGCAATCATCCGCCTGAGAGTCGACCCGGATGCGGACATCAACAAACTCAGCCGCATTGTCGAGCGCGACCCGAGTCTGGCCGCCCAGGTAGTCAGTTGGGCCAGCTCGTCCTATTACTCGGCGCCGGGTTCGATCAAATCCGTACAGGACGCCATTGTCCGGGTATTGGGTTACGACCTCGTCATGAACCTGTCGCTGGGCCTCGCTCTCGGGCAAACACTGGAACTCCCAAAGGATCACCCCGAAGGCTTCGCGCCCTACTGGTCCCGCGCCGTTTACGTCGCGGCCACCTGCGGTGCCCTGCTGTCATTGATTCCACGGGAATTCAGGCCGGGTTTCGGCTTGGTGTACCTGACCGGGCTGCTGCATAACTTTGGTTATTTGATTCTGGCACACGCCTTCCGCCCGCACTTTTCCACCACCTGCCGCATGCTGGAAGCCAACCGCCATGTCAGCCACCAGCATATCGAGCACTACCTGCTTGGCATCACCGGCGACCAGATTGCCGCTTCCCTGATGCGCAGCTGGAAAATGCCCGACGCCGTCAGCATCGGCATCCGCTACCAGGCCGAACCGGACTACCTGGGCGGCCACGCCGACCATGCCCATCTGGTCTACCTCGCCAACTACCTGTTACAGGAATACAACCTGTTACCGGGCGAACCCATCGACTTCGACGAATCGGTTTACGAGCACCTGCACATCAACCCCGACGATGTCGACGAAGTGATGCAGAGCCTTGTCGAGTCGAAAGATCAACTGGCGGGGATTATCAAAGGGCTTGGAGGGTAGAGACGCTTGATGCTGGATGGGAGACGGGAGACGCTTTTTGGAGCGGCTCTCTGTCTTTTTTAGCGTCTCCCGTCTCCCGTATAGCGCTTAGCGGAGCGCCAGCTCCCCAAGCACTCCTTTCACCAAAGTCCAAAACGGTTCCACCGTGGCGATTTCCAACCGCTCGGTCGGGCTGTGGGCGCCTTTGATCGTCGGGCCGAAGGAGACGATGTCCAAGTCCGACTTTTTGCTTTTCAAAATGCCACATTCCAGACCTGCGTGAATGGCCTTCAACACCGGCACCTCACCCAATTGACGCGCCGCGATTTCCCGAGTGCGAGCCACCAGCGGGCTGTCGAAATCCGGGTTCCAGCCTGGGTAATCAAGAATAATGGAGGTGCCGAGTTGGAAGGTCGCGAAAATGGCTTCCAGCGACTGCTTCAGCGGGCGTGCCTGATCTTCATTGAAAAACCTCAGGCTGGTTTGAATGCGCAAGGTGCTATCCTGCAGCATCACTACCGCAAGGTTCACGCTTAAATCCACCAGATCCGCCGGTTGTTGCAGGTTGTAGCTGACAGCGCCATGCGGCAGCGCGCTGAGCAGGTTCAGCATCATGCGGGCATCGGCGGCCGACGTCACCAGCGGCTCTTCACGCTCTATCGGTTCGAATACCCAGGTCAACCCCTGATCCGCAGGCGGCAGGTAACTCAGCCAACGCTCACGCGCCTCGTTCAACCGGCCTTGCCAAGTGCTCAACTCATTCGGATCAACCAGGATTTCCGCAGACGCCTCCCGCGCGATCACATTATGAGCGACACCCCCACGGAACCGACTGAGCTGCCAGTCAAGATCCCCCGCATCCGTCAGCACCTCCGCCAGCAACTTATTGGCGTTACCCAACTGCTCATGGATTTGAATACCGGAATGACCACCGCTCAACCCTTTCAAATGAAGGATATAGGGCGTCAGACCCGGGCGGGGACGCTTCATCATCAACTGACGCTGAGCTTCGTAACCGTAACCACCGGCACAGCCAATATAGAGCTCGCCCCAATCTTCGGTATCGAGGTTCAGCATCCGCGTACCGCTCAACAAACCGGCATCCAGATTGGAGGCACCATGCAGGCCGGTTTCCTCCTCGGTAGTGAACAACAGCTCCAAAGCCGGGTGCACCACCGTCGGGTCCGTCATCACCGCCAGCGCCGCCGCCACACCCACGCCATTATCCGCACCCAAGGTGGTTCGGTCAGCACTGAGCCAACCGTCTTTAACCTGCAACGTCAGCGGGTCTTTCTCGAAATCGTGTTCTTTGTCACCGGTCTTCACCGTCACCATATCCAAATGGTTTTGAATGATCACCGTCTCGGCATTTTCATAGCCCTGGGTGGCGGGCACATACACCACCAGATTACCGGCCGCATCCACCCTGTGGTCGCAACCCTGCTCATCCGCCAGTTGAATAATATGCTCCCGAACAGCCGCTTCTTTACCGGAAGGGCGGGGAATTTGAGTGAGGGACTGAAAATGGCGCCACAGATGCTCTGGTTCCTGCGGCAAATCGGTCATTGGTTGGGACGTCATCTTTAACTCTACCCTAATCAACCTAACGGCGTGCCAGCTTACTGAGAGCGCTACCAAAAAACCACGCTCACGCCTCGAAATCACAATACCACCGCCGTCACACTGGCAAGCTGGGTTAACGCCCCCTAACCCTCAACAGCGTTCAAGCCGTCAACTTCGCCGCATAACCCGCAAACCCCTCCGCCAAAGTGGACAACTGCTCCGCCAAGCCCTCATCCAACACCTCACCCCCTTCGGCCAGCAACTGGCCCGCATTACCCACACCCAACTGCCCGCGATACACATTCAAACCCAGATTACTCAACTGCAGGCGCAAATGAGGCAACGCCCGAATGCCACCCTTGGGACCGGGCGACGCCGCCAGCACCAGAGCCGGCTTATCCGCGAACGCCGCCGTACCGGGCTGGCCGTCCTGCTTACGCGACATCCAATCCAGAGTATTTTTCAGCAGCGTCGAGAAAAACCCGTTGTACTCAGGCGTCACCACTACCAGCGCATCCGCCGCCACCATTCGCTTGTTCAAAGCCTTGATCGCCGCCGGAACACCTTCATTGGCTTCCAGGTCACCGTCGTAAAGGGGTGCATCCAATTCAGCCGGGACCACCCGGTCGACCTCCACTCCCACGGCTTCAAGCCGGGCGCCCACGGCATCCAGCAAACGTCGGTTCAGGCTGTTTTCCCGGCGGCTTCCGGGGATCAATAAGGCTTTCATAATTGGTTCCTCCATATAGATTGCTCTATCTCATTGGTTGGTAGTGAGCGCTTTCTCAGAGACCAGCGCCAGCGACCGATTAGGCTCCTGTGGGGAAGTCCGCAGCATGGATGCTGCGGTCTAGGCCCCAGGGAAGGGTCTACGCCGACCCCACAGGAGCCTAATCGGTCGCTGGCGCGGCCCACGGCCACCCCACCCTCGACATAAGGTTATAATGGCAACCACTTTTCATTCCAGACAGTTATTTTGAGTAATAGGGTGAATAAATCTGAGCAATGGACAGACAAGCCTTTAGGCGTCATGTATACTCCGCGCCCGTTTTGCCTGCCTGGGGAGTGTTAATAAGCCCTCCCTGAACGTGTTACTGTGTCAGCAGGTGGTTGGGAGCCCCGTTTGAATGGTCGTGGTGTGTGACGGACTACGATTGACGACCTGTCAGTTGATCCGACTCGAACAAGGCTCCTTCGTGATACAGCCTTATGGCGCATCCTTCTGAATGTCGCCCCTTCGAGGAAACAATTGAATGACCGATACACCCCGTTTTGATCAACTGGGCCTCGCCCCCGCTTTGCTCACCACTTTGACCGACCTCGGCTACGAGACCCCAACCCCCATCCAGCTGCAAGCCATCCCCGCCGTACTGGAAGGGCGCGACGTACTCGGCCTCGCACAAACCGGCACCGGCAAAACCGCCGCCTTCGCCCTGCCCCTGCTCTCCCGAATGAGCAGCGGCAACCAAGGCCCGCAAACCCTGGTCCTCTGCCCCACCCGCGAACTCGCCATCCAGGTCTCCGAAGCCTTCCAAGCCTACGCCAAAGGCATGAAAGACTTTCACGTCCTGCCGATTTACGGCGGCGCCGACATGCGCAACCAATTGCGCGGCCTCAAGCAAAACCCCCAAGTGATTGTCGGCACCCCCGGCCGCGTCATGGACCACCTGCGCCGCAACACCCTGGATTTGAGCAACCTCAAACACCTGGTACTCGACGAAGCCGACGAAATGCTGCGCATGGGCTTCGTCGAAGACATCGACTGGATTCTCGAGCACACCCCCGAAAGCAAGCAGGTTGCCCTGTTTTCCGCCACCATGCTGGCCCAGGTCAAACGGCTGACCGAGCAATATTTGAAAGAACCGGTCCGCATAGAAATCAAACCCAACGAAACCTCGCTCGGCCAGATCGAGCAGTTCGTCTGGCACGTCGGCGGCATCGACAAACTCGAAGCCCTGACCCGCATTCTCGAAGTCGAGGAATGGAACGCCGCCATCCTGTTCGTGCGAACCAAGGTGGAAAGCCAGTTCCTCGCGGAAAAACTCGCCGCCCGCGGCCATGCCTGTACCGCTCTCAGCGGTGACGTGGCTCAAAAGCAACGTGAAGACATCATCAACCAGTTCAAAAAAGGCAAACTCGACCTGGTTATCGCCACCGATGTCGCCGCGCGCGGCCTCGATGTCGAACGCATCAGCCACGTCATCAACTGGGATATTCCCGGCGACGTACAGACCTACATCCACCGCATCGGCCGCACCGGCCGTGCCGGACGCAGCGGCAAGGCCATCATGTTCGTCAAACCCCGCGAACGCCGCCTGTTGCGCGACATCGAACGGGTCACCAAGCAACAGCTTAAAACCTACCCGCTGCCAAATGCCGCCGAACTGAGCGAGCACCGCGCCGCCAGCTTCAAGGCCGACATCGAAGATCGCATCGAAACCGCCGACCTCGGCTTCTTCCGCGCCGTTATCGACGGCTGGGTTGAAAACGACGATCTGGACCTGCGCGACGTCGCCGCCGCCCTGGCCATGATGGCCCAGGAAGACAAGCCCCTGCAGATCCCTGAAGACCCGAAACCACGCCCGGCCCGTGAGCGCGCCGATCGCCCGGATCGCGATGGCAAACCCCGTCGCGAACGGGGCGCCAGCCGCGACCGTCCGCTGGACTACGAGCATCAGAAATACCGTCTGGATGTCGGCCGTAAGGACGGCGTACAGCCCGGTAACGTGGTGGGCGCCATCGCCAACGAAGCGGGCATCGAAGGTCGCTACATCAACAACATCAGCATCTTCGAAAACTACACCCTGGTCGACCTGCCCACCGGTATGCCCAAGGAAATTTTCGAACAACTGCGCAAAACCCGTGTTCGTGGCCGCCCCATGAACATTCGGGCGTGGGTGGAAGACGGCGATTCCGAGCGCCCGGCACGGCCGCCGCGCAAAGGCAAGCCCACTGGTGGCAAGCCGCCACGCCGCGATGGTGAGCGGAAGCCTAAGAAAGCTTGATGCGGAACGGGAGACGGGAGACGCTGAACCAAAAAAAGCGTCTTCCGTCTCCCATCCAGCGTCCTGCATTCAACCGTCCTGCATTTAACACTCCCCTTCCCATACCCCCGCCCGATTACCTACACTTCCGGTAAGCCCATCGCACGGAACTTCCCATGCTGTCCAACCTTACCGCCCAGAGCGTACTCGACCACGCCCTGGCACAGGGCGCTGATTTCGCCGATCTGTTCGTCGAACGCCACCAAAGCCAGAACCTGCGCACCCTGGTCGATCAGGTCGAGAACGTTCAGTCCGGGCTCGACTACGGCATCGGCATTCGTCTTGTGTACGGCAACAAGGTGCTTTACGGCTACACCAACCACGACGATGCCGAAACACTCAAATCCATTATCAGCCAATTGGCCGCCAAAGATCGGCGTGACCCTGTCATTGAAGGCCGGGCGTTTGATTTTCGAGATTTTGATAACCGTCACCCCGTGAATATCGCCTTGAGTCAGGACCTGGCACTGGCCGAGAAAGTCGACTTTCTACGCCGGGCCGATCTGGCGGCGCGCCAGCAGAACGATGCCATCGGCCGGACCATCGGTGTGTGTCTGCAACGCGAGCAGGATGTCGAAATTTTCAACACTGAAGGCCTGCACACGCGGGACAGCCGCCATTATTGCCGCATCGTGCTCACCGCCGTGGCGATGGACGGTAATCGGCAAGCCACCGGAATGGACAACGTCGGTGGTTTGATCGGTTGGGAACTGAACCACCAATACGACCCGGCCCTTCTGGGCGAAAAAGCCGCCCGTCAGGCCTTGGTGAACCTGAGCGCCAAGCCTTGTCCTTCAGGCCGGATGCCGGTCGTCATCGGCAACGGTTTTGGTGGCGTGATTTTCCACGAAGCCTGCGGACATCTGCTGGAGACCACCTCGGTCGCCCGCAAAGCCTCGGTATTCCACGACAAGATGGGAGACATGATCGCCAACCCAGTGGTGAATGCTGTGGATGACGGCACCATCGATAACGCCTGGGGCTCGATCAATATCGACGACGAAGGCATGCCCACCCAGAAAACCCAATTGATCAAGAACGGCCAGCTGACCAGCTTTTTGGTCGACCGTATGGGCGCCCAACAAACCGGCTTCGACCGCACCGGTTCCGGTCGCCGTGAAAGCTACCGATTCGCCCCCGCCTCGCGGATGCGCAACACCTTCATCGAACCCGGCAACGACGAGCTGGACGACATGATCGGCTCCATGGAGCGGGGTATTTACGCCGCCAGCATGGGTGGCGGTTCGGTTCAGCCGGGCACAGGCGAATTCAATTTTGCCGTCACCGAAGGCTATTACGTCGAAGACGGCAAAGTTCAATATCCGGTCAAGGCCGCCACTCTGATCAGCACCGGCCCGGCGGTGTTAAAGGAAATCAGCATGGTGGGTAAGGATTTCGCTCTGGCCTGCGGCATGTGCGGTTCAGTCAGCGGCTCGGTGCCAACCACGGTGGGGCAGCCCGCCCTGAAAGTGGACGATATCCTGGTGGGAGGTAACGCCTGATGACTCACGTTCAAACAAACGACACCCACCGGTTCGAAGCTTTGCTGGAAAAGGCCCGTCAACAAGGCGCCGAGGCCGACCTGATTATCGACCGACAACAAAGCCTGTCGCTCAAAGCTCGCGACAGCGCTCTGGATGAACAGGCTGTGAGCAGCACCAGCACCCTGGGGTTACGTGTGATCAAAGATGACCGGGTGGGCCTGGCCTATTCGGAAGCCCAGGACGAGACCGCCTTGGACCAACTGCTGCAACAGGCACTGGTGAACGCCGAATTCAGCAAACCGGACCCGGAACAGCAGATTCCAGAAAACGCCCAGTCATTACACAGCGACGACGCCCTGCTCTGCCCACCCAGTGAATTGAGCATGGAAGCCCGCATCGAGCTCGCGCTCTATCTTGAACGCACCCTGGCGGCCCGCGACCGCATCCGCAATGTGCCTTACAACGGAGTGAGCGAGCGGGTCAGTGAACGCCAACTGCTCTCCACCCGTGGGCTGAACGCCCGCCACCGGAGTCGGATGAACAGCCTCTACGCCTATGCGCTCGCCGCCGACGGCGACATCACCGCCATGGCGGGCCATGGCCAAGCCGTCCGTCGCGGCGAAGAGCTGAATGCGGAAGATTTGATCGACCGGGTTCATTCTGATGCCACGGCACTGTTGTCTGGCAAGGCCATACCGAGTCGGCATTACGATGTGATTTTCGACACCGAGGCTCAAGCCAGCCTGATATCGGCCTTCATGTCGGCACTCTCTGCGAAGGCTGCCAAAGACGGCGTTAACCCCTGGCGGGATCAGTTGGGCAAAGCGGTGGCGACACCCGGTTTCAACCTGTCCGACAACCCGGAAAACACAGAAGGCTTTGGTTATCGGCTGTTTGATGCCGAAGGCACCGCCTGCCGCAACACACCGCTGATCATCAACGGAGAATTGAATACCCTGCTGCACAACAGCGCCACAGCCCGGCACTTCGGTGTGACCACCACAGGGCATGCCCAGCGCAGCCCGAAATCCTCACTGGGCGTGGGTACCCATCAGCTGCATCTGGAACCCGGACCAGGCACCGAAAGCGACCTGACCGGAGGCGACTACGTGCTGCTCACCGATCTGGACGGTTTACACTCCGGCACCAACGCCCTCACCGGCGACTTCAGTCTCGGTGCCAGTGGTTATCTATGCAGAAATGGTGAGCGTATTCAGGTGGTACGGGGCATTACAGTGGCGGCGAATTTCTACGAGTTGCTGAAGCGAATCGCCGTGATCGGTGACACGGCTCATTGGAACTGGCAGCGCTCAAGCCTGATGCCCGCGTTGCGGTTCAGCGATGTCGCGATTTCAGGATGATTTAGTAACGCTGAACGGGAGAGGCTGGACGGGAGACGCTAAACACAGCATCTCCCGTCTCCCGTCCAGCATTTAGCGTCCCAACCACTCAGCGTGCCAGAGGCTTCAAATGAACATCAGCCACTTGATTGATTTGCAGCGGCATGACCATTTGCCCGTCGAAGACGTTCTGCTGAAATTGCATGCGCTCTCCCTCCATTGAAAGAATCACTCCTTCGAAACGACGCCCGTCATTCAAGGTTACCCAAACCGGTTGATTCAAATGCTGCGGCCATTCGGCTTGCGACAACCGTTTTATTTGTCTGTCGTTCTGGTTTGAAGTCGAAGTTGATTCCGGTTTTTTTGGCGCAGCCTTGGCTGGGCTGCCTGCAGAGGTTGTGGGTTTCGGTTGTTGCCACTGGTCCATCGCAATCGCCAGCCGGAAAGGTTTCGGGTCGCCCCCGTTCGCCCGTATTCTCGGATCGAAGGTTTGAAACAAGGCTTCCGGGCTCGGGTTGCTCATGGCCTGCATCAAGGTGGCGTCTGGATAGGTCTCAAGGCTGAGGCTGACCGGCTTTTCCACGAACTCCCGGTAAGCGGCCACCATGCCTTCGCCCGGCTCAACGGCATAGTTGGCCCAATTCGCCTCCCAGGCCGCCAGATGGTGGGCCCGGTAGGTGGCCTGATCAAGCCCTGTCTCCCGGGCACAGAAATTCAGCACGGCGTTCATGTAACCATGATCGACCAAGGTGATTTTGGCATGCCTCAGTTTCAGGCCCATCATGGCCGCCGGGCCAGCCTGACCGGCGGGGAGTTCCATATCCGCGCTGTATTCCACACCCACCATGTCTCGCGTCACCCACTCGCCATTGAACGTCAGGCGGTCACGGGCAGGCGAAAGACGGTACTGTAAAGTCATGTCAGACAGCGTCGAGGTGTAACCCATGGCATCCAGATCGGCGAAGGAGAAGTAAGTGCGCTCGCCACACCCACTGGTGAAAAAGTCGATGGTTTCAGCGTTGGTACTCTGCTGCGGGGTTAAGAAGTCGGTCCCGATATTCGTCTGAATGCCTTCGAATGCCACCTTGAGTTCTTCCGGCGGAAGGCCGCTTTCCAGCCCCTTACCGAGGTCGTATAACGCCTTCAAATTGCCGGTTTCAATCGAGACTTTTTGAATGCGTACATCACCCGAGGTGCCGTTGGGATAAAACACCACCCGGTTAATAATGGCGGTGCCGTTGGGGATAATAAAAATATTGCCGTAGTTCAGGGTTCCCGCAGCAGACAGGGTTTGCGACATTCGATCAAGCTGGTCGCCAATCTTACCGGCTATCAACTGGTGGGTTACCGCGAAACCGGCGATCACCGCCACCAACACTATCAACAACGTCCTTTTCATCGGGCATCCTCTTAGAGTTTCTTGTTGGTTTTATTGCAAACGCCGTGCGTCAGCCGCCCATGAAATATCGAATAGCGGCGGCAATCAGCACCAGCGGCACCAGAATACGAATCCACTTGGAATATTTGGCGGCCTGCTCTTCAGACACCGTCGTAGGGTTCGCCGAAGTGATTTTCAGAACCACCAGTATCACCACCAGCAGGACAGCCAGAATGGGAACGATAACGGGCATTAGAGGGCTCCAAAGAGTTCGTTCAAACGGGTTCCCGGGTCCTCGGCGCGCATGAAAGCCTCGCCGACCAGAAAGGCATGGATGCCTGCGGAGCGCATGGTTTCCACATCCGCCGGGGCCAGAATCCCGCTCTCGGTAATCAATGTACGGCCTTCGTCCACCGCGTCTTTCAACGTCAGCGTAGTGTCCAGGGAGACTTCGAAGGTATGAAGGTTGCGGTTATTCACACCGATCAACGGAGTGGACAACTTGAGCGCCTCCTCCATTTCCGCCGCGTCATGTACTTCCACCAACACGTCCATACCCAGCTCAAGAGCCTGATCGTGCAGGTCCTGCATCTGTTTCGGGTCCAGCGCCGAGGCAATCAACAGCACACAGTCCGCGCCGATCGCCCGGGCTTCGGTAATTTGGTAGGGGTCGACCAGAAAGTCTTTGCGGATGACAGGAAGCTCGCATTCGGCGCGCACGGCCATCAGGTAATCTTCGTGACCCTGGAAGAAATCCCGGTCGGTCAGTATCGACAAACAAGCCGCTCCGGCACGGGCGTAACTTTGGGCGATGTCGACCGGAATAAACGGGTCACGCAACAGCCCTTTACTCGGGCTCGCCTTTTTGATTTCTGCAATGACACCCGATTTTCCAGTGTCTATTTTCGCCACCAAAGCCCGGGCGAAGCCACGAGGAGCAGGATGACGGTCAAATTCCCGCTCCAGATCGGCCGAACTGATGTGACGCGAACGCTCGGTCACTTCAGTGGCCTTGCGATCGAGGATTTTCCGTAGAATGGTGGGGGTTTGGGACGCGCTCAACAATTACTCTCCTGCCAGGGCACTGGTGAAGGCCGCCAGTTCTTTCATCTTTTCGAAAGCCATGCCGGTGGAAATGGCATCCTGCGCCATGGCCACACCGGCCTCGAAGCTCTCCGCCACACCGGACACGTAAATAGCCGCGCCCGCGTTCAAAGCAATGATGTCTGCCGCTCGGGCCGACACTTCGTCGTTGGCGCCGGTCAGGGCGCTTTTTATCAGTTGGTAGCTTTCCTCGGCGGAACTTACCGCCAGACCGGACAATCCCTGGGTCGCCAGACCCAGGTCTTCCGGACGAACCTGATAGGTGTTCACCTGGCCGTCTTTCAGCTCGGCCACAACACTGCCGCCACCGATACTGAACTCATCCAGACCATCCCGCGAATGAACCACCATCACATGCTCGGCGCCCAACCGCTGCATAACATTGGCCAGCGGCTCGCACAGGTTCTCGCTGAAAACGCCGATCACCTGCCGTTTGACCCCGGCCGGATTGGTCAACGGGCCGATGATATTGAAAATGGTCCGCATGCCCAGCTCTTTGCGAGGGCCAATGGCATGTTTCATGGCGCTGTGATGCGCGGGTGCGAACATAAACCCCACACCGATCGACTCCACGGCACGCGCCGTCTGTTCCGGGCTGAGGCTGATATTGATGCCGGCAGCTTCCAGCAGATCCGCACTGCCGGATTTAGAGGACACACCCCGGTTACCATGCTTGGCAACACGGCCACCCGCCGCCGCAACCACAAAGGCGGACGCCGTGGACACATTGAACAGGTCCTGACCATCGCCGCCGGTACCGCAGGTATCCACCAGGTATTCCCCATCGACCGCGACCTTGGCGGCCAACTCGCGCATCACCAGAGCCGCGCCGGTGATCTCTTCGATGGTCTCCCCTTTCATGCGCAAGCCCATCAGAAAGGCACCAATTTGGGCGTCGGTGCAGGCACCGGTCATGATCTGGCGCATGACGGACTGCATCTCATCCTGGCTGAAATGACCGTGCTCCGAGATACGTTTCAGCGCGTGTTGAATCTCCATGGTTACTCCTGCGATAGGGGACGGTTGTTAACAGGTCGTTAGAAAGATCGACTATATCAGATTGACGGCGACCGTTCAGGCTCTACTTCCCTGACCAGACGATCCAGATAGCGCCGCAACAAGGCATGGCCCTGTTCCGTCAGTATCGACTCCGGATGGAACTGAACGCCCTCGATATCCAATTCAATATGCCGTATGCCCATGATCTCCTCCAGATCACCGTTCGACCGCTCCGTCCAGGCGGTGATTTCCAGGGCCTGAGGCAGGCTCTGTGGTTCGACGACCAAGGAATGGTAACGGGTAACGGTAAAAGGATTGGGCAACCCGGCAAACACTCCCCGGTCAGTATGGTGCACCTGGGAGGTTTTGCCATGCATCACCTGCCCCGCCCGGGTCACCTTCGCCCCAAAAAACTGACCAATGCACTGGTGGCCCAGGCATACCCCCAGAATCGGCACGCGGCCGGCGAATGCGCGAATGGCCTCCATAGAGATGCCTGCCTCGTTGGGGGTACAGGGGCCGGGGGAAATCATCAGGCCACTGGGCGCCAGATGCTCCAGCTCCGCCAGCGTGACCGCATCGCTTTGGACCACGATGACCTCGGCACCCAGCTCCCCGAGGTAGTGCACCAGGTTGTAGGTAAAGGAGTCGTGGTTGTCGATCATCACCACTCGCATGGTTGGCCTCGGAATTCATGGGTAAACGGCTCTGCAGTGTACCATGGGGTAGGCTGGCAAGCAGTGAAAGGGTTCTCCTGGGAGAAATTCAACAGCGACAGGTCGTTTCTTAACCCATGAGCCAAACTCCTCGAGTTCTATCCGATACCGGACTGAAACTTGTGATTCAATCACCATATTTTGTAATGTCGGCACTCTGGAAACACATGAAAGCTTGACTCCCACCTGAGCTTGTGGAAATCTTGGGCCGATTAAAATCCAGGTCAGAAAGGGACATTCGAATGTCATGTAAGAGTGGTTTGAATTTTAACTGTTGTAATAGTGCTTCATTATTCTTCATCCTGATTGTCAACTAATAAAAAAGGGACCTTTGTTGTGAAAAATATATACCAGGGCACTTTACTAATAATTGGTTTGTCTTGCTCTTTTGGTACATCAGCCCTCACTTGCGGAAGCCCTACTGATATCACATACACCAAAGCTGAAGCAGGTTTGGATTGGAGCAGTCAGCAAAATTTTTCCATTACAGTTGATCCTAATACTCAAATTAAAGATATAGCCCCTTTACTTTCTTCATATTTAGAGGGCATTGAATTCCAAACTTCAGGGTTCGATGGGCCTAGGGCTATTCAAATTACCGTCACGCTAAGCGGTGAATGCGAAATGGATCAATCTTCCAGCAAAAAGCGTAGAAAAAAAGATTGGTATGTTTTTTTGTCAGAAGAACATTCCCTTTATGAGTTCCCTAGTTCTTACGGAGTAGTTTGCCAAGCTACTTTTACTTCTGAAGATAAAACTTGGTCAGGAGTTCGTCACGTTTATTTTAATGGCGCTGAAAAGCCCTATTGCGAGTGCGATTGCGATGAAAAAAAGATTATCGACTATTGTACCCCTATGGCACAAAGCACCACCATCGACTGGGAAGCAGGCTTGCTTTACCTATATCCCAATAATAACCATGATGCCCCTCGCTGTGAACCGATCGATTTGCCCGAGATAAATAGCTGCCCCACAAGCGAGACACCGACCACAGAGTTCGGTAACCCCATCGATTGCACCACAGGTCAAAAAGTTCAAACCGAAACAGATTACAGAGGCCATGGCA
>CBFGUW010000063.1:0-21905 GCA_965652395.1 uncultured Saccharospirillum sp. | reverse complement strand
CAAAGCCGTTTTGCTATCTGGATACACGTTTTGGTGAAATATCCGGGCTAGCGCTTTAATTTTAGGGGATTACTCAGAGGAGTCGGAACTGGCCTGGAACGAACTGGATCGGTTAGGCTGCTTCCGAGTCAGTCGGCAGATGAATGGAGGGAAGCTAGCCTTGAGCTGTAAGCCGACTAGGTATGGGCTGGCTTTGTACTCAGCCTGCAATATTCCAAAAATCGAGACTCGCGTTAATGAAACATAACCAAGCCAAGCACGGGGACAGCTTTTCCGTTGCGGCTTCGCCTCCACTACAGCCGAGCGTTTTGGCTTGTTGAGCGTGTAACTTTATTGAAAGAGCTAACAGAAGTTTTGTGTAAAGAGAAAATTGAAAGCTTCTGATAATAACAAAAAAGGCGTAACCAGGCACTCCAGACGACGCAAAGAAATCTGCTCGGCTGAGTAGATACTTATCATGTATCGGGGAAAGTATGGACGCACATAAAGGTAAGGCATTGAGGCAAAAGTATTCCTCAGCATTGATGTCCAACCAAAAGTGGCGAAAGCTGTTTTTGATAATGGCAGAGTATGGCCCAGATTTCTCCGGTATCGAGTATCGTTTTACCGATACAGATAATGTATTGTTTGGTCATTCCCCATCACCGCAGCAAGTCTGGAAAACAGCCATCGATGATCCTGTAGAGGGTGCTGGCGGACCAGTTGAGTACAAGCATATTGAATCGATTTTCATTCCGTTCAAGTACTCGTACCGCCCTTACAAAAATGCCCCGGTGAAAGAACGTAGGCTTAACGTCAGTCCATTCGTTAAGGCATTAGAGAGTGCTGGGGTTTTTCCCATAACAGAAACTGAGGAAGGTATAGTCATCCATGGCTACAAAACATAACCAGGCCAGTCATGGCGACATTTTCCGCATTGTGCTACGACTCCATACAATATCCTCATGTGCTGATCGAGGCTACTGTTAAACCATGCACGAACCTGAGAACTATGATTGTCCATTTTGCCGTATATTGTCGAGCGCTAGTAAATGGGCGGAAGAAGTGCTATTTGAGTCAGAACATTCAATAGGTTTTCTTGGGCTTAGTGGTAATGAGAAGTCAGGTCCTACAGTTTTAATTGCGTCAAAGGACCATTACGAGAACCTCTATAAATTGCCAGCTGAGGTAATAGCTGATTCTTTCATATTGGCTCAAAAAGTTGCAAAGGCAATAAAGAACGAATTTGAAGTAGATGGGACATCGATTTGGCAGCACAACGAACCAGCAGGCAATCAGGAGGTTTGGCATTTTCATTTGCATGTTAAAGGACGCCTAGAAGGCGATTCATTGTATAGGAAAACGGCCTACACACTTACGTCAAACGAAAGAGAAGAACTACGCTCGAGGCTTAGGTGCATCCAATCTCACGGCTTTTAGGTAAAAAACATGCACTGGATGTGTTCATGGAGCGGGGTCGTTTGGAAGAGAACTGAGAAAACGAAACAGGTGACGCCAGTCGGAAAAATATCTGCTCTTTCGTCGTTCCAATTTGCCCACTGAACGGGGTATAGTCGCAAGAAGAATTTCCATCAAATCTTGTAGCTCCTTGCTTGGCTTATTACCGGAGAGTCATGCGTGCCGAATGCTCATCTAATCACACTCCATTCATTGTTGAATCAGGTTCAACCTAGCCCAGGAAGGCTATGATGTGGGCACATCCATGGAGGAGGTGTTTCGGGTGAGAGATATCGCCTTTAGTGCGGAAGGCTGGGTTCCACTATAAAGCTGGGCTTGCTGAACGGTGGTATACGCGATACATACTGATCAATGGCAAACAACAGAGATAAAAACAGAATGAGAGTAGTCTTAATAGAGGGTTTCTCCGAAACGCCAAAACTGACAACGGTACCCGACCCCATACCGGTCGATGACGGAGTAGTCGTAAAGGTAGAAGCTACCGGTGTCTGTCGTAGCGACTGGCATGGGTGGGTTGGGCATGATACCGATATAGAATTACCGCATGTCCCTGGTCACGAATTGGCGGGCGTCATCACAGAGGTCGGTAAGAACGTCGGAAACTGGAAAATCGGGGACCGAGTGACCGTTCCGTTCGTCGGTGGTTGTGGTGCTTGTCCGCAATGCCATGAAGGGCACCAGCAGGTATGTGATCACCAGTTCCAACCCGGGTTTACACATTGGGGGTCATTTGCCGAGTACGTTTCTCTTCACCATGCTGATTTAAACCTTGTCGCTTTGCCTGAAACGATAGACTTTGCCACGGCGGCCAGTCTCGGGTGTCGGTTCGTTACGTCTTTCCGCGCAGTTGTCGATCAAGGAAAGGTTAAGGCCGGGGAGTGGGTGGCGGTACACGGGTGCGGCGGCGTCGGCTTGTCTGCCATCATGATCGCTAACGCACTTGGGGCCAATGTCGTAGCAATAGATATTGCTCAAGATAAGTTAGAACTCGCCCAGCGGCTTGGTGCGGTGGCCTTAATCGACTCCACCTCCGTAGATAATGTTGCGGAGGCGGTCAAGTCAGTAACAAATGGTGGAGCCCATGTATCGATTGACGCTCTAGGGCACCCCCAAACCTGTTTCAATTCAGTGCTCAGTCTTCGTAAACGCGGCAAACATATTCAGGTGGGCTTGATGCTTGGTGAGCACAGTACGCCTGCGATTCCAATGAGCAGGGTGGTTGCAGACGAACTGGAAATTTTGGGAAGCCATGGAATGCAGGCGCATCGTTACGATGCGATGATGGCCATGATTCAAGCAGGAAAGCTAAAACCAGAGCTCCTTGTAGGCCGGAAAATCAACTTGGAGCAGTCAATTGAAGCGCTTGTGAACATGGATAAATTTCAGGGCCTCGGCACAACCGTCATCACTGAGTTTTAGTCGATTCGAAGTGAGGTTGTTAATTGATTGATTGGAGTGGTTATGCGGCTGTCCAAAGGAAGGTTGTTGCTGGTTTTCTATTTGTCTTTTCTTGTTCCCGGTGTGGCCTCGGCAAATGCCGGGTCCCTATGATATTTCTGGTTATGCCCATCAAAGGGGCGGGCCGGCGGTCAGTCCCATTTCCCGCATAACAGCCGCGAAGCGTTCACCCATCAGTCTGTGGGTGTCGCTGTCCGGGTGCAGGGCATCCGGCAAAGGTAAGCGGTCGTGGTCGTTCGGGCCGTAGAGTGTTTGCCCGTCCAGGTAGTGCAGGTTCGGGTCTTCTTGTGACCGTAGTTTTACGATGCTGCTTAACTGTTTCCGAATGCCTTTCAGGGTGAGCTGGCCCGGTTGTGTTTTTCGCTCTTCGGGGCGATAGGTCAGTTGGCCCTGTGTTAACGCATCGGCATCCGGGATGCTTGGGCCGGGTGTGGTTTCGTGCATGGGGCAGTGGATCGGGGAGATCACCAGTAGTGGTGTGTCGGGGTGGCGGTCACGCAGGGTATCGAGAAAGCCATGCACGGCCGGTACAAAGGCGCGGCGCTTCATGAGGTCTGTATTCACCAGGTTGATGCCGATTTTAAGGCTGATG
Organism: uncultured Saccharospirillum sp.; assembly: GCA_965652395.1. Lineage (GTDB taxonomy): Bacteria > Pseudomonadota > Gammaproteobacteria > Pseudomonadales > Natronospirillaceae > Saccharospirillum. The sequence continues at coordinate 18,397 of CBFGUW010000063.1, read as the reverse complement.
AAATCCGCCGGTTGGTTGGCCAGTGTGCGGGCGGTGAACGAGTCGAGCAGGGCGCTGCCGCCAAAGCTGAGGTTGGTGAGGTCGGCCCCGGTCAACCCGGCCGCGACGACGGGCCAGATTCCGGTCGGGCTGGTTGCGTTGGAGCCCTGGCTGATCGAGCTGCCGTGGTGCAGCCAGCGGAACGCGCCGCGGGCTTCGGGCTCGACGATGGCATTTGCTCTCAGCATCAACAGTTCGGTGGTTTCGTTGTGAGGCAGCCAGAGGTCGATCCGTTTCATGCCCTGCGGTAACGAGCCGAAGGTTAGGGTTTGAGGTTCGCCCTGGGTGCGTTGGGTGGAGCCCGCCATCAGGTTGAAGGCGATGGTGTGGCCGCCTTCCGCGCTTGTTCGGGTGTGAAGCTGGCCGTCGATGCACAGTTCATAGTGGCTTTCGGGTGTGTTTTTTAATCCCAGGTAATGGCGTTTGGTGGGCAGCGTTACCAGCGTCAGTTCCGTGGCGGTTGTTCGAAACGAAAGCCGCACGCCGGAGGGTTGGCTTTCCGCCATCAGCAATTGACTGTCGGCGCCGCGAAGGTGGGCCCACTTCGGTAAACGATGTGGCAGAAGCCCGGTGCCCGTGGTTTCTATTTCTATCGCGCCGTGAATCAGTTCGGCCAGTGCGGAGGCTTGGTATTCATACATGGCTGGGGGTCTCCTTTCTCACGCTGCCGGGCGATACGCCAAACACGCGCTTGAATGCCCGGCTGAAGGCAGCCTCGCTTTGGTAGCCGAGTTGTTCCGCCAACACGATCAGGGGTTCGGAACCCTTCATTAACTGCAGGCGGGCGGTTTGCATGCGCCAACGGGTCAGGTATTTCATCACGGGTTCCCCCAACAGTTCGGTAAAGCGTGCGCTGAAACCGGAGCGGGACATGCCCACCTGTTTGGCGAGGCGGTCTACGGTCCAATTATGTTCCGGGTTACGGTGAATCATCGCCAAGGCGCGGCCTATCTGTCGGTCCCTTAGGGCGGTCAGCCAGCCGGTATCGCTGTGCGGCGCTTTATTCAGCCAGGTGCGAATGGCCTGGATGATCAGTATGTCCGCCAGATGAGTGATCACGGTTTCTCCGCCGGGTTTCAAATCCCGAGCTTCCCGTGCCATATAACGCAGCGTGCTTTGCAGCCAGCTGCCTTCGGTTTCTTCCCAGGTATTCACCACCATGACCGGTGGCAGGTGTTTAATCAGCTCCTGCCCGGCCACATGGTCGAAGCGCGCCACGCAGCAGGTGGCCCGGCACAGTGGGCCGGTGCCGCCAAAGCGCATGATGTCGTAGCGTTCACTGACATGATGCACGGGAATGTCGAACAGCGGCGTGGTGCTTTGGGTTTTATCGCTCAGAATGCGGTGGCCGCGGCCGTGCGGTAACAGCACCAGGCTGCCCTGCTGTAGGTGCATGGGTTCATGGCCCGGCACCTCAAGCCAGCAATGACCGGCGGTCAGGATATGGATCATCAGGCAGTCGTCGAAGGGTGGCATTTCAACACCCCAGGGAGCGCTGAGTTCGGACTGACAATAAAAAGTCCCGCTCAGCTTGAGTAGATGCAGCGCTTCGCCGAGGTAGTCGCTGTGCTCGGGGATCACTCGGGTGTCGTTCATGGGCACAATCCAGCCTTGCTCCTGGTCCGGTGTGTCATGGTCTCAGGTTATGACTGAAAGTCCAGAACCTCTGGATGTTCAGTCATGAAATTTGGCGTATTGATTGTTCGGTATCCCGAGGTTCGGGGTCACACTGTCTCCGCATTCACAGACCGCTCAGGTGAGCACAGGAGGACAGATGACCACTCAAACCAACCCCGTATTAGTAATCGGCAAACATGGGAAAACGGGTGCACGGGTTAACGCGCTACTACAAGCCAGGGGGATTAAAACCCGAGCGGTGTCGCGCTCCACCACCCCCAGCTTCGATTGGACCAACCCCGCCACTTGGGTGCCCGTGCTTCGAGGTGTGAAACAAGCCTACGTTACCTTCCAGCCGGACCTGGCAATTCCCAGTGCGGAAGCCACGATGAAAGCCTTTTTCAACACCGCCCTGGATGCAGGGGTGGAACAGCTTGCGTTGTTGTCCGGCCGTGGTGAAGCCGGTGCCGTTCGTGTGGAAAACCAGCTGATGGAAAGCGGCTTGCGCTGGAATATCGTGCGCGCTTCCTGGTTCTACCAAAACTTTACCGAGAGCTTTCTGGCGGAAAGCCTGTCCACCGGGGAACTGACCTTGCCGGTGGGCGATGTATTGGAACCCTTTATCGATTGCGATGACATCGCTGAGGTGGTGGTGGCGGCTCTGACCGATCCGGCTCTCTCCAACCGACTGTTCGAAGTGACCGGTCCGGAATTGATGACCTTTGCGGATTGCGTGGCGCATATTGCTGCAGCGACCGGCAGGCCCATTGAATATCATTATGTGCCGCTCGAGCCGTATTTGGCTCACCTAAAGAACGAAGGTTTGGGTGAGGATGAACTCTGGTTGCTGAATGAGCTGTTTTCCGAAGTGTTGGATGGCCGCAACAGCCAAATCGCAACGGGTGTCGAAGAGGCTCTGGGCCGGAAACCACGGCGGTTCAGTGAGTTTTTGGAAAAAGCGATTGTGGAGAATGCCTGGGGTTCGGCTGAGGCGGTTAATTAAAGTCAGTTCCTGCTAGGTGCCGTGGCTTACCATGAAGGCACGCGAGTGGAAAGATGTGTGGCAACGGGCGTGTCGTCATTGCCACACATCGCGCATTTACTCCGCGTCCAATAGTCCTTCCAATTTGTTCAGTGTTTCCATCGCCGGTAAACACTGCGCCACGCTGGCATTGGGTTCCCGCCCTTCTTTTATCGCGTTGAAAAACTCACGATCCTGTAATTCGATACCGTTCATCGATACATCTACATCGCTCAGGTCGATGGGGTTTTCATTGCCGTCCACCAGGTCATCGTAGCGGGCGATGTAGGTGCCATTGTCGCAAATGTAGCGGAAAAAGGTGCCGAATGGGCCTTCGTTGTTGAAGCTTAAAGACAGCGTGCATAACGCACCGGAAGGGACTTTCATGCCGATGCTCATATCCATGGCGATGTTCAGTTCGGGGTGCATGGGGCCTTGCAGGGCCTGCAGTTTCGAGGCCGCTTCGCCGGTCTGGTATTGAAACAGATCAACGGTGTGGCAGGCGTGGTGCCAAAGCAGGTGGTCGGTCCAGCTGCGGGGTTTGCCGAGGGCGTTTTTGTTGCTGCGGCGAAAGAAATAAGTCTGCACATCCATTTGTTGAATGGTCAGTTCACCGGCCTGAATTTTGTTGTGTATCCATTGGTGGCTGGGGTTGAATCGACGGGTATGGCCAGCCATGGCGACGAGACCGGTTTCCTGTTGAACCTTCACCAGTTCGCGGGCGTCTTCGATGTTGTCCGCCATGGGGATTTCCACCATTACGTGTTTCCCGGCTTTCAGGCATTGAATGGCTTGGCTGGCGTGCACCGGTGTCGGGGTGGCCAGAATAACGGCATCCAGATCGGGGTCTTTCAGTGCCTCGGCCAGGTCGGTGGAGTGGTTGGGAATATTCCGCTCCCGGGCGAATTCGGCGATGGAATCTTCGGCGCGGCCGACGACGGAGTAAACCTCAATGCCTTCGATTTGGCTGATGGCATCCAGATGTTTCATGCCAAAGGCGCCGGCGGCTCCGGCTACACAGACTTTCATGAATCAACCTCCTTCATGGGGGTGAGTTTCAGGGCGTGGATGAGGGCATCGGTAGTGGCTTGGTAGTTGTCTTCCCGGGCGTTAAGGCCCAGTTCGCCGATGCGTCGCTGCCATTTCACCGTGGCGGCCGACAGCGGCTCTTCGATGCCCAGATGATTAAGAAATTCGCACACTTCGTCCATTTCGGCGGCGCGCCTAATGCCGTGTTTCGCCATGCGTTCCAGGTTGTAACCGCTGCGTCTAGCCCAGTCAAACCCGGGGTGGGAGGCTTCCAGGGAGGCGATCACCTGTTCGTCCACTCCCGCCAGGCGTCCGGCCAGCAGGCATTCGGCAAACAAAGCCTCCATGCCTTTCACCATGATGCTGCGCACCATTTTGATGGACGACGAAGTGCCCACCGGGCCGGGTTCAATAGTGGCGTTCATGTTTAACCGGTCGAACACCGCTTTCGCCGCCTCGGCATGCTCACCACTCAATAACAAAGGCGTGCGATGGCGGCCGGGGTGGACCGGTGCCATGACGGCGACATCGACATAGCGGCCACCGTTACGATTAATTAATTCCGCCGAGGCTTGCTTGGTTTGAGGCGCGCAGGAGTTGCAATCGAAAAACAGCGTGCCGGGTTTCAGCAACGAAGCCGCCGCCCGTGCCACTTCGTGGGCTTGGTCGGCGGTGACCACCGAGAACAGGGCGTCGGCGTTTTCCAGGGCCTGGGCCAGGTTTTGACAGCCCTGTACTTCCCGGCTGGCGTACCGGTCCTCCATGGCCGGGTCGCCTTGCTGGGTTTTTATGTCGAAGGCGGTGATGGTTGCGATTGAAGAGCGGTCGAATCCGCCGGCAAAAGCGTCGGCGGCTTCCCCGAATCCGATAAAGGCGATGTTCAATGGGGTGTCCATGTCGGCTCTCCAGACGTGTGTTTAGCGGTCCCAGTACAGGCGCATGGGGTTGTCGACCAGCAGTTTTTTCTGCAGGGCTTCGGTGGTGGCGATGCGGGGGATGACATCGACCAGAACGCCGTCGTCCGGTACGTGTGATTTCATATTGGGGTGAGGCCAGTCGGTGCCCCACAACACCCGGTCGGGGAAACGCTCGACGAGCGTTCGCGCGAAGGGCACTACGTCGTCGTAATCCGGGCCGTCCAGGGTCAGGCGTTCCGGGCAGCTGACTTTGGTCCAGATGTTCGGGTGTTCGTCCATCAGCCTGATAAAGCGTTGAAAGCTTTCTCCATCGGTTCCTTCGCTCACATCGGGGCGGCCCATGTGGTCGACCACCAAAGGTGTGTCGAATTGTTCGAGCAGAGGAATCAGACCTTCGAGGTCGGGTGCTTCGAAGTAAACGACGATGTGCCAACCGAGCGGTTTGATTTTTTGATAAATACTGAGGAAATCCTCCCAGGGTGTGCTGTCGACGAGTCGTTTCACGAAGTTGAACCGCACCGCACGCACTCCGGCGGCGTCGAGCGTTTTCAGTTCGTCTTCGGTGATGTCCTTGCCGACCACGGCGACACCCCGGGCGAGATCACCGGCGCTGTTGAGTGCATCGACCAGGGCATCGTTGTTTTTGCCATGGCAGGAGGCCTGCACGATTACGTTTCGTTCGAAGCCGAGCTGGTCGCGCAGTGCGAAGAGCTGGTCTTTTCCGGCATCGCAGGGGGTGTATTTGCGCTCGGGGGCGTAAGGAAAAACCGCTTCGGGGCCGAAGACGTGGCAGTGGGCATCCACCGCACCTTTTGGTGGAATGAAGTCCGGTTTTTTCGGGTCCGGATGGAAGGGTAGATAGCCTTCGCTCATCGGCATTTTTTATGCTCCTGACTGTTCAGTGGGCGGGTTGCTATTCAACTGAAGACGACGCCGTCCATCAGCTTTCTGGCGGTTCGCAAAATAGCGGCGCTTTTTACGTCGCCGTTATTGTCTTTGCTGAGTACCACGGTCGTTTTTCCAATCGGATGCTCGATGTCCATCGAGTCTCCCTTCAGGTCGGCCAGGTCATAAGCGACGGAGCCTTTCAAGGCGGCGGCGGTGGCGACGGAGACCGCTCCCAACACACCGATGGACGCATGACAGCGGTGTGGAATAAACGTCCGGGTGTTGATGACGCCGCCCTGTTTGGGCGGGCTGATCAGCGTCATTTTCGGAACCGTTTTGTCGGTCACATCGCCCAGGTTCATCAGGTAACCGGCTTGCAGCCGGATTTTTTCCAACCGTGCTTTCAGAGCGTCGTTGTCGTCGAGTTGTTCACGGGTTTCATCGCCGTTGATGTCGAAATCGCGAGCGCGCAGCAGCACGGTGGGCATGCCGTTGTCGATGCAGGTGACACGGCAGCCTTCGATGGTGTCGTAAGGGTGGCCGGTGGGGAGCAGAGCGCCACAGCTGGAACCGGAGGTGTCTTTAAAGGTGATCAATACTGGTGCGGCGCTTCCCGGAACGCCATCGATTTCGGCGTCGCCTTCGTAGGTGACTTTTTTGTCGGGCGTGCGGACCTGAGCGACTGCGATCTGGCCGGTATTGACCATAAAAATACGTACCGGGGTTTCATCATTCCGTGCATCAACAAGGCCCCGTTCGATGGCGAAAGGGCCGACACCGGCGAGCATATTGCCGCAGTTTTGGGCATCGCTGACCAGGGCCTGATCGACATAAACCTGCAGGAAAAGGTAGTCAACATCGGCGTCTTCCCGGTCGGATTTCGATACTACGGCGACCTTGGCGGTGAGTGGGTCGGCTCCGCCCATGCCGTCTATTTGTCTGGGGTCGGGTGAGCCCATGATGCGCAGCAGGAAGCCGTTGCGTTCCTGTTCGTCGGCGGGCAAGTCCCCGGCGAGGAAAAACCCGCCTTTCGAGGTGCCGCCGCGCATCCACATGCAGTTTACGGCGTCAGACATATTTCAGCCCTTTTTCCTTCAAGCGGTCGCGCATCTGGTAAATGTCGAGGCCGAGTTCACCTGCGGCCAGCAATTTGCGTTTTTCCTCTTCCCTGTCCATGCGCTCGCGGGATTTCTGCAGGACTTCAGCCGCTTCCTCGCGCCGCACCACACACACGCCGTCGTCATCCGCGACGATGATGTCGCCGGGGTTGATCAACGCACCGGCGCAGACCACCGGCACATTGACGGAGCCCAGGGTTTCCTTAACAGTGCCTTGCGCGAATATGGCTTTGGACCAGACCGGGAAGTTCATCTCGGTCAGGTCTTTTATATCGCGCACGCCGCCGTCGATGATCAACCCAACGCCGCCCCGCGCCTGCATCGAGGTGGCGAGCAGGTCGCCGAAATAACCGGCGTTGGAAGGCGAAGTGGGGGCGAGTACCAAGATGTCGCCCTGTTTTACCTGTTCGATGGCGACGTGAACCATCCAGTTATCCGCCGGTGGGCAGGAAATGGTGACCGCCGAAGCCGCCACCCGCGCACCGCTGTAAATGGGGCGCATGTAGTCGGCCAATAAACCCTTGCGACCCTGGGCTTCGTGGACGGTGGCGACGCCGCATTCGGCGAGGCCGTCAATAATGGTTTGGTCGGCGCGTTCGATGTGTTGAACAACAATGCTCATGCCTTGGCTCCTCGAAGTGTTCTGTTACAGCAGGCCCAATGCCAAAACCGGGAAGGCGATCAGCAGTGCCAGCCGAAGAATATCGGACAACACAAACGGAACAACGCCTTTGAAAATCTCGGTTATGCGCACGTCTTGCGAGACGGATTTAATGACGAAAACATTCATACCGATGGGGGGTGTGATCAGCCCGAGTTCCACGGTGATCACGGTAATAATGCCGAACCAGATCGGGTCGAACCCGGCCTGCATAGCCAGGGGGTAAACAATGGGTACGGTCAGCAACAGCATGGCGATGGAATCCATCACCATGCCCAACACGATGTACAGCGCGAGGATGCACAGCAACACCATGAAGGGCGTTAAATTCCAGGAGGCGACGATGTCCACCAACGTAAAGGAAATGCGTGACACCGAGAGGAAATACCCGAAAATCTCTGCGCCGATAACCATGAAGAAAATCATCGTCGACATGATGAGGGTTTCCTGCACAGCGGCGAGAAAATCTTTCCAGTTCATGCCGCGTATCAACGCGATGATCAGCGTACCGGCGGCCCCCACCGAAGCCGCCTCGGTGGGTGTGAAAATACCACCGTAAATGCCGCCGATAATGAGCGCGAAAACACCACCGAAGGGAATCAGGCCTTTTAAGCCGCGCATCTTTTCCATAAAGCTGGTGGCATCGCCGGGCGTGGCCAGTTCCGGCTTCCAGGCGACAACAGCGGCTATGGCGACCATATACAACACCAAGCCCAACAAACCGGGGATAATACCGGCGATGAACATATCGCCGACGGATTGCTCCGTCAGCAGGCCATACAGCAATAAAGCAATGGAAGGCGGAATCATGATGCCGAGCGTGCCCCCAGCCGCCAAAGTGCCGGTTGCGAGCGACGACGCATAGCCGTGTTTTTTCATTTCCGGCAACGCCACTTTTGACATGCTCGCGGCGGTGGCCAGGGAGGAGCCGGAAATAGCAGAAAAAATGCCGCAGGAAGACACCGCCGCGAGCGCCATGCCGCCACGCCAGGCGCCAAAGAGTGTTTTCGCGCCATGAAACAATTCGGCGGACATCCTCGCCTTGGAGGCGAACACGCCCATTAAAATAAACATGGGGATCGGGCTGAAGCTGTAATTCGACAACGTATCGAAAGCACCGTTTTCAAGAATCGACACCGCCGGATCGAACGCGACGATCAATCCAAAACCGATAAAACCGGATGACGCCATGGCCAGCGCAATCGGCATGCGCAGCGCAATCAAACCCAGCATTCCAACAATGCACAGGAGGCCTATCATTTCCGCACTCATGAGGCGTCTCCCGTGACCTGAATTTCTTTTTCCTTCAGGAAAAACTCAGCATAGGCCACGCTGAACCCGCGCAGGCCGAGCATGAACATACCGACCGCGGTCAGCGCATAGATGTAATTCATCGGAATCAGTAAATCCTGAGTGGTTTCACCGCTGGCAATGGCGCCCTGGGCGGATTCCACCATGCGGTAACTCATTAAAAAGCCAAACACACCAAAGAAGAGCGTATACACCCCGGCCAGCCGTTCTTTCATCCACTCCGGCAGGTTGTCGGTGAACAGATCCACCACCACCTGGGCGCGCGGCAGCGCGTAAGGCATGGCGAAGGCGAGTGAAAGCAGCAGACCGTAACGCACGATCTCGAAGCTGCCGGTGAACGTCAGGTCGATGCGACCGGCGGTCACGCCAAAGAGGGTACGGGTGAGGATGTCGATCAGGACGGCGATCATCATCACCACCAGAATGACACCGGCAATGACGTTGAGCCCAAAGGCTACCTGTCGAATCCAATTAAGCAGGGTTCGCACAGCATTGGCTCCTATCGGATAACCGAGAGTGGGTGAGGTACCCGCCGGAGCGGGTACGGGTGGGACGGGTTAGATTTCGCACTCGGAGCGCAGCTCCAACGCACGCTCATACACCTCGCGGGCCGGCAGTCCGCGGGATTCCAGATCGGCCAGATAAGCTTCCCGGGCTTTGTCGATGTAGGGCGTCCAGGCCGGGTTGTCGGTGCCGCCTTCGACCTGAATGATTTCATGACCGGCCTCGACGGCCTGCCGGCGGCCTTTCACGTCCAGATCGTCAAACACCTGTCCGGCTTTGACAGCCCATTCCATACCGCTGTTGGCATCGATCACGGCTTTGTTTTCCGGGGACATTTTCTCGTACACGCTCTTGTTCATGGTGACAATGAACGAGAGGGTATAAAGCCCGCCGATTTCGGTGTGGGAGTCCGACAATTCATTCAGGCGGAAGGAAAGAGCGCCTTCCCACGGCAGGGCGACACCGTCGATCACGCCGCGCTGCATGGAGGTATAGCTCTCGGGCGCCGCCATGCCGACGGGTTGCGCGCCCAGATCGGTCAGAATATTGGCGACCACAGTGGTGGGACGACGGATGCGCAGCCCTTCCAGGTCCGACGGTTTACTGATGGAGGCGCCCTTCACATGAAAGCCGCCGGGGCCGTGTGTGAACATGAAAACGGGATGGGTGTCTTCATATTCATCGGCGATCAGGCCTTCCTCGTAAAGGCTTTGAACCACACAGGCACCCTGCTTGCCGCTGTCGACCACGCCCGGCAGCTCCACCACCTGGGTCAGCGGGAAGCGGTTGGCGGTATACCCCTGAACCGTACCGGTGACATCCATGATGCGGTTTTTGACAGCGTCATACTGGGCCGGAGGCGCGGCCAGGGCACCGCTGGGGTACACCTCTACTTTAATGCGACCCTCGGATTCCGCCTCGATGGTGTCGGCCCAGACCTGCATCAATTGAGTATGGGGACCGGCGACGGACGGCCAAAGGTGACCCACCCGCAGTGTCACATCCGCCGCCTGGGCGGAGACAGCCGTGGTGGCGGCCGCGAGGCCGATGAGCGTTGTCTTCTTCACGAACTTGAGCATGAGCGTAGTCCTCATTGTTTTTGTTATAACGTTCAATACCTTAAGAGTTGCCTTGAATTTTCGAATAATCAGACTTAAGGCGTATTGACCGTCATACAGGGTTGATGGTGGCGGTCATTCCCAGGAGGTTTCCTGCGATAAAGCGCTGCATCCCAACACAACGTCCTGTTTATGGTTATTTGAAGCCGCTGCGTCTTTGATCTGTCAGTATTCACAATCAGACCGCCAGGGCTATTTAGTTTTCCTTAACAGGGTATTAGTTTCTGTTATAGAAAGCTGACAAAGGGTATTCTTTGGGGCGTCATCCACTATGGAAGTAAAGGCCCTCATGCTTGATCAACTGCCCAGCCTGCGCCACCTGCGGGCGTTCAGCGAGGTGGCCTCCGGCCACAGCGTCAGCGCGGCGGCCGAGCGCATCTTTCTCTCCCAGTCGGCGGTGACCCAGGCCATTGGAAAGCTGGAGTCCACCATTGGAACGCCCCTCTTCCTGCGGCGGCATAACGGCATGTTCCCGACCGACGCCGGAGAGCTTCTGGTAGCCAGGGTAGACCGTTGTATGAACTTTTTGCAGGTGGGCACCCGCGAGGCCATGCGCATGGGGGAGCGCAACACCGAAGGCCTGCGCGCATCCAGCCACCCCCACACTCAGCTCAGCAACGCCCACCTGCGCGCCCTGTTGGCATTGCAGGAGGCCACCAGCTACAGCGCCGCCGCCCGTGCCATCGGCGTTTCCCAGCCCGCCCTCTACCGCGCCGCCGGTGAACTGGAAGAACTGCTGAACCTGCAATTGTTCGAGAAAACCAGCGTCGGCATCAGCCTCACCCGGGCGGCACTGCGCCTGGCCCGCGCGGCACGCTTGGCGGTAAAGGAAATAGATCAGGGGCTGGACGAACTGCAGCAGCTGCGCGGCATCGACTCAAGCTCGATCCGCGTCGGCTCCATGCCACTGGCGCGAACCTACATCCTGCCTTCGGCCATCAACCGCATTTCACAACTCAAGCCGGAGTTGCGCATCAGCGTGTTCGAAGGCCCTTATGACGACCTCTTGCATCGCCTGCTGCACGGCGAGCTGGACTGCCTGATCGGCGCCCTGCGGGAACCATCGCCCACGCCCGACATCGTGCAGGAACCCCTGTTCAACACCTCCATCTCGGTGGTGGCCCGCAGTGGCCACCCACTCGCCCACCGCCGACACCTGAGGCTTGAGGATCTGCACGGCTACGGCTGGGTGGTGCCCCGCACCGGCACACCCGCCAGGACCCTGTTCGATCAGGTGGTCACCGGAAGGGACCCGGATGTCTTGCGGGGCATGGTGGAATGCAGCTCGCAAATCGTCATCCGCGAGTTACTGACCGACAGCGACCGTCTGACTTTTATTTCCAGCCACCAGATTCAGCACGAGCAGGAGGAAGGCATATTGACGGTGCTGGACACCGACTTACCGGTTACAGAGCGGCCCATCGGGCTCACCACCCGGAAAGACTGGCAGCCGACGACGACGCAGCGGTTGTTTTTATCGATCGTGCGGGATTTGAGCAAACCGCTCAGTCGCCCCTAACCCCTTGAAATACCAACCAAATGTGGACTTAAGGCGCCGAATCTGTATACTGCGCGGCTATCCGCCCGTAGCTCAGCTGGATAGAGCGTTGCCCTCCGGAGGCAAAGGTCAGAGGTTCGAATCCTCTCGGGCGGGCCATAGACACAAAAGAACCCGCCGCGTGCGGGTTTTTTTGTGTCTATGGCCCGCCCGAGCGACATGATGAGAACCTCCCAGGTTCGACAAAACGCCAGGAGCGTTTTGGGCCGCCGAAGGCGCCGCGAAGCGGACGGGTGCAGGACGCACCCGGGCCAATCCTCTCGGGCGGGGCTCGGAACGAGCCCTTAAAGTGCCCCAGACTCTGTCACGGCGTTTTTTCACTTCTCAGCATATATCCAACACCTGCAACAAGGCAGCGTGAATAAATCTTACCTGGAGGATGCTGGACCTACCCTTGTTGCCAGACGACAAAGAGACGCTGATGGACTGCAAAGCCAGGGAGCTTGCTGTCTTATCGCTTCAGAGCTACAGTAAGTGAACGTTAAAGACGTATATATGCGGCCTTGGTGCCTACTTAATGAATAAAGCCACTGCACTGAAGCGTCTCAGCGATTGGGACCGGCAAGGTCGATACGTGTTTACCCGTGGCGACCTGGCTAAGATCTTTCACGAGGATAGCCCCCGAGCCTTTAAAGCCGGGCTTGATCGCCTGGTTAAGGATGGGCTGTTACAACGCCCGGTGCGCGGGGTTTATGTCTTTGAGTTGGCTCATAGTCGAGATAGTCATGCCATCGAGCACGTAGCTCGCGCTCTGCGTCGGGGGGAGTACAACTATGTAAGCCTAGAATCGGCGCTCAGTGAGTACGGAGTGATATCCCAGGTGCCCGTTGACCGCCTTACGGTCATGACCACCGGGCGTAAAGGAGTATACCGAACTCCCATGGGGACTATTGAGTTTGTCCACACCAAGCGCAAGCCCTCAACGATTCTGGCGGGTTCAGTCGACGTGGAAAGGCCTTTGCGTCTGGCGACTATGCAAACGGCGTGGCGGGACTTAAAACGGGTGGGTCGCAACACGCACTTGGTGGATGAAGGAGCTTTGGGAGATGACTGATAGAGCGAATTTCGATCAGCTTACCTCAATGGCAATGCGTGATTCTGGGCGGGCTCATATGCGGCCCGTTATCCAGAAAGAGCTGCTGCATTACGATATTCTGTACAGCTTGGACGTTGCGGGGTTATTGGATAAGCTGACCTTTCAAGGCGGAACATCGTTGCGTTTATGCTATGGCTCAAACCGTTTCAGTGAAGACCTTGATTTTGTCGGGGGGAGAGACTTTACGCGAGCACAACTGGACCCGATCAAGCAATGTATTGAGAGCTACGTTGGTGAACGTTACGGTCTGGAAGTTCAAGTTAAGGAGCCCGCGGCAATTAGAAAAGAGCGCGATTATGCAGATTTGAAAGTTGATACATGGCAAATTTCGGTGGTCACGGCGCCTGCTCATAAAGATATTCCTCGCCAGCGAGTAAAAATAGAGGTAGCCAATATTGATGCCTATTCACGCGAACCCCGAGCGCTTCGGCTTAATTATCCATTTTTACCCGACGGCTACGCTGATACGTTGATTCTTACTGAGTCTTTGAGTGAAGTAATGGCGGATAAGCTGGTCTCGCTGGTAAACACCACAGGCTATGTTCGCAACCGTGATGTATGGGATCTGCGCTGGTTAAAGCAGCAGGGAGCAAAAATTCACAGCGAGTGGGTTGCGCAAAAAATACGCGACTATCGCGTTGAGGGCTACCCGGAAAAATTAGCATCAATGCTTAAGCGTTTGCCAGATATCGTCAAAGGCGAAGTCTTTCATCGGGAGATTTCCCGCTTTATTCCACAGGATGTGGCCGCACGAACGTTGGATAAGCCCAAGTTCTACGATTTTTTAATTGCGGAAGTCAGTGGCTTGCTAGAACAGCTGCAAAGGGAGTTGGGTATTGGGTCGGGCACGGGTGACAGTGAATTTGAGATGTAGAGCGACCGAATAGATAAGCTCAGCCAAGAATAATAATGAGGGTAAAATTGCACGACATCTTAATCTTACGACGCGTTAGGTGCCGTATTAAAGATATTTATAAGGGGCGCTGACCAAACTCCCAAAACAAAAACAGCGCGGTCGAACAAGTCGAACCGCGCCAAGAAGAAAGTACAACGATAAAGCAAGCAGGCTTGCGGTGGCCAATGGCAAATCCACTGACCGGGATAGGGGTGAAACGTTTAATCGCTTCAAGGCTGTAGAGGATATGAGACAAACGATAGTTTCCACCTATTCAGAGTGCGCTGGAATCTCGTCTAATGTGTCGATAAAATCCAGAAAAATCGACAGGTTTTCCAGTCATGTCGATACTATCGACATGTTCCGGTGATATGTCGACTTATCTTGATTTTATCGACATATGCGTGGGACGATTGCCGTTAAAACGCCTTTCGTAGCCTCTCCAGCGCCCGTATAGGGCCCTCGGGGGTAACCAGAACTAGTCCACAGAGCCCAGAATGCCGACATTTGACGCTAATAGGCCTTACAACGATTTGCCTCCGCTGCCGCCTACGGCAGAGCTGGAAACCAAAGCATGCTTAAAGGCCTGCATTGAAGCACGCGCTGCCCTGGCCGAACTCAAGCAAGCAGGGGAGTTGATCCCGAACCAGGCCATGCTGATCAACACTATTCCGCTCTTGGAGGCCAAGGACAGCTCGGAAATCGAGAATATTGTCACCACCACCGACAAGCTGTTTGAATACGCTCAGGCCGACGAGAACCGGGCCGACCCGGCCACCAAATAGGCCCTGCGCTACCGTACCGCCCTTTGGCAGGGTTTTAAATCCCTAAGTGAGCGCCCGCTAAGCACCAATACCGCTGTAACAATTTGCGCCACCATCAAGGGCGCTGCCATGGATATCCGCCGAGTGCCGGGTACCAAACTGAGCAACCCCGCCACGGGTGAAACCATCTACACGCCCCCCGAAGGCGAAGTGCTGCTGCGAGACAAGCTGGCTAATTGGGAGCACTTCCTGCGCCGGAGCGAGGACATTGACCCTCTGATTCGCATGGCGGTTGCCCATTATCAGTTCGAGGCCATACACCCTTTTACCGACGGCAATGGCCGCACCGGCCGCATTATCAACCTGCTCTACCTGCTGGAGCAGCAACTACTGAGTATTCCGGTGCTTTACCTGAGCCATTACATCATTCAGCACAAGGCTGATTATTACCGGTTACTGCGCGAGGTGACCGAAAGCCAGGCCTGGGAGCCCTGGGTGCTTTACATGCTGGAGGCGGTGCGCAGCACCGCCCATTGGACCCGGGACAAAATCATGGCTATTCGCCAGCTGCAGGAACACACCATCGATTATGTGCGTGATACCTTGCCCGGCATTTACAGCCGCGAGCTGGTGGAATCGATCTTTACCCAGCCCTATAGCCGCATCGCAAACCTGGTGGACGCGGGCATTGCCAAACGCCAAACCGCCTCGGTATATCTGAAAGAGCTTCACGCCATTGGCGTACTGCGTGAGCAGCAAATGGGGCGGGACAAACTCTTTGTCCACCCCAAACTGCTGCAATTGCTCACCCAGGATGCAAACACCTTTGGTCCCTATTATTAAACTTGGCAACTATGAACCGACAACTGCCGAAAAGGTAATAACGGTAAAATTGCACGATATCTTACGGCGCGTTAGCGTGCAGTTTTTACGATATAAAAAAGGTGCGCTGACCAAAATCACAAACACCCAAACAAAAACAGCGCGGTCGAACAAGTCGAACCGCGCCAAGAAGAAAGTACAACGATAAAGCAAGCAGGCTTGCGGTGGCCAATGGCAAATCCACTGACCGGGATAGGGGTGAAACGTTTAACCGCTTCAATGTCGAGAAGGATACGAAACTGACCGTTCCGTCACAAACGATACGTTTTCATCTGATGAGTGAATAATATTCACCCATAAGGAGGTGCCTTTCCCGGCGTCTAGGCGGCCGGTCTTGGGTAAACGCCGTTCACCAACAATTCTTCCGGAAAAATATCCCGGTCAAATTCCCCATCGCCTTCCCGGCCGGCCGTGAGGCTGAGGCGGTCCGCCTGAACAAACACCGTGAAATTGAACAGATGCTCCCGCTTGGGTTTGAGTGCTTTCGGGTCCAATACGGCGACGTTGCATTGGTGGTCCGGCGTGCGTGCACTCAGGTAGCGAATGCTCTGCAGTTCCAGTGTTCTCGCCCAGGTGCCAATAGCCTGGGTGGGCTGGTAATGAAGGGGGTCCCGGGCCAGTTGCTGAAGGTGGTCGTCTTCAATGGCCGCCAGGTTCAATGCCCGGTCACTGCTATAGTGGCACCGGAACAGAATGTGCTCGGTCTGGATGGAGGAGGGGGGCGTCTCCATATCGAAATAGAAGCTGAACCGATAGAAGGCGATTTCATACTGAATGGCCTTCAGGGTTTCGGCTCCGTAAAAAATACCGGCTTCGTGTACACCGCCGAAGCGGCTGCCATGCCTTAGGGGAGGGTAGCGGAAGGGTGTTTTGAGCAGATAGTCGAGGTGCGCTGAATCGGGGTGGTAGGGCGGTTTGGATTCGTCCAGTATGCTCTCCAGCAGGTCGTGCTCGGCCAAGGTATCGACCAGGGGGCGGGTGACGGATCGCTCCTGGTCTTCGGCATAGCGTAAAATCGCCCCTCCGAGGGGGCCGATGGCGGCTTCCAGCCGGGAAAAGTCCAGTGTCATAGTTTGCCCCGGTGGGCATCGAGATAGCCGATGACCCGTGCCAGACCTTCCAGTTTGAACAGGCAGGCCTTGGGTGTGGCATTGAAAGCCCGATTGGGTGTGTTCAGCCAGGTTTGGACCCCTTGTGGGCTGCCCACCAGCACTTCCGCCGAGCGATAAATACGGATCAGGGTGGCTGCAGCCTGGCCGGAGAGGGTGTCCGGGTCGACCCCGCTGCGGCTCAGGGTGGTTCTGTCCCGCCCCACGATGCGGCCCAGTTCTTCCATGCTAAGGCCCATGGCCTTGGCGGCGTTGATAGTGGCTTTACCCAGAACTTCCTGTCGGCTTGGGTTTTGCTGGAATGCCTGAGTCATCGACGCCTCCGAGGAATTTGTGTATATGCACGGTATTGTCAAATTATTGTGCAAGCGCACAGAATGTGCAAGCCATAAGCCTGGTGTTTGGTTATTGATGTATCGAATGGCAATCAGTCGAAGAGGAGCACTGTGACGCAACGCTATTTCAGAAACGGTCGGGATCACCGCCAGGGCGCTTCCATTGGCTTCGCTGAGTTGCGCCGTCGGTTCGGGTTCCGGTCGATTCGGATAGGTCGCTGGATCACCCCAGCCGAGCGGGATGCCTCCTGCCTTCGGTTTTACGATGCCCTCTGCGACCTGATGGACATATTGGCCGTGCCGGAATCGGTCATCTCCCTGCGTGGTAGCCTTTCTCTGGAATATGGCATCGGCGGTCGGCCGGGTGTGTCGGCGCACTACACCCCGGCTTCACGCGCGTTCGCATTGGCCAAAAACGCCGGTCCGGGCAGCATCGCCCATGAGTGGTTCCATGCCTTTGATCATTACATCGTCACGAAGGCTATGGCGGAGGCTCCCGGTGGGTGGTTTGCATCCCGCGCCTGGCTGCATTCCAAGCCTTTAATACAGCACCCGTTGAATGATCGGTTGTTCCGGTGCTTTCAGGTGGTGCTGTTGGATGCCTCGGGGGAGCAACCCAGCGAGCTGTTTCGGCGCAGTGCGGAGATCGATCGGCAGCGGGGGAGCCTGTACTACAGCCAGCCGGAGGAACTCTGTGCGCGTGCGTTCGAGGCGTTCGTGGAAGACAGCCCCATCGTGAACCGTTTCCTGGTTCGAGGAAGCCGCGATTCCACCGAGGCCCAGCAAGGGGTATACCCTCAAGGGGAAGAGCGGGTACTGATTAATCACGCATTCGCTGAGTATTTTTCAGCATTGGGTACGGCGCTGAAACGGAAATAAATTAAATCCATTTTGACACCCGCTCTCGGTAGGTTCGATAAGCTTCTCCATGCAACCGTTCAAGTGCTGTGTCCTCGGCGCTGGCCTGCCGAATAATCACCATTGCTCCCACTAGCAGGCAAACCAGTGAAAACCAACTCGGAAACGCCAAGAAAAAGCCGCATTGCCCCACAATAATGGCGGCGAAGGTGGGGTGGCGCTGACGCGCGTAGGGGCCAGTGGTCAGCAGTGGCGGGGGTCTGTTCTCGTCGATTCCTGTGCGCCAGTCGAGGCTTAAATAACCCTGGATGTAACAGATCCGAGCGAAGCTTAACAGTAATAACGCGACGCCGCTCAGTAGCACGATTGGATGATAGAGCCAGTCGAAACGGCCCAGCCAGGAGTCTATCGGTGCGACGATACGCACCAGGCACACCCCCAGGATGGCGGCGCGAAACAGGTTGAAACAATGGCGATGCCACCAGGTCGCGGACCCTTTAACGCCGTAATGCACGAGAGGTTGGCCATCGCGCTGGTGCTGCCCCACGATGCGACAGCTGTAAAGAATTCCGATCAATAGGAAGAATATGCCTAAAAATACACGGGTGAACAGGTCGGCTGTCTGTTGTGGTCCAATAATTCTGGACACTCACTAAGGGTGGTACAATGCCACTCAG
>CBFGUW010000062.1:0-23603 GCA_965652395.1 uncultured Saccharospirillum sp. | reverse complement strand
TCAACCTCCGTGTTGTATAACTTCCTCTGCGCCTGAGCTTTGCTCGGCGCACCAAATTTCGGAGTTCGCTGTTCAATACGGTGCCTGAATACGCACCGGCTGTCAGGTTGGCTCCTCAAGGGTCGGCATGAACCCATCCATGGGGCCTGGACCGCATCATCCATGATGCGGACCACCCTTGATGAGCCTACCTGACAGCCGGTGCTCGCCTTAGCAAGCGAACTCCGAAAATTGAGTTAAGGATTAAAGCCACCTTAGAGGTGGCTTTTTTGTATTCGGAGAGCAGATCAAACAGATAAGGCATAGCCTTCTGAGTCAACTAACGACCTTTGGACCATTGCAACTTCACGAAGACAGCCAAGTATTCAGAGGCAAGAAGTAAAAGAATGTACAAAAATCCCCATATAAGCAGGGTAAACTTTTCAACCAAGCCGGTGGATAAGAAACAATAGGTAACGAGAAAAGTCAAAGGCATCCGAACCCCAGCCTTTAATTGATGGTCTTCACCACAGTTACGGCAAATAAAGGGGTTACCGAATACTCTGAAAAACACGGTCAGGGGGATATCTTTACCACAATCGGGACATCGCATACCGCACCTCTAATTCCTTGAGAATACCGTGGATTGTATAGACAGTTTTAAAACTCTCCCATAAAAAAGCTCCGTATAATACGGAGCTTTTTTGGCCAGTCTGTAGTGAGGCTTCAACGGTAATCCGCATCCACCTCACAACAGCCTGTCTTTCAGTTCAAATCAAACCAATCGAACTTACTCGACGCGGCCCAGCTCAACGAACTTACCGTCACGAACGGTCATTTCGATAATGACACCCGGTACGTCGCCGTTTTCATCGAACTCGTGAGAGCCGGTGGCACCTTCGTAGTTGATGTCTTTACCTTCGGCCAGCAGTTTCTTGGCCTTTTCCCATTCGCCCGGCAGGATGGTTTCACCCGGAGCAGTGGCGATGTCGCGCAGGGCTTCATTCAGCCCTTCACGGGAGTTCTTGCCCAGCTTCTCGACAGCCAATGCCAGCATAAAGGCGGCATCGTAAGACTGACCGGCGAAGACAGCATTCGGATCCAGACCGGCTTCCTGAGCCTGCTTGGCGAAGACACCCGCGCCCGGCAGATCCGGAGTACCCGGCTTGGTGGCGATCATGCCGTCCAGTACGTCGGCACCTACGGCTTCGACCAAACGGTCACCGACCATGCCGTCGGCACCGATGAAGGTGGTGAAGTTACCGCCTTCGTAGGCCTGACGCAGAATGGTTTGACCGGAGCCGTCAGCGTAAGCCAGAACGGCCAAGTTTTGTGAACCGCTTGCGGCCAGTGAACCCAACTCGGCACGGTAATCGGCTTTGCCGTCTTCGTGTGCCTGGTTGGCGGAGACCATGCCACCCTGGTTTTCGAACGCAGAGGTGAAGGCGTCGGCCAAACCTTTGCCGTAGTCGTTGTTCACGTAGGTAACGGCGACGTCTTCAATGCCTTTGGAAATGAGCAGTTTGGCCAGAACTTCGCCCTGATAGGCGTCAGACGGCGGAGTACGGAAGACCAGATCGTTGTCGTCCAGTGCGGAAACCGCCGGTGAAGTGGAGGCCGGAGATACCATCACAACGCCTGCCGGTACGGCGACGTTATTGGCGGCGGCGATGGTGGCGCCGGAGCACAGCGCGCCCACGATGGCGGTGACTTTCTCGGAGTTCACCAGACGGTCCGCGCCGTTGGTGGCGACCGAGGCGTCAACACAGGTGGTGTCGGCGCTGGGCATGACCAACTGCTCACCATCCAGCAGGCCACCCTGCTTGTTCACCTGGGAAGCAGCCAGTTGCGCACCATCAAAAATAGGGGGAGTCAAACTTTCAATTGCACCGGTGAAACCACCGAGGAAACCGATTTTAACGTCGGCGTGAGCGTTACCAACCAGAGCAGCAGCAATGGCGACACCCAAGAGTGTTTTTTTAATCATGATTCTCTCTCGCTGTTATTATATTTCCCAATGGGACGCAGTCATGTTGCGGACTTTTCGCTGGAAAGACAAGACTTAGAACCCACCCGGCATTGCTTTACCGCGACATTGTTCATTCCCTGTTCAGCCCGCCGTTCCCGGCTTAGGGCATCTCTCCGCGCCGTCCTTCTTCCGCTGACTGCTGCTTTATTGACCCGCACTTTTGGTGCAGGTGCTACCTGTATCCGATCTTGGCGCTACAGGCATCAATGGGCGAACATTTTTCAGCGCTTTCAGGCGTAAAGCAAGCCTTCCGATCAGATAAACCCCTTGTCGCGTAGGAGCGTACTCCGTGCGCGACCTGATTTGGCGGTGGCTTATATGCTGTCGATAGCCTTCTTTATCGCGCAGGGGACTGCGCTCCTACGTTAGGGGAAGAAGCCGTTGGTTAGGAAGAAAGCAACCAGAAACCGAACCTCAGGGTCGTTCATGATGAAAGTATGGCCGGACTCGACAACGCGGAAGCCCTCAGCTTCAGTCAATCGCGCACTCGAAACCGAGACTTTGCCATCATGGGGTTCCTCGAACAGGAAATTGAACCAAGGGTCGCTGGAGCGGCTGCCGGTAATGATGCCGGTGCTCACATTCAACGGTGGCAGTTGATTCACCATAGCCTGCTCACTTGTCGCCAATTCCATGGCGGCGGGGCCCATCAAGCGGCGGAACCAGCCGAAATCACCAAAGGTATCGATAATTTCACTGCCATGATTAGGCGGGCTCAGCATCACCAGATGGCCGTTCCCAGGCAATTCACCGTACTGAAGCCAATAGCGGGCCAGAATACCGCCCATGGAATGAGTCACCAGGTGCACCCGGGCAAACCCCTGATGGCGCACATAATCGATGGCATTTGCGGCGTAGCCCGCCAGTTCGGGTAGAGAATCACGACGGCTTGGATAGGCCTGATTACAGGTGGCAAAGCCTGAATCGCGCAGTGCTTCGGCCAGATGCTCCATAGAACGATCAGTCCGGCCGAGGCCATGCAACAGGACCACCACTTCATCACCTTGCCCCTGTACCTCGCACAGGGCATTCATGGGTGGCACCCAGAGCCCGGCGTCGATGCGGTCATCCCCTGCGTTCATGCGCCAATCCAGATGCGGCCCGGTGCTGCGGCCCGTAGAGCCGACCGCGCCAATCAACTCGCCCTGCTCCACGCGCTGCCCTTCCTGAACATCCAGGCGGGAAAGATGCAGAAAGCTCGATGTCACGCCCGCTCCGTGGTTCAACAGAACGGTACCCCCGGTGTAATACAGATCCTTCGCCGCCAGTGTCACGATACCTCCGGCCGGTGCGCGTACCGGGGTTCCGGTGGGTACGGCGATATCGATCCCCCAATGCGGCTGCTTGGGTTCACCGTTAAGGATTCGCTGACTGCCGTAAACACCGGAAATTGGCCCGTGCGTGGGCCACACAAAAGGTTGGCGCCAATCCACGGCGTCAACCGGCTGCATACGCGCCTCGGCGACCTGTTCCGCTTCCCGGTAGATACGGGACAACACCGACTCGGGCGGGTTCACCTGCGATGGCGGCAGCCCATCAATGCGTTGAACCTGGAACTCTCGTTCAGTCACATCGGTCAGATACACTTCCCGTTCGCCTTCGGGTGGCTGGATCACCAGTTGTTGCTCACCCATCAATTCACGGCCAAAGCCCAGAATGTAATACCCCTGCTCATCCACCCTAACCGGCTTACCATTGAAAGAGACTTCGGCCTCGGGATCCGTACGCCCTATAAAAAAGCCACCACTCACCCATTGGCCAAAACCTTCCGGCGGAATTTCGACCGCACCCAGGGTTGTACCGCAAAAAACCATCGCACCGCATGCCAACTGATACAAGGCATTGCGCCAAGTCATACCCATACCGCTTATCCTCTTATACACTGCAAAAAACATCTTATCGAAAGGCCCGGATCCTCTCATGATTGCAATACCGGTTTTGGTCATCAACTCGGGCAGCTCCTCGCTTAAATGTTCCCTCTTCGATATGGAGGATGGCCGCGAAGTGCTGGCCGGTCTTGCCGAACGTCTCAATACAGCCGAAGCCGAGCTGACGTGGCACATAGACGGTAAAAAGCACCGTTGTGACATTCCGCAGGAGGGTCACGCCGGAGCGCTCGCCACACTGAATGAGATCATCAACCAAATTCCGGATCTGCAAGGCGCCCCGGTTGCCATCGGCCACCGGGTGGTTCATGGCGGCGAGGCCTTCGCTGAATCGGTGATCATCAATGACAAGGTTATACGCGGCATAGAGCACTGCTCCAACCTTGCCCCGCTCCATAACCCGGCTAATCTGCTGGGCATCCAGCTATTGCAACGGTTTTACCCCAAGGTGCCACAAGTCGCGGTGTTCGATACCGCCTTTCATCAGACATTGGCCGAAGAAGCTTATTTATACGCCCTGCCGATGTCCCTATATCACGATCAAGGGGTGCGACGCTATGGCTTCCATGGCACCAGCCACCGTTATGTGTCTCAGCAGGCTGTGACCCGGCTTGGGCTCGACCCGAACGATCATGCCATTATCACGGCTCATTTAGGTAACGGTTGCAGCGCAGCGGCCATCCGTAACGGCCGCTCCATCGACACCACCATGGGCATGACGCCCTTGGAGGGTTTGGTCATGGGCACCCGCAGCGGGGATGTTGACCCCGGTCTGCACGAATACCTGGCCGAGCAGCAGGGTTGGAGCATTCAGGAAATCACCCAAATGCTGAACCGGAACAGTGGCCTGCTTGGGCTCTCCGGCATATCCAACGACATGCGTACACTGACGGAAGCGGCCAAAAAAGGCGATGACAATGCACAACGCGCAATAGACGTGTTCTGCTTTCGTCTCGCCCGCCAGATCGGCGCTCTTGCCGCCTCGTTAGGCCGACTGGACGCACTGGTATTTACCGGAGGGATTGGCGAAAACGCCGTTGGCATTCGCGCCAATGTGTTGAAGCGGTTGTCGCTGTTCGGCTTTGTCTGCGATAAAACCCGAAACGCCAAACCCGACAAGACCAACGGGCTGATAACACAAGACCAATCACCACCCGCCTGCGTAATTGCCACCCGAGAGGAATGGATGATCGCCCACGACGCCCACCGACTGACGACAACTGAATCAAAATGAGTAAAAACGAACCCAAAACCCAACACACGTTTTTTGTTACCGCCACCAGCACTGGTACCGGCCTTACTTCTATTTGCCTCGGACTGGTTCGGGCGTTGGATCAAAGAGGCGTCCATGTCGCGTTCTGCAAACCTGTGGCGCAACAATATGGCAATGATCACGGCCCCGAGCGATCCACCCATCTCATTCAGGCCACGCTTGGTCTTCAGCCCGCCAAACCCATCCCACTGGGTTACGCGCAGCAATTCCTCGCGGAAGACCGCACCGACGACCTGATGGAAGAAGTCATTCAGCTGTATCAGCAATCCGCCGGGGAAGCGGATGTGGTGATCGTCGAAGGGCTTGTACCACTGGCGGATGAGAGCTACATCGGCAAACTCAACGTGAACATCGCCAAAGCGTTGGATGCAGATGTCATTCTGGTCGCCGCCAAGAACGATGACAGCACCGCTCAATTGAACGAACGCATCAAAATGAGCGCCAGCCTGTTCGGCGGTCCTGATCATCACCGGGTGCTTGGGTGCATACTCAACAAGGTGGGCGCTCCGGATACCGACAGCCAACAGGTGCTGGCGGCGGAAGACCCGAAAACAGCGCCACCGACGCCCTTCAGTCGGGACCAGGTCGCCGCTTCCCTGCCGGTATTTTCCGCCAAGGGTTTCCGCTGCCTGGGCGCCATTCACTGGAACCCTTTACTGGTCGCACCGAGAACACTGGACGTGTGCGAGCACTTGCGCGCCCACACCCTTTTCGAAGGCCAAATGCGGGAACGACGCGTGCAGAACATCACTGTGTGCGCACGCACCATGAAAAACATGCTGCATACGCTACGCGCGGGCACACTGGTGGTCACACCCGGAGACCGTGAAGACATTCTGCTGGCCAGTTGCATGGCCGCACTGAATGGCGTGCCTTTGGCCGGGCTGGTATTCACCGGTGGCATTCAACCGGAACCCGCTGTCATGCAACTCTGTCAGGCCGCTTTTAAAACCGGCCTGCCGATCATGCTGGTGGAATCCAATACGTTCAGCACGGCGCAGAAATTAAACCGAATGAACACCGAAGTACCAGCCGATGATATTGAACGGATGGAAGGCGTGATGAACGCCGTCGCCGCCGAGTTGGATGCGGACTGGCTCGCCCAGCGGGCCCGCGTCAAACTGGAGCGCCGCCTTTCCCCGCCCGCTTTCCGTCATCTGCTGGTGCAACGCGCCCGGCAGGCGAAAAAACGGATCATACTGCCGGAAGGCGACGAACCAAGAACCATTCAGGCCGCTGCCATCTGCCACCAGAAAGGCATCGCCAAATGCGTGTTGCTTGGCAAACCGGACGACATCCACCGGGTCGCCACCAGCCATAACATCACCCTGCCGACGGATATCGAAATTATCGACCCCGACAGTGTGCGCCAACACTACATTCCCCCGATGGTGGAGCTGCGCAAACACAAAGGGCTGACCGAGCCCATGGCCGAAGCCCAACTGGAAGATACGGTTGTGCTTGCCACCTTGATGCTGGCCCAGGATGACGTCGACGGCCTGGTTTCCGGTGCGGTGCATACCACCGCCAATACCATTCGCCCGGCACTGCAATTGATAAAAACCAAACCCGACGCCAGCCTGGTTTCCTCGGTCTTTTTCATGCTGCTGCCGGACCACGCCGTGGTCTACGGTGATTGCGCCGTCAACCCGGACCCCAATGCCGCCGAGTTGGCCGACATCGCCATTCAATCGGGCGATTCCGCCCGCGCCTTCGGGATTGAGCCGCGCATCGCCATGATCAGCTATTCCACCGGACAATCCGGCTCGGGCACCGACGTTGAAAAAGTGCGCGAAGCCACCCGGCTGGCCACGGAAAAACGACCAGACCTGATCATCGACGGCCCACTCCAATACGACGCAGCCAGCACCCCTTCCGTGGCCGCCAGCAAAGCGCCGGACAGCCAGGTCGCCGGTAAAGCCAACGTCTTTATTTTTCCGGATTTGAATACCGGCAACACCACCTATAAAGCCGTGCAACGCAGCGCCAATGTGGTCAGCATCGGCCCCATGTTGCAGGGGTTGCGCAAACCGGTAAACGATTTATCGCGGGGTGCGACCGTCGACGACATCGTCTATACCATTGCCTTGACCGCGATTCAGGCCGCACAACCGAAAAGTTGAAAAATCCCTTCCGACGCAGCCCATCCAGGCTGTTCGGAAGGGCTTCGTACGGAAGAGTTACACCAAGGATTTTTTCAGGGGAGCGGTGTCGACATAGGCCGAAGACAACGGAAAATCGGCCGGTGATACCCATTGAAAACCAGAGCGCTCCGCCGCTTCACGCCATACCGACTCGGCCACCAAAGTCGCCTCGCGGAACCTGAAACCGTAGCTCCGTTTCACTCGGGTTTTTATGGTGTTCAAAATGTCATCCAAGCCATCACCGTCATCCAGCGTCGCACTGGGCACGGCGTCGATCACCAACCCCATCGAGCGGGCCTTCAACTGCATCACCCGATTACAACAGGAAGACACCAACCCGACCACGGTATCGCGCCGACCCATCAAACGGTTCATGGTTTCAATTAAACGGATATTCAGGTCGATCACACCGGTTCGAATCACCATCTGCTGACGCAGGTGCACGCTGAACCGGGCTCGTACAACCTCCACTTCTTCCTTACTGGGAACCCGACCCAACAATATGGCGATCGCCGAAGGGAAGTCGGTAAAAACGGGGGGTGCTTCCATTATTGGCGGAGATCCCGTCAGGTCCTCCACCGCTTGGCTCAAAGCCAGACCTTCCATGGCACTTGACTGACACAGGGCTGTGTCCAGATCAAATACCATCAACTTCATGCATACCTCGAAGGTTCGCTCACTGCATGCGAACAGACTTATTATTATTTAAAGTGGCCTTGTGGTAAGACACACTGTTCGAACGAGCACTGCGGCATTTGTGGCTGTCAACAGCCATAATAAAACAGTCACAAATGTCTCAGGGCCAATCAGGCTAACCGATTTAGGGTGAAAAATGAAAGGCGTTTTTTTGGATCGCGGAACCTTCCCGGACACATTGACGGTCACACCGCCACCGGAAATCAACCAATGGCTCGAATACGACCGCACGGCGCCGGAGCAACGCCTTGAGCGTCTGAAAGACTGTGCCCTGGCTGTGGTGAATAAAGTGGTGTTGGATGCGCCACTGATCGCCCAATTACCGGCGTTAAAATGCATTGCCGTCACCGCGACAGGCGTGAACAACATCGATCTCGACGCTTGTCACGAGCGCGACATTGTTGTCGTCAACGCCGCTGGCTATGCCGTGGACGCCGTTGCCGAGCACGCCATCCTGCTCATGCTCGCTCTCAACCGCAGTTTGAAAGCTTACCTGCGCGACGAAGCCGTCCAGGGCTGGGCCGACAGCCCGTTCTTTTGCCATAACATGGCTCCCATCGGCACTCTCGCAGGCCAAACACTGGTCATAGTGGGCAAAGGAGACTTGGGCCGGGCAACCGCCCAGCGGGGCGAGGCATTGGGTATGAAGGTGGTCTTCGCTGAACGCCCCGGGGCGGCAGAGGTTCGCTCCGGCTATACAGCCTTTGAACAAGCCCTGGCCGAAGCCGATGTCGTCAGCCTGCATTGCCCGCTCACCGAAGCCACCCATCACCTGATGAACCGGCACACCTTCGCCCGAATGAAGCCTGGTGCCATCCTGATCAACACCGGGCGGGGGGCGCTCGTGAATGAGCCGGATTTGTTGCAGGCTCTGGAAAAGGGGCAAATCGGCGGGGCCGGGCTGGATGTTGCCTCAATAGAGCCGCCCCCGAAGGATCATCTGATCTGGACGCTCGCACAGCGGTCGAATGTGATTGTCACACCCCACATCGCCTGGGCGTCCCATGACGCCATGAGCCGACTACTCGGGCAGATAAACGACAAAATCGCCCGCTGGGCACGCGGCGACTCAGTCGACAGCCTGTGACCACCTTCAACGAAACGGACTCGATTCCATTGTATTTTTGCCTGGCCATCATGAGTCAATTTGTGATAAGGATGAAGCCAAGGGGCGCCATGCCCCGTATAATCAGGCCTTCGCCTGTCATCTCTGTAAAGGATTGCCAGAAATGAGCGTTATTGATCTGCTTAAAGAAAAGAAAGAACGCCTGGCAAAAAACCAGGCGGAGTTCCGTGAGCTCATCGCCCCTCAATGGCGGGAGTATTGGAC
Source organism: uncultured Saccharospirillum sp. (assembly GCA_965652395.1). Classification (GTDB taxonomy): domain Bacteria; phylum Pseudomonadota; class Gammaproteobacteria; order Pseudomonadales; family Natronospirillaceae; genus Saccharospirillum. The sequence goes on along the minus strand of CBFGUW010000062.1, from coordinate 14,266 downwards.
CGAACTCTGGCAAAGCGCCCGCAACCACCAATGGGTGAACTGGGTGCTGGACCACGATCACCGATTGCTCGGAGATGCCGCCGAGCCCGCCACCGAATGCGAAAACCCTGAAGCCGAAGCCATGCGCCAGCAGTTGCTGACGCAGATGGATACCGTGGTCTACATCGGCAACTGGATGACGGTTGAACAAAACCGCATCAACCAATTCGCTGAAGTGACCGAAGACCGACAGTGGATTCATACCGACCCAGTACGGGCCGCCGAGGAATCGCCATTCAAAGGTACGGTGGCGCACGGTTTCCTGACGTTATCGCTCATTCCCAGGCTCACCAACGCGGTAGACCCGAACAACCCGCCCTACAAAGGCGCCAAAATGGTCGTCAATATGGGCCTGAACCAAGTGCGTTTCCCCTACCCGCTGAAAGCAGGCAGCCGCGTGCGGGGCACCAAGAAAATCATCGGTGTGGAAGTGGTACGGCGCGGTTTGGAAGTGACAGAAGAAATTACCGTAGAGATTGAAAACACCAGACGCCCCGCCTGTGTGGCGCAGACACTGGTGCGGTTAGTTTACTGAATCAAACAACAGACCTTGGTGAAGGATTCACCAAGGTCGTAAAATTGCCCTGCCCACCTTATTTAACAAACAGCTTCCGTGGGAAATCCACTAGAGTTTCCACGCCGGTCTCGGTAATCAGAATACTTTCGGTTATTTCAATACCCCAGTCTTCCTGCCAGATACCGGGCATGAAGTGGAAGGTCATGCCGGGTTGCAGCACGGTATCGTCCGAAGAACGCAGGCTAGAGGTTCGCTCCCCCCAGTCCGGCGGGTAACTGACGCCGATAGGATAGCCGCAGCGCGCGCCCTGGCGGTCAATGCCGTACTTGGCCATGGTACTGTCCAGCGCGTTGGCGATATCACAGGTACGATTACCGGGTTTTGCCTGCTCAAGCCCCGCGTCGATGGCCTCCAGCAGCGCTTTTTCGGCATTTAAAAAGCGTTGACTGGGCTTGCCCATGTAGAGGGTGCGCGACATAGGCGCGTGGTAGCGCTTGTAACAGCCGGAGATTTCGAAAAATGTGCCTTCGTTGGCACGAAACGGTTTGTCGTCCCAGGTGATGTGAGAGGCCGATGCCTCCTTACCCGAAGGCAGCAACGGCACAATGGAGGGGTAATCCCCGCTGTGCCCGTCCACCCCAGCGATGGCTGTTTCGTATATTTGGGAGACGACGTGACTCTTGGGAATGCCCACCCGGGCGACATCCAATATCCGTTGGTGAATTTTAGCGGTGATCTTACCCGCTATTCTCATGAATTCGATTTCCTTGGCTGATTTGATCGCCCGGCACCAATTCACCAGATTATGGCTGTCGACAAAGCTGGCATCGGGCATCGCCATGCGCAGTGAACGATGAGCATCGGCCGTGTAGTAGTAATTGTCCATCTCGGTGGCAATGGTGGCGCCGTGCCAGCCGTTTTCGATGAAAATGTTCTCCGCTATCCATGTCATGGGGTGTTTTTCGAGGTTCTGCACGTACTCTTCCGGATAACTGCAGAGGTTTTCCTTCTTCATAAAACAGCGGAGCAGCGCGGCGCTCTCATCCATGCGCCGCCCAAACCAGATAGGCTCTTCGTGATCGACATGCACCACGACCCCTTGATGCACATAGAAAGACCAGCCGTCGTAACCGGTCAACCAATTCATATTGCCGGGGTCGGTGGCAATCAATACATCGACCTTGCGAATACGCATTTCCCGCCGTACCCGCTTTACCCGTTGGAGATACTCTTTCTTGGTAAACGCCAGCTTCATCCAGTCACCTCGCCGATGGATTAGTACTTATCAGCCCTACTGTGTAGGCACTATAGTCAATAGTTGGCCACAGTGAAAACCACTAGCAAGAAGCCTTGGCAGAGCCTTGCCAATTAAGCAAAAGCATCGAAACCTAAACCATGATCGATCCAGACAATACACCTTTTAAGGCGACAGTGGCTCGATAGGAATATCGAAGTGCAATACGTCTTCGCGAATGCCGAGCTTGGTGTACAGCTTCACCGCTGGCTCATCCTCATAATCCGCTTGAACGTAAATGACCCACGCCCCTTTATCCCGAGCTATGGGCTTCAGCGCTTCGATAAGCGCCGTGGCGATGCCCTGCCGGCGATAAGGTTCGGAGACCGCCAAGTCGTAGATGTACAGTTCGCTGCGCCTCTGCTCGAATTTTTTCAGCTCATAAGCGGCAAGGCATCCGACAACGAGCTCATCCTGAACGGCCACTAAGGCGATGAAAGTATCGTCCGTCAACAAGTGCCGGGTGTAGGAATCATCCGGGCGGTGAGCGCCGTAGGTGTCCTGTTCATCGAACTCTTTACCGAAACAATCCAACAACCCGGCCATCAAGCCCAGATCATTCGCGCCAAGACGTTTAATGTTGTACATGCGACCTCCGATCTTATTCAGTCGACAAGACCATTCATTTTACGAACCCGGTGCATTCTGCGAAGAATCTTCTTGGGATTCCTGAAAAAGTACTCCTCGACTTCAATGTCGATGGCGTCTGCCGGGGTGAATACCCGTTGCAGCGCTACCAATCGCCCATTACCTTCATAGGCAATATAACGATCATCCGATGCCCGGACCACTTTAATTCCTGAAACAGAGGGAAGGTGGGCATCCAGAATTTTCCGGGTAACCGCTTGCTCACCAAGCAGAGAATCTTTGACCTGTTGAAGTTTCGCAACGCGTTCTTCTGTGCTGTTAATTGCATTTTCCCGATCGATGGCATGTATTTGCATCAACGAGAAAAGAGGCACGATGGTTTGTACCGAGTGTGTTCTCTTTCGGTGAATATCCAACACCACTTTTGCCAAAAGCGCATCCTTGGCATCCAAGTCTTTCAGCTCCGATGATTTGGTGAATAAATATTCGAAGAATGCCTTTATTTTCTTGAACATATCCAATAATCCAACAGCAACCCAACAAGAACCCCGAAGGTATAAGCTATAAGGTCCGGCCAATAAAAGGTAGTGCCAAGTACCAGTCGACCCAGCGTATAGCTGCGTAGAGCCATCAGCCACGAGACTTGAGACAGTTGAAGAAATTCAACCGAGAAAGCGGTCAACAGTGCTAAAAAAGCCACAACCTTCAAAGGCTTTTTGGGTAACACGAATGCCCACCCCAAGTAAACGGCGGTAGCCCACAGAGCATCCCCAGGAAAGGAACCCAAGAATGGGAAGATGCGAGATAATAAACCCAATAATATTACAGCGACTAAAGCGGCTGATATTATCAACCTATTCCGGGCTACCCTTCTATTTACCAATGCCAATTGTAGGCCTCCTTTCAGACACTGATACTATCTTACCTTCTTTTTATATGATTTCGGCCCTATTTTTCTGACCCATTACCCAGTTTCTGAATCTATTAAAAACTTTGGCAAACGAACACCGCTCACAATCGCCAATTGACACTATAAATGATATATATACCGCTGGCCGTTGATAAAGGACCCATCTCGTCCAATGAGAGATTTCGAAATACCCGCCAAGCTCACACCTCCTCAGCCTTCAGGGCTTTATACCCGAACTCGGCTGTTTGCCATATTGGACGAGTCGCATAAACACAATCGTGCTGTTTGGATCGATGCGCCCGGCGGGGCCGGTAAAACCTCGCTGGCTACCAGTTATGGGCATAGTCGTGGCCTGAATATCCTCTGGTACCAGGTCGACACCGGCGATTTGGACGTGGCCTCGCTCTTCTATTATCTCGCCGTCGCCACCCAAAAAGCCGCCCCTCAGTACCCCAATGCACTTCCAGCTCTACGCTCCGAGTTTCTGGCTGATATCGCCACTTTTACCCGGCATTTCTTTCGAGAGCTCTACAACCGGTTGCCAAAACAAAGCCTGATCGTTTTCGACAACTGCGAACTGGTGGCAGAAGACAGCCATTGGCAGATCATTCTGCGAACAGCAATCACTGAGTTACCTGATCACATTTCCCTGATGGTACTCAGTCGAACCGCGCCACCGCCAAACCTTGCCCGGTTACAAATGAGCAAAAAGCTTGACCAGTTGGACTGGGCAATGCTGCGCCTGACTCCTGAAGAGAATGCCGCCATTTGCGAACTACACCAGAGCAGAGCGCTCACAACACAGGAGTTGACACAGCTGTATGAGAAGACCGAAGGCTGGGTGGCCGGGTTGACTCTTCTCCTGGAGCGCCACAACGACAACTTCCAACAGGCACTGGCGGTAAAACAGCCACTCCTCTTCGATTTCTTTGCCGGTGAACTGTTCGAGCAAGCGACCCAATCCGAACAGGAATTCATGCTGAAAACCGCCCTGCTGCACCAGGTGACAGTCGAAACTGCCGGGCAACTGAGCGGCCAGGATAATGCTGCGACAATACTGAGAGATTTCACGCGCAGAAACTTTTTCACCGTCCGACACTCCGGCCGAAAAGAGGACAGCTACAGCTACCATCCTTTGTTTCGGGAATTCCTGCTCGCTCGTATCGAACGGAATACCACACCCGAGGAGCTCCACCAACTTAGAAACCAAGCCGCTAACATTATCGAACACGAGGGAGATGTGGATCAGGCGCTGGACCTGCATCAAACCAACCGGAACTGGGCCGAGATGGAACGGCTGATCTTTTTGCATGCGCCCGGTTTGAGTCGCCAGGGGCGAACAAAAAGGCTTGTACGCTGGCTGGAAAGTGTACCAAAAGACCATCTTGACCGGTCCCCCTGGTTACTTTACTGGCTGGGGTTTTCCAACCTTACCGCCAACCCAGGTGGCGCTTTTGCGCCCCTTGATCAGGCTTATCGACTGTTCGAGCAACACGAGAACGCAACCGGACTGTATACGGCCTGGAGCACCATTGTTGAATCCATTATTTATGCTTGGTCCACCTTCCATCACCTTATCCCCTGGATTGAACGATTCGACCGCATCGTGACGCGACTGCCCGTCCCTGATGATCAGGCCCTGGCCGATGAAATCACCTGCACCCGCTTTCTGGCACTGATGTACGCCAAACCGCAACACCCGGACATGGTGGATTGCGGCGACAAGGTGGGGAATATCTTGATGGGCACCGCGAATGCCGGTTTGTGCGCCCGTATCGCCCCTCATTATCTGATGTATCAAATGTGGTGGCTGGCCGACCTTCATAAAGCCAAGGTCGGGCTCCAAGCGCTGGAAGCTTTTCGGCAGGAAACGACTTTTCCACTGGCGCAAATCGCCTGGCATGCCGGGTCCGCCGGTTATTACTGGATGAAAGCCCAAAAGGCCGAATGTCAGGAAGCCGTCGACCAGGGCCTGGCTCTGGCGGACGCCACGGGAGCCCATGCCTGGGATGTATTTCTGGCAGCCCAGGGCGCCGCCGTGAACCTGTGGAGCAGCGAAGTCGACATGGCGACAGCCGACCGCTACTTGCAACGCATGGAGTGCCAAATAGACCCTGAACGCCTGCTGGACCGTTTTCTATACCACTGGCTGTTGGCGTTCCGACACTACCACCTGAACGAACTACCCATCGCGCTGGAACATGTCGTACTCGCCCGCCATTTCATTGAGCGGGGAGGCTGGGTTTACCTGACGCCCACAGTCTATATGGATCAGGCCCGCGTTCTGCATTACCTCGGCAAAACCGACGAAGCCCAACAGTTGCTCCGCTCCGCTTTCGACCTGAACGAACTGCCCTACTCCTCGCCGCCGCGAGACTATTTCAAATACATTACTCAGGCGGAAATCAGCCTCGCCGCCGGGCGTGAAGACGAAGCACTGGAGGCCCTGACTCAAGGGCTCGCCCTCGCTCATCGCCAGGGGTTCGAAAGCCACAGCTGGTGGCATGCGCCCACCATGGCCCGCCTCTATGCCTTCGCGTTGAACCATAAAATCGAAACCGATTATGTTCAGGCGATGATCCGCAAACATCAATTGAGTCCGCCGGAAGACATCGCCTGCCCGGCTTCCTGGCCACTCCCGGTTCACCTTCACACTCTGGGAGAGTTGCGCATTCTCGTCGAAGGCGAGCCATTACGGTTTACCGGTAAATCACAGCAGAAACTGCTCGATCTGCTGAAAGCATTGATCGTGTATGGCAAACGAGGCATCAAACAAGAGACCCTCGCCGACCTGCTATGGCCGGATACCGATGGGGACGCCATAAAAAGCACGGTCAACGCCACCGTTCACCGGTTAAGGAAAATGCTCAAACACCGGGACGCCGTTCTGGTTCAAAACAGACGCATCTATCTCAACCCCCGCTGCTGCTGGGTTGACGCCTGGTCTCTTGAGGAAAGTCTTGAATGGCACAAAGCCGCCCCAGCCCCCCTGGAACCTATACTTGACCATATCAGCGGCCCGTTTCTGGCAGGTGATACCGAGCCCCACATCCTCTTCTATCGAGACCAGCTGAGCGCAAAACTGACACAACTGCTCAACACCCGTCACAAAGAGCTGAGCCGCCTGGAAAACCCATCCGCTCTGGTTTCCCTATGCGAACAGGCGTTAACTCTGGACCCGACACTGGAACCCTTCTATCACCACTTGGTCAGGGCTTATGCCGCAAACGGCCAAACTGCCGAAGCCATGCGAAGCTATCAACGTTATCAACGGTTCCTGCAAACCCACCCAGAGACCAAACCCAGCACCGACATTCAAATGCTCTACAACGAACTGACTAAATAGCGATCCAAGTCACATTAATGCCGCTATCGGCAACCTATTTGCAACCTCTCATTGGGTAGCATCCTCTTAGCTGTTTAGTCAAAGCCATTACAGCTTGTTGTCTGTTTTTGGAACACAGGATGTATTGAATGATTCTTACCGTACGCCATTGCCTTCCTCTCGTGGCGCCTTTCGCCCTTTTGTTAGCGGCCTGTAATGAGATCGAACTGGGGTCGCTCGCCGAGCCCTCCGAAGAACCGGTCTCTTCGTCACTAATGGTACAAGTAAGTGGGACCGGTCGGGTTAGCGGCCTTCCTGACGGCTTGGAATGCAGTTCAGAATGCACGGTGCCGATCGAGCAAGGTACTTCGGTTACATTGAGTGCCGACCCCGCTGAGGGCCACCGATTCGACCAGTGGAATGGCGACTGCCTTGGCACCAACCCCAGTTGCGAACTGTTCTTGACTGATACCGCCAGTGCAATTGCCACCTTTGAAGCCCTTCCCGACGATAGCGCCTCCAATACCGGCTTACCTTGGTCCACCAGTTTCGAGAACACCATGGACGGTGACTTCAACGGGTGGATGCGAGATACCACTGGTATGCGGCTTCGGGATAGAGATGACGCTTTCGAGGGCGACACCGTACTTGAAATTCCCTTGGTCGAAAACAGCCTCAATGATAACTATTTGGAACAGATGTTCGGCGACCACCCTCGCGTGGAGTTAGAGCCCACTCGGGAAGTATGGTGGTTGGGACGAGTGCTTTGGGAAGGTGACGACACTCTATGGCCGGATACACAAAGCCACAAGATCGCCATCTTCAACTTCGAGGATCAAGCAGGAGATCGCCGACGCCAGGTTTATGTTTGGGTCGCCCCGGACGGTACCTATAGAGTGGACCGCGCTAATATCGACACATGGGATATCAATGAGATTCCAGCTAACGTAGCGGCTGAATCACCCTCCGCACGTTTCGGTGAGTGGGATGAGCTGAAGCTGAGAGTCGTCGCCAATACCCCTGGGCAAGCGGACGGCATAGTAGAATTTTGGGTTAACGGCGAACTGATCGCGAGCCACGACAATCTTAATCTGCGTGATGACACCGCCTTTACTCCTAATCAGTTGGTGGTAACCACTTATTCCAACCCCAGCGGTGGCAGCGGATCCGTTTATTACGACGACTGGCAGCTCAGCACAACCGACCCGCTGGAGTACCAAAATGCCCCTACTACCGGCGAAACCGGCTTCTTTGAAGACTTCGAAGACAGCAACGGCTTACAGTACGGTTTTTCAGCTATCTCTCCAGCAACGCCCTTTGTCTCAGACGAAAATTTTTATACTTCGACGCACTTACCCAACGGTGCTCACGATGGCACAGCGGCTCACCACTTTTTGATCTATCGCGGTCAGGACAGTGTCGACGGGGACGAACCGAGATGGGAAGGTCGGGTCGGCTGGGGATTGGACAAAGGCATGCAATCCGAAGACTGGGAGAATGGCGATGTCGCCCGGATACGCTTCCGCGTGCGTTTCGACGACAACTTCCGCTGGGATTCACCCAATGGCCAGCAGAACAAATTTCTGGTGATCCCCTCGGGAGACTACCGATTCCTGCTTCTCAACGAAGGCAACACCGGCCAACACGCTTGGGGACCTTACCTGGAAGGCTATAACCCCCACACCGATACAGTTTACGACGAAGCATTCTACAGCCTGCCAGAGGGCACATTCAGCCAGGACTGGGGTACCTTCACCATGTCACAAGGTATCAACTGGCCTTACACCGACCCAATCCCGGTCACCTATGGGGTGTGGTATCACGTGCAGATGTTTATTCGCACGGGAGAGTCCGGCTCCTATGAAATATTCGTCAACACCAACGACCCCGATGAAACCCGACGGACTCACCACGCCCTGCGTGACAATCTGAACATTCCATTGCCTACGCCTAATGACTGGAACCTGAACTGGCAACTGGGCAGCTATGTCGATTCTGGGACGATCCGCGACCAGGGATGGCGTCTTACTGACGTGGCGATCGACAAAGTGGATGAATTTGATGCGGATTGGTACCCGGAGGAAACAAATACTTCCCAATAGGAAGACCTAGTGTGTCGTCCCTTAGATCCCGCCCTTGGGATCAACCGGCGCCTCCCGGCGCCGGGACATTTTTTTGCTTCCTTTTGTTAAACCCCACCGCGAGTAAAATGCGCCACGATCGCATCGAACACCTTACGGATGGGTCGGCTGGTGCGTAACTCCCGGTGGCACACCAGCCAGGCATCCAGCTCCATCGGCTTGATGTAATCCGGAAATGCCCGGGAGACTCCCTCGAGAGAATCCCCGATATGGTCCGGCAGTAACGTCAGGCCGATGCCTTGCTGCAGCAAGGCGATGTGCCCGATCTGACTCTGGCAATACACCGAAAAATCGGATTCACTTACCTCCCAACCATTGCCGCGATAGTAATCGAGCAACTGCCCGTTTTTATCGAACCCAATCAGCTTTAAATCGGTCACCTCGTTTGGCGACCGATTCCCATAGTGCCGTACCAAATCCGTTTGGCCATAGAGGCGCACCCATTCGGTATCGATCTTCCGAATAATCAAGTCATCCTGCTGGGGCCGCTGATAGCGAATAGCGATATCCGCCTCACGCTTCTTAAGATCGCTGATCTGGTTCGACACAATCAGTTCGATACGAATATTGGGTGCCTCCCGCTTCAGTTGAGCGAGAACTTCCGGCAACCGATACATCGCATCCAACTCGGTGGCGGATAAACTGACATCCCCTTCGGAGATCTGCGTCTGCCCCGAGGCCGCCAACGAAAACTGAGTGGCGGCCTCACCCATAGGCCGAACATGCTCGAACAACGCCTGACCGCTGGCCGTAAGCGTCACCCCACGGCCAACACGCTCGAACAAGGTGACATTCAATGATTCCTCCAGCGCCCTGACCTGCCGTCCCAGCGTAGGCTGAGTGGTATTCAACGCCCGCGCGGCCGCCGAAAACGACCCTTCCGACGCCACAATGTAAAACGCCCTGGCCTGGTTCCAATCGAATGTCAGGTGTGCCCAATTCATACCTTCAACCTTAAGCCCGCATTTCTGTATACCTGCTGTGCATTTATAGCTGATTTAATAGATGAATCGGAAGCGTAAACTGGCCGGTAACAGTAACCGCTGGAGGAATCAGCATGCATATACTCATCCTTGGAGGCACCGGGGCCGTTGGACGGTTAACCCTTCAACACCTCCTGGACCAAGGCCACCGAGTGACCGCTTTGGTCCGTAGAACCCATGAAATCCCCGCTCATGAACGCTTGGTGCAACATTTAGGCACCGCCCTGGAGTGCGACGCCCAATGGCTTGCCAAGCAACTGGACGAGGTCGATGTGGTTATCAGCTGCCTGGGCCACCGCGTTACCTTATCGGGCCTGTTCGGCCACCCCAGACGGTTGGTTCGCGACAGCTTGGACCGGGTTCTCAGCACACTGGCGGATAAACCCGATAACAAAACGAAAGTCATTTTGCTGGGTTCCAGCGGTTGCCAAAACCCCCTACTGAATGAGCGACTGCCCATAGCAGACCGCATCGCATTAACGCTGGTCAGGCATCTTGTGCCGCCTCATGCAGACAATGAGCAAGCGGCCTGCCTGCTGGCCGAACACCGCCGCCGCCGACCCGAACTGGAATGGGTGGCGATTCGCCCCGACACCCTCACAAACGCGGACGAGAGCACGCCCTATCAAGCCGTTCCCTCACCCACCCGCAGCCCGATATTCGACCCCGGCAAAACCAGCCGGATCAACGTAGCACATTTTATCGGCTCGCTGATCAGTGATGAGTCGGTATGGGCCCAATGGAAACACCAAATGCCCATTCTGTATAACGCCGAGTCAGTGGGGGCCTGAACCCTGCCAACCCAACACTATAATGCCCATGCCTGCCAACGCCACGCAGGCACCGGGCTTACCTACCACACCGAGAGCCAGAGGACGCTGTCGACACTTCAAACACAACACACCCAGCCCCAGAGCCCCCCGAACAGCCACCTTCACACCGAGCCACCAAATTGGAGATATCACGTTCCAGCTTACTGAGTTCGGCTATTTTAGCCCTGATGGTTGCCAAATGTTCCCTGGCAAGGTTCGCGGCATCATCGCATTCAGAATCGACCCCTTCGTAGACCGCCATCAACTCACGTACCTGATCCACAGAGAAACCGAACTCCCGACACCGGCGGATGATCTGAAGCCGGGAAACATCGCCTTCCGAATAACGCCGCTGACCACCCTCCTGCCTTCTAGCCTGGGGAATCAGCCCTATTTCTTCATAAAACCGAATCGTCGCCGTCGACGTGCCGGTTCGTTTCGCAAGTAACCCGATGCGAAGCTCAGCTGTCACCATCACACCCTCAAAAATAAACACTTGAACTTAAAGCTACTTGAAGGTTTACAGTTAGGCAAGTCGATTAACCCCTACAACGGAGAGGAACCTAATGACGCGAAGATACGAGATGACCACTACCGACCAACCCATCGCTTGCGCGATCAAACAGGAAAGCGATGGTGTTAACCAACCCACTAAAATCAAACAGTGGTGGTTTCCAGCCGCCTTGGCGGGCGTGCTGTGTTTGAGCTGTTTATTGCCATTGGCTGGCGGGCTTATAGTCATAAAGGGGTTGGTACCAACAGAGTGGCAAATGGGTGGGAGCCTGTACTGGACTCTAGGTGGGATTGTGTTGCTGACTTGGGTGGGCGCCAAAAGCTATCGTAAAAGAGCGGCTACTTCTGGCACTGGAAAATCTTCAGGCGGCTGTGGTTGCTGAGTGGGTGTGCCTAAGTGTTAATAGCTTGCCCGAGTTCCAGGGCAAGCCCGATGAGAATTCCCTCAGGACCTCGAATATAGCAGAGCCGGTAGATGTCTTCATAATTGACAACCTCATCGACCACCGAGGCCCCGAGCTTAGCGAGACGGGATAGCGTATCGTCTATATTCTCGACGGTGAACATAACCCGCAAATAACCCAAAGAGTTCACGGGCGCTCGGCGGTGATCGGACTCGATAGCGGGGGCATCGAAGCGCGAAAGCTCAATACGGCTGTGGCCATCTGGAGTTATCAACATGGCCACCTCCACGCGCTGACCACGCAACCCGGTAACGCTTCCTGCCCATTCCTCTTCGATGGGCATACGGCCTTCAAGGGTGAGGCCGAGTTCAGTGAAAAACATTATCGCCGCATCGATGTTCTCCACCACGATGCCTACATTATCCATTCTCTTGACTGTCATAGTTTTTGGCCTCGTTAGGTGCTGTATTATCAACACCGTTTGAAAAATAGCTAACCAGACTATTGAGGGACGGCGCACGCCACTCGGCTCGTTTTTGCGTGTCCAAAAGGCCAAAATACCTGCTTGACGGAAGCGGGAACGGCATGCTCAAACACCAATGTTGCGTGTATGGCTTTTTCAGCCTGAGTTGAGTTTTCAGATGTCATTAGCCTCTCCAAGTATAGAACCGCAAGTCGAGTATTGAGGTGCAATTTTTACATAAGGGCCTAATTTCATCCTTCATTGCTCCGTAAGCGATCCATTAACCCCATGCTCTCACTGAGCCGTTAGGTCGATATTCCATGGCAGTAATGCATCGATCTCATCATCGGAGGTAGCCAGCGGCAGCTGCTCAAAGACCCGCTTAAGGTAGTGGTAAGGTTCCAGCCCATTGGCCTTCGCTGTTTCCATAATCGAGTACCACACAGCACTGGCTTTAGCCCCGTTGACCGTGTCACTGAACAACCAGTTTTTACGCCCCACAACGAACGGTCTTATCGCGTTTTCTGCACCGTTGTTGTCGATGGGCATAGCCCCGTTTTCCAGATAGCGCATCAGACCTTGTCGCTGGTTCAGCGCATAGTTGACGGCTACTCCCAGTTTGCTTTTTGGTGTGACGGAGCGCTGCTTTTTCTCCAGGTTCTGATAGAGTTTTTCCAGTATTGGCGTGGCTTCTTGCTGTCGGATGGTTTGCTTTTGCTCTGGTGGCAGCGGCTGGAGTCGCTTTTCAATGCCGTAGAGCTTACTGATCTCAGCCAGGATGGCCGTGATCGCCGGGCTTTTCTTGCCCTTGGGTAATGCCTTTTCAGCTTCAATGAACTTGCGCCGTGCATGCGCCCAGCAGTGCCCATGCTGCAAGCCATACAGTTCTGCGGTTTTGTTGTAGCCAGCATAACCATCCGTGACCAGCGCACCCTGGTAACCACGCAGCAGCTGCGCGGCGATGGCTCCGCTTCGGCTCGGGCTGTAATGATAAAGCGTTACATCCGGCCTCCGGCCGTGCTCATCCGGGGGTGATAGCCCGCGTCGGACCCACATATAGGATTGGCTGTCAGGGGCTTTGTCGGGTTCCTTGTTAACCTGTAATCGGGTTTCATCCATCAGGATGACCTGGGCGGTTTTTAGGGCCGCCTCGAACCGCTCGATCAGCGACTCAACCTTGTCGCTGGCCTGGATGTGCCAGCGTGCCAGGGTGTTGCGCGGGATATCGATGCCGTGACGGGCCAGGATGTTCGATTGGCGGTGCAGCGGCACACTGTCCTGGAACTTGCTGACCAGGGTGTACGCCAGCAGGCCCGGGCCAGCGTTGCTCTTTGGCAGCAAGCTGGCCGGGTTATCCGCCGTCTGGACGCCCCGTTCTTCACAGCACGGGCAAGCATACTGATGACGCACGTGGTGTTCGACGTAGAGCTTGGCCGGAATGAACTCCAGCCGTTCACTGGTCTCGGCGCCGATGCGTGCTTTGGGTTGGCCACAGTCACAGACTTTATCGGTTTCCAGGAGATCATGTTCGATGACTTCACGGGGTAGGTCGTCAGGCAGGGGCTTGCGACCAGAGGCCTTATTGCGAGTGTAAGTGATCTCTTCGGTGACCGGTTCGTCTTCGACCTGCTCGGTGACTTCGGTTTCTGCCAGTGCGAGCAGCTCTTCGGCTTCGTTGAACAGATCCGCCGTTGGATCGTCGGTCTGTTTTTCGGAGCGACGCCCATACTGCTGAGTCACCAGCAGGCGCATCTGCTCCTGCATGGCAAGCATGGCTTGGATCAGTTGATCCCTGGGCATGTTGGCGAGTGTCTGGGCGTCGTAATTCATGCACCCAGATTATCACAAAGCCCGTTAAGCCGGGCTCATAACAGTGTTAAAGTTCAGTGGGGAATGCGGCGTCGATCGTTCGATGTCGATGCCATCCAACAGCCAACTGAGCTGTTGGATGGTCAGTTCTGATAGCTGCTTGGGCCACTTGAAGCGTTGCTTCTCCAGGCGCTTGTACCAGAGCACAAAGCCGTTGGTTTCCCAGTACAGCAGTTTCACCTTGTCGCGCTGACGGTTGCAGAACACGAACAGGGTGGGTTGGAACGGTGACAATTCCATCTCCAGCTCGACCAGTGCGGCCAAGCCGTCAATGCTCTTGCGCATGTCGCACGGTTCTCGATACACAAACACCTGTTCCACCGGCCATTGCCGAGGCCTCATGATGACAACGCAGCCAGTACAGCGCGCAACTGGCTCGCCGGCACATTCATCCAGACCGGTTGGCCA
>CBFGUW010000061.1:0-24869 GCA_965652395.1 uncultured Saccharospirillum sp. | reverse complement strand
TCGATCATCTCGGGAAGGCTTTGCTGATCACTCACCTCCCCGGCCATAGCGTCCGTGCCGCTTTCCAATACAGTCGGCCCCATTAATACATAACGCTCGGCCAGATTGCGCAGTTCTCGAACATTCCCGGGCCAATCATGCTGCATTAATTTGGCCGCCTGATTGGCATCAAGCGGTATGCTTTCCCGGTCGTAACGCGCGGCCGCCACCAGCACGAAGTGGTGAAACAGCAGCGGGATATCCTCTTTTCGTTCGCGCAGTGCGGGAATATCGATTTCCACTACGTTCAGTCGGTAATACAGATCGGCACGAAAATCGTCCTCCTGACTCAGGGCTTTCAGGTCGGCTTTCGAAGCCGCAATAATACGAACATCAACATCGATGGGCTGGTTGCTGCCCAAACGTTCTACCTTACGCTCTTCCAGCACCCGCAACAGTTTAATCTGCAGTGACAGTGGCATGCTCTCGACTTCATCGAGAAAGATGGTTCCCTTGTTGGCATGTTCGAATTTTCCGATGCGCCTTTTGTCCGCACCGGTAAAAGCCCCGGCTTCATGACCGAACAACTCACTTTCGATGAGGTTGTCCGGAACCGCACCACAATTGATGGCGACAAAGTTGTGTCGGCTTCTGGGGCTGTTCTCGTGTATATAGCGGGCTATGGCATCTTTCCCTGCCCCGGTTTCCCCGTGCAGCAGGATATCGGCGGAAGTGTCCAACAACGGGTCGATCATCGCCATCATACGTTTCATCGAAGCCGATTCACCCAACAATCTGGGACCGGGCCGGGTAAACAAACGCAGTTGCGCTTTCAACTGGCGGTTTTCCAGCGCCAGCTGGCGCTTTTCCTGTGCGCGTTTCAACAGTTCGATCAGTTCATCGTGATTAAACGGCTTTTCGATAAAATCATAGACACCCTGCCGCATGGCGGTGACGGCCGTACTGATATCCCCCTGCCCGGTCAGAATCACCACGGGAATGGCATCGTCGATATTTCGCACCGCCTGCAACAGGGCAAGCCCGTCCATTCCCGGCATGTGATAGTCGCATAAAATAACGCCGGGGAACTCCGGTGTAACATCGGCCAGCGCGTCGGGGCCGGTGGCGTAGCAGGTAACGTCGATGTCGTCGAGCGACAGCGTTTGCGCCATCACCTGACGAATATCAGCTTCGTCGTCTACGAAATAGACTACGGCTTCGGTCATTCCGAATCCTCTCTTTTGTTCAGCATGAGGGTGAACTCGGCACCCTGGCCGTCGGCACGGTTTTGGCCGGTCAGGCGCCCACCCAAAGCATCGACGATCTGACGTGATATCGAAAGCCCCAACCCCAACCCCTGTTTGAGGGACTTGGTCGTGAAAAAGGGCTCAAACACCTGTTCGGTATTGGCGGGAAGCCCTGGGCCATTGTCCCACACCCGGCATAGCCACTGATTCTCCCGCTCCTCCAGCTCAATATGAATGGTGGGGGACGGGCTGGCCTCCACCGCCTGAATGGCATTGGTGATGAGATTGACCAACACCTGCTCAATGCGAATCAAATCGCCATGCACGAGAGGTGCTTCGGCCGGTGGCGTCCATTGAATATCCACACCGTGGCTGTTTTCCTGAGCGGTGATGATCTTCAGCGCGGCTTCGATCGGCTGACGCAGATCGACCTGGTTGGGTGGCCCTTCGGACTTGCGCGCAAACACCTTGAACTGACGGGTGAGCTCCGCCATTTTGTCACAAAGGTTAACGATTTCCTCGAGATTCGCGTCCACCGTGGCTTGATCGCCGCGTTCCAGAAAACGCCGACTGTTGCGTGCGTATGCCTGGATAGCCGTCAGCGGTTGGTTCATTTCATGGTTGAGCCCGGCGGACATCTGCCCCAATACAGCCAGCTTGGCGGCCTGAATCAAGCCCTGCTGGGTCTCCTTCAATTCCTCCTGGGCACGCTCGCGTTCACGAATCTCGCCCACCAAGCGCTGATTGGTGGCTTCCAGGTCAGCGGTTCGTTCGGCGACGTTGCGTTCCAGCATTTCGCCGCGTTGCGCCAGTTCGGCTTCGCGTCGATACCGTTCGCGCAGGTACAGCCAGGTTAGAAACCCGCCCAAGAACAAGAGGGTGCCGGCCACCAGATACCAGACCTGGCTCCACAATACTTTTTGGGTACGGGTCAGGACTCTCAAGCGCCAATCGAGTTGCGGCAGTGACGTTTCCACGCTCAGATATTCCTGAGTGACACCCTCGGCGGTGATCGATACCCGCTCCGAGCGATCCGACACGCCCATCGGTTTGCCCAGTTCAACCAGGTTCATCGGCGTGAGCGGTTGATTGGGGTAGCGCTTTTCGTCCTCTATCAGCTTGCGCTCCTCGGCGCTGATGGGCTCGAATGCCTTGAACAGCCAGTCCTGCCGACTGGCCAGAAAGACCACACCGCTGGAGTCGAGCACCACCATCTCGGCTTCGTTGAACGATTCCAGACGCCGCCATTGCGATTCCAGCTCATTCACCTGCACCTTCAAGACGATAATGCCAATGGTGCGGGTGCTGTCATCGCGTGCTTTTATCGCGTGGGAAAAGTAGAGCCCGCGTGAAGACGAGGTGATGCCAATGGCGGAATAAAAGGCCGACTTCCCTGAAATCATCGCCTCATAATAGTAAGGCCGAAAACCAAAGTTATAGCCGATGAAGCGGGTTTCCAATTCATGGGTGTTGGCCGCGATGGTCAAACCGTATCGGTTCAGCAGGTACACATCCGAATTGCCGACGATGGAGGCCATGCGCCGCATTTCCTCATTGACGCTCAGCACCAACTCCTGATCCAGCGGGTTCAACAACACCTGCTGAAACAAAGGGTGCTCCGCCAACAGTTCGGGAATGGTGTAGTAGCGGTTGAGTTCGGTGGCGACCAGCTGGCTGTAACGAAACGCCTCTTCAAAACTGTCCTGCTCGACATCCCGGTACCCTGCCCAGGAACCCAGAGCCCAGGAAACCGCGCAGGTCACTACAAACAGCAGGCTTACCCAAAATCGGTACGTCATTGAGTGGTCTGTCAAAAGGTATAGCAGGAGACTAGCTAGAGATGGCCGGAGGCACAAGCCGCGACCTCCGTGTCGCGGCGATTTTGTATCAGGATTGAGCCAGTCGGGCCGCTTGTCCACCGCGGGCTTTTTGCACCATGTAGGCGCCCGCAGCGACGGCGATACCGGTCAGGTCGGTAATCCAACCGCCTTCGATCATGAGGAAGGCGGCCAGAACAAGCGCCCAACGCACCATCCAGTTGGCGTGCACCCGCATAAACCAGCCCTGAACACCGGCCGACAGCAGATAGACCCCGACAGTCGCGGTGATAAGTGCCCTGGCGATCGCCAATACACCCGCGTCCATCAGCAACGCGCCATTGTAGAAGAACATAAAGGGCACAATGAAGGCCGCCAGGCCGATCTTGAAGGAGGCAACGGAAGTTTCCATGGCATTCGCACCGGAAATACCGGCAGCGGCATAGGATGCCAGCGCGACCGGAGGCGTAATGGCGGAAACCACCGCGAAGTAGAACACGAAGAAGTGCGCTGTGAGCGGATCGATTCCCAGAGAGATCAGGCCCGGCGCCACAACTGAAGCCGCTACGGCATAGGCCGCCGTGGTCGGCATACCCATACCCAGCAGAATGGAGATGAACATGGCGAATATCAGCGCCAGCAACTGGCTTGCCTCGGCGAGACCGAGCAACAGGGACGAGAAGCGGGCACCCACTCCAGTCAGGGAAATCACCCCGACAATCACACCGGCACAGGCACAGACCACAATGATCTGGATCGACATGATCCCAGCAAGTTCAAGCGCCTTGAGCACGGCTTTAATGCCCATTTTATTGGGTGATATCCAACTGACAACCGCAGCGGAGACCGTCGCCAGAGTGCCCGCCCGGATGACGGAATAGCCCATAAATAGCGCAACGATCAGGATGATAATCGGCACGAATAAATAGACCTGCCGAATCATCATGCGAACGCTGGGCAATTCGTCGTCACGCATACCACGCATGCCGGTACGGGCCGCTTCCAGGTCCACCATGAAATAGACGGAGGCGAAGTACAAAATAGCCGGAATGATCGCCGCGATGGCAATCTCGGTGTAAGGAATGCCGGTGATTTCAGCCATGATGAACGCACCCGCGCCCATGATGGGAGGCATAATCTGCCCGCCGGTCGAAGCAGCGGCTTCCACCGCGCCGGAGGATTGCTTGCTGTAACCCACCTTCTTCATCAACGGAATGGTCAGGGAGCCGGTGGAGACTACATTACCGGCGCTGGTGCCGTTGATCATGCCCATCAAACCTGAGGCGAAAATCGCTACTTTGGCCGGACCACCCCGGGCACGACCGGCAACGGCAAAGGCAAAGTTCACGAAGTAGTCACCCACTTTGGACGCCTGCAGGAATGCCGCGAAGATAATAAACAGAATGATGTAGGTGGAAGACACCGCCGTGGTTGGACCCAATACACCGGCGTCGGTATAGACCTGGCTGAAAAACCGCTGGATCGACAAGCCCGGATAACCCAGGAAGCCCGGCAGGTAGGGGCCGGCAAATACATAGGCCAGGAAAACCAATGCGATCACCACCAAGGCAAGACCGGCGACACGACGGGTCATTTCCATGATCAGAGCAGTGGCTGCAACGGCGGCAAAGGAAATACCCACCGGTGCGAAGCTGGTGCCCGTGCTCATGCGTAACGGAGTGTTAAACACAACCAGGAAGTATGCCGAGGCGGCTATAGCGCAGACCACCAGGACCAGATCAGCCAGGCTGAAGCCCGAACGCGGCTTGCGGTGGAACCAGCTCAGTACGATGCCAAGACCGGTCGCCGCCAACAAGGGCCAGCCAAAATGCCAGGTTTCAATGTTCAGAGGAATGCGCATGGTGCCCGCTTCAACCAATCGATACATCGCGAATGTCTGATACAGAGCATAAACAGCGGGCACCAGCAGCACCCATGCCAGAGGTGTGGTCCAACGGCGAACCTGAGTGGTTCCGTCTTCGGTGGCGAAGGCGGAACCGGAATATAGGATGTAACCCAAAATCAAAGCGCCGCAAACGTGGATGATACGAAATGTCCAGGTTTCCAGCGGTGAAACGTTCAGGGTATAGAGGTGGAAGCCGGAATACACCACGGCCAGTGCGGCCACGGCCCAAAATACCCAGCCTTCGAAGATTCGGCGGTTCGCTTCCACCGGTTCTTCGTCGACACCGTCCGCCAGGACCACCGGTTCGGTGATGTCCTGCTCGACGCTGTCAGCGTGCTTGTGTTCGGAAGTCATCATTACATCCCATCGAGAAAACGACCGGGCCGAAACCCGGACAGGATTAAAACGGGGAGCCCGGAAGGGCCCCCAAACAACATCACTTGATCATTTTGGCGTCGATTGAATAACCGTTCTCGTTGAACCAACGAGCGGCACCCGGATGCCAAGGGATGAAGGTGTTCTTGCTGTAGTTTTCAGGCACCGTGGTCCGTGCCGCCTTGTGGATGGACATCATCTTGTCGTTGTTTTCCATCGTCAGCTTGGTGACTTCATAAACAAAGCTTTCGGACAGATCACAATTGGCGATGGCAAAGTTCCACATGGATACAGCGCGGGCGTCTTCTTCCAGGGTGGAATAGGTGCTGGCGGGAATGGTGAACTCCGAAACCGGGAACTCAGTGGTGATGGTCTGCATCTCATCTTCAGTGAATTCGATGATGTTCACATCCGCCTGAACTTCCAACTGGCTGACAGCGGGAATCGGGATACCGGCCGCGAAAGCAATTACGTCCAGCAGGCCATCCTGCAGCTGGCCACCCAGGTCGGTCCAGCCACCGTTGCGGCGGTCGAATTCGACACCCAGGGTTTCCAACATACGTGGGAAATAGGTATCGGAGGTGGAACCGGCCGGTCCGAAGCCGATACGCGCGCCTTTCGGAATATCGGAAATGCTTTCAATGCCGGAACTCTTCAGAGTGGTGATGGAGAACGGCGTTTGGTACATCGGGAACATGGCACAGACGTTGTCCATTTTCATTCCCGGCGCCAAGGGACTGTTGCCGTCCATCGACTCTCGAGCGGGACCCATAGTGGTCAGACCAAATGCCAGGTCACCGGTATGAACCAGTGCCATATTCTGCATCGGCCCACCCGTCACTTCGCCACCACCGGAAACCCCCAGACTTTCAGCCACATAGTTGGCCCAGCCGGAGCCATAGGCGAAATAGGTGCCACCTTGGCTGGCGGTACCAATGGTAAAGTTGGAAGGCCAGTCGGAGCGGTCTTCCGCTTGAACAGAACCAAGGGCAAGTACGGAAGCGGAGAGCGCGGACAGCGCCCAGATACGGGTTGCTTTCATTGGTTACTCCAGTCGTTGTTGTCTTTGTTATGAGTATCTTGTTTCTAATCGAAGCCTGGCGGCTCACGTACAACCCCTATAGCAATGGTGGTGCCAACTGGTCGAACGCCCATTTCATGGGCCCTGCAGCCTGGCACCCTCTTCGCATTGGGTGGGTATCAACACAGAGGACCGGCGACTTTGGGTGGAATTCCACCCAAAGCTCTCTCAACTACCCCGCTTCTTTATAGACCACGAACAGCCGTCTGGATAATTCGAGGGCGCCTTAAGGTATGATGTGCCGGTTTTGAATCTGGAGTGACAGGATGACCGCAAGCCTGACCTTACCGGCCCCGGCCAAGCTGAACCTGATGTTGCACATCGTCGGTCGACGGGACGATGGCTATCACTTGCTGCAGACCCTGTTCCAGTTGGTGGATTTCGGGGACGAACTCAGCTTTACACCCAGAGCGGACAACCATATCGAAGTCAGCCCCGCGATTCCCGGGGTGGCTAATGAAGACAACCTCATCACCCGAGCCGCACGTGCTTTGCAAAAAGTCACCGGTTGTACGCTGGGCGCCGACATAACCCTCACTAAACGGCTGCCTTTGGGTGGTGGCATCGGCGGCGGCAGTTCCGACTGCGCCACCACCCTGCTCGGACTCAATAAGTTGTGGAACCTTGGGTTGGACGAAGACACCCTGGCGGTGATCGGATTGAATCTCGGCGCGGACGTTCCGGTTTTCGTCCGCGGTCGCAGCGCCTGGGCAGAGGGCATCGGCGATCAACTCACTCCGGTGGCGCTGCCCGAACACTGGTTCGTCGTGATTCACCCAGGGGTCCACGTCAGCACGGCGATGCTCTTCGGGCACCCCGAATTGACACGTAATAGCCCAGTCAGCACAATACGCACCGCGCTGACGGGGGCCGGTCATAACAACTTCGAACCCGTGGCAAGAATGCTCTATCCCGAGATTGACCACGCCTTCAGGCAACTGTCCCAGTACGGTTCGCCCAGGCTCAGCGGGAGCGGGGCCTGTTTATTCGTACAGACGCAAAGCGATATGGCAGCTCAAACGATCCTGCGTACCATGACAGAACGAAACCCGGGTTACAGTGGCTTTGTCACCCGGGGCGTCAACCAGTCGCCTTTGCAGACAAGGCTGGCCGATATGGCCTGATCGCAACACCGATTCATTCCGTCGGGTGGTTGCGGGCCACCCGATCTGAGCAACTCCAATAAAGGGTGGTCCGAAGTGTCTAAAATGATGGTCTTTACGGGGAACGCCAACCCCGAACTCGCCAATCAGGTGGTCGAACGTCTGTGCATTCCCATGGGTGATGCCACCATCAGCAAGTTCAGCGATGGCGAAACGGCCATCGACATCAATGAGAACGTGCGCGGCGCGGACGTCTTCATCATCCAGCCCACCTGTGCACCCACCAACGACAACCTGATGGAAGTTATCCTGCTGGCCGACGCGCTGCGCCGGGCCTCGGCAGGACGCATCACCGCCGTCATGCCCTATTTCGGCTACGCCCGCCAGGACCGCCGTCCACGCAGCTCCCGCGTACCGATTTCCGCCAAGGTCGTAGCCGACATGCTGACCGTCGTCGGTATCGACCGCATTCTCACGGTGGATCTGCATGCCGACCAGATTCAGGGCTTTTTCAGCATTCCGGTGGATAACATCTATGGCTCCCCCGTATTGTTGGACGATATCCAACGCCAGGACCACGACAACCTCATGGTCGTCTCACCGGATGTTGGCGGTGTGGTCCGCGCCCGAGCCGTCGCCAAGCAACTGGGTGCCGACCTTGCCATCATCGACAAACGCCGCCCCAAGGCCAACCAGGCCGAGATCATGAACATCATCGGTGATGTTAAAGACCGCACCTGTATCCTGGTCGACGACATGGTCGACACTGCGGGCACCCTGTGCCAAGCCGCCGAGGCTCTGGTCACCTTCGGCGCCAAAAAGGTCGTTGCTTACGCCGTCCACCCTATTCTCAGCGGCCCGGCCGTGGAACGCATAGCCAACTCCAAGATCGAATTGGTGGTCACGGACACCATTCCGCTCTCGGATGCGGCGAAAAACTGTGCTAATATCCGCCAGCTTTCGATGGCAGGGGTCCTTGCGGAGTCCATCCGCCGCGTCAGCAATGAGGAATCCATCAGCGCCATGTTCCGTTAAATTCCGGGAAAATCCCGAAAATTTACGGCAAATGCTGACATTTCCAACTACTTAACTCATATCGGAATTTCCCGATATTCGATGAACAGCCTCACGAAACTGGTCGCGGTTTCGTGTTGCTTTTATTTGGAGACTGACAATGTCTAAAGATATTTTTACGTTGAACGCCGAAGTGCGTGAGGTTGCAGGGAAGGGTGCGAGCCGCCGCCTGCGCCGCGAAGGCAAAATCCCCGCGATCATCTACGGGGGCGCCAAGAATCGCAAACCGACCAGCCTGACGCTGGAAGAGCGCGAACTGAGCCGTTCCATGAAGAACGAAGCCTTCTTTTCTCACGTACTGACTCTGAAGATTGGCGACAAAGAAGAACAGGCCATTCTGATGGACGTTCAGCGTCATCCGGCCAAAGGCCTGCCGCTGCACGCCGACTTCGAGCGCGTAACCAAAACCACTGTCGTTCATAAGAAAGTGCCCCTGCACTTCATTAATGAAGACCAGTGCAAAGCGGTTAAACTGCAGGGCGGTAAAATCCAGCATTCCGCCACCGAAGTGGATATCAGCTGTAAAGTGGGTGACTTGCCGGAATTCATCGAAGTCGACATGACCGATGTCGAGTTGGGTGCGGTGGTTCACCTGTCCGACCTGAGCCTGCCCAAGGGCGTTTCTCTGGTTGAACTGAACAAAGGCGCCAGCCACGACGTACCGGTGGTATCCATTGCCAAGCCGGCCGGCGTGACCGCCGCTGAAGGTGAAGAGGAAGCCGCAGAGTAATTCTCTGTTGCCAATCGCTTTACCAAAGGGCCGTAAGGCCCTTTTTTGTGCATGGATACACTCTTATTAATTCGCGCACGGAGTGCGCTCCTACGGGCTCAACAGTAGGAGCGCACTCCGTGCGCGACCCAAGCAACCACGAACAGCCCTGGTTCACCTATGAAAGACGCCATCAACCTAATCGTCGGCCTGGGTAACCCCGGCGCCCAATACGAAGCCACGCGCCATAACGCCGGTTTCGAATACGTCGATGCTTTGGCGCGGGAATGTGGCGCCAACTGGAAGCTGGAAACCAAATACCAGGCCGAGATCTGCAAAGTCAGTCTGGCGGGCCAGACAATCTGGTTAATGAAACCGATGACCTATATGAACCGCAGCGGCCAAAGCGTGGGCGCCTTCGCCCAGTTCTTTAAAATCCCCCCGGAACAGATCCTGGTCGCTCACGACGAACTTGACCTGCCTCCCGGTGTGGCCCGTTTCAAACTGGGCGGCGGCCATGGCGGCCACAATGGCCTGCGCGATATCATCGCCCGCCTGGCCAACAACAGGAATTTCTATCGTCTGCGGCTCGGTATCGGCCACCCCGGTTCGGCCGCCGAAGTGGTTAACTATGTATTAAGCAAAGCCCATCCGGATGACCGTATTCGGCTGGACCGTGCCATTGAAGCCGCCATCGACCATACACCCCGAGTCGTGGTTGGCGAATGGCAAAAAGCCATGAACCTATTGCATCAATTCAAAGCCGAGTAACGGCCATAGCTTTCAGGAGACAGCCCCATGGGGATTAAATGCGGTATTGTTGGCTTACCCAACGTCGGCAAATCCACTCTTTTCAATGCCCTCACCAAGGCCGGTATCGACGCCGAGAACTTTCCGTTCTGCACCATCGAGCCCAACACCGGTGTAGTGCCTGTACCCGACCCGCGTCAGGACAAACTGGTCGAAATCGTCAAGCCGGAAAAGGCCATCCCCACCACCATGGAGTTCGTGGACATCGCCGGTTTGGTCGCCGGGGCATCCAAGGGCGAAGGCCTTGGCAACCAATTCCTGGCCAACATTCGGGAAACCGATGCGATCGCCCATGTAGTACGCTGCTTCGAAAACGAAAACGTCATTCATGTGGCCAATCAGATCGACCCGGTGGCCGATATCGAAGTCATCAATACGGAGCTGGCCCTGGCCGACCTGGATGCAGTCGACAAGCAGCTACTCAAACTGCAGAAAAAAGCCAAAGGCCAGGATAAAGAAGCCATTCGCCTGGTCGCTCTGCTGGAAAAAATCAAACCCGCACTGGACGATGCCAAACCGATTCGCAGCGTCGACCTGACGGATGAAGAAAAAGCCGATTTGAAGCAGTTCTTCTTCCTCACCACCAAACCGACACTCTACATTGCCAACGTCGATGAAGACGGGTTTGAAAACAACCCTCACCTCGATAAAGTTCGCGCCATCGCCGCCGAAGAAAATGCCGAAGTAGTCGCCATCTGCAATAAATTGGAAGCCGAAATCGCCGAGCTGGACGACGATGAAAAGACCGAGTTCCTGGCCGACCTGGGCATGGAAGAACCCGGCCTGAACCGGGTGATCCGGGCATCCTATAAATTGCTCGGCCTGCAGACCTACTTCACCGCAGGAGTGAAAGAAGTCCGTGCCTGGACAGTTAAAGTCGGCGCCACAGCCCCTCAGGCCGCTGGTGTAATCCACACCGACTTTGAAAAGGGGTTTATCCGGGCCGAGACCGTAGCTTATGACGATTTCGTCACCTACAACGGCGAAGCCGGTGCCAAGGAAGCCGGAAAATGGCGATTGGAAGGTAAAGAATACATCGTTCAGGATGGCGATGTGATGCACTTCCGTTTCAATGTCTAATTCTTTTGGGGCTCAGCGCTGTTGAGCCCCCCCCTCATTCAGATCCCGGTTGCCGCCGCCCTATGAATAGCGGTAGAGTCGAAGCTCGATTTTTACCGGACCATCACCCTCACCCATGGTATTCACCCAACAGCGCCTTCATAACGGCCTGATCCTGCAGGTATTCTGCTGGCTGTGCTTTTTCCTCGTGCCAGCGGTTAATGCCCAAGGTGCCCTGGAAAGCCGCTGGGTTAAGCTATGCAGCACCGCCGGGGTGGTGGTCGACAAGGCGCCAGGACACCCCGATACACATGCCGACCGGGATTGCCCTTGCATTCAATATGCCGGAGGCGTTCCAGGCCTTACCTTCACGACCGCAAGTCCGAGTCACACCGCAACTCCCGAAACGGCCACCCCCTTTTCCGTAAAAACCCCTCATCTTGCCCACTATAGAGTGAGAGCTCCACCCGCAGGTTAATCGGTTTTTCTTAAATTCATCACACTGGCATCGATGAAATGAGTCGCTGCCTAACCATTAATTCGGCATCACAGGTATCTCTATGACCGCCATTAACCGTATTTTGCTAACTCTCACCACTGCGCTTTTCAGCACCATCGCCTTCGCCCACGATTATCAGCACGCAGGTCTTACCCTCGCTCATCCCTGGGCACGTGCCACCCCACCCGGGATTTCAATCGGAGGCGGTTTTTTGACCATTTACAATGGCAATACTGAGGACGAACGTTTGCTCGGTGGCCGTGCGACCTTTGCGAAAGATATTCAGATTCATGAAACCAAACAGGAGGGCGACGTCATGAAAATGCAGCACCTTCCAGACGGGCTACTGATACCCGCCGGTGAGAGCGTGAGCCTTCAGCCTGGCAGCTACCACCTAATGTTCATGGGGCTGGAATCTCCTTTGGTGGACGGAGACCGGCAAAGGGTAACGCTGATATTTGAGAACGCCGGAGAGATGGAAGTCGAATTCGCCATAGAAAAAAGTTCCAGCATGGACCATGACATGAACTGAAACGCCAGAAGCTCAAGAGGACAGACAGTCTCTTGCTTCGAAGAACAGGCTAATGCCTGTTCTTCACTCTATCCCCCGCAAACAGCTGGACTCCACCTTCATGCCGACCATTAAGAATGATATTTGAGAAAGTAACCGGCAGACCCATTCCCTGAAATAAATCGGCTGAATCCTGAAGATGAAAATGCAAATGAGGTTCAGTGCTGTGTCCACTATGGCCACAGCGCCCCAATAACTGCCCTCGTTTTACACGGTCACCTGGCTGTACACAAAGAGAGTCTTTTATCAGGTGGGCATAAAAACCATATTCACCAGGGGCGTGCTCTATCAACAAATGATTTCCCGCGAAATGTCGCGCGGTGAAATCACATACCGCCCAACCCAGCCCCGGAGCCTGGGCAATTCCATCCTGAGCAAGCACGACGGTTCCATCGGCCGCCGCCAACACCTCTTGTCCATAACAAAAATAGTCTTCCGCTTTTCGCCCTGTGCCTTTATGACGACGCAGTTCGCCATCTGCCTGAACCAGATCCAACGCAAACCGCTGGCCGAGGATTGACCAGGAATGCGAGGTTTTGGGCGTATTCCCACCATTAATGACCACCCACTCCCCACTTAAGGGCAGTTGGTAGCGTATTTTTGTCCGATAGGCTCGACCATCACTACCGGTTTTCCGCGCCTTCGCCAAAAGACGCTCGTTACCCCAGAGTTGCCGCACCACCTGAACAAACTGGAAAGGGTTAAGCACACTCAGGAAGTTAGTCACAAAAAAGATTGCCAGTACTCCCGCATTACCCAATCGTGCAACAGGGCCCGAGACCGGGAAGGCAGGAAGATCACGATTTGGTTCATCAATTTCGGCAACCCCTCGCGCCTGCCATCGCCCTATCCCCCAATACAACACCAGATAAAGCCCCACTACAGCCCAGCCCGGAACAACCACACCCAGCAGCCTCTCCGTCAACTGGACAATAACTATGGCCAACACCAGTGAGATAAGCAGATTCACAGCTCAGTTAAACCTTATCTGATAACCTGTTTTACTCGGCTCAAATCCCGCCTTGCGGTAAAACGCATGAACCTCAGCTCTGGTTGTTCCCGTCATCAGCGATACTTTATAACAATCCATTTCCCGGGCCCGCTCTCTGGCGGCTTCCAGCAACAGCTGACCAATACCCTGGCGACGATACCTGTCAGACACTATAACATTCTCAATAAGGGCAAAGGGCCGCCCCGACCAGCTAAAGTTAACACAGAAATGGAAAGTACAGCTGCCGACGATTTCATCATTTAAATAGGCACCGAACACACATCCACCAGCGGCGGACAGTTGGTAGTATAGCTCAGTGATGCGGGTTATGTCCGGAGGCAGGGCTTTCGGACGGTCATACTGATCATATAGCCTGATAACGGCCCTCATCTCCTCTAGGCATACACATCTGATGGAAAGAATCGCCATTCGCCTCTTATCTCATTTCGACCAACCAATACACATGAATATGTCAAAGCACTTACCCCATTTTGCGCCGCTTATAGCTGGCAATGGACATACCGCTTAGTAGTCGACAACTACAATCGAACAGTACTAAGCGGTTTTGTGCTAATTAACAATCAGAGCATGTAGCCCAGGGTAATAACATATTCTGTACCAAGTCCGTCTCCATAGGAAAAATCTGCATCGTCATCATCCAACTCTACAGTACCAAAGGTAACACCCGCCTTCGGCTCGATAAATAAACCATTGGCGGCCTGAAAACGGCGCCCTACAAGCACCTCAAAGTGGTTACCTTTGTAATCGGATTCGTTCGCACCATTGTCATCAGTATATGTGACTCTACTCCAACTACCTTCGGCCATTAAGCCTGAAGATAAGTTTGCTCTGGCACCCGCAGTTAAAATCATGCTTTTATCGGTAGTATCATCTCCATCCTCGACCTTCTTGCTGGCGATATAAAAACCACCGAAAAGCGTGAATTGATCATTTAAAATGTAACCCACTCTTATCGGAGCACTGGCAAATGAAGGAGTAAGTGCAGTTCCCTCCGAATTGATTAAGGGAAGCAAGCCCTCAGATCTAATGGCGTTAATAGATAGCTCCATCGTACCATCCGATAAGCCTTCCGCCATGGCAAAATGACTACCAAACAACAAAGCCAAACCAAATACGAATTTTCTCATCCTTTATCTCCTAAACTTTCCAAAGCGATCAAAAAAAAGGGACAGGGAAAAAGAATAAGGAAGGACAACACTACGACGGAGACATCCTGTCAAACTCTTTCCCTGGTCTCACTACCAAAGCCAGTTACAGGCAGGATACTGACCGCTACGGTGGTAGGGGAAACCACCGCAGCGGCGTGCACTATAAATCCATTCCATCAATGGCCGCAGTTAACTCCATCACAACTGCGGATATTTCAAATGAAACTTACTCATTCCTAGGGTAAACCCTAGCTGAACCAGCAGCACTCTGCTCAACAAGCGGGCGGCCTTTATAACGGATATTAGCGGAGCCCGCTGCTTTGACATTGAGGCTTTGCTCTGCCCAAACCTTCATGGATGCCGAACCGGCCGATTTGATGGTGACATCCTGTGCTTGCAGCTCCAACGCATCGATGTCCGCCGAACCGCCCGAGCTTACAGCGAATTGTGTCGCCCGACCGGACAACTCCACATCAGCACTGCCACCGGCTTCGATTGTCAGCTGTTCTACGTCCAGATTGTGCAGAACCGCATCGATGCTGCCGCCAAACTCAAGTTCCAGCCTGGCGGTGACGAACCCTTCCGACTGGAGGTCAAGGCTGCCACCCAGTTCAATCTGCGAGACATCCGCCACATAGAGGTCATAAGTGATATCGGTCCACCCGTCGAAACGAACGCCACGTTCGGTTTGAATACTGAGTTCGCCATCGCGAATATCGATAACCAGCTCGTCAATTATGTTTTCCTGGGCATGAACCACCAGCTCCTGCTGATCGGACTGGATCAAGTTAACTTTGGCCGACCCTCCGATGTCGATTTTATTCAGGGTGGGCAGTCCATACCGGACTGAAATCACCTCTCCCTCACCTTCCACGGTGGAGGAAAAGGCGCAGCCACCCAACACGGCCAACATCGCCGCCATCAGCCCAAGGGACCTTAGTGAAAATCGCATTCTACTTACTCCTTTTCAGTACTCAGGGCGCGTCATTCAACTTAAGGTAAATGACGCCCGACTCTTATCCATCATTCAAACGTCTAACAGCGGAAATAGCAGGTGCCACTTGTCACCTTCCCTCTCTCAGGAGTAGCTTCAATAGAACTGTTCAGGGGTTGCAGACATGACAGAAACCTACGACTACATTGTTGTCGGCGGTGGTTCGGCCGGATGTGTTCTGGCATCGCGCTTATCGGAAAACCCCGCCCTCTCGGTACTATTAATAGAAGCGGGCGGCAAAGGCCGAAGCCCTCTCATCAATATTCCACTGGGCATGTCGATCACGGTACCAGGCTACGCCCACAACTGGCGTTTCGAGACCACTCCTCAGGCCGGTCTGAACGGTCGACGCGGTTATCAGCCCAGGGGGAAAGGTCTCGGTGGTAGCAGCGCCATCAACGCTATGATTTACACGCGCGGCCACCCAGACGACTACAACGACTGGGCGGAGATGGGACTGGCGGACTTTGGTTGGGAGCAGGTGCTGCCCTGGTTTCGCCACAGCGAATCCAACGCCTCTCTTGGAGCGCCCTATCATGGCAAAGACGGGCCGCTCAGCGTTTCGGATCTGACCTACCCCAACCCTGTGCTGACCGCTTACTGCCTTGCAGGGCAGCAAATGGGCATTCCGTTGAACAATGATTTCAATGGCTCCTCTCAGGAAGGGGTGGGCCGCTATCAGGTGACCCAGCGCCGGGGCCGCCGCTGCAGCGCAGCCCGGGCTTACCTCACTCCGGCCAAAGGGCGAACCAATCTAACCATCATCACCCAAGCATTGGCCACGCGCCTGGAGATAGGAACAAGCCGCATTGAAGGGGTCTGGGCCATGCGCGGTATCGGTCCACAGCAACTCTATCGCGCCCGACGCGAAGTAATTTTAAGCGCTGGTGCATTGCAGTCGCCCCAGTTGCTGATGCTTTCCGGCATAGGCCCGGAGCAGGAATTGAAGCGACATGGAATCTCATCGGTGCTCAATCGCGAGCAAGTGGGCGAGAACCTTCAGGACCATCTGGACTACATTTCCGCCTGGCGCAGCCGATCTGCCCACCTGATCGGTTATGGCGCCATGGGCGTCGGTCGGGTAATGCGGGATTTGCCCAATTATTTGTTTCGGGGCCAGGGAATTATCAGCAGTAACGTCGCCGAAGGCGGCGGCTTTTTGAAAACCAGCCCCGACTTGAGCCGTCCGGACGTACAGTTTCACTTCCTGGTGGGCCTGGCGGATGACCACAACCGCAAACTGCACTATGGCCAAGGCTTCAGCCTGCATGCCTGTCAACTAAGACCCTTTTCGAGAGGCCGGGTGACCCTGAACAGCCGCAGCCCTCTGGCTCCACCCAGCGTCGACCCCGCTTTTCTAAGTGACCCCAGAGACCTCCCTATCCTCTTGCAAGGGGTAAAGCTCAGTAGAGAGTTGATTCACCAGCCAGCCATGGACCCCTTTCGCGGCAAACCCATGTATATCTCCGATACCGCCAGCGACGAGGAACTGGCACTCTCGATACGCAACCGGGCCGACACCATCTACCACCCGATTGGCACCTGCCGAATGGGTGTTGATGCAGACTCGGTGGTCGATCAGCGTTTTCGCTTGAGGGGTTTGGATGGTTTAAGGGTGGTGGACGCGAGCGTGATGCCTACCTTGATTGGAGGGAATACCAATGCCCCTACTATCATGCTGGCGGAAATGGCAAGCCATTGGATAGCGCAGGGAGAGTAGCCAGCTTCCACCTCCAGCAGCCAAAACGCAAAAAGGCAGCCCTTTCGGAGCTGCCTTTTCTGTACAATTCAGGAAAACCTGAAGTCAGGGAAAACTAAGCTGTTAAGCTCGGTTTCAACCTCGTCGTGGAATTAAACTACGACGATGTTCTCAGCCTGAGGGCCTTTCTGGCCTTGAGTGATGGTGAACTCAACTTTCTGACCTTCGGCCAGGGTTTTGAAGCCTGTGCCTTGAATGGCGCTGAAGTGAGCGAAAACGTCAGGACCGTTTTGCTGTTCGATGAAGCCGAAGCCTTTGGATTCGTTGAACCATTTTACGGTGCCGGTAACTGTAGACATAAGTAATACCTTATATTTGATCAAAATGTTTTGGCCCGAGGGCCGGTTGTGCTGAAGTGTTGCTATTACTTATGAAGGACCGGACGAGACGCTCTAGGCTTCGAAAGGGTGTTCACAAAAAATAGGTCGTACATTCAAGCTGGGGTGCAGCTTATAACAGGTGGGCGGGAAGTCAATCATTATTTTTCATTTTTTTGAGCTGGGAGCACAATTCAGCCGCCAAGCGGCTTAACACTGTTCGCTCAGTCCTTCCAAACCCACCTCACCGGCTCACCGAAGTCGTCATATATCCATTGTTTGCGGGGCCGGCGTCGCTTGGGTTCCGGGCGATGCTTGTGTTTGCGGGCTTCAATGGCGGCCACGACTTCCGGTACCGGTGTTCGTTCCTGCCGGGGCTCGCTGCCCGAGCCCGCCTGAAACGGATGCGACCAGGGACGGCGGTTATCCAGACCGGTCGTACCCTGCGCCACCGAGGTGATCTCTCCTCCCTCACGCAGGTAGTCCTGAACCTGGCGCTCCAGGTCCTGACGGATGTCCTTTTTCGTGGGTGGTCGTTTCACAATGGCCCCCGGCGTATGGGATTCGAACAATCGGACAGTTTAGCAAAAATATCCCTGTCGCCCTAAGGCCTGCCCTTCATACATTGACTACTGTCAATGTTCGTCTGAATTTCCGCCTTTCAACTGTTTGAGCAGGCTCGCGGGAATTTCGTTGATAATCAGGCGCTCATTCTGCTCGTCAAACTGAATGTCCTTTCCCAGAGTGTCGTTGCTGAAGCTGATGGAGACGTCTTTACTCCGCCCGGAGTAACGAATGTATCGTTTCAGGCTTTTACGGTCCGGTATGAAGTCCTCTTTCACATCGGGGCGAACCTCATCGATGTATTGGGAAATGGAGGCATCCGCTTCAGTCTGCAACTCCTCCGACAGGTTTCGAACCGATACCGGCTCTCCCAGCTTGTCCTGCTCCATACAGAACTCCACCGCTTTTTTACGGTAAGCCTGGCCTTTTTCCGGGGGTAATTGAGTGCTGAACGCCTCAACCACGGCCATGAACGCCTCGGTGTCTGCGCCGGTATCGACAGTGGCAACGAAGTCGACGAAATCCAGCAGACCGTCCTGAAGAGCCTTGTCACCAAAACCAAAGCTGACGGTGAGGTACTGCTTCTCATCAGCGTCCTTTAATCCGTCGAGGTCCAGACAAAGGCCAAAACCGAGGCGGCTGTAGTCCAGAACACGGCTATCGCTGAGCTTCAAATCGTGCGTCAGGGCCAGGCCATCCTTATGTTTCAGATGGAAAAACCAAAGTTGGCGCCCCGCTTCAAGCTCCTCTTCCGCGAATAGCCAGTGACCGGTGGCTTCCAAGCCGCCCTGTTCCAGGGTTACGGCCAGTCGTTCCATTAATTGCTGGGTGTAACTTTTAAACGGTATGGCATTAGCCTGCCATTGGCCGGTCAGGGCTTTGAAATGGCCCGCCTCTACGGAAAAGCCTCCATAACGCTTACTGGCCCGACCGGCAAAACTGCTTTTCACTTCGGCCAACAGGGTAATGGCGGCATCATCCAGTTCCAGCTCGGTATCCTGCAGGTGAAGGTCGGTTTTGATATCGGTCCGCGTCAGTTGGTGGACGATCAGGTGCGTCATTGGCATGGTGGGCTCGGTCTCCGGTCCGTTCAATCGGCCGCGCAGTATAACGACTGACGAGGGCTTTGTCGGCTGTCACCCACCGTCATATCAACAGGAAACCCAGGGTATGGAAGCAGGGGCCGAGTTCACCCTCGGCTTTTGCGTGCTTTGCGGCTGAAACGCAGAGGATCGAAGGCCGAGGCATCCAAGGGCAAAGGATCTCCGGCGATTTGCCTGGCGACCAATTCCGCGCTGCCAGCGGACAACGTCCAACCCCAGGTACCATGGCCGCTGTTGACATACACATTGTCATGAAGGGCCTGCCCCAACAGAGCGGGGCCGTCCGGGGTCATGGGGCGAAATCCGGTCCATGGCTCGGCTTTTTGCCAGTCCACGGCGCCTGCAAAGCGGGTTTCAAACCCTTCACGAATCGACGCCAGACGTTTGTCCGGCAGGCTACGGTTGAAATCGGCGAGTTCTGCAAACCCGGTGACCCGGAGACGCTGACCAAGGCGCGTAATAGCTATGTTGTAACGATCATCAATGAGGGTGGAAACCGGCGCTTTGTCCGGTGCTTCAATGGGGGCTGTCAGAGAGTAACCTTTCACTGGGTAAATGGGCCATTTCACTCCCAGGGAAAGCCCCAGCTCACGGCTCGCACACCCTGCGGCCACCACAAAGACGTCCGCTTCGATCCATTCCAGCCCTTCAGCGCCCTTGACCTGAATCGACTCCAGTCGCGAACCAACGGTTTTCAGGTGGGTCACTTCGGTATCGTATTGAAAACGGACGCCCATGCTTTCACAGGCCCGAGCCAGGCCCTGGGTAAAGCGATAGCAATCGCCCGAGCCATCGCCCGGGACCAACAGCGCCCCTTTCAGAGGGGTATCGGGACGCAAGCCGGGTTCCTGGTCAAAGGTATCGCCCGCGGTGAGCCAGCGGCAGGAAATATCAAGCTTCTGGAGGA
Organism: uncultured Saccharospirillum sp.; assembly: GCA_965652395.1. GTDB lineage: Bacteria > Pseudomonadota > Gammaproteobacteria > Pseudomonadales > Natronospirillaceae > Saccharospirillum. The sequence goes on along the minus strand of CBFGUW010000061.1, from coordinate 4,835 downwards.
TGCGCGCCACATCGAGCAAATCCCGCTTTTCAGCTTCCGTGGTGGCCAGTTTCAGCATGCCTCCATGATGGCCGTCGAACTCCAGCTCCAGCCCTTGCTCAAGGCGAAAAAACGACTCTCGACTGAACTGCGCCAATTGCAACATCGCTTCGTGATTGCGTTGAAAGAGACCAGGAGTGTGAGCGAATCGCCACATGGAAAACAGAAAGTGGAGTGTCGCTGGAGTCGGTGGTACATGAATTTTCAGCGGGCCTTCCCGGCGCAACAAAGATGGCAAGGTCTTCTTGATCAACTTCGGCGACGCCCAGGGGGAAACATGACCATAGGATCGCTGACCGGCATTGCCCCGACTGGTTTCCAGTGCAGCGGCACTTTGCTTTTCGATCACGGTCACCCGATAACCGCGCCGCTGTAACGCCCAGGCGGTGGTCACTCCGACCACTCCGGCGCCGATTACTATGGCCTCCATTCAGGCACTCCTTGTGATTTCAACTACTAAGACAAGCTTCTACCTTAGAACAGTGAGCGGCACGTCGCAAAGCTTTAAAAATGTGAACTGTAACCGGTTTCGTTAAAAATTGGACAGCTCCGTGATCGCCTGCCATCCTAGGGTGGTTCTAATATGACATCCTGACAAGTAGTCTAGACTGCTGTCAGGAGCTATACGCAGGGAAAGGTACTCAGAGCCATCATCGCTATTGGGACCCATGGATCAGAATCAACAGTTTATTGAATTCCACGAAGCCCTGATGCGGCTGAGCCATCATCCGGACTTCGTCAGCGATAGCCGTGAAGACAAGCTGGTGGCCCTGACCCGCTTGGTAGGCACCCTGTTGAAAGTCGAGCGGGTCAGTGTGTGGCGGATGAATGCTGCACAGAATGCCATCGAAAGTGAGATCCTGTTTCGCTGGCGGGAAGGGTTTGACCACAACCCGACAACGTTGGATCAAGCCCTGAACCCGGCTTATTTCGATGCTCTTTTGAAAGCCCGGGTTATCAATGCCAACGACGCGCGCAAAGATGAACGCACCCGCGCTTTCAATTCAGCTTACCTGGCCCCTCTCGGCATTCACTCCATGCTGGATGCACCCATTTTCGACGACGGCCACCTCAGCGGCGTTTTATGCCTTGAAGCGCTGACACCGCGCCAATGGACAGTGGCTGAAATGTCCTTTGTAACGGCAATAGCCGACACCGTCAGCCTGATGAACACCCACGAAGCCTGGCGCCATTCGCAGCAGGAACTCGATTACATCACCCACTATGACGACCTGACCGGACTGCCCAACCTACGTTCCATGCGGGAGCGGTTGCAGCGCCTGAGCCATGCTCCCGCAAATGAGCGCATCGAACCTTTCGCGTTGATCTGGATCGACCTGGACCGACTCAAATCCATCAACGACGGCATGGGGCAAGTGGTGGGCAATCAGGTTATCAATGAAGTGGCCAACCGGCTTCGCAATCTATTTATACCCGGCAAGGACAAAGTAGCTCGTTGTGGGGGAGACGAATTTGTCTTGCTGGTGCGCAAGCATGTTGAAACCACCGATTTAAGAGACCAGGCTGACAGTATTCGACGGGCTATCGCCCAGCCGATACGCATTTCGGGGCACAGCCTTCAAGTGAGCTCGTCTTTGGGTATCAGTATTTTTCCGGCGGACGGTACCGACGCCGATTCACTGCTCAAGAACAGCGAAGCGGCCATGTATCACGCCAAGGAATCCGGGCGGGCCCAGACACAGTTTTTCCATACCGAGCTTTCGTCGGACGCCCGGTCCCGCTTTTTGATGGAATCCCAATTGCGGCTGACGATTTTGAACCACACTCTGGATGTGTTTTACCAGCCGATTGTTGCCGCCCATGACCAACGCATTGTGGCCTTGGAAGCCCTGGTGAGATGGAACCACCCCACCCATGGCTGGATGACACCAGGTTCCTTTCTCGATCTGGCCCGTTCGGGAGGGTTGATGGCCGAGTTGGGCGAAGCGGTCATGCATCGGGTATGTCAGGACTATCGCGAGGCCAAGCAACGGAACTATCGCTTGCCGATGGTCTCCGTCAATCTCGCCTCCGAACAACTGCTGGAAGCCTATCTGCCTGAACGAATGGAAGAAATCATCCGCCAGTATGGGTTGTCTGGCGACCAATTTGAGTTCGAAGTTACTGAAGATGCCATCAAAGCCGACTCCGAAGCCCTACAGGCAATCCTCGCCCGCTTGGTCGGAATCGGTGCTCAGCTTTCGATCGACGACTTCGGAACCGGCTATTCCTCACTGGCGCGCCTCAAACACCTACCTTTTTCCAAACTCAAAATCGACCGTTCCTTCATCCGCGACCTTCCCACAGACAAAGACGACTGTGCCATCACCTTATCGATTTTGGGTCTGGCAAAAGGGCTCGGGCTTTCAGTAGTGGCCGAAGGTGTTGAAACCGTCGACCAGGAAAGCTGGCTTCGACAGCACTCCTGCGACTTTCTGCAGGGGTACCGATACAGCCGACCGGTTCCTCTGGCAACCCTGCTGACGGAGTTTGGCAACCAACTCAAGTAACGCCTGGCCTATACCCGAAACCGACCGACCACTTCACGCAGCCGAGCCGCCATGGATTCCAACTCCACGGTCGCCTGAGCCACTTCCTGGGCGGACTTATCGTTGGCTTCGGCCATACTGGCTATGCTTTCCACATTCTGGGCGACTTCGTTGTTGGCGGTGGCCTGCTCACGCAAACGGTCCGATATTTCACTGAAGACCGTCACCACCCGTTTGGCCGCTGTCTGGATGTCCTTGATGGAATCACCCGCCTGATGCCCTAACCGGGCTACCGTGTCGACATCCTCAAGGTTCTTCCGCATCACATTCACGGCGTCACGGGTACCGTTGCGCATTTTCTCGATCATGGATGTGATCTCATGTGCGGACTCAGTAGTACGACTGGCCAGTTTACGCACTTCATCCGCCACCACCGCAAACCCCCTGCCCTGCTCACCGGCACGGGCAGCCTCAATAGCCGCATTCAACGCCAGCAGATTGGTTTGTTCGGCAATATTCTCGATGACCTCAATGATGGTCGCCACTTCCTCAGAGACTTCATCCAACGCTGTCATCCGATCAGACGCCGTGCGTACCGAGTCGGCAATGTGCTGCATCTGCCGGTCGGCGGCCTCAATGACCTCCGCCCCTTGTTCCGAACTTTGATTGGTGGTTTCTGAAATTTCCCGCGCCTCCGCAGCGTTGCCCGCGAGGTGATCAATATTGGCCGTTAACTCTTCAATGGTGGAGGCCATGGCGGTGGCCGCTTCGCTCTGTTGACGCGACTCATGCGCCATGCGGTCGCCTGACTCGGTCAACTGACGGGCAGCGCTGGCCAGCTCGAATGAGGCTTGGGAAATGTCGGCAATGGTGGCTTTAACACGGGCTTGCATGGCGCCCAACGCGCCCTGCAACCGACCGATCTCACCGCTATGGCTGACTCGAACCTCGTTGCTGTAGTCTCCCTCTGCGATGGTTTCCAAAGCCAGGACGGCATCATCCAAAGGCCTGGCCACCAGCCGGCGGACCGCAAGGACCAGGACAACGCCAACCAACACCAACGTAATACCGGTCGCCATCATCAATCGGCCAGCCAACCGGGAAGCTGGCAATGAAATCTCAGACAAGGGCTGTGTGGCCGCGACGACCCAATCCAGCTCGGGAACGGATTCGAACTCGATATCCCAAGGCTGGGTTTTACCATTCACCGTAAGATCAATAGTAAGACTTCCACGAGGCTCGCTGAGCAACGTCGGCAGAGCTTCGGCCGCTGCATCACCAAAGCGGCCGAACGCTTGACCTTGGGCTACGGGGTGGCTGATCAAGAGGCCCCGATCCTCTCCCTGACTGCGGCTTACCAGAAAGATAAACCCTTCCTGCCCTATATTCTGTTGCGCCAAACCGTCCATGATGCTTTGCAGGGACTCACTGAATTCGATACCCACATAGCGGATGCCAATCACTTTTCCACCGGCATCTTTGATGGGCGTGTAATTGGTGACAAAACGCCGCCCGAACAGCGTCACCTTGCCATTGAACGCCTGACCATTGAGGTTGGGCAGATATGCGGGCGAGGCTCGATCCAGCAAGGTGCCTATGGCTCGATCCCCATTTTCGGTCTTAACCGACGTGATGACCCGTACAAAGTCGTCACCCCGCCGCACAAAAATGGTGGCATTGCCCCCGGTCGTCTCCGCAAAAGCGTCGACCTGACTGTAGTCCCCCGAGATTGGCTCATCGTTATTAAGTAGAACCGGCACGGTCTGCCCTGCCACCTTCTCACTCTGAGACCTATCCATCTCGAAACGCCCGTCAAACAATCGGCCAAACAGAGCAGACAACTTAACGGCCTCCGTTTCCAGCTCCTTGTTATAAGCGCGCACCGATATCGCGGCCGAGGAAACCAACTGCGACAGATTGACACGCGCCTGCTCCTCCGCCGAGTGGCGGGCACTGATCGTCATGAATGCGCCAGCGATACCCAGAATCAGTGCAATGGACATTCCTATGACCAACACCAGCCTGAACGCCACAGAACTTGGCAACTTCATTTTCATACCTCACGTTGTCGGCGCGACTATGGTCGCTAGATGACCGCTGAGCGATCCGCTTTTTGCAGTAAGTTAGACATACGTCCAAAAAAACCTGTCGGTTCTTTGGGTGATACAAAAATTTATAGAAGTCAGGAGGGGGACGGGGTGAGATAAAGGGCACAAAGAAAAGGCCCGGTTCTTTCGAACCGGGCCTTTTCAAATTGGTAGCGGGGGCAGGATTTGAACCTACGACCTTCGGGTTATGAGCCCGACG
>CBFGUW010000060.1:0-29015 GCA_965652395.1 uncultured Saccharospirillum sp. | reverse complement strand
TTTTCATAGTCATGGCTATGGATTGTATCAGATATTCTTCATTGCCGGGTTAATAGTCCCAATGACTATGAGCGGGGCTTTGGAAGCCTACAGAAAGTAGCTTAACTGGGTTGGTAATATCTGCTTGACCACGTCACACCTCCAGGAAACAGGTGGAGCTGTGTATAGGTTTAGAAGGTTTAAGGCGGGTTGCAAGTAACAGGTGTCGAATATGTCCGCTTTTAGAGGATGGTGAGTTTCACATTCTGGATGAGCAAGGTTCGCGTCCTCAGTCGCGAGCCTGTGATGACGGTACTGAGCAAAGCCCAACCCATCGAATCTTGCTATTCTTTGGTGGCCATCGTCATTGTCCGTAAATGCATTGGATAAGTTTAGATGGGGCAAACGGGGAATGAAATAGATCCGTTCACTTTCCTTGATATGCAGCCCAATGTGATTGGAAAATGCTACCATCATGGTCAATGATATTAGTCTTGTGGCTGATTTTCATATTGGTGTAGTCTTTAGACATGCATGAAATTAGCTCAAACAACCCTTGTATTGCTTGTTTATTCCACTGCGGCCCCATACGGTAATCGAAGGATAAACAGTCAGCGAAAACGTATAAACCCAATTCGGGGATCTTTTTACCAAATGGGCTTACAACTCCGTCGAAACATAAATGGAAAGGATCCGCTTCGCCTGATACAACTTGGATCGCTGGGTTATCTTCAAAAGCAAAAGGAACATCACAATTGTTTGACTTAGACCAATAGCTTGGCTCTTTTGAAGAAATCCGTTCTGCATGATTCCGTATGAATTCATAACCATGAATAACTTCGTCGCCAGACAGAGTATCTAGCTCTATGTCTGGTAGTGAACCATCATTTGTTCCAAAGCTTTTTAGCAGAGCATCCCAGTTCTCGATCATTTTTTATGCCTAATGCCCTAGTACGGGTAAATTTGGAGTTCAGTTGCTTACTACAACCACTATTTTCGATGGTAGACACCATCTCCCTTGTTTACGTAATGTGCTGGAGACTCAATAGTCAAATTCAGTAACTTTAGTAGAAATTTGGCTTTTTCCCGCAGTGGCTCCCATTCTGGACTCAGCATGGACTCTAAGTTAGTTTCGCAAAAAGCACTCTCTGGTAACTCGTCTACAAGTTGATAAAGACTGCGGATTTCACTTATGCGCTCCATATCTAGCTCTTCGGAATAATAATTAATGTAAGGTTCAGCCCATAGCAGATAATCTTCGCATATCTCAACTGGTACGTCTCCTGGCTCAGTGCATTCTACCTGCTGCTGTGCATCTATAGCTAGAGCTTGTAACGCTTCGATAAATTGCTTCTTGATTCCAGTTTTAGTATCGATGTCTGATTTCCCAAAGTTTATAGCGTAACGCTTATCGGCGAGCCTATTTTAAGCACCTTCGGGATCTATGAACTTGTGTGTATATTCAACAGAGCCGAAATTCTTAACTTTAACCATTTCCTTAGACTCCGCATTAACGTTGACATGCTTGCATGTGTGCCCACTCCAAAGCTTGCTTTGTGATGGATGTCCTGCCTATTTTCAAGACTTGATCACAGTCGCTTGTTAAACATTTAGCACCTTGCTTGATTTAATGACACCCACAGCTACGACTCTCGATCCTTCACGGATACCGAATTGCGCACCCTCTGAAAAGTTTCCACCAGAGTATTTTAGAAGGTTATTGGAGACCACAATTTTGCACATAGCGCTCTCACCTGGTGCTATTTGACCACCCTCGAAAACGTAGCGAGCATCCCAATCTGTGCATGTCTCTCCGTTTATATGCCAGAAAAATTGCCCTCTATAGTCGTCGAATATCGGGCCCTTTCTGCCACCGAACTCAGTTTCTATGACGAATACTTTAGCGGAGAGGTGATAGTCAGTAAATTCTTCGTACTTGGTCATAATGCTTAACACCCGGCTTTGGAGCGGACTGGTAGCCGCGAAGCGGCGGAGAGGCCGTCCCAGCCCCGAAGAGGCGACAACAGCCGTTTGTTATGTGGTTGCACTGTTGTATTTGAAGCGAACATGCAAAACACCGTCTTTCTCGTATTTCGAAATCTTAGCCGAAAGGCTGGCCGAAGCATCAGGCTCTCGATTGTTTGCCAGAAATTTCGCCAGTGACTTCTTACCAATGATCGCGTCCCAACTGTGATTCCGGCCTGCCACCGAAGCCAGATAGCGCTTACCCGCCAAGTGCTTGAATACGTCGCTCAAACTGGAATCGCAGGGAAGCTTGAAGCTGTATGAATGCGGTGCATCGACGTCATCACCCATGCACACGCTGTCCCTTTCCACTTTAATCAGATACTCATCCATACCTTAATCCACATAACGCCGATGGTAATGGGCGGCTACGGAGCGCAGTAGACGTCCCGTTGACCATATTGTGTGCGCCCAGCATGGGCATGAACTAATGTGCGGAGCGCCGCCCGGATGAAAGTCCCCTGTGGGAAGATCACCGTCGAAAACCATGCTGTGATTAGACGATAACCACTAGCGAATGGCAAGGGCTCCGCCGCGAGGTGTGGTCCCCGGAGCGCTGGCCGGGAGTAACCCGCTAGCAAATGTGCGAGCTGATGAAGACAGCGTGTCCCGCAAGCCCGTCATATGAGGCGTAGGCTGGAGGCGAGTTGGCACAAGACAGGGGGCGGCCTCCCGCAAGCCAGGTGATCTAACGGCCACCGTAAATGACGCAGTTGCGCAAAGAAAGTTCTTGCCCTTATCTGGGGCGGTCCGACGATTCGGTACCGATTAAGTCTGCGGTTGGATGTGGCACCACAAGTAAAGGCCCATGGCGAAGTTCGAAAACACCGGGAATCAATCAGGCGCTAAATGACGCGTTCCTGAAGAAAGCCGGGTTAGTCTCGCTGCGCGATGGACGGATCAAGCTTCACTACTCTGGGTGAAACGCCCTGTGCGGATCCGCATGCAGGGTGTTGTGGGGAGGGGGAGCTAAACACTCCTCCTTACCCGATTAGGGGCTGCCATTATTAAGAAAATGTGTGAGAGTGAGTGCGATAACTGCACCTGCAAAAGCGCCTATGAGGGCAACGATAATTTGGTCCGAATTTCTTTGCCAAAACGATTTCTTATGTGCACGCAATTGGCGATTCACAATACTTCGATGCTTCGATAACGAAAACAGCAAGTCAACTAAAAATAGGAGAAACAGAATTAGCCCCTCCTTATAGTATCCAGCACCGACTAGCACCCCACCTCCAAGCGCACCGCCCCACCCAGCTATCTGTGCTATGCGCTTCACTACTACATGCAAGGACCGCGCTCTTGGTTCCAGTATGGAAAGTGCATCGGCAAAGATACCCTTTGCCATTAGGTCATCGTCACCCGCATACAGCCACAACCCTAGTCGGTTATCAAAGTCCACTGAAACGTAAGGGCTTTGGCGGGATATGGAAAGCCCAGTTAAGTTATCTGCTTCATTAGCGAATAGCTCGTCAATGTCGTCGTACTCATACTCGTCAGTCTTAATCTTTATCTCGCCACCATTTTGACATAGCGCTTCAGTGAGCAATATCAGGTCATCCTTATAGAAAAGAACGGGAGGCAAGTGTTTCCCTAGAGTTTTTTTTGCTCGCTTCATGTAGGACTACCTTCCCTCTAACAGCCTGTTCATCGTCACATTCGCCCCTTATTCTGGAGCGCCGCAAGCTCACGCTATTACACCCCTCCTCGAAAAACACTATTCCAGAGCCTTCTAACACCTTCATTCCGATCACTGCACCTGACTATCAACTCCCGAAAAACTATCAAATCCGATGACTATCTCGGATATTCAATCACTTTTGATGCATATTTAGGCGAATATCCGGTATATCCGTCGCACACCCTGTAAGGTTTAGAACAATCTCTGATGGAGTTCAACTAAAAGTTTTCCCAATGTGTCGTATGTGTCCGCCTTGTACTCAAAACCAGGTAGTTTTTCGCGAAAATCCACACAAAAAATCCTCAAAAGCACTCCGAATTAACCGAGGCTCTACACTCAAAAAAACTGTTGGTTTCACCCGTGGTTCATGCGTGAATAGGCAGGTGCTCTCTGTTTTCAGTGAGCATAATTGGCAAGTAAAAACGCTTACTAAAGAAAGGTCGCACTATCGCGTAACTGAGTAATGCAGAAGCGCTACCTCCCGGGTGTTGGAGCACCCGAAGATAGCTAACTAAAGAGACTAACCAGGAGTCTACACTGGCTGATCGTAATCATACGCCAGAATCTCGATCGTCCCAAAATAGTTGTCTTACTGTCCTCTCTCATCCCGTTCGTGTTCGGGGTGGTTTTTATTCCTTGAATGATCTTCACGTGGCCGCCGGTGGCGACCCTTTGCTGCATCCTGAGCGGTTTTTTGAGTCGCCTGTGGGTGGGGTTTGGGTGGTTGAGGGGGAGGGTCGCGCACGGCGCCGGGTGCGGACCATGCGCTCCTACGGAGCTCGTTTTATAGCCCGAGCGAAACCCCAACAATATACCGCCGCTCCTGGTCCTGCCCGGCATAGGCCCCTTGCTCTTCGGCGTAGGTCGCGGCCGAGAATTCGGCGTAGCGGGTTTGCAGTTCGATGCCTGCCGTCGGTGAGCCCTGATAAAGCCCGAGGCTGTAGGAAAGGTTGGTGCGGCCGCGTTCGAATAGGTGCCAGCGTAGGCCTAGCTTTGTCCGTTTTATCGGGTCTTCGTCGGAGGGGTAACGGTGAAACAGGTCGATGTATTCCGCGCTCAGTGTCAGGCGGGTGAAGGCGGGGGCCGGTGGTTGCAGGCTGACGCCCAGGGTGGTGGTTTGGGGGAAGGTTCCCGCTTCGCCGAAATCGAGGTCGCCCAGGTTTTGCACGGCCAGGCCGAAACGTCCCGGTCCGATGGCCGGTAGTGAGAAGCGGTATTGTAGGCCCAGGTCGAATGCGTTGTCGCTGCCGTTGGTGAAGTCGTCCGTGAAGGTGCGGTCGTCGGCCTGGGCGATTTCGACCAGTTCGCGGGGCGAGTAATCTTCTTCCAGTCGGTTGCGGCGCAGGTTTTTGGCGGCGAGCCCAAGCGACCAGTCGCCGGTTTTCCAGGCGGCGCCAAACACCAGGCCGTTCAAGCGGCGGGCGTGAACGGAAATCAGTCCGTCGCCACCAAAACCCTGGTGGGCGCGGGCGTCGAAACGTTGGCTGTTCAGGTAACTTAAGGTGGTGGCGATTTCCTGTCCTCGGTAGCGTCCGCGCCAACTCAAACTGGATACCATAGAGGCCTGCCCATGAATGTTGCGGCCACGGTAGTCGTCGATCAGAGCAAACAGGGCCTGGCGCTGTTCGTCTTCGTCGGGTTGTGAGAGTGCGCTGTCCAGGTCCATCAGAAAGTCGTAGGTTCGGGTGGTGGTCCCGGCGGATAACCCGAGCGGTATGAAGCGCCAGCCTTCGGGCAGGTTGGCGAGCCCGGCGGGGTTTGAAAAAACGGAGGTAACGTGGCCGCCCACGGCGACGTCGGCTCCGGCCATGCCCATGGTGCGCGGGGAACGATAAATATAGGGGTATTCGTAAAGTTCAGCCGCGCTTTTCAGGCTCAGTATTGCCAGCAGCACACTACCCAATCCCTGTTTCAGTCGAGCCTTCATTGCTGAAAGTAAGCCTCCAATGCGGACTGCCGAACCAAAGTGGCGCCGTCTTCGCGGATATCGCAGGCGGCTTCCGTTCCATCGGCCGGTTCGCACAGGCGTTGCCGTGTGCTTTCCAGTCGGTCCGTCAGGCGTTGGGATTCAACGCCGGGCAATACGAACAGCATTAATTCGGCTTCCCGATTCAGGGGGGAGAGCAGGGTGTTGCTCAGGGTGAGCAGATCGGTGCCGTCCGCTCTTGGAATCGGGCAGGGCCAGCAGCCGCTGCTTGGGTCGGCGGCGGTGCAGCGGTTGCTGATGTTCTGGCGGCAGAACCCATCCGTTACGGCGAGCGAGGGCTCGGTGCCGGGGGCGATGAATCGGTAGCGTACGCGGGCTGCGCGGCCAGTGCATTGAGGGCCGGGGCTGATGATAACGCGCACCGGCACCAGGGTGGCGAAGGTGCGGCCCTCGTATTGAAAGGTGACTTCGGGCGTATCGGCCATCGTTTCCCAGCGCACTTCGCCATTCAGGGATGATTCGGCCACGCACACATCGCCACCGCTGGCTTCCTCGCCAATGGCGGTGAGGGCGCAGGCGGTGACCTGGGCGCCGTCCACCACGCCGGTGTTATTCAGGTCGGTTTCGCAGGTGAGGGCGCTGTCTTCCTGCCAGGCGGGAGCTTCCTGGCCGAGCATGAGGGTGACCGCTTTGGCGAAACGGGCCGGTGCGAACAGGCCGGCGAGAAAGCAGGCGTCTTTTTCGGTCTCGCTCAGGCGGTGGATGTTGGTTTGTAGACAGGCCTGTTGCAACAAAGTGGTGGAGTCCGGTTCGCCACCTGAGACTACGGCCTGATGGGCCAACAGCGATAGGTCGAGGTCGCGCAGGGCCCCGGGGGAGGCGCCGAGGTTGCCGAGCAGCCGAACAAAACGCAGGTCCGGATAGGTTTCATCCGGCATGGGTTCCGACAGGGCCACTTCGATCAGGTCCGTCAGTTCATATCCGGCGCGTCCAATGTAGGCGGCGGCGCGGTTCAGCTCGCGTTCTTCACGGCTCATCGCGCGCTGGCAGGGGGCGCTGTCGATTTTTTCCAAGGCACGGTTCCAGTCCCCGGTGTCGAGCGCTTCGCTGACTTCATAGGCGCAGGCGGCGGGGCTGTTGTCTTCGCTCAGGCAGGCCGTTATTGCCCACATCGACAATAAAGCGACGAGCCAAACGGGTTTGGATGGGCGTTGGCAGGTGTTCATGGCGTTAGCATAGTCAATCGAGTGTGAGGCTTCAGCTTTGCGGGTCGGCGGTGTGTCATGGGTCACTTTCCGGTGGCAGCAGGCTGCCTTCCAGGCTCCAGTCGTCGAGGGTCTGGCGGCCTTCTTTGATCAGCCAGTTAACGAATTGCATGACGTGAGGTTCCAGCTCCCGATTCGAGGGGAAGACGATTTGATACCCCTGGCTTGACTTCGTGGCTTTGTCGCTCAGCGCGATCAAGGCGCCGTTTTCCAACAGGGGCTCGACGAAGGGTGACCAGCCAATGGCCACACCCTGACCGGAGAGCGCAGCCTGCAACAGCAGAGTGTAGTTGTTGAATATCAGTTCGGGCTCGTGTGATGCGCGGGGCAAGCCGAGGGCTTCGAACAGGCTGGGCCAGTCGAACCAGTAGGTGCCTTCTTCGTCTTCGAGCTCCAAAAGGGGCAGGTCCTGCCAGTTTTCGATCTCCGGATGCCTTGCCTGCAAGGCGGGGCTGCATACCGGGACAACGGCTTCAGGAAACAGCAGGCGGGTCGGTTCACTCATGCGGTAGCCATCGCCGAACACCAAGCCGATATCGACATCGCCGTCGTCCGGGCTGACGGAATGCTGGGCGGTCACCAGTCGTACATCCAGCTCGGGGTGTTCATTGCGGAAATTACGCAGCCGGGGTAGCAGCCAGTAAGTCCCCAGGGCGTAATCGGTCGAGAGGGTGATGCATTGGTGGCGCAGGGGTTGTTTGGCGTGGCGATAGCCTTCGCTGAGTGTTTTCAATCCGTCGGAAGTCCATTGATACACCTGCGACCCGGCCCGGGTGAGTAATACACCCCGATGCACCCGATGAAACAAGGCGGTGCCGAGATCCGCCTCCAATTGCTTGATGTGCTGGCTCACGGCCGATTGGGTGCTGCCCAACTCCTGGGCGGCGGCGGTGAAAGAGCCCAGTCGCGCTGCCGCTTCAAACGCCATCAGGCGGGGCAAGGGCGGCAATGAAAGCGGATATGGCATTAGTCGCACTTATTCTTTTCATTAGTCAGGGGTCAGTTTACACCTATCTTTTGCAGGGTCACCATGGCTGAAACCATTAACGTCGTTAATCGCAATTCAGCTGTCGGAAGGTGTATCGTTCATGTCTCAATCCCGCCCCAATCTCCTGTTCATCATGGCCGACCAAATGGCGGCGCCCGTTCTGTCGATTTACGGCGGCAAGGTCGCCAAGACGCCGCATCTGGAGTCGCTCGCCCAACAGGGTGTGGTGTTCGATTCGGCCTATTGCAACAGCCCGCTGTGCGCGCCTTCCCGCTTTGTGCTGATGACCGGCCGTCTGCCGTCGAAAATCGGGGCCTTCGATAACGCCGCCGAATTGCGGGCCGATGCGCCGACCTTCGCGCACTATCTGCGGCGCTTGGGTTATCGCACGGCGTTGTCCGGCAAGATGCATTTTTGCGGGCCGGATCAGTTGCATGGTTTCGAAACCCGTCTGACCAGCGACATCTACCCGGCGGATTTCGGCTGGGCGGTAAATTGGGACGACCCGGCCAACCGGCCGACCTGGTACCACGATATGTCGTCCGTTACCCAAGCTGGCCCTTGCGTGCGCACCAACCAATTGGATTACGACGATGAAGTGGTCTTCCATGCGCAGCGTTATTTATACGATCAGGCACGCAAGGCCAGTGATGAACCCTTCTGCCTGACGGTGTCGATGACCCACCCGCACGACCCCTACGCGATTCCGAAAGAGTATTGGGATCGTTACGAGCAGGACGATATCGATTTACCGGATCTGAATTGGGACGATGTCGACCAGGATCCGCACTCGGCCCGACTGCGCGAGGTGTATCAGGCCGATATCACCGAAATCACCGAGGAACAGATTTGCAATGCCCGCCGCGCCTATTACGGCGCCATCAGCTATGTTGATGATCAGATCGGTCGTCTTCTGCGAACGCTGAAAGACACCGGGCTGGATGAAAACACCATCATTGTGTTCTCGGGCGACCATGGCGACATGCTCGGTGAGCGCGGCCTTTGGTACAAGATGAGTTGGTTCGAGCATTCGGCGCGCGTGCCGCTAATCGTGCACGCCCCTGATCGTTTCCAACCGCGTCGTGTCGCGGAGAGTGTGTCCACGATGGATCTGCTACCGACCTTCCTCGATATGGTGGACGGCTACAACCCGGATCGGTACGCCACCCCTCTGGAAGGGCGCAGCCTGGTGCCGCACTTGCATGGTGACACAGGCCATGACGAAGTGATTGGTGAATACATGGGTGAGGGTACGAGCTCGCCGCTGATCATGATCCGCCGTGGTGACTACAAGTTCGTGCATTGCCCGGATGACCCGGACCAGCTGTTTAATCTGGCCGAAGACAAACGCGAAGAACGAAACCTCGCGCAGGATGTCGACGAAGCCGAACGCGTCGCCGAATTCCGTCGCGAAGTGGCCGAACGCTGGGATCTGGCCCAGGTGCATCAGGACGTATTTGAAAGCCAGCGTCGTCGCCGCCTTGTAGCCGAAGCCAACGCTATGGGCCAGGTGACCTCCTGGGATCATCAGCCCATGTTCGACGCCAGTACACAATACATGAGAAACACCCTTGATTTGGGAGAGCTGGAGAAGCGTGCGCGCTTCCCAAGAGTGGCGGAATGAACCGCCACCAAAACGATAACAACCGGAGAGAAGAGGTAAACACCATGCGACTTTTACAACCGACGACGGTAGGGGCGATCGCCATTGCCTGCGCCCAATTGGGTATGACGGCCCAGGCCGCTGAGCCCGCCTCCTGCCAGACCGTGCGGTTTTCGGACCCGGGCTGGACGGATATCGGCGTCACCAATGCCATCACCGGCCACCTGCTACAGGGGTTGGGGTACGACACCCATGTTGACTTGTTGGCCGTTCCCATCGGTTTTCAGTCGCTGCAAAACAACGACATCGATGTGTTCCTGGGCAACTGGATGCCTGCCCAGCAGAAGTTCGCCGATGAATATGCCGGTGGCTACGAGCGTTTGAGAGCCAACCTCGAAGGCGCCAAATTCACGCTGGCCGTACCGCAATATGTTCAGGATGCCGGTGTCGAAAGCTTTGCGGATCTTGCCGACCATGCGGATGAGTTCGACCGTCGCATTTACGGTATCGACCCGGGCGCGCCCGCGAATAATTTGATCCAGTCGATGATCGATTCCGATGATTTTGGTCTCGAGGGTTGGGAACTGATCGACTCCAGCGAACAAGGCATGCTGAGCCAGGTGAACCGGGCGGTGCGCCGTGATGAATTCGTAGTGTTTCTGGGCTGGGAACCACACCCGATGAACCTACGAAACGACCTGGCTTACTTGTCCGGTGGCGATGATTATTTCGGGCCGAATTACGGCGGCGCCACGGTCTACACTCTGACGCGTAACGGTTATTCCGACGAATGCCCGAATGTGGCGCAACTGTTGAATAATTTAGAGTTCACGCTGGATATGGAAAGCCGTCTGATGGGCGAAATTCTGGACGAAGGTCTGGAAGCGGATGAAGCCGCCCGTCAGTGGTTGGTTAACAACCCGGACGCCGTGGCTGGTTGGCTTGAAGGAGTCAAAACAGTCAAAGGCAACGACGGGCTTTCGGCTGTACAGGCATACCTGGCTTCCAATTAATTAGCTGGGTATTTTGGAGGCGGCGGCTCCAGGATCTGTCCGCCTCCCTTTTTATTGACCGTTTGTCAGGGGCTCGCCGGTGGCAGGCTCGGTACCCAGTCAATCAAGTTGAAATTTTCCGCGCCGATCCAGACCACGAAAATGCCGTACAGAACCAACAGCACGATGGATTCGGTTTTGGTCAGTACCATACCGGTGCGCATCATCAGAAAGAGCGCGATGGTGGCCACCGTCAGAACCGCCAGCATGGGCGCCGCCACGGAAAAATTGACGACCGTCGTTCCCGCTATCAAAACCCCCGCCGGAATGCACACCAACAGATCGAAGGTGTTGCTGCCGAGCACATTCGCGATGCTGGTCACGCCTCGGCCATTGCGCGCCGCACGAACGGAAACAAACGCATCCGGAATGGAAGTGCCCGCCGCCACGATGGTGATGCCCCACAAAAAGCTGGGCGTATTGAAGATTTCGCCGAAATTGATGGCGGCGCGTATGAGCCCCTCGACACCGATTACGATGACTACTAACGACAAAGCCAGCTTGCCCCATTCGCGACCGGGGTGAATGCCTTCGATGTCGTGAGTCTCGGTGTTGTCCAATGTATCCTGATATTGCACGAACAGATACAGGGCGTAGAGACCGACGGGCATCAGTGCCAGCCAACGCGTCATTTCACCTTCAATGGCGACGCCGTTGCCCACCGGGTTGTAAATGGCGGCGAAAGCGAAGGTCAGAGTGAGAACGGCGATGGCGATCATGTAGAACTGGGCTTCCTTGTAAACCAGGTCACGATTGGCGCGCAATTGTTCCCGGCTGGCCAGGCCCGAAGCGGCAGGGATAATCAGAATATTAAACAGGGCGGAGCCGACAATGGCAGCCACCCCCAATTCGAATTCGCCATGAACCAGAGTGGATATCACCGTGGTGGACAACTCGGGAAAGCTGGACCCTATGGCGACGACAATGGCGCCCTGAACAATTTCGGGCAGTGAATAATAGGCCGCGAGGCGTTCACTGGCCGATTCCAGTAAGCCACTGCCTTTCCATACGATAGCGGTGCCGACCAGTGCGACGGCGGTCCAAAGCAGGATATCCATTCAACCGGCTTCCCCATTCAAACGTTGGCGTCACTCCGTCTGTAACAGCGATGATGCGGAGGCATTAAGGGGGTGGATGGGGACAAACCCCGGAGTCTCAACGGTGGGGTTCCATTTACCGGGGATCAGCCCCCGCATATCCGGTTCCGACCGCCGGTCTTGGCCTGGTACAGCAACAGATCGGCCTGACGGAAGGCCGAACTGAGCGATTCCCCCTGAACCGTGGGCGCCCAGCCGATGCTGACCGTCAGTTGAACGCCGGGCATCCGGCTGAAGCGAAGATTGGCGATGGCCTGGCGAATGCTCTCCAACAACCGGCTGAAAGCCGACGCCTCCAGGTTATAGCCAACCAACGCGAATTCTTCTCCGCCCAGTCTCCCCGCCAGTAGATTGGACTGCTCCTGCGGGTTCCGGCTGAATTCCGTGAGCGTACCCGCGACGGCTTTCAGCACTTCGTCTCCGATGTCATGACCGAAGCGGTCGTTTATCGATTTGAAATGGTCCAGATCCAGAATGGCGACGTGAATCCCCTGGTCCGTCACTGCTTGCAGGCGGTGGTGCAGTTCGCCGAAGTCGTCCAATTGGCGACGGTTCGGCAGACCCGTCAATGGGTCGGTCAGCGCCAACTGATTCAGCCTGCGGTTGCTTTCCTCCAACTGGGCGGTGCGTCGTTCCACTTCTTGTTCCAAACGCTCGGTTTGCTTAGCTTTTAATTGCAGGGTTTCCTGTTCCAATCTTTGCCGCCGATTGACGGACTCCCTAATATAGAGCGCGATGATAAAGGACAGTAACAGCGAGGTGGTCGCCATACAGAGCAGCATTAGGCTGATCAGCCCCTGACTGTACTCAAGCAAGCCGAAGGTGCTCAGTATGAACGCCAGGGCTCCAAACAGCATGGGTGTCCAGGAGATGGCAAAGAGTCGCGCCCGTATTGAACCGTCGCGAATCTCCAAACAAAGCATGGTAACGATCACTGCCAGCACTACCAAAGTCCACAGCCCGGGAAAGGCCATCAGGTGTGACCGGTCCGCGAAGAGGGAGAGGCCGACCCAGGCCAGGGGCAGGGCGATCAATAACAACCGCATGACTTTGTACAGTTTTGGCGGGCGACGGTCCGTGCCGAGCATGTGTACCGACATCCAGCCCAGTGAGAACGCCAGGGCATAGAGCGAGAGCGAACTGATGGTCGAGTTCCATTGTGGCGAGTCAGGCCAGCCAAAGCGGTAGCTGTAGCCAAAAATCAGCGAGAAGAAAAACGCCTGAGCCGCCGCGAATACGGCGAAGGAAAAGTAGGCGAAGACACGGGTCGCGAAATACAGCAGCAGGCAATAAACCACCAGGGTGATCATCAACCCGAAATACAGCATATCCCGGTAGCCGATGCCCTGGGAGTGCTCGAAAAACGCACCCGGTTCCCACAGTGTGACCGGGACATCCAGCAGGGTGCTTTTCACCCAGGCACGGACCGGAACGGTTTCGCCGGGGGCCAGCGTTACGGGAAAGACAAAGCCGCTGTGTGGGATAGGGCGGGTGTCGAAAGGGAGATCCTCACCGGTAAACCAGTGGTGATCACCAATGGTTATCGACAGATAGTTCAGAAAAGAAGCGTCAATGGCCAGCCACAGTAATTGGGTGTCGGCGGTGGTATTGTGCAGGCCGAACCTGAGATGCAACACCCGGTTGGAGGGTTGGTAGCCGTCGAGATCGAGCTGGGCCAGCGGCTGCCAGTCCGGGTTGGGCAGAGGCTCGGTCTGAAAGGAAAAATAACCTTCGATGACCGGCTCGACCGCCCGCTGAGAGCCGCCTTCCCAGTTAAGGGTACCAGCCTGGGCCGGTGGCAGGGAGATCCCGGCCCAGACCAACAACCACCCGACGGTAACGATAAAATTGAACAAGCTGCATCGCACTGATTCGCTGCCCTCTGGCTGTGAACGTTTCAGATATGGATAAGGCAACCGTCCAGGGTGATTCGTCCGTTGAAGCGACCGAGTGTGCCCTGTTGACCAATGTAGCTCAGATCAGGAATCCGGCTTTAGCGCTTCAGGCGATAGCAGGGCACGTATTCGGTGCCGGGCAGTTTCATCCGGTGTTGTTTGACGAAAGATTGAAGCAGGTTGTCCAGAGGTTCAAGAATCTCCAGCTCGCCCTGAATCTCATAGGGGCCGTGTTCTTCAATCAACCGAATACCCTGCTCCTTGACGTTACCGGCCACAATGCCGCTGAACGCCCTGCGCAGGTTGGCGGCCAACAAATGCACCGGCATCTCTTTGCGCAGTTCGAGCTTGGCCATGTTCTCATGGGTGGGCTCGAACGGGCGCTGGTATTCCATATCGACATGCAGCTGCCAGTTGAAATGATAGGCATCGGTGGTGGCGCGACGGAAGGCGCGAACCTCATGAATGCCCTTGACCATGACCCGAGCGGCTTCGGCGTGGTCGCCGACGATGATGCGATAGCGTTTTTGTGCTTCCTCGCCGAGGGTAGCGCCGACAAAGGCGTTCAATTGCTCGAAATAGGCTTTGGCGGTTTCCGGCCCGGTCAGTATCAGGGGGAAGGGCAGGTTGGCGTTTTCCGGGTGCAGCAGAATGCCGAGCAGGTAAAGTAACTCCTCGGCGGTCCCGGCGCCCCCAGGGAAAATCATGATGCCATGACCGACCCGCACGAAGGCTTCCAGACGCTTTTCGATATCCGGCAGGATCACCAGCTCGTTCACGATGGGGTTTGGCGCTTCGGCGGCGATGATGCCGGGTTCAGTCAGCCCCAGGTAGCGCGCATGGCGCACACGCTGCTTGGCGTGGGCGATGGTGGCGCCCTTCATCGGCCCCTTCATCACGCCCGGACCGCAGCCGGTGCAGATATCCATACCGCGCAGGCCCAGTTCGTGGCCCACATCCTTGGAGTATTCATACTCCTCATGGCCGATGGAGTGGCCACCCCAGCACACCACCATGCGAGGTTCCTGAGCCGGAACCAGGGCGCGGGCGTTACGCAGCAGGTGGAAGACGTAATCGGTGATGCCGTCGCCGGTATCCAGGTTGACGCGCTTACTCTGCAGCTCGCTCTCGGTGTACACAATGTCGCGCAGCGAGGAGAACAGCATTTCCCGCGTGGAGGCGATCATTTCCCCATCCACAAAGGCGTCGGCCGGTGCGTTGAACAGGTTCAGACGGATGCCCCTGTCCTGCTGGACGATCTCGATACGGAAGTCCGGGTAGGTTTCCAGAATGGTCTTGGCGTTGTCGGTGCCCGACCCGGTGTTCAGGATCGCCAGGGCACAGCTGCGGAACAGCTCGTAAAGCCCGTTCTCACTGACGGATTTGAGCTTCTGAACTTCCAACTGAGACAGGACTTCAAGGCTGCCTTTGGGGGTGACGGATGCATTAACGGTAGGGCGAATGGATACGGCTTTGTTCATATTGAATAACCTGTACAGAAGGCACCCCGGGGATCCCCAGGGTGGCATAAAAAAGATGTTTCCAGACCTTCAGCTTAGCTGCTTTTTCAACAACTTACCGAATTCAGGTCGCAGATCGAGGCAATAACGGGTCAATGCCTTCATTGGGGCGGGGTCTTTGATGGTGATGGTGTCCTTCCCGGAATCAGCGCTGCTTTGCCACTGGGCCTTGGCCAGCTCCCGGCTGAGCCAGAAGCGTGTGGCCGCCTGTACCATGAGGTCCGGAAGGGCCTCCACTTCAGCGACTCCGAGCGGGCGGTGCTGGTGGTAGCGGGCCGCGAAATCGACGCAGCGGTCGAGATCCGGCTGGCCTTCGGGTGTCAGGCCCCAGTCGACCAGGCACACTGCGATATCCAGCGCGTAAAGATCGATGCCCGCGAAATACCAGTCGATGATGCCGGTCAGACGGTCGTCTTCGAAGAAGACGTTATCGTGAAACAGGTCCGCGTGGATCACGCCCTGTGGCAATGTGCGGTCTATGGCGGCGAGGCAGAGCATGGCGTCGTCCAGCAGGGCGCGGTCGCTGTCATTAAAGCGAGGCCCCAGTTCGATGGCCCGGCGCTGAATCCAGGCCAGGCCATGGCTGTGCGGGCGATCCCCATCGAACTTTTCAGTGCTGTGGTGGATCTCCGCCAAGGCCTCGGCCAGCGTTGCGGCATGCTGCGGGCTGGGCTGCTCGTGGCGGCCAGAGACTCGTTCGAACAGCACGGCCGGTTTTCCTTTGGCGAAGGACAGGAACTCGCCCGCCTGGGTGCGAAAGGGCTGAGGCACGGCGCAATGGTCATCATGCAGGTGCTCGCCCAGTGACATGAAGAAGGGTAACTCGTCCGGTCGATGTTTTTCGAACAGCGTAAGCACGTAGCGGCCGCTGTCGGTATCGACAAAGAAGTTGGTGTTTTCCGTACCCGCGCTGATGCCTTGGTGAGCCTGGTAATGACCCAGATCGTAGTGGCTAAGCAGGGATTCGATATCAGAACGGGATAAATCGGTGAATACAGACATGCCTGAAACGTTTGGTAGATTGGACGGCGAGTATAAACCCGGTGGTCAGGTTCGGCTATGTCTGGCTGCGACGTTGTTTGTTTGGGAGACGGGAGATGCTGGACGGAAGACGCTTAGGGCGAAGGGCTAACAGCGTCTTCCGTCTCCCGTACAGCATCCAGCATTCATGTTAAGATCGCCGCCAGATCAATAAGGAACCGGATTCATGACAGACAACACTCTGACCCCTGTCGTTCTGGTGGATGGCTCCTCCTACCTGTTCAGAGCCTTTCACGCACTGCCACCCTTGACCAACTCCGCCGGTCAGCAGACCGGTGCCGTCAAAGGCGTGATTTCCATGCTGCGCAAACTGGTCGCGGATTACCCGGACAGCCATGTCGCGGTGGTGTTCGATGCCAAAGGCCCGACCTTTCGTAACGAAATCTATACCGAATACAAAGCGCATCGCCCGCCAATGCCGGATGAACTGCGCGAACAGATCGAGCCGATTCACGCCATCGTAAAGGCCATGGGTCTGCCGTTGTTGTCAGTGCCGGGCGTCGAAGCGGACGATGTGATCGGAACCCTGGCCTGTCAGGCCACCAAAAGCGGTCAGCAATGTTTGATCAGCACCGGCGATAAAGACATGGCGCAGTTGGTGAGTCCCTGCGTCACGCTGATGGACACCATGAAAAATGAAACGCTGAATGTCGAAGGCGTTGAGAAGAAATACGGTTTCCCGCCCGAGCGGATGGTCGACTATTTGGCGCTGATGGGCGACAAGGTCGACAACATTCCCGGTGTGCCGGGGGTTGGCCAGAAAACCGCGCTTGTCTTGATCCAAGGGTTGGGTGGTTTGGACGATATCTACGCCAACCTCGATAAAATCGCCGAATTGGAATTCCGTGGTGCCAAGACCATGGCGAAAAAGCTCGAAGAGCACCGCGAGCAGGCATATCTCAGCTATGAACTGGCTACGATTAAACTGGATGTCGAGCTGGATTTCACGCTCGAGGAACTGGTGCCAGTGCCTCCGAACGACGATACCTTGCTGGGCTTGTTCCAGCAGATGGAGTTCAAAACCTGGATTCGTGAATTAACCGGTGAAGAGGCGGATGTGGCCGGTAAACCGGCGGCGACAGGGGGCGGTAACGCCAAGGCCCCGGCGGGTGAAGTTCAGCCGGTATTGGTAAAACCAGAGAGCACCGATTACCAGGTGCTGGGGACCGCCGCGCAACTGGAGGCGTTCCTCAAACGGGCGGATGCCAAAGGCCAGCTGACCTTGCTGCCTGTTCGGGAGCAGGGCCATTATCACCAGTCCAATCTGGTGGGCGTGGCCCTGGCTGTGGAGCCGGGTGTGGGCGCCTATGTGCCTTTGATGGCCGAACAGGGCGATACGCTGACCGAAGACGAATTCTGGACACAGCTGTCCCCCCGGCTTGAGACTTACGCCGTGCGTAAAAGCGGCTACGATTTCAAAGCGCTCTGGCACATTTTAATGCCCCGCAAGTTGGGCGCCGCCAACCTCAGTCGCGACATTTTGCTCATGGCCTTTGTATACGACAGTACGGTGCGGCGCGATGTGCGTTTAAGTAACCATTTCAGCCCCTTGTCGCTCGACAATTTGTTCCGTCAGTACCTGGAAGAAGAGCCGAAAACCGTCGAGGACTTTCTGGGCAAGTTCGGCAAACGCCAGTTGCCGTTCCAAAGCGCCGATCCGGCGGAAATCGGCCCCTGGTTCGCCGAGCGGGCCGACCTGGCCGGGCGCTTGGCGGATTGGCTGGAACAGGGTCTGGCCGCCAGGCACCTGACCGGTGTCTACGAGCACATTGAAAAACCATTGTTCAAGGTGCTGGCCGAAGTCGAAAACAATGGCACCCTGTTGGATGTCGCCTACATCCGCCAACTCAGTCACGATTTCAAAACCCGTATGGCGGAGTTGGAAAAAGAATGTCACGACATCGCCGGGGCGGAATTCAACCTCGGTTCACCCAAACAATTGGGCGAAGTGCTGTTTACGAAAATGGGTCTGCCGGTGGTTTCCAAAACCGCCAGTGGCGCGCCTTCCACCAATGAAGAAGTGCTCACTGAACTTGCCGCTCAAGGGTACGATCTGCCGAAGCTCATTCTGCAGTATCGTCATTTGAGCAAACTGGTCGGCACCTACACTGACCCCCTGCCGGATATGGTCGAAGACCGCACCGGCCGTTTGCACACCAGTTACAATCAGACCGGCGCGCAAACCGGGCGGTTATCGTCCACCGACCCCAACCTGCAGAATATCCCGGTGCGTTCCGATGAAGGTCGTTCCATCCGTCGTGGCTTTATCGCGCCGAAGGGTTACAAAATTGTCGCGGCGGACTATTCGCAAATTGAATTGCGCATCATGACTCATCTATCCCAGGACGAGAACCTGATCAAAGCCTTTCGCGAAGGGCGTGATATTCACCGCGCCACAGCTGCTGAGGTGATGGGTATCGGCGAAAACGAAGTCAGTTCTGAGCAACGTCGTTCCGCCAAGGCGGTCAACTTCGGTTTGATCTATGGCATGTCCGCTTTTGGTCTGGCACGTCAGTTGGGCATCAGCCGTACCGATGCTCAGGCTTACGTCGATACTTATTTCGAACGCTACCCCGGTGTGCGCCGCTACATGGATGAGACCCGTGCCGAGGCTTCGGAAACCGGTTATGTCGAAACCATTTTTGGTCGCCGTCTTTATTTGCCGGATATCAAAGCCGGCAAACAAATGCTGCGCCGCGCAGCGGAGCGCACGGCCATTAACGCGCCGATGCAGGGCACTGCGGCGGACATTATCAAAATGGCCATGGTCGATGTCGCCAACTGGCTGCATAAAAGCCGGTATCGCGCACAAATGGTGATGCAGGTGCACGATGAACTCGTCTTCGAAGTGCATGAGGATGACCTGGATAAAGTCACCCAGGGCATCCGTTTTCGAATGCAGCATTGCGCCAATCTGGATGTGCCGTTGATTGTTGATATCGGTGTGGGCGATTCCTGGGAAGCGGCACACTGATTTTATAAATTCGGTAAGAATTACCGGCGTTCTGTAAAGGGCGCCGGTACCCTCCTGACACTTCTTTGATACTACAAACATTAAGCCAACATTGTCGCCGGGCGAAGGGTACAATGTTTACACTCTCGTTAACTGTAGAGGCTTTTTGATAGCGTATTAGTCTACTAGAGTGGCACTCGACAGTTAGCTGATTTAGTTAAAGGTAGGTACGAGGTCATTCATCTTTAGCGTAGCAACTGCTTTTCTTGTTGATTCATGGTAACTCAATAAGGAGGCATGCATGAGAATCCCTCAGCACCTTAAAGTAACGAAAGTAATGTCGGTAGTAACGGTATCGGGTATCGCTTTAGCTTGTTCATCCACAGCCTTTGCCGAAGGCCTTGGCAGATACATGGACCCGCATGTATACGTCGGTGGTCACTACGGTTTGTTCAAATCCGGTGGCAGCGACGAGTTTGACGACGAAGCCAGCATGTGGGATGCCGTCGCAGGGTTTAAGTTCAATGAATACATCGGTGTGGAAGGCTCCTACGCCAACTTCGGACGTTACGGCAACGACTTCGCCTCGGCCGAGGTCGACGGTTACGGCCTGGCATTGCTGGGTGCCTTCCCGATCATGGATCGGGTGAATATCTACGGTAAAGCCGGACGTTTCTATTCCAATGTGGATGTTGAATT
The DNA here is from genome assembly GCA_965652395.1 of uncultured Saccharospirillum sp. Classification (GTDB taxonomy): domain Bacteria; phylum Pseudomonadota; class Gammaproteobacteria; order Pseudomonadales; family Natronospirillaceae; genus Saccharospirillum. The sequence goes on along the minus strand of CBFGUW010000060.1, from coordinate 9,290 downwards.
CGGCGAGGACGAATCCACCTATGAAGACAGCCAGTTCTTCTACGGTGTCGGCACGGAAATCGCCGTGGCTGACCCGCTGTTGCTATCGGTCGAATATGATCGGTACAAGGTCGGCATGGACGCGGAGGATGTCGATTCCCCCGAAGACTTCGAGGCTTCCGACACCGATGTGGATACAGTAAAAGTAGGTGCCAAGTACCGCTTCTAAGCAGTTTCCCAAACGATATTGGCACCCAAAAAGAGCCCCCGATCAGGGGGCTTATGCTGCTTTGGAGAGAGTAAAAATTTACGAGGAGAGCAGGAATCAGCGCTTGCCGAAGCCGCCGCCTCCCGGAGTTTCAATGACCAGAACATCACCGGCATTCAAGTGGGTGCTGGCTTTGGAATCCAATTCCTCTTCGGTGTGGTCAACGCGAATCACGCTGTTGCGTCCCACCTTGCCTTCCTCACCACCTTCCGCTCCGTAAGGCGCGACTTTACGTCGGTTCGACAGAATACTGGCGTCCATTTCCTCCAGGAATCGCATCCGGCGAATCACGCCGTTGCCACCCGAGTGTTTGCCGATACCGCCGGAGTTTTCCCGAATACTGAATTCTTCCAGTCTTACCGGGAAACGCCATTCCAGAATTTCCGGGTCGGTCAGGCGCGAGTTGGTCATGTGGGTGTGCACCGCGCTGACACCGTCGGAATGACGCGTCGCACCACTGCCGCCGCACAGGGTTTCGTAGTATTGGTACTGGTCATTACCCCAGGTGACATTGTTCATGGTGCCTTGCGAGGCCGCTGCGACATGCAGGGCTCCGAACAAGGTATCGACCGCTACTTGCGAGACCTCAACATTACCGGCCACCACGGCGGCCGGGTAACGCGGGTTCAACATGCAGCCTTCGGGAACAATAATATTCAGTGGCCGCAGGCAGCCGCCGTTCAACGGAATATTGTCGTTCACCAGGCAGCGGAACACATAGAGCACGGCCGCATGTGTCACCGCCAGCGGCGCATTGAAGTTCGATGGATGCTGACCGCTGGTGCCGCTGAAATCGATAGTGGCGCTGCGTTCCGCCTTGTTGACCGAAATGCGAACCTTGATCGCGTAGCCATCGTCCATTGCATACTCGAATTCGCCATCGGACAGCACATCGATCACACGCCGAACGCTTTCCTCGGCGTTCTTTTGTACGTGGTTCATGTAGGCTGTGACCACGTGCAGTCCATACTGGGAAACCACCTGGTTCAGCGCCTGCATCCCGGCTTCACAGGCGGCAATCTGTGCTCTCAGGTCAGCGATGTTGTAATCGATGTTGCGCGCCGGGTACTTGGCCGTAGCGAACAACTCCCGAATGGCTTCTTCCTGGAACGCGCCCTGATCAACAATCTTGACGTTGTCGAGCAATACGCCTTCCTCATCAATGTGACTCGAATCGGACGGCATGGAACCGGGGGTAATACCGCCAACATCCGCATGGTGCCCGCGTGATGCCACGTAGAAGCAAATGTCGGTGCCCTTCGAATTGAAGACCGGTTTGATGACGGTGATATCCGGCAGGTGTGTGCCGCCGTTGTAAGGATCGTTCAGCATGAAGGCGTCACCATCCTTCATGCGACCCCGGTTTTTCTCGATAATGGTTTTGATGCTGTGGCTCATGGAACCCAAATGCACAGGCATGTGAGGGGCGTTGGCCACCAGTTCGCCTTCCGCATCAAAAATCGCACAGGAGAAGTCCAGCCGTTCCTTGATGTTGACCGACGCCGCTGTATTTTGCAGCACCAGCCCCATTTGCTCGGCGATGTGCATGTAGAGATTATTGAAAATCTCCAGCATGATCGGGTCGGCTTCGGTACCGGCCGCCGTTTGCTTTTTGGTCTCCGCCGTGTGCTCCAGCACTACGTCGTTATTGTTGGTGATCTGTGCTTCCCAACCGGGTTCGATTACCAGAGTACTGGTTTTTTCGATAATGACCGCCGGACCGGAAATCCGTTGTCCTATCGTCATCTGCTCCCGCCGATAAAATGGCGCATGGTAACGCTGGCCACCCGTGGTCAGTGAATGGTACTGGGTCGCGGTCGCGTCGTCGGCGTTGACCGGCGCCTGCTTTGGATGTTCCAGAACGGAGCCGCCACCCACGGCCTCAACCTGCAAGGCTTCGACGATCATCGGGGTGTTGCGGGAAATAAAACCGAAGCGTTGTTTGTGCTCGGCCTCGAACTGAGCGACGATTTCCTCCAGTGACCCATGGTTGACCAGCAGGCTGGTGTCTGAGCCTTCGTATTTAATGTGCAACCTCGCGTAGGTTCGAACCTCCGAAGCGGGGACACGTTGCTGTTTGAGTTTATCGATACCACCCGCCGCCAGGTTTTTCGCGGTTTCCGTCAGTTCCACCACGGTTTGGGGCGTCAGCGGTTTTTCAATACTGGTTTCGCTGACATCGCGAACATCCGCCAGGCCCATGCCAAAGGCGGAAAGCACACCGGAATAGGGGTGCAGGAAAACTTTCTTCATGCCCAACGCTTCCGCCACCAGACAGGCGTGTTGACCGCCCGCGCCACCGAAGCAGCACAGTACATAATCCTGAACGTCATAACCGCGCTGTGTGGAAATGTGCTTGATGGCATTGGCCATGTTGTCGACCGCGATGGACAGGAACCCCTCGGCCACGGCTTCGGGGGTGTACTTCTGGCCGCTTTGTTCTTCGATCTGCCGGGTCAGTTCGGCGAACCCCTGCTTAACGGCATCGATATCCAGCGGTTCATTGGCATTCGGGCCAAACACTTTCGGGAAATAATCGGGTTGAAGCTTGCCCAGCATGACGTTGCAGTCGGTTACGGTCAGCGGGCCACCATTGCGGTAGCAGGTCGGCCCCGGGTAAGCACCGGCGGAATCCGGCCCGACACGGAAACGGCTGCCATCGAACGTCAGCACCGAACCGCCGCCCGCCGCCACGGTGTGAATGGACATCATCGGTGTTTGCAAACGGAAGCCTGCCACTTCGGTCTCGAAAGTGCGCTCGTATTCGCCCTGGTAATGGCAGACATCCGTCGATGTTCCACCCATGTCGAAACCGATCAACTGATCAAAACCCGCCTGTTCGGCGGTTTTTACCATGCCCACCACACCACCGGCCGGACCGCTGAGAATCGCGTCTTTACCGTTGAACATTTGGGCATCCGTCAAGCCACCGTTGGACTGCATGAACATCAGTCGGCCGGGTTCATCCACAAAAGTATCCAACTCGGAAGCCACCTGATTCACATAACGCTTCAGGATCGGAGACAAATAGGCATCAACCACAGCGGTATCACCCCGGCTGACAATCTTCATCAACGGACTGGCCTCGGCACTGGCCGTCACCTGTTCGAACCCGATCTCCCGCGCAATGGCCGCCACCGCCTGTTCGTGTTCCTGGAACTGATAGCTGTGCATCAACACAATCGCACAGGAGCGGAAACCATCGTCATAAGCCTGCTGCAGAACCTCGCGAGCCTGGTCGTTATCGAGCGGAACCAGTACCTTACCGGAGGCATCCACTCGTTCATTCAGCTCCACCACCCGGTGATAGATCATCTCCGGCATTTTAATATCGATGGCGAATAAATCCGGGCGGGACTGGTAGCCGATCCGGAGCACATCGGCGAAGCCCTTGGTGGTCACCAACAGAGTGTTCTCGCCTTTGTGTTCCAGCAGCGCATTGGTGGCGACTGTTGTCCCCATTTTAATTTCTTCAATCTGCTCAACCGGGATGCGGCCGCCTTTTGGCACCTGCATCAGTTGGCGAATGCCCTCGATGACGGCGTCTTTATACTGGCTTGGGTTATCGGACAGCAGCTTGTGGCTGATCAATTCCCCTTGGGGGTTGCGCGCGACGATATCGGTAAAAGTACCGCCACGGTCTACCCAAAAAGACCAGAGTTTCATCGAGTGACTGTCGGTGTTCATCAGGTATTCTCCGGATTGTTCGGTATCGAATGTCATGGGTGGTTCAGAGCACTATTTATTTATTCAAAAATTATTTATTCAAAAATTCAGGCAGCCACAGCACGATTCCCGGGAAAACGGAGATCAGCACCACAGCGAGGATCAGCAGTAAGAAGAAGGGCAGCGCATAACGTGCCACTTTGAAAATATCCTTCCCGGTGAGCGACTGGATCACAAAAAGGTTAAAACCGACCGGCGGTGTGATTTGCGACATTTCCACCACCAGAACCAGATAAATACCGAACCAGATCAGATCGATATTCGCGGCTTCCACCAGCGGCAGAATAACGGAGGTGGTAAGCACCACCACGGAAATACCATCGAGGAAACACCCCAGCACAACAAACAGCAACGTCAGCGCGATCAACAGATAGGCCACGGACAAATCCATACTAGCCACCGTCTCGGCCAGCATCGCAGGGATGCGGACAAACCCCATCGCCACCGTTAAAAGATGAGCGGCGGCCAGGATAAGTAAGATCATGCATGACATGCAGGTCGCACCGACCAAGCTCTCGCGGAACATGCTCCAGGTCAGGCTGCTGGATGCCCAGGCCAACACTAGAGAACCCACCACACCCAGAGTGGCGGCTTCGGTGGCTGTCGCCCATCCCATATAAATGGAACCAATCACAAAGGTAATCAGCAAAGCGATGGAGAGAAGACGTTTGGACTGGCTCAACTTCTCCATGAACGTCATATCGTCATCCACCGGAGCGGCTTTGGATTTGTTGAACAGCGACCAGAAGATGACGTAAGAAATAAAGAGACCCACCAACAACAAGCCAGGCAGCGCGCCTGCCATGAACAGCCGTGAAATGGAGACCTCAGCCGAAACGCCGTAAACGATCAGAATAATGGAAGGCGGAATCAACAACCCCAAGGTGCCGGAACCGGCCAAAGTACCTATGGCCATCGACTCATGATATTTCCGCTTCTCAAGTTCTTTCAGGCTGATTTTCCCTACGGTAGCCGTCGTCGCAGCGGACGAACCGGACACCGCCGCAAAAATGCCGCACCCAAGTACATTCACGTGTAAAAGTCCGCCAGGGATTTTATTCAACCAAGGCGCCAGACCATTAAACAGGTCTTCGGACAAACGGGTCCGAAACAGTATTTCACCCATCCAAATAAACAAAGGCAGGGCCGCCAGAGTCCAGGAGGAAGTACCCCCCCAGGTGGTGGTGGCGACGATCATGCCGATGGCAAATTGATCGTTCAAAACCAAGGCGGCGAGGGCGACGACAAAGAGAGTCGCGGCAACCCAAAGGCCGGTGCTGAGCAGGCCAAACAGCAGGATGACCAGGATGATGGAAATTACAACGGGGTCCATGAATTATCCTCTATTCAGCGCTCTGTTCGCCGTGTTCCTGGGCGACAACATAACTGGGTTTGGTGGAGCGCAGACAGGCGATCCAATCTTCGAGAACGGCCAGACAAAACAGGGCCATCCCCAGCACCATGGATGTTTGCGGAATCCAGAGTGGTACGGGAACCATACCGGTGCTGACTTCATGAAACTGGTAGGTTTCAACGGTAAAAAGCGCGAGGGCATAGGTAAAATAAGCGGTCAGGGCCAGCAAGACACTGAGCGAAAAGAATTCGGCTTTCAGCCGGTGCTTGTTAAATTGGTCAAGCACCAATAAAACCCGAATATGGGCGTTATGACGAAAGCTGTAAGCCAGGCCATAAAACAGACAGGACACCAGCAGGTAGCCGGTAAAATCCTCGGCGGACGGGATAATGACGCCAAACCATCGGCCAACAATCTGGGCAACAATCAGCAGGCAAATCAAGCACATGCTGGCGGCTGCTATCACCATCCCGGCTGCATACAACTTATCAAGCAGACGTTTGGGCATTTTTTTCTCCTGTTTTTTGTGCCAGTGGTTGGCTTTTTCTGGGTTGTTACTGTGGCTTTGGGCCGTGCTGGCTGCCGGGTACTCCCTTAGCGGGTCGCTGCAAGTACTTCCCTGTAAGCTCGGCGGTCCGCATCCATGCGGACCGACGCCCCGCTAAGGGAGCACCCGGCATCCATCACTAGTCAAAAGTGCCGCTGTTTCAAAATAAAAAAGCTAGGACTTTGGCTGTATTGACCAGTGACCGATGATGGGGTGAGCCATTCAGGGTAGTCCGCAGCAGGGATGCTGCGGTCTAGTCTCCATGGATGGATTCACGACGACCCTGAAGGGCTCACCCCATCAGCGGGCACGGACCAGAGGCACTAAACAAAAAGGGCCACCGTATCAGTAAGCCACCATCACCGACCAATGGCTTCCATAATCTGGTTGCTGCTGTCGTAACCCATTTCCTCGAACCATTCACGTGCCATGTCGTTGCCGACTTCATTCAGGTGGTGCGCCAGTGATTCGTCCGGGCTGTAAACCGTCATGCCATGTTCAGCCAGTTCAGCGGTTTTCTGATCGGTTTCGGCAACCGCCATTTCCCAACCGCGTGCTTCGGCCGTAGCCGCGGCATCCAGCACCGCCTGTTGGACTTCCTCCGGCAGACGGTTGAAAGCACGAGCGTTCACGAACACCATGTTCTTCGGAATCCAAGCGCGGGCGTCCAGGTAATAATCGGTATAATCCCAAGCCTGACTGGAAACACCCGTGGTCGGAGAGGTCGCCATCGCATCGATGATACCGGTGCTGAATGCCTGCGGAATTTCCGGGGTTTGGACCGTGGTCGGAATAGCCGCCAACAACTCAGACATCCGGGAAGTGGATGCACTGTAAGCCCGCATCTTCATACCGATGAAATCGTTAATGGTTTCAACCTTGTTCTTGGTATAAAAACCCTGCGGCGGCCATGGCACGGCGTACAACAGTTTCAAACCCTGCTTCTCCAGGCTCGCTTCCACTTCCGGGCGAGTCACCTCCCAAAGTTTCTTCGCGCCATCGAAACTGGTTACCAGGAAGGGAATGTTATCGACCTTATAGAGAGGATCGTCATTACCCAGTAGACCCATAAAGACTTCGCCAATTGGCGCCTGACCAGTACGAACAGCGCGATGAATCTCCGGGTGCTTGAACAGAGAGGCACCGGAGTGCACCACAATGTTCAACTCGCCATCGGTCGCCTCGGAAACATCCTCCGCGAACTGGCGAATGTTCTGGGTGTGATGAGTGCCATCGGCATAAGGCGTGGGCATGTCCCACTTGATCTCAGCCGAGGCGAATCCAGCGGTCAGCGCCGCTACGGTAGTCAATAAAAAAGGCTTAACTAAAGCTCGCATTTAAGGGTCCTCATTTTAGTTATGAAACATATCCCTATGCCGGTTTTTATATGGTGTTGTCACCAGAGGGGTCATCCAATGACACCTCGCGTCTTCCGTTTTTCTTGTGTTGTCGTGCGTTATTCGGAACCGGCCAATTGATGGTAGCGGTCCAGAATGCGTTGGCCTTCCACACCTGTCTGGTTCAACCATTCCTGGGTCATGGTATTGCCCAGGCTGGCCAATTGTTTTTGCAGACGTTGTGAAGGGCGGCGAACTCTCATGCCATTGTCCGAAAGTGTAATGCGGGAGCGGAAATAATCTTCCCGGGCAATGGCCCAGCCCCGGTTTTCGGCGGCCTCGGCCTGGGCAACCAGCAATGCTTGGTCGTCCGGCGAAAGAGCGCGAAAGCGGGCGGTATTAATGAAAATAATGTTCTTCGGAATCCAGGCTTTAATGTCGGTGTAATTGGCCGCGTAAAGCCAGGCATCGGATCGGACACCGGTGGTGGGGGAGGTGATCATCGCGTCGATTCGACCCTGTTCGAAGGCAGCTCGAACATCAGTGTAGTCAACACCCACAGGAACCGCCTCGGCCAATGTGATGAGGTTTTCCAACGTCGCCGAATAGCTGCGGATCTTCAGCCCGGCCAGGTCACTGATGTCTTCAATTTCCGGGTTGGAATACAACCCCTGCGGAGGCCAGGGCGTGGCATACAGAAGCGTCAGTCCATCCTGCTCCAACTGCTTTTCGATGGTGTCTTTCGACGCTTCCCACAAAGCCCTGGCCGAACTGAAATCCGTCACCAGAAACGGCAGGTTGTCGATCAAAAAGAGAGGGTTTCTATCGGCCAGGGAGGCAAGTAACACCTCGCCCATGTCCGCCTTACCACTCTTCACCGCATCGTATATCTCGCCAGCGGGGAAAAGCTGGCCAGCGGGGTGCACATCCAATTGCAACTGCCCCGACGTGGTGTAGCTGAGCTCGTTGGCCAACACCCGGATATTGATGGTGTGAGGCGATCGCTCGTCGTAGGCGGTGGGAAAGGTCAACGTCTCCGCCTGTGCCAGGTTGAACGTCATGCCCTGCAACAGGCACCCCATGAGCCCAAAGGCCCAACTGCGTGGAGTATTACTAACGGCCATGATGTGACGCCTCTCGGTGTTCTTGTTTTCTGATGGATCAGTGAGGTGATTTGCGTCTTATCTTCTTCTTGAGTTCACTATAGCTCCATGAGAAATTCATAGTCAATAAAAAATGAATACAAAATGTATTCTATTGTCACTGAACAATGTGCGACCTTTGTGAGCGGGCAACAAAAAAGCGGCCGAGGCCGCTTTAAAGGGATAGGTGCAAAAAAGGGAAGGAGGCTAGAGAGACGCCGCCGCCCGGGCGGCTTGATCGTAAAGAACCGACATGGTGCGGAGGCGCTTGGCCACGTCGCTCAACTCTTCTTCATCGATACCCAGGTTCTCCAGCCAATCCACCAGGCACACATTGCGGACATCGCGATACTTCAAGCAAAGCTCTTCACCTTCCGGCGTCGCGTTGTAAAACGTCTCTTTTCCCACACGCTTGCTTTCCACCAGTCCCATCTTCGCCAACTTGCGCAATGAGTAAGACACCGTATGGGTATCGTCGATATTCAGCATGAAGCACACATCGGCAATGCGCTTGGCCCGGTTCCGGTGGTAAACGTTGTGGATCACCAGAATATCGATCGGGCTCATCTCCTCGTTGCCCGCTGCAGTCATGCAGTGCACCAACCAGCGCGAGAAGGTGTTCTCCGCCATGATCAGGGCGTATTCGAATTCGCTGAGCTCGGTGCTGCGCTCGCTCAAATGGCTGGATGAAACAATAGAGGCCTTGGTCATCTTCGTTCTTCTCTGGTCGTGCGTATCGGAGTGTCTGGATCATACCCGGCTGGTTTTGGTCTGTACAACGCGAGGGCAGAGAGGAACCATCGGTATAGAGGCTAGCCAGGGGTGCTGGGGTGTACTCTGGAGGGGGCATCTGAGCCATGGATGGCGAAGCTAAGCGCCCACGGATGATGAGATGGTCTCCTCCCCTCTATTAACGGCGTCACAATGCGCCAAAATA
>CBFGUW010000059.1:0-30664 GCA_965652395.1 uncultured Saccharospirillum sp. | reverse complement strand
GCAAAGCGTTTTGGCTCCCGCAGAGCCTCACGGGAATTATTCAGAGGCTCCCTAGCCTTCCGAAAAGGCCCCATCCACAGGATGGCAGACATAAAGATCGGGTTGGATGCCGTATTCCGTCTGGTAACGCGCCTCCACAGCCTGGATTACCTTGGGGACCAATGACTCGGGAGCCAGGGCTACCACGCACCCGCCGAACCCCCCTCCGGTCATGCGTACACCGCCCTTCGAACCGAGTGCCTCCGCTATGATCTCCACCAGGCCATCGATGGGTGGCACAGTGATTTCAAAATCATCGCGCATTGAGTGGTGACTGGCGGCCATGAGTTGTTGGATCTGCTGCCAGTCGGAGGTCTGAAAGGCTTCCACGGCCGCCAGAGTGCGGCAGTTTTCAGTAATGATATGGCGCGCACGGCGATAAGTGAGCGCATCCATTCTGTGCCGGAAATTCTCTAGCCGGTCGAGGTCGGCATCGCGCAGGGCGGGTACTTCCATGATGCGGGCGGCTGCTTCGCATTGGGCGCGCCGGGTGTTGTATTCACTCCCAACGAGTCCACGTTTTACGTTGGAGTTCACGATGATGATCGCGGCTTGGTCCGGTAAGGCGACCGAGCGGGTTTCCAGTGAGCGACAGTCAATTAGGGTGGCATGTCCCGTTTTTCCGCACGCTGAAATCAACTGGTCCATAATGCCGCACTGGCAACCGACGAATTCGTTCTCGGCCCGTTGGCCGAGGATAGCCGCCTGAGTGGCCGACAGCTTTTCTCCACTTAAACCCGTCATGGCCTTGGCGGTGACGACTTCGAGCGAAGCCGAGGAACTCAACCCGGCTCCCTGAGGAACGTTCCCGGCGATAACCAGATCCGCGCCGGTGAGGTGAAACTCTTCGGACAGTAATACCTGGCAAACACCCCGAACGTAATCAGCCCAGGGCGCCTTAGGATCTTTCAGAATCGGTTGATCGAGGTTGAACTCGGATCCGGCTTCGTCCAGATCCAATGCATGAACCCTGACCTGGCGATCCTGACGTGGTCGCCCGGCTACTAGCGTGTGAAAGTCGATAGCGGCGGGCAGCACAAAGCCATCGTTATAGTCGGTATGTTCGCCAATCAGATTGACACGTCCAGGAGCCTGGAAACAGACCGGAGGATCGGCCTGAAACAGACGTTGGAAGCCTTCTCTCGCCCGTTGTTCCAGGCTCATCCGCGTTCCTCCTTGTAGTGGATATCACTCAAGGCCCGCAATCGCTCGGCCGCCTGTTCGGGCGTAAGGTCGCGTTGGGCTTCCGCCAGCATTTCATAGCCCACCATGAACTTGCGGACCGTGGCGCTGCGCAGCAATGGAGGGAAGAAATGGGCGTGTAATTGCCAGTGTGCTTTATTGGGTTCGTTACTTGGAGCCCCGTGCCAGCCCATGGAATAGGGAAAGGACGTCTGAAACAAGTTGTCATAACGGCTGGTGAGACGCTTCAGGGTATCCGCCAGGGATTCTTTTTCCGGCTGCGACAACTCGTCTAGATGGGCTCGGTGGTTTTTTGGCAATAACAGGGTTTCGAACGGCCAGGCGGCCCAATAGGGCACCACGGCGATCCAATGATCGTTTTCCACAACGGTGCGGTCGCCGTCCTCAGCTTCGCGTAGGGCGTAATCCAACAGCATGGGGCGGCCGTGAGCTAGCTGATAGTGACGCTGGGTTGTGTCCTCCCTGGCTGGTAATGACGGCAGGTGTGTGTTGGCCCATACCTGACCATGGGGGTGAGGCTGGGAGCACCCCATGACGGCTCCTTTGTTTTCGAATAATTGGACCCAGGCGTAACGTTTTCCCAGTTCGCTCAGTTGTTCTATCCAGGTATCGATCAGTCGGCCGATGGCTTCGAGGGAGAGCTCCGGCAGAGTCTTGCTGTGATCGGGGCTGTAGCAGATCACGCGCGCCTCGCCCTGTTCCGGCTGGCTTTTCATCAGCGGATCGTTATTTCCCCCGCTGGGGCCGTCCGGCAGTAAGGCGCCGAAATCGTTACCAAAAACATAGGTGCCGGAATAGGGGGGATTGGTCTCTCCGGACACACGTGTATTGCCGGGGCAAAGGTAACAGTCGGGGTCATGAGCCAGAGCTTCGGTTTCATCCAGAGCTTCCGTCTGGCCTTGCCAGGGGCGTTTGGATCTATGTGGCGATACCAATACCCATTCATCGGTCAAGGGGTTGAAGCGACGGTGTGGATGCTCGGCCGGATCAAATTGTACTGGGTTCATGTCGAGTCCTCGATCAGTTAGGTGCAATCTAACATAGTTGAAAACGTTTTCAAATCGAGACCTTAGGCTGTCAGGGGTAAGCGTCGTTGTAACCCGGGGAGAAAGTCGTCAAACTTACCCAGTAAAAGGCATCTTTTTGCTTAGAGGAGTTCGTTAGCGTTGGCCAACATTAAAGATGTCGCTAAGGCGGCCGGAGTATCCGTTTCCACGGTTTCAAGGGTGATCAATCATCCGGACTCCGTCGTAGCTGAAAAACGTCAGGCTGTGCTGGCGGCAATGGAAGCTATGGAGTATCGGCCCAACTCTTTAGCTCGTGCCTTGGTGAGTAACCGCTCGAACTGTGTCGGTTTATTGGTCGGTGAAATCGATTCGCCCTTTTTCGGGCAACTGATGGCCGGCGTGCATCGGGTGGTGTTGGATGCTGGCAAGCACGTCATTGTGACAGCGGGCTATCACCAGGCCGATCAGGAGCGGGAATCCATCCGCTTTCTGTTGGAGCGGCGTTGTGATGCGCTGGTCGTGCATTCCAAAGCCCTGCCTGATGAAGAGCTGGTCCGGTTGTTGAAGCAGGACACGCCCGTCATCATTGTCAACCGGTTGATTCCCGGCTGGGAGCATCGTTGTGTCTATCTCGACAATGAATACGGAGCCTATCTTGCCACCCGCCACCTGCTCACCAAGGGACATACCAATATCGCCTATATCGGCACCAACATCGCCATCGAAGACGGCGCCGATCGGGTTCACGGTTATCGCCGTGCACTGGAAGAGTTTGGTGTCGAATTCGACGAACGCAAACTGGTTAAAGCCTTTCCCGATGAAGAAGGCGGGCACTATGCCATGGCCGAAGTTTTAAGCCGCCGCCTGGGAACAACGGCTGTTTTTTCCTACAATGATGCCATGGCCGCGGGTGCCATCACCATGTTGCAGGACTCCGGCCATCGCGTGCCGGAAGAGATCTCCATAGTCGGCTTTGATGATGTCATTCTGGCCCGGCTGCTCAACCCACGCCTGACCACCATTCGGTATCCCATTCATGAGATGGGAGCTCTGGCTGCTCGAATCTTGTTGCACGATCTGGATAAAAACACCCCGGTTGTCGAGCAACCCCTGCGCTTCACACCCCGCCTGGTGGAGCGCCATTCAGTTCGTGGTGTCACTTTAGTGGGCGCCTGAAGCCCATCTACAGTCCCAAAACGTCAAGCTTGGCTGCCATCGGGCGGCCAGGAATGTTTCATTGGGATTGTTCCAGTTGATTACACTGGTTTTCTGGGTTTTCGCGGTTTATGTTCCTGGTTTGTTGGCTTTAACCAGTAATAATCTTCGAATCGCTCCTCATCTTCAGCGCCTCTTTTTAAAACGGACTTTCTATACTTATCTCCATTGAACCAGTCGACGTCAGCGACGCTGACCTATCCGTAACAATGACAAAAACGACCTGTCGATAGGGGGTTGAATATGAAAGTCGGTGTGCCTAAGGAAATTAAAAACCATGAATACCGTGTTGGTCTGACACCTACTGCGGTCCGTGAACTTGTGCACCATGGTCACGACGTGGCTGTGGAAACCCAGGCCGGTAGCGCCATCGGCTTCACCGATGATGAATTCCGTACCGCCGGTGCTGAAATCCTGCCCACCGCCGAAACCGTATTCGATTGGGCTGAAATGATTGTCAAAGTGAAAGAGCCACAGGCTGTGGAGCGCCGGATGCTCAAGCCGCACCACACGCTCTTCACCTATCTCCACCTGGCGCCAGACGCCGCCCAGACCCGTGACCTGATCGAATCCGGTGCGACCTGTGTCGCCTACGAAACCGTGACCGATCGCTATGGTCGCCTGCCGTTGTTGGCCCCCATGTCCGAAGTGGCGGGGCGCATGTCTATCCAGGCTGGCGCCCATTGTCTGGAAAAAGCCCAGGGTGGCCGTGGTTTGCTGCTTGGTGGGGTGCCGGGTGTCGAGCCTGCCAAAGTCACCGTTATCGGCGGAGGTGTAGTGGGTCAGAATGCCATCGCCATGGCTGTTGGCCTCGGTGCGGAAGTCGTGGTGCTGGATAAGAACATCGACACCTTGCGTGAGCTTGATCGTCAGTATACCAACCGAATTCGTACCGTTTATTCCACCCGTGAGAGCGTCGAACAGCATGTGTTGGAAGCCGACTTGGTTGTGGGTGCTGTTCTCATTCCCGGGGCCGCCGCGCCAAAACTGGTCACCGCGGAAATGATCAAGCGGATGAAGCCGGGCGCTGTGGTGGTGGATGTCGCTATCGACCAGGGGGGCTGTTTCGAAACCTCCAAAGCGACCACCCACGCCGAGCCGACTTACATTGTCGATGACGTAGTTCATTATTGCGTGGCGAATATGCCCGGAGCCGTGGCTCGCACCTCGACCATGGCGTTGAACAATGCGACCCTGCCGTTTACCTTGGCACTGGCCAACAAAGGCGCCAAAAAGGCGCTGCTGGACGACCCGCATCTGCTCAACGGTTTGAACGTATGCCGGGGGCAATTGACCTATAAGAGTGTCGCGGAAGACCAAGGCCTGGCCTATGTGGATCCGAAAACGGCCTTGGAGCAGTTATAACCGGTAACACAGGAGCGGAAAGGCCCCGGTTCTTCCGCTCGCGGGTAAACGGCCCTGTACTTCCAACACGGCCGTTTACTTCCCCGCCGACTAGACTTAGTCTTGCCTGCCATTCGGCTGGGGGGGAATCTGAGTGATCGGGGTATTTGATTCGGGTATAGGTGGACTGACCGTGTTGGCGTGGATTCGCCGACGCCTACCGGATGCGCCACTGATTTATGTCGCCGATCAACATCACTCGCCTTACGGCTCCAAACCTGAGTGGGCACTGCAACAACGATGCGACAGCATCGCCGACTGGCTCATCAACCAGGGGGCCACGATGATCGTCGTTGCCTGCAATACCGCCACGGCCCACTGTATAGACCGGCTGCGCAAGCGGCTACCGGTAGTGATCGTGGGGGTGGAACCCGGCATCAAACCCGCCGCTCTCGGCAGCCGAACCGGGGCTATCGGTATATTGGCGACCGAGAATACATTGGCCTCCGAACGCTATCAGGCGTTGGCATCACGTTTTAACCCCAATACCCGCATTTTTAACCAGTCCTGCCCCCACCTGGCCGATGCCATAGAACTCGGACCGGATAACCCCGATATTGATCGCTTGCTGCATGAATATGTGCCGGGCCTGGCCGAAGCCGGTGTTGACCGTCTGGTGTTGGGATGCACCCATTATCCGTTGGTGCAGTCCCGAATTCAGACCCTGGCGGGTGACGACATTCAACTGATCGACACCGGTGAGGCCATTGCCGCCGAAGTGGCCCGTCGTTACCAACCGGTGCCCGCCCTTGCCGATACCCGGTTGATCACCACGGGAAACGTGAACAAGCTGAACCGGTTAATTCAGTCCTACCCCGTATTAAGCTCGGCTTTTGGTCATGTTTTGAGCGAGGCGGCACCCGAATCCTTGCTGGGTTAGCCTGATCTGCGCAGTGTCTACCGTTCCGGTTGCTCCAGGGCATATAGATCGTCTTCAATCCTTGCATGATGTTCCTGCAGCAGGCCGAGGGCGGCTTGGATGGCTCTGTTGTGGATGGCCGGGGTCAACTGTTCGATAAAGAAATCGACCGCCGCATCGGCTTCGAACTGCCCCAGGTCCACGTCCAGCTCCGTTTCAAACCAGTGTTTTACGTGATGGTTCAGAGCCTCCCTGGCTTCCTTGCTCATTAAGGGGTGGGTGGCTTTGCTCATGGCGGCCTCTCGTCAGGTGTTAGAAATTGACACTGTAAAATGATGTATTCAGGGGGTCAAAAGAGAACGGACTTGTTCTATAATTTATCTTAAACGTTTAAGAAAACCTCATAACAACCACAACAACACCAAACGAGGGCCGTTATGCACGTCAGTCTGCAGTCCGTTCGAGCGTTCCTAACCGGTTTATCAACCATTTTCGGTGCCTTGGCACTGTGCATCCCGGTCCAGGCGGCCGAAATTACCATCGCATGCGGATCGGTTGGCCAGGAGCGCCAACTGTGTGAAGAAGGGGTCGCCCGTTGGAGCGAACAAACCGGCCACCAAGCGAAGGTGATTGCCACCCCCGACTCCTCCACCGAACGCCTCGCCATGTACCAGCTATTGCTGCGCGAGCGCCATAACACGGTGGATGTCTATATGATGGATGTGATCTGGCCGGGCTTGTTGCATGAGTACCTGCTGGATTTGTCTCCCTATATCGACGATGTCGATGCCTTTTTCCCCAACCTCATCGCCAACGACACCATCAATGGGCGACTGATCGCTCTACCTTGGTACGTCGACACCGGCCTGCTGTACTACCGCAAGGATCTGCTGGAGCAGTACAACTACAAAGTGCCGGAAACCTGGGATGACCTGGAGCGCATCGCCACCGATGTACAGAGGCGGGAGCGTGCCCGTAATCCCGAATTTTGGGGTTATGTTTGGCAGGGGAGCGACTATGAAGGCTTAACCTGTAACGTGGTCGAATGGCTGGTGAGCCATGGCGCCGGCAATGTGGTGGATGAAGATCAAACCATCACCGTCAACAATGAACTCGCCGTCCAGGCGCTGTCCCAGGCAGCGGGTTGGGTAGGCTCCATTTCGCCACAAGCTGTATTGGAATATCGCGAGGAAGATGCCCGCGCCCATTTTGAACGGGGGGATGCTCTGTTCATGCGCAACTGGCCCTATGCCTGGAGTCTCGGCAATAACCCGGAAACTTCTTCGGTAGCTGGCAATATAGGCGTTGCCGTGCTTCCCCGCGGGGTGGACGGCCAGCCTACCGGCGCGTTGGGTGGCTGGCATCTTGGCGTGACCCAGGCGACCCAACACCCGGAGGTGGCGGCCGATCTGGTGCGTTTTCTGACCAGCGAAGCTGAACAGCGTCGCCGGGCCGATTACAGCTATCTGCCGACTCGAACGGTGCTGTATTCGGATATCGGACTGACCGCATCCAACGCCTTGTTCGCCCCTGTGGGTAAGTCCCTGACTAACGTGGCTTTGCGGCCTTCGTCGGCTACCGGTCGCATCTATAAGTATGTCTCCCGGTATCTGTCTCAGGAGACCCATGCCGTGCTCGCAGGTGAAAAACCGGCCGAAGAGGCGGTGCAATCCATTGCTCAACGCATCGTTGAGAAGAGCCTTGGTGAGTTCTCGATGCTGCAATAGGCGTCCATAAGTCACCTTTTGGGGTGCGGTGCTTGGTTTGGCCAATCCGCACCCCGATTTAGGTCGGGTTGCTCAACAGGAGTTTCTTATGTCGACGCAGTCCTCCGATACGCCCGCACCGAATCCGACTCAGGTCAAAACGCCTCAACCCCCTCGGGTTCCCTTCGGATTCCTCGCCCAGCTCTGGCCCTACCTGAAGCGTTATCGCTCCATCATGATCGGCGCTGCCGTTGCTTTGGTGGTGACCTCATTGCTGACTCTGGCGATGGGGCAGGGCGTTCGCCTGGTCATCGATCAAGGCATTCTTGCCGACTCATTGGGAGCGCTGAATAAAACCCTGGCCGTGGTTATGGTACTGGTGGCCGCCATGGCGGTCGGCACCTTTATACGCTTCTTTCTGGTTACCTGGCTGGGGGAGCGGGTCTCCAACGATCTCCGGGCGGATGTCTTCGGGCATCTGGTGCAAATGCACCCCAGCTATTTCGAGGAGAATAAAAGCGGGGAGATCATGTCCCGCCTGACGACCGATACCACTTTGCTGCAGTCCATCATCGGGTCGAGTCTTTCCTTCGCACTGCGAAACCTCCTGACCGTTACCGGTGGGCTGATCATGCTGTTGGTGACCAACCTCAAGTTGTCCGGTGTGGTATTGCTTGGGGTTCCGGCGGTGTTGATTCCTGTGTTATGGATGGGACGCCGGGTCCGTACGCTCAGCCGTCGCAGTCAGGATACCGTAGCGGATGTCGGCAGTTATGCCGGGGAAATCATCCGCCAGATTAAAACCGTTCAAAGCTACGCCCGCGAGAGTTTCGAGAAGGCGGCCTTTCAGCGGGAAGTCGATGAAGCCTTATCGGTTGCCCGTCAGCGGATTTGGCAGCGCTCCATTTTGATGGCGGTGGTTATCCTTCTGGCCTTTACCGCCATCGCGGCCATGGTTTGGGTCGGCGGTTACGACGTGATGACCGGGCAGATGTCCGGTGGGGAGCTTGCTGCTTTCGTGTTTTACGCCGTTATGGTTGCCTTTGGGGTGGCTGGTGTCTCCGAGGTCTACGGGGAAGTCCAGCGAGCGGCCGGTGCGACCGAACGGTTGATGGAATTGCTGGCGGAACCTTCCTTGGTGACAAGCCCGGCCGAACCCAAGCCGGTGGTGGCCGAGGGGCCGGTTCACATGGCGTTGAAAGAGGTGAGTTTCAGCTACCCAAGCCGCCCGGACCGGCCTGCTTTGGAAGAAGTGACGCTGGATATTCGAAAAGGTGAAACGGTTGCGCTGGTAGGTCCCAGTGGCGCCGGCAAATCGACGCTCTTTGAGTTGTTGCTGCGGTTTTACGATCCTCAACAAGGCCGGGTGGAATTGTTTGGTGAGGACATCCGCCATCTTCATCTTGACGCCCTGCGTGACCAAATGGCTCTGGTGCCTCAGCAGCCTGTGCTGTTCAGCAACGATGTCTGGCACAACATCCGCTATGGGCGACCCGAGGCGACGGATGACGAGGTTATTGCAGCCGCCCGTGCCGCGAACGCTTACGATTTTATTCAGGACTTGCCTGAAGGCTTCAGCAGCGACCTGGGCGAGAGCGGAGTCCGTTTGAGCGGCGGTCAAAAACAACGTCTGGTCATCGCCCGGGCGATTCTGAAAGACCCCGAGTTATTATTGCTGGATGAAGCGACCAGCGCTCTCGACGCGGAAAGCGAGTTTCAGGTTCAGCGCGCCCTGGAGCCTCTGATGAAGGGCCGTACCACCGTGATTATCGCCCACCGCCTGGCCACGGTACTGGGCGCGGACCGTATTGTGGTTATGGATAAAGGCCGCATCGTGGCCGAAGGAAGCCACCATGAACTGCAGCAGTCGTCACCGCTTTATCGGCGGCTTGCTGAACTGCAGTTCGGTGAAAGCCTGGAATCCACCCACATCTGATCTCTATCAGGTCAGGCCGTTTTCCGGCCTGACCCTCCCTGCTTTTCTTCCTATACTCTGTTGCTCAAATCTATTGTTACAGTTGTAACAATAGATCTTCTCTGGTTTTCAGGGTTGTGATGTGAATCTCAACCTATTATTGTTTAGACAACAAAATAAAAGCCTGTGTCGCTGTTCCTCCGTTCTCACTTGGGCGTAGGGGTGGTGTAGATCAATCAGCCGGAGTGAATTCCGGCCGATGAGCAGGACTCAACATCCAGAGTAGGGGACTCACATGACCGAAAACACGGATATGATCCCTCCCGAGGGGAAGGCGAATCCGATTGATACCGACTACCAGGTGGGGCAGGACAATATTCAGATGAATATTGGCCCGTTCGGCCTCGATATTCACAACCGTGTCTTTTTGATTTCCGGGGTAACGATTGTCGCCTTCGTTTTACTGACCCTGATCTTTCAAAACCAGGTCGGCCCCATGTTCGAGAACATGCTGGCCTGGCTATACACCTATTTCGATTCGTTTTTTCTGCTCAGTGGCAACATATTCGTGCTGGTGTGCCTGGCGCTGGTCGTTTCACCTTTCGGTAAGGTGCGGCTCGGGGGCACCGAAGCCAAACCCGATTACGGCTACCCGGGGTGGTTTGCCATGCTCTTTGCCGCAGGTATGGGCATAGGCCTGATGTTCTATGGCGTTTCCGAGCCGATCAGCCACTTCCAGTCCGCCCTTGGGGGAACCACGGTCGAAGCGGGTGAGCGGACCGATTGGGCGCCGCTGGGAGCCGCGGAAGGCGATGCGCAAGCGGCCCGAAGACTGGGCATGGCCGCGACCATTTACCATTGGGGTTTGCACCCTTGGGCCATATACGCAGTGCTGGCGCTGGGTTTGGCGCTGTTTGCTTACAACAAAGGCCTGCCGCTCACGGTACGTTCGCTGTTCTATCCCATACTGGGCGAGCGTGTTTGGGGCTGGCCGGGGCACGTTATTGATATCCTGGCAGTGTTTTCGACCATTTTTGGTCTCGCGACTTCCCTGGGCATCGGCGCCTCGCAGGCGGCGGCCGGGCTGAATAGCTTGTTTGGCATTCCACTGGGTAACACGACCGAGGTGGTGTTGGTCCTCGGCATTACAGCCATTGCATTAACCTCAGTGGTCGCCGGTTTGGATAAAGGGGTCAAGCGCCTGTCCGAAATCAACATGGGGCTCGCCGTTTTATTGCTGCTTTTCGTTATTTTGGTCGGCCCCACCCTTGGCATCATCACCGGCTTTTTCGGTAATCTCTGGACCTACGCTCAGAAATTCCCGGCGCTGTCGATGCCCTTTGGACGAGAAGACGCCAACTTCAGTCAGGGTTGGACGTCCTTTTATTGGGCATGGTGGATCTCCTGGTCACCCTTTGTCGGAATGTTCATCGCCCGGGTATCCCGCGGTCGCACCGTTCGTGAATTCATTACCTGTGTTCTGCTGATTCCCTCCGCCGCCTGTGTGTTGTGGATGACCGCATTCGGGGGTACGGCCATCAGCCAGTATGTGAACGAAGGTTACAGCGCCGTGGTCAATGCCGGGCTCGATTTGCGCCTGTTCGCCATGCTGGAATTCATGCCCTTGTCGCAAATCACCTCTTTTATCGCCATCATCCTGGTGATTGTTTTCTTTGTAACCTCCTCGGACTCCGGTTCCCTGGTGATCGATACCATTACCGCCGGTGGCAAGATGGAAGCTCCGACACCCCAACGCGTTTTCTGGGCGTCGTTCGAAGGCTTGTTGGCCATCGCCCTGATCATCGGGGGTGGACTGACAGCTTTGCAGGCCATGGCCGTATCGACGGGTCTGCCCTTTACGATTGTTCTGTTGCTGGGTTGTTTTTCGTTATTGAAAGGCCTCGCCTCGGAACCGAGAGTCTGAATATCCGCTTACACCGAGATGCTTGTCAGGCATCTCGGTGTTCCATTATCCAATCAATAAACGCTTTGACTTTCGGTACATCGGCGAGATGCTCCTGGTAAGCCATGTAATAGGCATCCTGGCTGTGCAGTTCGAAATCGAAAGGGATTAGCAGTTTGTTCTCTTCCAGTTCTTCCTGAACCAGAAAGCGCGGAACCAGTGCCACCCCGCAACCGACCCGTGCCGCTCTGAGCGCCATATCGAAATTGTCGAACCTTGGTCCGTGGTAACTTGCCTCTGTGTCCAGCCCTTGTGCAGCGAACCATTCTTGCCAGGCAGCGGGACGGGTGCTGCTTTGCAACAAAACGAACTGTGCGAGTTGCGCCGGGAGCAAACCCTCCAGGGAGGGAATAAGCGCGGGTGAGCAGGAACTTGGGCGCGTTCACTTGCATACCCCGGCTTCCATGGAGGCGAGCATCGGTAGAGCCGAAGAGGCATTTCGACTCTGGCGAAAGGTTCCCGCGCCGCGTCGTGGGGAGCTGGTGCGTTTGTTTGGCGAGCAATTGCGGCAACATAAAAATGACTTGGGAGCGCTGGTCACGCTGGAGTGCGGAAAGATCCTTCCCGAAGGGTTGGGCGAAGTCCAGGAGATGATCGATATCTGTGATTTGGCGGTCGGTCAGTCGCGGCAACTGTTCGGGCTCACGATCGCTTCTGAACGGCCGGGGCATCACATGCGCGAGAGCTGGCATCCACTGGGACCGGTCGGATTGCTGACGGCATTTAACTTTCCAGTCGCTCCCTGGGCCTGGAATGCGGCCTTGGCGCTGGTTTGCGGCAATAGCCTGATATGGAAGCCTTCCGAAAAAACGCCACTGACGGCGTTGGCCTGTCAGGCATTACTGGAACGTGCCATCCAACGGTTTGGTGACGATGCGCCCCCTTGTCTCAGCCAGGTCATATTGGGTGAGCGCGATGTGGGTCAATCTCTGGTTGACGATCGGCGTGTGCCGCTGATCAGCGCAACCGGCAGTACCCGCATGGGACGGGAAGTGGCCGGGCGGGTGGCTGCCCGTCTGGGGCGTACAGTGCTTGAGTTGGGCGGTAACAATGCCATGGTCGTTACTCCTAGCGCGGATCTGGATCTTGCGGTGCGTGCCATAGTGTTCTCTGCCGTCGGCACTGCCGGTCAGCGCTGCACGACCCTGCGTCGCTTGATTGTGCATGAGAGTGTCCGGGAGCAATTGCTCACCAGATTGAAACACGCTTACGGAAATATTCGAATTGGCGACCCCATGAGCGGTGCCCTGGTTGGACCGCTGATCGACCAACAGGCGTATGACGCCATGCAACAGGCGCTGAGCGAGGCGCGTGAATCCGGGCTGCGCGTAACGGGTGGGGAGCACCGTATGGCCGAGACCTACCCGAACGCATTTTATGTTGCTCCGGCTATTGTTGAAGCGGACAAACAAACCGACCTGATACGCCGGGAAACCTTTGCTCCCATCCTTTATGTGCTTCCGTATCGTGATTTCGAAGACGCCATAGCCATTCAGAATGACGTGCCTCAGGGGCTCTCCTCCTGTGTCTTCTCGACGGATGTGCGGGAGACCGAACGGTTTGTGTCCGCTGAGGGCAGCGATTGCGGCATCGCCAATGTCAATATCGGACCCAGCGGAGCAGAGATTGGTGGCGCATTCGGTGGTGAAAAAGACACCGGCGGTGGGCGTGAGTCAGGGTCGGACGCATGGAAAAACTACATGCGCCGTCAGACCAATACCGTTAATTATTCCCGCGAGCTGCCGTTGGCTCAGGGCATTTCATTCGACTGACAGGCGTGTTTTCACAGGAAGCATTTTTTCTCTGCCTATTTTTGCCAGGTTGCTTCGCTTCCGATGACCGGAGATGAAGCCGATTTGATCCTTCCGCACCAACATGGTGCCTGGGATACACGGCTCGTCTTAAGCAGTTTGCGTCGTGACGCGGAAGGTCGATTGATCTTTGGCAGCCTGGGTCGGGGAGAGAGCAAACCCCTTGTCTGGATACGACGATGGGCGGATGAAATGCGACGCCGGATTTTCCCGAATTTGAGCGGTTTGAGTTGGGAAACAACCTGGACCGGTCGGATGGCTTTCACACCCGATCATGTCTTGCGTTTGTTTTCTCCAGCAGACGGCGTGCTCGCCGTGGCAGGTTATAACGGGCGTGGAATCACTACAGGAACCGTTGTAGGGCGGGGTTTTGCTCATTTGCTGTTAACCGGTGAGGATCGTTTGTTGCCCTTACCGATCCATTCCTACAGCGCGGTGAAAGGGCGGCCTCTGCGCAGTGTTGCTTACGAAACCGGGTTCTCCCTCTACCATTTCGGTCAGTGTTTGCGGCTCGTGGCCTGAGTTGCCAAAACCGACGGTTTGGATAATCTGGAAGAGTTCTTGCTTAGGCCTAATCTGATCCATTCCTTTTGTGGCGTATGGAATATTGAAGGGACCTTGCCATGGATGCATCAAGATCCTACTGTTTTTCGTCAATAGGGTAGACGTGAGAAAGCCAGCCTGTTAATTATAGGTGTAAGGATATCGGACGACCCAATACTGACATAGGAACAATAAGAAGTGGAACCGTTCGCGCAGTTTAAAAACGTTCAGAAAAGCTACGATGGCGAGACTCTCGTCGTAAAAGATTTCAACCTCGACATCGCTCCGGGTGAGTTCGTCACCCTCCTGGGTCCTTCCGGTTCCGGGAAAACCACCTGCCTCATGATGATGGCCGGCTTCGAGACCCCAACCCACGGTAAGATTCTGTTGCAGGGCGAACCCATCAACAGCCTGCCGCCGCACAAGCGGGGCATTGGCATGGTGTTCCAGAATTACGCCCTGTTTCCGCACATGAGCATCGCGGAGAACCTCGCCTTCCCCCTCGAAGTTCGCGGTATCGGCAAATCGGAAATTACCGAAAAAGTCGATAAAGCTCTGGCGATGGTCAAACTGACCGGTTTTGAAGGTCGCCGCCCGGCCCAGCTTTCCGGCGGTCAGCAACAGCGGGTGGCATTGGCCCGGGCTCTGGTTTTCGACCCTCAATTGGTGTTGATGGATGAGCCTCTCGGCGCGCTGGATAAAAACCTTCGCGAAGAAATGCAGCTGGAAATAAAACACATTCACGAACAGTTGAATGTGCCCATGATTTACGTCACCCACGACCAGGCCGAAGCGTTGACCATGTCCGACCGGATCGCGGTCTTCAACGACGGTGTCGTGCAGCAGTTGGCTTCTCCGGATGTGCTTTACGAAGCACCCGAGAACGCATTCGTGGCTCAGTTCGTGGGTGAGAACAACCGTTTCATCGGCGATGTGGTTGAACTGGCCGATGGCCGCTGCAAGGTCAAGGTCGGCACCGACAGTCTGATCGATGCGCTACCGGTGGCGGTGGAAAAAACCGGTGGCCGCTCCACCTTGTCCATCCGCCCCGAGCGCGTGGTGATCAATCCGGAGGCAGGCGCTTACCCCAACATCTTCGAAGCCGAAGTCAAAGACGTCATTTACCTGGGCGATCACTTGCGCACCCGGGTGTCGGTATGTGGCAACGAAGACTTTGTAGTGAAGACATCCAATGCGGGACGCAAGGGTGCACTGAAGCGCGGCCAGAAAATCCAGGTGGGCTGGTCCCAGTCGGATTGTCGCGCCCTGGATGCGTAAACACGCAACTATTCCAAAACAATAACTCAAAACCGGGGATAACCCGGATAAAGACGAGTAGGAGAGGCATAACCATGAAAAGCATGATGCTGACAACAGGAAAAACCCTGGCAGGCCTGACAGTCATCAGTCTGGCCGCAGCCGTGGCCCAGGCCGATACCCTGAATATTGTTTCCTGGGGCGGTGCCTATACCGACAGCCAGGTAAAGGCCTATCACAACCCCTGGTCTGAAATGACCGGTGACGAAATCATCAACATCGACCGTTCCGCAAACGGCCTGGCCGGTCTGCGTGCGCAGGCTCAAGCCGGCAATATTACCTGGGACCTGGTCGATATGCTGCCCGCCAACGCCATTATCGCCTGTGACGAAGGCCTGATCGAACCCATCGACCATGATGCCCTGTTGAAAGACGCACCGGACGGCACCCCACCGAGCGAGGATTTCATCGAAGGCTCCCTGAGTGAATGTTTCATCCCTCAGATCGTTTACTCCAACGTTATCGGCTACAACTCCGAAGCCTTCCCGGACGACAAACAACCGTTCCTGATGCAGGATGTTTTCGACATCGAAAACTACCCGGGCAAGCGCGCTCTGCAAAAAGCCCCGATCAACAACCTGGAGTGGGCATTGGTCGCTGACGGTGTGCCCGTCGAAGACGTATACGACGTCCTGGAAACCGAAGAGGGCGTACAACGTGCCTTCGCCAAGCTCGACACCATCAAAGATCATGTGATCTGGTGGGAAGAGGGTGCCCAGCCGCCGCAATTGCTGGCCGACGGTGAAGTGGTATTCGCTTCCGCCTACAACGGTCGTTTGTTCAACGCCGCTGTGAACGAAGGCCAGCCGTTTGAAATCATCTGGGACAACCAGGTGTTCGAACTGGATGGATGGGTGGTACCGGTCGGCAAACTGGACAAAGTAAAAGACTACCTCGCCTTCGCCACCGACACCCAGCGCTTGGCGGACCAGGCCAAATACATCTCCTACGGCCCGGCCCGCTCCTCCTCGGCCGCCCAGGTCAGTACTCATGCTGAAACGGGTGTCGACATGAAGCCCCACATGCCGACTTACGGTCCGAACTTCGCCACGGCCATCCAGAAGAACGATGCCTTCTGGGCGGACTATGGCGACGAGCTGAACCAGCGCTTCAGCGCCTGGCTGGCCCGCTGATCCGGCCCGGTTACAGCCTGCCCGGTGGGCTGTGACTATCCAAAGACGCTCGCCGCCACATTCCGTGGCGGTGATTCTTATCGACTGAACAGGATTCCAACGTGACTCAGAATGACATGGGACAGGCGCCCGTGCTGACAACGGCCAATGGTGTTCCGCTCAAGCTCAGCCTCAAGCGAACCACCCGCCGACACCGGATACGGGCATTTCTCTTGGTGGCCCCCCTGTTGCTGTTTCTGGTAATTGCTTTCGTTCTGCCCATTCTCGACATGCTGAAACTCAGCATCGAAAACCCCGAAGTTCATAACCAGATGGCACGGACCGTAGCCGCCCTGGAAGATTGGGACGGTGAATCCATACCCGACGAACCGGTATTCGCCGCCCTGGTGCAGGACTTGGTTGAAGGCGGTGAAGCACGCACGATCGGTGCCGTCGCCAGCCGATTGAATTACGAAGCCTCGGGAATGCGTTCCCTGATCATGAAAACCTCGCGACGGGCCGGCCGAATTGAAGAAGGCCCCTACAAAGCCGCCGTTATCGATATAGATGAAGACTGGGCCGAACTGGATACCTGGCGTTTGATCGACCGCGAGTCGGACCCTTTCACACTTTCCTATTACCTGTCGGCCGTGGATAAGCGTTATGACGCCGAAGGCAACATCGTCGACCAGCCCGACTATCTGAAAATTCACAATGCGCTGTTCATCCGCACCTTCTGGATGAGCGCCGTTATTACCGGCATGTGTCTGCTGTTGGGTTATCCCATCGCTTTCCTGCTGGCCAATACACCATTGCGGTATTCCAACCTCTTGATGATTCTGGTGCTGTTACCCTTCTGGACATCCCTGTTGGTCAGGACCACAACCTGGATCGCCATTCTCCAACAGCAGGGTGTTTTGAACGACATGCTTGTTGGAATGGGTCTGATCGGTGCCGATGATCGACTGCAAATGATATACAACAAGACCGGCACCATCGTCGCCATGACCCATATCCTGTTGCCATTCATGATTTTACCGCTGTATTCAGTGATGAAAACCATACCGCCGCAATACATGCACGCCGCCAGATCCCTCGGTGCAAGACCATTTCTGGCTTTTCGTCGGATTTATTTCCCGCTGACGATACCGGGCATAGGTGCAGGTTCCATTCTGGTATTCATCCTGTCGATTGGTTACTACATCACGCCCGCCCTGGTCGGTGGACAGTCCGGCATTTTCATTACCAACTTTATTGCGTACCACATGCAGACCTCGCTTAACTGGGGCCTTGCAGCCGCCATCGCCTCCATACTGCTCTTCGTGGTGGTCGCATTTTATCTGATTTACAACCGAGTCATCGGTGTCGACAACGTGAAGCTGGGGTAAAACATGGCCGTACCATCCTACGCGACAAAAAGCGAACGCATCTGGTACTACCTGTTCCGGGTGATTTGCGCCGCTATCTTCCTGTTCCTGGTAGGGCCCCTGCTGGTCATCATTCCGTTGAGCTTCAACGCAGAACCCTACTTCACCTTCACCGAAGCGATGCTAAAGCTGCAACCCGAAGGCTACTCACTGCGCTGGTATGAAGGCTTCTTCCAGTCCTCCGCCTGGATGAACGCGATCAAAAACAGTATCGGCATCGCCATAGCCTCCACTCTATTGGCCACTATACTCGGAACCACCGCAGCCCTGGGGCTATCCAGTCGGCATATGCCATTCAGAAACACCATCATGGCATTGCTGATTTCCCCATTGATCGTTCCACTGATCATCTCAGCCGCCGCCATGTACTTCTTCTTCTCGAAGATCGGGCTCGCCCAGACCTACCTCGGCGTCATCCTCGCTCACACCGCCCTCGGCATCCCCTTCGTCGTCATCACCGTCACCGCCACACTCAGCAGCTTCGACCACAGCCTCACCCGCGCCGCCGCCAGCCTGGGCGCCGGACCGGTTAGAACCTTCTTCAAGGTGATCCTCCCATTGGTGACACCAGGCGTGGTATCAGGCGCATTGTTCGCTTTCATCACCTCTTTTGACGAGGTGGTGGTCGTGCTGTTCATCAGCGGCCCGGAACAAAGAACCATTCCGATCCAGATGTGGTCCGGCATTCGTGAGCAGATCAGCCCAACCATCCTGGCTGTCGCAACCATGATGGTGGTGCTGTCGGTATTGTTGTTGACGACGCTGGAGTTATTGAGAAGACGGTCGGAACGACTGAGAGGCCTGTCGCCGGGCTAAGAGTAATGTCTTATTAAAATGGCACGGAGCCGGAGGGTGGTTAATCCTGTCCGGGGGCGTCGGCGCCCTGGACGGGCGCCGCCGAGCTTACATGGATGTATTGAATGGGCGGCATCCCGCGCGACCCCGGAAAGGACTAACCACCCTCCGGCGCTGGAGCTAGCAAGGCCAGTAAGCCACAGAGCAATAATCACCCCTCGAACTGAGCGTCGACCATCAAGTCGGGAGACAGGCCTTCCAGACCCTGGACAACTTGATCGATGGATTGACCCTCAGTCAGCCCCACCTCAATGATCGCCTTGAACAGAACTCCACCACTCATCGAAGCCGGCTCCACCTCCGTACTCAAATCGATCACATTCACATTCAACGCCGCCAAAGCCCGGGTCACCTCACGCACAATACCCGTACGGTCATTCCCCACCACCTCAATGCTATAGGCCTGCACAGCCTCCGCATCCGACTCACCCACCTCGATCTGAACACTCAAACCCTCATTGCGCAGCGCCTGCAACGCCTTCTGCAGCGGCCCATAATGATCCTGCTCCCGACGCACCCGGATAATCCCCGCAAAGCGACCCGCCATCGTCGCCAAACGGCTCTCCTGCCAACTGCCACCCTCAGCCTCGATCACCGACGCCAGCTTCTCGACAATGCCCGGACGGTCCGAAGCCATCACACTCAGAATCAACTCCATGGTCATTCCTCCAAATAGCTGTCCGGGCTCGGACAGGAACAAAACAGATTACGATCACCCCACACATCATCCACACGGTTCACGCTCGGCCAGAACTTACCCTGCGCCACCCAAGGCAGCGGAAACACCGCCGTCTGACGGTCGTAAGGGCGTTGCCAGTCCTCAAGCAGATCCTGCTGGGTATGCGGCGCCTGCACCAACGGATTATTGTCCACCGGCCATTCACCCCGGCCAACCCGAGCCACCTCCTCACGGATCTGAATCATCGCCTCAACAAAACGGTCCAGCTCCGCCAGACTCTCGCTTTCCGTCGGCTCCACCATGAAGGTACCCGGAACCGGAAAACTCATTGTCGGGGCATGGAAGCCATAGTCCATCAACCGCTTGGCCAGATCGACCTCGGTAATGCCCGTCTCGGCCTTCAATGGACGCAGATCCAGAATGCACTCGTGAGCCACACGATTGTTCCGGCCGCTGTACAGAATGGGGTAATGGTCCTTCAACCGGGCCGCCAGATAATTCGCGTTCAATAGCGCCACCTGAGTGGCCGCGCGCAGCCCTTCGGCCCCCAACAGACGAATGTACATCCAGGAGATCGGCAGAATGGAGGCACTGCCAAACGGAGCCGCCGACACCGCGCTTTGTTCATTCATCTCAAGCGCCTTGCCCACCACCGTATGGCCCGGCAAATAGGCACCCAGGTGGGCCTTAACACCAATCGGCCCCATGCCCGGTCCGCCGCCGCCATGAGGAATCGCGAATGTCTTGTGCAGGTTCAGGTGGGCGACATCGGCCCCGATCGCACCCGGGCTGGTGAGACCGACCTGGGCGTTCAGGTTGGCGCCGTCCATATACACCTGGCCGCCGGCCCGGTGAATGGTCTCGCACAGGCTCCGAATACCCTCCTCGTACACACCGTGAGTGGACGGGTAGGTGATCATCAGACAGCTCAGACGGTCTCCCGCCTCCTCGGCCTTGGCTTTCAGATCGGCGGCATCCACATTGCCCTCGGCATCGGTTTTTACCACCACCACTTTCATGCCCATCATTTGCGCCGTGGCGGGATTGGTGCCATGAGCCGACTGTGGAATCAGGCAGATATCACGGTGACTCTCGCCCTGTGCGGCCTGATAGCGACGAATCGCCAGTAACCCGGCGTATTCACCCTGGGCCCCTGAATTGGGTTGCATGCTGATCGCATCAAACCCTGTGATCGCCCGCAGCATGGTATCCAGCTCTTCCAACAGCACCCGATACCCCTTGGTCTGGCTGCGCGGTGCGAAAGGGTGGATACGGCCGAATTCAGGCCAGGAGACCGGGATCATTTCAGCCGTGGCATTCAGCTTCATGGTGCAGGAACCCAGCGGAATCATCGAATGCGCCAACGACAGGTCCCGGTTTTCCAGGCGCTTGAGATAGCGCAACATCTCGGTTTCGCTGTGGTGGGTGTTGAAGACCGGGTGCCGCAGATAATCCGACGTGCGTTCGAGGTTCTCCGGCATGAAGGTCGTACCCTGATCCGTGATCTGCAGGTCGATTTCCGCGACATTGAAATCGTGATCGCCCATCAGCACGTCGAACAGTTCCTCGACATCCTCGCGGCTGGTACATTCGTTCAGGCTGATGCCCAGTGTTCCTTCCGGGTCGACTCTAAGGTTGATCTGTTTGGCCTCGGCGCGCTCCAGAATCAAATCGCGGTTGCCTTGGGGGTCGATGGTCAGCGTATCGAAGAAATGACTGTTAACAATGTGGATGCCCTTGGCCTCCAGCCCTTCGGCCAGAATGCCGGTCAGTCGATGGATGCGGTGGGCAATGGTGCGCAATCCTTCGGGGCCGTGATAAACGGCGTAAAAGCCGGCCATGTTGGCCAGCAGCACCTGAGCGGTGCAAATATTGGAATTGGCTTTCTCGCGACGGATGTGTTGTTCACGCGTCTGCAAGGCCATACGCAGCGCTGGTTTGCCCCGCGCATCCTTGGAGACACCGATCAGGCGGCCGGGAATGCTGCGCTTGAATTCGTCACGGCTGGCGAAAAACGCCGCATGAGGCCCCCCGAAACCGAGCGGTACCCCAAAACGCTGGCTGTTACCCAGCACGATATCCGCTCCCATATCTCCGGGGGATTTCAGCAACAGCAGCGCCATCAGGTCGGTTGATACCACGGCCAGGGCGTCCTGCTCATGCAATTTCGCGATCACCGGTTCCGGGTCGCGCAGTTCTCCATTGGCGCCGGGGTATTGGAGCAGCGCGCCGAAGACTTCCTGATCGGCCGCTGTTTCGAGCGGCCCGGAAATAATCCCGAACCCCATGTATTCGGCACGGGTGCGCACCACATCCAGGGTTTGCGGCAATACATTCTCATCGACAAAAAAGGTCATGGACTTGTTGCCCCGCACGCACCGTTTCGCCATCGCCATGGCCTCGGCCGCCGCCGTGGCTTCGTCCAGCAGAGACGCATTGGCGAGTTCCATGCCGGTCAGGTCCGCCACCATCTGCTGATAGTTGATCAGCGCTTCCAGGCGGCCCTGGGCGATTTCCGGCTGATAGGGGGTGTAGGCGGTGTACCAGCCTGGGTTTTCCAGCACGTTGCGCAATATGACGTTCGGCACCTGGGTATCGTGATATCCCAGGCCGATGTAGCTTTTGAACACCTTATTCTGGCGGGCCACGGCTTGCAGGTAGTCCAGGGCATCCGCCTCGCTGGTCGCCCGCTCGATGTTCAGATCCCCCTCCAGGCGAATGGACTCGGGAACAATCTGGCGGCTCAGTTCTTCCAGGCTGGCAGCCCCCACCACGGCCAGCATTTCGGCTTGCTCCGACTCGGAAGGCCCGATATGGCGGTGGATGAAATCGTCTTTGGCTTCCAGTTGGTCGAGCGAAATAGGTGACGTCATAGCAATCGGTCTCGAAATAGGCAGGATGTCGAACGCATGCCCTGGGCGGGGCTAAACAGATAGGGCACCGGCCGGAGCAAATTGACCGGCCCGGTGCCAAACGCGGGTCTTAGTCTTCGGCGCACTGGTCCTGATAGGATTCGGCGTCCATCAGATCTTTCAACTCGCCGTCGTCGCCCAATTTCACCTTGAAGAACCAACCGTTTTCGTAGGGGTCTTCATTGACCTGTTCGGGGGCATCTTCCAGTGACTCGTTGATCGCCACCACGGTGCCGGTGACCGGTGCGTAAATATCCGATGCCGCCTTCACCGACTCCACCACCGCGACCGAATCGCCGGCCACAACCTCCGCGCCCTCCTCGGGCAGTTCAACGAAGACCACATCACCCAATTGTTCCTGGGCGTAGTCGGTGATTCCGATGGTGACAATATCGTCACCTTCTTCCCGAACCCATTCGTGAGAGGTGTTGTACTTCAGATCTGCGGGGATATTGCTCATGCTTCAACCCTTGTTCAAATGATTGTTCTGGTCAGAGGCTCCCTCTGCGCGGGCGCTAATTTACCACGGCTGCGCGGGGTGGAGCTACTGGACCGGAAAAGTATGACTTACCAAGGGTAGGAGTAGGGGATAGCGGGCGTCCCGTCAAGTTCACGGATCGCCTGAACCCCCAGGGGCGAAACGCCCCGGCTTCAGGTCTCGTTGGGGCGGTTGGCGATATAGAACCGGTCCGCCTTCATCATGCGAATCAGCATCAGAGACGACAGCATGGCCGCCTCGCAGGCCTGGTGCCGCAAATCGGTCAAGTTTCGATCGAACCGATTTTCGGAGCTAAACGCAAATTCAATCAGTTCGTCTTCGGTGAGCAAGTTTTTGCCCAGAATGATGGCGGCCATGGAAATGTCAGCTCATATAGGGACCGGAGTTACCCATCATATCGGCGGTGGGAGAGGGAGGTTTAGCTCCGGTTACCAAAAACATGACCTGATCGGCACATTCCAGACTGACTTTTTATGCCGATTTATGCCGACTCTGCCACAGCACCTCTTTCCGGCCGTCTTTGCGCGCCAGATGGCGGGCATAGACAAACAACAGGTCCGACAGGCGGTTCAAATACTGTTGGGCCAGCAAATGGCCTTTTTCCTCCGCCCGGTTAAACGCGACCATCGTCCGTTCGGCCCGGCGGCACACACTGCGTGCCAGATGACAGCGGGCCGCAGCTTCGTTACCGCCCGGTAGAATGAAGTTCTTAAGGGGGGGCAGGGGCTCGTTCAGACGGTCGATGTGGTTTTCCAGGTCGGAAATCAGTTGGTCTTCGAGCAGTTCATAGCCGGGCATGGCGACTTCGCCACCGAGGTCGAACAGGTCGTGTTGGATCTGGCTCAGCATGGCGAGGTCGTCGTCTTCTCCAGCCAATGCCACCATCAACCAGCCGATGCCGGAATTCAGCTCATCGATGTCCCCAATGGCGGCTATGCGCAGGCTGTCCTTGCCGATTCGGCCCTGCATACCGAGGCCGGTCTCGCCTTTGTCACCGGTTCGGGTGTAAATCTTCGATAGTCGATGTCCCATTGTTTCTCTCTTATTCCAAAGATGTTGGTTCCTCAGGCGCTCTCGGACGCTTCCATGTTTGTTACCGTCAAGGGCAACCGAATCGTAAAGCAACTGCCTTCCCCCAATTCGGACGTGACACTCATGCGCCCGTGATGGTGGTTGGTGATGATAAAGAAGCTGACCGATAAACCCAAACCCGTACCGACACCCACGTCCTTGGTAGTGAAAAAGGGCTCGAAAATCCGCTTGCGGGTGAGTTCATCCATACCCGATCCATTATCGCTCACATCTATCACGCACTGGTCACCCTCGACATACTGGCGAATCTGGATAATGCCTTCGTCGATATCATTCAGCGTTTCAAACCGTTCCCGAATGGCCTGGGCGGCATTTTTCATCAGGTTCAACAGGACCTGCTCAAGCTCCGTCATCACACAGGGCACTTCGGTCAGAGGCGCACGAAAGTCCTGGTCCACAAACAGGTTGTGGTCTGAAAAACCTGCTTTCAGGTTGTAATCATTCAGGGCGATGTTGATCGCCTGATCCATCAGTTGGCCGATGGGATAGCTCTGCAACCAGTGGCCGCTGTCCCGGCTGAACTGCAGCATGTTGTTCACAATGCGCGAGGCCCGCAGGCCCGACTCGGTTATATTGTTCAGGAATTGCGGCACCTGGCGTGAAATTAAATACTGCTGCATCAAGGTGAGATCGAGACCGAACTCCGCAGCGTCCTTACGGTTCCGGTTCAGGTAAGGGTCAAGTCGGCGCTGCACGTTTTGGGCATTCTGTACGATGGCCCCCAGAGGGTTGTTGATTTCATGCGCCATTCCCGCGGCCAGCCCCCCAACCGACATCATCTTCTCGGTCTGCACCATCACTTCTTCCAGGCGGTACTGTTCCGTTACGTCATCCAACCGGATGACCGCGCCCCGGGTTTCGGTTTGTTGCAGTGGATACACCACCAATTCCACCCTCATCTCCTGGTCTTCAACCATCAAGGGCAGGTTATGGCGGGTTTTGGTGCGTTGTTCCGATAGTGCCTGGCCGATCAGATCCATGTGCTGACCCAAAAAGGGAAACGCATCCTGCAGCAGATGACCTATGGCCCGTGCGTTGT
This sequence comes from uncultured Saccharospirillum sp., assembly GCA_965652395.1. GTDB lineage: Bacteria > Pseudomonadota > Gammaproteobacteria > Pseudomonadales > Natronospirillaceae > Saccharospirillum. Next base: position 6,067 of record CBFGUW010000059.1, on the reverse strand, counting down.
CGGTACCGCTTAATCGCCCGGCTTCCGTATTCCACTGCGTGATCGACAGCTTTTCGTCAATGGCGATCAATGCCGACGGCATCGAGTCAATGATCGAATTGAGGTAATTCTGAAACTCGGTCAGCTTGTTCTCCACCTTCTGACGAACCTGCACTTCGAATTTCAACTTTCTCATGGCTTCCCGGGCTTCCTCGGTCATCGCCTCGGATTCTTTATGGGCCAGTGTCGCCCGGTCCCGTTCGGCTTTTAAATCGGCCTCGCGCCGCTCCATTTGGTCGAGCATGGCATTGAAGGCATCGACCACCTTGCCCAACTCATCCTGTTGGTGACGCTGAGCTCGGAGTTTGACATCGTGAGTGGTCGTGACCTGATGGGAGACCAGCATCAACTGGTTCAAGGGGTTCAGAAAATGACGCCGGAATATCTGCAGCAATATAGCTGAACAAAAGAGGGCGATGACCACGATTAGACACATCACCACTAAGGGGTGAAGATTTTCACCCGAGAAAAACAGAAAGCCGATACTGACGATGGTGATCACCGTCGTACCCAGCAGCCACCACAAAATGCGGCCAAGCAGGGTAGGGGTTGCGTATCTCATGAACCCGCCTTAAGGACAGCCTGATACCAATAAGTCAGTTTAGGTGTTTTGATACCCGCCTCAAGCGCCAGGCGCACGAGATAGCCGTTAATGAACTCTATTTCGGTATCGCGGCCCGCTTCCAGGTCCACCCGCATGGACGAATGGTTCCTGGCTGTAGCCTGGGCGACCGCCTGTATTCGGCTGCTCAGGTTGGCCGGTAAGGGTTGTCCACTAGCCGAAGCGATGGTGAGGATTTCCTCGCAAAGTTGTTCCACTTCGGGTTTCCATTCCTCGGTGGCCAATGCGCCGTTGGGAAGCCTTAGCACCGCTGTAATTGGGTTGATAACTGCGTTGACCGCCAGTTTGAACCACAACCGGTCGCCAATCCGGTCGTCCCAAACGAATTCAAGGGGCCCCGTTTGATCGCACAGCCACTTGCCGAACCATCGGGTCTGGTCGTTGAGTGCCACACCTTGAGCCGGACCCAGAGCGGTCTCTCCATGCCCACTGTGTTGAATGGCCCCCGTTTTATCGAACAGGGCACCTTCGGTGGTTGACCCCCAAAGCACCTGGCCGGGCAACTGTTCCGCCAGCCATTGCTGCGGACCCATACCATTACAGCAGATCAGCCAGTGGGCTTCAGGCAGCATGGGGAGCAACGGGGTAACCGCCGTTTCGACTTGAGTGGCCTTACAGCAGACTACGACTGCACCAATATCCGCGAAGTGTTCGCCATCACGGGGAAACCGCCAGTCAAGCGAGTGTCTTCGGCCTTCGTCAACCACAGTTGAAGGCAGCTTAAGGTCCGGCCTGTGTCGATACACCAGAGGCGTAGTGAAGGATTGAAAATGCCAGCTCAGGAGGCCGCCTATGGCCCCCGGGCCTACGAATAACGTTCGGGTCACAACCGGTTCCGGGTGGAAATGTGCGCCTATGGTAACGCTTGATGGGGTTCCCGCCACAGGTGCAGCGCCTGACGTTGTTCCGAAGGAATATGGTTCAGGCGGCCCACCGCCTGTTCCAGCATCCATTCCGCCGAATTGGGGAGTGCCTGTTTGGAATCCGCCAGATCCAACTGAATGCAGCCGGTCAGAGTGACATAACCTGCCGAGGTGGAATAGGCTTTGGTAAACACTGCCTGGTCCAACCTCCGGATCAAGGCTTGAGAGGCGACGCTGTCGCCGGGGCCGTGAAACAGCAGCCCGAGTACCCGATCACCCAGGCGCGCCACGTCGTCCAGTGGCCTGGAATGTTCCTGTAACCGCTGGCTGGCCTGGCGCAATATTTCTTTCTTCACGCCCTTACCGTGTTCATTCTCCAGTTCCGGCAGGTTATCAAGCCGACAGAGCACCAGCCCCAGGTGGCCTGCCCGGCCTTTCATCTGGCGCAGGCCGCGTTCCAGCTGGTGCCGTATAAACTGAGTGTTGCCTAAACCCGTCGCGGTATCGAGCCGATTCATGCGGGTTACGACACGGAACTGCTCTTTCAGTTGACGTTCGCGGTCAAGCAGGGAATTGTGCAGCTGGGACAATCGCTGACCGGCATGTATCCGAGCCAACAGCTGATGTTTCAATTGGGTCTTACCAATGAAGTCGTCCACGCCGCTGGCGAAGGCCTCTTGCATGGCGGTATCGTCTTCTTTGGCGGTCAGTAGCATGACATAGGTGAAGCGCCCCTGGCGGCGGTTCAGTTCGCGCACCAGTTGAGTCAGCTCAAGGCCATCCATTCCGGGCATCAGCCAGTCGGCCAGAAGCAGTTCGGCGGGGCGGCGTTTTAGGGAGTCCAGCGCATCGATGGCGTTGTCGGCGATGCGGATGTCGCGGAAGCCAGCGGCTTGGAGCATACGTTGGATGAGAGCACTGCTGAATTTGGTGTCGTCCACGATCAGGATCGACGTTAGGGGCATTTGCATAAGTCTGGTTCCTTTCCCTGGTACTGGGTACTGCAATGTACCGGTTTGATTTCTACAGCATTCATTGCCACCGTGGCAGTATAGGCACGGCTGGGCGTTACACGCAATGGTCCGTTTCATTCCCCAGGGTTATCCAGGCTTGGAGGGCGCATGGAAGTTGAACACCAGGAAATACGAGAGCATATCCGGCGATTCCCGCCTTTTGATGCCATCTCTGAAGAGGGGCTTGACCAGATAGCGTCTCAGGTTGAGATCGGCTATTTCAAAGCCGGAGCCACCATTCTGGAGTTCGGTCAGGAAATCGACGACCTTCATTATATACGCAGTGGCGCCGTTGAGATCTACCGGCGCACGGGAGACCTTTATAACCGATTGTCTGAAGGGGAAATCTTCGGCCAGTTGGGGCTATTGATGAACCGAAAAGCCAGATTCCCGGCCCGGGCGCTGGAAGACACTCTCATTTATTTCATCAACCGCGAGTTGTTCGAACAGCTGTGGGAAGAGGAGGAAGGCTTCGCCGATTTTGTCGAGATTGAAGACCAATCCCGTCTTAGGACAGTGGTTACCCAGAGAAAGGGTGACAACAAACTGCTCTCATCCAGGGTTCGAAAGATAATCTCGCGGGACCCGGTCACCGCCCCGGATCAAACCAGTTTGAAAGACGCAGCCCATTTGATGACGGAGGAGGGTGTCTCGTCGCTCATCGTTACCGAAGTTCAAGCCAGCACCGAGGGCTCGGGCAACGAGAGAATGGTCGGCATCATCACCGACCGGGACTTACGGACCCGCGCCTTGGCCGAAGGGCTGCCTTATCACACCCCCGTGGCGGATATCATGTCGAGTGATCTGATCAGCGTTGGCGCCGATGATTTTATTTTCGAAGCCATGCTGTTGATGTTGCGCCACAACATTCACCACCTGCCCGTGTTGCATAATGACCGGCCGATCGGCGTGGTCGGGCTCTCGGATATCATTCGCTATGAGTCGCAAAGCAGCATCTATCTGGTTAACGACATTCACCACAAACAGAGCATCGAAGAGTTAAGTTCTCTTATCCAGGATCTTCGCGCCACCTTCGTCCGCATGGTCAACGAAGACGCCAATTCCCACATGATCGGCAGCGCCATCGCCGGCATTGGCCGGGGGCTGACCCGAAGACTGCTGGAACTGGCCGAAGCTGAACTGGGCCCGCCCCCGGTTCCCTATTGTTTTCTCGCACTCGGCTCCATGGCCCGCGACGAACAATTCATCGTCACCGACCAGGACAACGCCCTGATCCTGGATGACCGCTTCGACCCCAAGCAACACGACGACTATTTCCTGAAGCTGGCCACTTACGTCAGCGACGGCCTCGCCACCTGTGGTTATGCCTATTGCAAAGGCGGCATCATGGCCACCAACATCACTTGGCGACAGCCCTTGAGTGTGTGGAAAGAGTACTTCACCGACTGGATCGAAAAACCCGACCCGCAAGCCCTGCTCAACAGCTCCATCTTCTTCGACCTCGACGGCGTCTACGGAGAAACCGACTTCGCCGAAATCCTGAAAGACCTCGTCGCCCGGCGGGCCCGTCGCAGCCAGCTGTTCCTCGCCTGCCTCGCTCGAAACGCCCTGAACCGAACCCCACCGCTCGGTTTTTTCCGCACTTTCGTAATGGAAAAGGACGGCAAACATAACAACTCCATCAACCTGAAACGGCGAGGTACCGCTCCTCTGTCCGACGTCATCCGCGTACACGCACTCGCCTGTGGCTCCACCGCCCAAAACTCCTTCGACCGACTGACCGCCATCGCCGAATCCGGCATCCTCGGCCATACCAACGGCGACGAACTACGCGACGCCTTGGAGTTCATGGCCATCGTCCGGGCCCGCCACCAGGCCCTCGACATCGAAGCCGGACGCGAACCGGACAACAACGTCGAACCCGAAAATCTCTCCTCACTGGAGCGACGTACCCTGAAAGACGCCTTTCAAATACTCAGCAATGCCCAGAAATTCCTGCGCATGCGTTATCAAATCAACCGAACGTGAGGCCCCATGCTCTATCTGAAACCCGGTCGGCCTCATAGCGACCAGCCTCCCGACTGGTCCCAACGATTGCCAAGCCTGGCCGAAACTGCCAGGGACGAACGGCTGCAACGGTTTTACCAGGCCGGCTGTGTGACACCGGACACCCCAGTCAGGGACGTCCCTTTTGTCGCCCTCGATTTCGAAACCACCGGCCTGAACCCCAACCGGCACTCCATCGTCAGTATCGGGCTGGTTCCATTCAGCTTGACGCGCATCCGAGTCCGCTCTTCCCAGCACTGGGTCGTCAAACCCCAATTACCCCTATTGCAGCGATCCATCACCTTTCATCGCATCACCCATTCCGACATTCAAAAAGCGCCGGATCTGAACGTGATATTGGCCGGCCTGCTCGACGCCCTCGCCGGAAAAGTCGTCGTCGTTCACCACCAGGCCATCGAACGGCAATTCCTCGACATCGCCCTGCGAGTCCGCCTGGGGGAAGGCATCGAATTTCCCGTCGTGGACACCATGGAACTCGAAGCCCGGCTCTATCGAAAGCGACGGCGCAATGCCCTGGCACGCTTCTTCGGCCGGGAACCCGTCTCCATTCGCCTCGCTGATAGCCGGGAGAGATACGGATTGCCTTATTACCCACCTCATCATGCACTCACCGACGCACTTGCCTCGGCTGAATTACTGATGGCCCAGGTCGCTGACCGTTTTAGCCCAGACACGCCAATTCATGACATTTGGGTTTAAGAAAAAGCAGCTCGTTGAGACTTCGGCTGGCTGGATAGCGAGGTTTTTGGAATCTGGGTTGACTGCAAAGCGAGTCTTGGGTGCCGAAGGTTATATCCGGGGATGTCCGAGGCAAGGATGCCGAGGCCAAGCGCCCATGGACGGGTCCACAGCGACCCCGGATATAACCTTCGGCACCCAAGACGGACCACTACCTAAAAAATTTCGTTTTCGGGGTGTTGAAATGATTTTTGCATGGCCCCATTACTGGGGGGCATTGACATTCCGGGCGGTTCTGGACGGAAACGCCCATGCTTAACAAAAACCTCCCAACATGTGATTTAGGAGATTGGATCCATGAAAATTCGTCCTTTGCATGATCGCGTAGTGGTACGCCGCAAGGAACAAGAGGAAAAAACCGCCGGTGGCATCGTGCTGCCCGGTTCAGCCAAAGAAAAACCCTCCCAGGGCGAAATCCTCGCCGTCGGCAATGGCCGCATCCTTGACAACGGCGAAGTCAAACCACTGGATGTGAAGGTTGGCGACACCGTGGTTTTCGGCCAATACGCAGGCAGCACCGTAAAAATCGACGGCGAAGAACTGCTGATCATGACCGAAAGCGACATCTTCGGCGTAATCGAATAATCCCTGTCGTAATAAACGAATTTCTAGGAAGGTATATAAACAATGGCAGCTAAAGACGTTAAATTCGGTGATTCCGCCCGTCAGAAAATGCAAAAGGGCGTAAACCTTCTGGCTGACGCCGTAAAAGTAACCCTGGGTCCCAAAGGCCGTAACGTAGTCCTCGACAAATCCTTCGGTGC
>CBFGUW010000058.1:0-30691 GCA_965652395.1 uncultured Saccharospirillum sp. | reverse complement strand
ACGTCCGGATTTGCAGGGGGGCGGCAGTGGTAACACTGCCGTCTACCCAACAGTTTTAATTATGGTGCTGTCATGCGGAGTTTGACACGGCTGTCTCGGTATTAAGCCTATATGACAGGCTCGTGCGGCACCTGCCGGTGACTTTGTCATCCATCCCTTGAAATTTTCCCGAAGCAACCCACCTCAATAGCCGTAGTTCGAAAAAACACCTGTGCAACGGAATGTGAACAGAGGCAATGCTCTTTTCAATGCAGACTCAGGAGTCTCGCGGGAAGTAACGGAGACTCCATTCATGAAGGCACACAGGAGGAACTGTTATGACTACCAGAAATAATGAAGAACTGGATCGGGTAAAAGCGGACCTCGCCAATCTGAAAACCGATATTTCCGATATCAGCGCATCGCTGCGCCGCTTGACCGAACAGAAGGCCAGCCAGGGACGCGAACGCGTCAGAAAGGCGGCGGCCGATTCACTGGAGCCTGCGGAGCGCACCCTGCATGCGGCCGAACGTGAAATCGAACACCACCCGTTAACTTCCGTTGCCGCCTCATTCGGCATCGGTATGTTGATCGGTAAGTTGGTGAGCCGTTAACGGTTTCCTTCCTGTTCGCCAAGGTGGCTGAATACTCATGAGCACTATCCCTCGATTAAAGGGCAAGGCCATAGGCATTGCCGTCGCCAGTCTATTGATTGTCGGTGCTTTCGTCTGGCTTGCCCTGGCCGCATTTTTTGGCCTGATGCATTACATGGAACCTGAGTGGGCGGCGTTGGTTACCGCTGTCGGCTGTCTGGTGGTCGCGTTAATCGTCATCGCTTTGGTCGATGCCGTTTTTCGCCCGCCAACTCCGGCACCGCCGCCGAAGCAGGAGCGACAACCGGATGACATTTTGGAACTGGCGTTGCAGTCCAATGTGGATTCCGTGGTACGCGACTGGGTGCGGGAACATCCGGATAGAGCGGCGCTTTCCGCTCTGGCGCTGGGTGTGGCCGTGGGTTCCAGCAAGAAGGTCCGGCAGGGGTTATGGTCTGTTGCTTCAGAAATGTTGAAGCAATAAGTGTCGAGTTGAAAGCCCACTAACCGAAGGGTGGCCGTGCGGCCACTCAAGTCTTTCTTTTGCTGTAAAATCGGCGACTTTGTCGCCCAAGCTAGGGAGGCTTTCCGAGGGCGATGGAAACCCGATTGACACCCCACCGGATTCTCTATCTCACCAACCCGGCCAGTGCAAACGGACAACAGTCCGTCGAGCCGGTAGGCGAGGTGTTTCGAAGGGCCGGAATCGATTGGAACCACCAGATACTCAGCCTGGATACTCCGGTGCAAACCCTGCTTGATCGGTATCCGGATACCGAAGCTTTGGTGGTCGGAGGCGGCGATGGCACTCTTAATTGCGTTGCCCAGGCCGTGCTCGACACTGATATGCCACTGGGCATCATCCCTTTGGGAACGGCCAACGATTTTGCGCGATCTCTGGGAATTCCAATGAATCCGGAGCAAGCGGCGGAAGTGATTTGTCAGGGGCGCCTTTCGCGTGTGTACCCAGCCGAAATCAATGAGCGTTTGTGCTTCAATGCCGCCAATATCGGGCTGGGAGAGCGTGTGCGACGGCATAACTCCAATGTGCTGAAAAAAGTCTGGGGGTTCATGAGCTATTCGGTGGCGCTTTATTCCGCCTATCGCAGCCAGGCGCCTTTTGAGGCTGTTATTCATGGTAGGAAGGAGGAGCAACGTCTCGACTGTTTGCAAATCGGCATCGGTGCCGGACGCTTCTATGGCGGAGGCGCCCAGGTAGCCCATGATGCCGATCCGCGTCTGAAAACCATGGTGCTCTATGCGTTGAAGCCCAAAGGTTTCTGGTCGTTGTTTCGCAGTGGACCGGCCTTGCGACGAGGGGAGTTGGAGCGGGTGGAGGCGGCGATACGTATGGATGATACCTGTTTCGACATCACCACCCGTCCTGTGCAGGGTGTCACCGTGGACGGTGAAGCCGCCGGACATACGCCGGTGCGGTGTCGCGTGCATTCCCAGGGTATGCCTGTCTTTGTACCCGAACCTTCCCATTGAGTTGTGCCTTCGGTCGGCACCGAACTATGCTTAATCGATTGTTTTTAACTCAAGTTTCGGAGTTCGCTGCGGGAAAGGATCATTCATGTCTCGGTTGAAAATACTGTTCATGGGCGTTGCAGGCCTGGTCTGTCTTGGTCTTATAGGTGGCTGGGCGGTCACCCTAGAGGGCGATTCGTCCGCCAGGGTGGCCGACGGCCATCACTCTTTGCCAAATGTATCTCTGCTGACCCTGGAAAACGAAGCGCTGACACTGGAGCCCGGATTTGATTCGCCTCTGCTGATTAATGTCTGGGCGACCTGGTGTCGACCCTGCCTTGAAGAGCTGCCTTCTTTGAATCGATTGTATGCTGAACTGGACGACACCGGAGTCCGAATGATTGCTCTCAATTACGGAGACAACCTTATGGATGTTCGTCGGTTTCTTACAGAAACCGAAATCGATTTCGATGTGTTGCTGGATGTGACCACGGCATTCGGTCGTGAGTTACCGATGAAAGGGCTGCCCACCACCTTTCTGGTCGATACCGAAGGTCTCATCCAGCATCAGTTTGAAGGGGCGGCCGATTGGGCCTCTGAAGAGCGGGTGGAAGAAATCCGGCGTTTGATCAAAACTCTTGAATGAAGGGCGGATGATAAATCGCTTTCTTTGTTTGAATTACCCCCACCAAAGGCGATCTTTCGGCCCGAGGGTCAATATCCGGATTTATTGAACAAGGAAAAACACGAGTAATTCACAGTTTTACCGCCTCATTATATTGTTTATCGGTAAAAAAACATTTGTTAATAGCCTGTTCGAATGAAAATGGTTAAGCCGCCTTGAGTGAATGTTTGGTGATATATCACTAAGCCCCTGTTTTTCAGCCGTTTTTAATCCCTGCTCCTGATAATTGGCTGTTGACCTGCGCCTAATCAGCCCCATGCCGTGTTTATGTTGAAAGGTTGGGCGGTATTTGAAAAAACACTGTCTTGCAGTAGCTTTACTAGTCACCTAGAGGGTAGCAATGCCAGCCCGACCCGGATAACAACATTCGCCGGTCAACCGACACATGCGAAGCAAGGGGGCGTCCATGAAGTGCATTTACTATCTATCACCGACTTTGAAAGAAAGTGCCGATATTTCAGATGACCTGCATTCAGTTGGCGTGTCCGACTGGTACCTGCATATCGTCAGCAAGGATGAATCAGGCCTAAAGCAACAGCACCTGCAGACCGCCAATTACATTGAAACACTCGATCTGTATCACAGTTCTGTTCTGGGCGGGCTGATTGGGTTCTGCGCCGGTATTGTATTGATGATGATATTTCAGGCGACCGGTGTGTTCAGCGCTTCCGTACCCTGGTGGGCCTATGTGATTTTCGTTGGGGTGCTGACGCTCTTCGGTATCTGGGAAGGCGGTCTTTGGGGTGTGGACACCGAGAATAAGAAATTGCAGCCGTTCCATGACGACATTCAGGCCGGTAAATATCTGATTCTTATCTACACCAAGAAGGATCAGGAAAACACCGTGCGCAAGATGATGTCCGAGCGTCACCCCGACGCGGAAATGGTGGCGGTGGATACGCACTTTATTTCACCTTTCTCCCGGCTTAAGCGGGTGTGATTCACACCCCTTAATCAGGGAAACTGACACGCTGATATAAAAGCCGCTGAAGCGGAGAACAGCGTTCCCCGGGTGTTTGGGTGCCCGGCGGTCATGTCATGGTGTAGCGAATCATATTGGATAGGGAACTGTCACATGGTCATTGCGGTTGTACTGTTAGCCTTGGTGGTGATTACGGTCATCGTACACTTGGCCAGCCCTTGGTGGTTGACGCCGTTGGCGTCGAACTGGGGCTCCATCGATAGCACCATTGAAATTTCCTTCTGGATTACCGGCGCCGTCTTTATCGCGGTCAACCTTTTCCTTGCCTGGGTGGTCTGGCGTTATCAACACACCAAGAAACATCGGGCGCATTACGAACCTGAAAACAAACCGCTCGAAGGTTGGTTAACCCTGTTGACGACGCTGGGCGTCGTCGCGATGCTGACACCGGGTTTGATTGTCTGGGCCAACTTTGTCGACGTGCCGGAAGAAGCCGCGACGGTCGAGGCCATTGGTCAACAATGGCAGTGGACCTATCGTTTCCCTGGCGAAGATGGCGAACTGGGGCGTGCCAACACACGTTATGTGTCTCTGGCCAATCCTTACGGAATCGATCCGGATGACCCACGCAGCGCGGATGATCGAATCGTTGCCAGTCATCGCCTACATCTGCCCGTTAACGAACCGGTGAAGCTGTATTTACGGTCCACTGATGTATTACACAATTTCGCTGTCCCTCAATTCCGCGTGAAAATGGATTTGGTTCCCGGTACGGAAACCCATCAATGGTTCGAGCCGAGCCGCACCGGCACCTTCGATATTCTGTGTGAAGAACTCTGTGGCATTGCACATTACACCATGAGGGGACAGGTGGTGGTCGAAGAGCGCCCGGCTTTCGAAGAGTGGTTGGCGATGCAACCCACTTTTGCTGATACCCAGCAGCCCCCTCAGGCGGATCTCAGTGCCGGTGAACAACTCTATGGTGCGTGTGCCGGTTGCCACGGCCAAAACGGAGAAGGCAATCCCAACCTGAATGCTCCAAACCTCACAGGATTGAGCCCGGCTTATATGTCGAGGCAACTGGATTATTTTCGTCGAGGTATTCGGGGAACGAACCGGGAAGACACCGCCGGCCAACAAATGGCGGCTATGGCCAATGCCGTTACCGCCGGTGCGGACGAAACCAACCTGCTCGCCTATATTGACTCTTTGCCGGACCACGACAGCCCGGCGACCATCGAAGGCGATGCCGGGCAGGGCAAGGTGGTCTACCAACCCTGCACGGTCTGCCATGGCGCGGATGCCAAGGGAAAACCCATGTTGAGTGCCCCTGCGCTGGCCGGTCAGGCGGATTGGTATCTGCGTCGTCAGTTGGAGCATTTCAGTATGGGGTGGCGAGGCAAGCATCCCGAGGACCAATACGGCACCCAGATGCGGTTGATGACCCGCACCATTCAGAGCCCGGAACGGCTGGAAGATCTGCTGGCCTATTTGGCCACACTCTAAAACGAGGACAGCGTTTATGACGCACATTGCCATCGCCGACCAGGAACCGCATCTGCACCACCCGAAGACGTTTATCGGGAAATACATCTGGAGTCAGGACCACAAAGTCATCGCTATTCAATACGCCTGCACGGCCATTTTCGTTGGCTTGGTCGCACTGTTGTTGTCGGTTTTGATGCGACTGCAACTGGGCTTCCCAGACCAGTTCGATTTCATCAACCCCAACGCCTACCTGCAATACGTCACCATGCACGGCATGATCATGGTGATATATCTGCTCACCGCCCTGTTGCTCGGCGGGTTTGGCAACTATTTGATCCCCTTGATGGTCGGCACGAGAGACATGGTCTTTCCCTACCTCAATATGCTCAGTTTTTGGTTTTATTTCGTCTCCGTCCTTATTTTGATGGCCAGCTTTTTTGTACCCGGCGGGCCAACGGGCGCAGGCTGGACACTCTACCCTCCCCAAGCCATTACCGAAGGAACACCGGGAGCGGGTCTGGGAATTATTTTTATGTTGGTCTCGCTGGCGGTGTTTATCATCGCCTTCACCATGGGTGGGTTGAATTACGTAACGACCATACTTCAGGCACGCACCCGTGGCATGACATTGATGAGAATGCCGTTAACGATTTGGGGAATTTTCATCGCAACCATACTGGGGTTGTTCGCCTTCCCCGCCTTACTCGTCAGCGCCATCATGATGATGTTCGACACCATCGTCGGCACCAGCTTCTTCATGCCAGCCATACTGTCCCTGGGTGAACCACTGCAACACGAAGGCGGCAGCCCCATTTTGTTTCAGCACCTGTTCTGGTTTTTTGGTCACCCCGAAGTGTATATCGTCGCCTTACCCGCCTTCGGCATGGTCAGCGACGTCCTGAGCGTACACGCCCGCAAGAACATCTTCGGCTACCGCATGATGGTGTGGGCCATCGTCATCATCGGCGGGCTCAGTTTCATCGTATGGGCCCACCACATGTATGTCAGCGGCATGAACCCCTATTTCGGCTTCTTTTTCGCCACCACCACCCTGATCATCGCCGTGCCGACAGCCATCAAAGTGTACAACTGGGTGCTGACACTTTGGCGCGGCGACATTCACCTCACCGTCCCAATGCTGTTTGCCATCGGTTTTATATTCACCTTCACCCATGGCGGATTAAGCGGCCTGTTCTTAGGCAACGTGGTAATCGACCTGCCACTCTCCGACACCTTCTTCGTCGTCGCCCACTTCCACATGGTAATGGGCGTTTCACCCGTTATGGTCCTGTTCGCCGCCATCTATCACTGGTTCCCGCTGGTCAGTGGCAAACAACTGCACACCGGCCTCGGCAAACTGCATTTCTGGGGCACCTTCCTCGGCACCTACGCGATTTATCTGCCGATGCATTATCTCGGCTTCCTCGGCGTACCGCGCCGCTACTACGCCCTGGGCGACGCCTCATTCATCCCCAACTCCGCTCACGAACTCAACGCAGACATCACCATCGCCGCCATCATCGTCGCCCTGTTCCAACTCGTATTCATCGTCAACATCCTCTGGACCCTGAGTTCCGGACCACGTTCCAAACGCAACCCCTGGGGCGCAGCCTCCCTGGAATGGCAAACCCCCGACGTACCACCCAACCACGGCAACTGGGGAGACCGGCTACCGACCGTTTACCGCTGGGCATACGACTACAGCGTACCCGGAGTGAAAGAAGACTTTATCCCGCAAAACGTCTCGGACGACGAAGTGCAGCGCGAGATACCGCCCGAAAAAGGAGGTTCCTCATGAAATGGCTCGCCTTCCTCACCGACAAACCCTGGCTACCGCAACCCGCCGGCACCGCACCGGAGTTGAGTCTCACCTCCTACACACCGGCCGCCAAAATCGCCCTGAACGTATTACTGGTGATCATCAGCGTATTTTTCCTGCTGATCTTCGTCACCTTCATCACCCGCTCCCAGTACGACGACTTCCAAGCCCTCGCAGGCGAACCCTGGCAACCCTTCACCGACGCCACCCGCCTGTGGATCAACACCCTGGTTTTGGCCATCGCCAGCGTCGCCATGCACCTCGCCGCAAAATCCGCCCGGAATAACCAGCGAAGCGCACTGCTCGGTTGGCTCGCCATAGGTGCATTGGGTGCGGTGGGTTTTCTGGTGCTTCAATTCACGGTGTGGCAGTTCTTACTCCGACTCGGTTACGGCGTAAATGCCAACCCCGCCAACAGTTATTTCTTCATGCTGACCGGGTTACACGCGTTGCACATAGTCGGCGGATTAATTGCCCTGGGCCGAATAGCCTTGCACTTAGGGTCTGAATCTGTCGGGGGCAACCTACCCGCGTCGGCGGCCGGTGAGGCCTCAGCAGGGAAGTCCGCAACATGGATGTTGCGGCCTAGGCCCGAAACGTCGGACCGCCAAGGACGGATTCACGCCGACCCTGCAGAGGCCTCACCGGCTGCCGACGCGAACCAAAGCCACCCAATACACATAAGCCACAGTACAAAACTAACCACAGCCATCAAAGCCTGCGCTACCTACTGGCACTATCTGCTGATCCTCTGGCTGGTATTGTTTTTTCTGCTAACGCGGACACCCGCCACTTACGCATTCATTGCCGCCGCCTGCGGCCTGGGGTGAACTCATGACAGCGAGCACCGAACCCAAACCAATCACCTACTGGCAACACCTGGTAAACGACTGGTCCGCCGACAAAGAAGCGTTCAAAGTCTCCTGGGGCAAGTTGATGATGTGGATCTTCCTCCTCAGCGACACCTTCATCTTCAGCATATTCCTGATCGGCTACATGAACGTACGCATCTCCACCACCGAACCCTGGCCGCTCGCCAGCGAAGTGTTCGCCCTGCACGTCGGCAGCGCCAACATCCCCCTACTGCTCATCGCCATCATGACCTTCATCCTCATCACCAGCAGCGGCACCATGGCCATGGCCGTCAACGCCGCCTACGCCCGCAACAAACGCCTCACCTTCATACTGATGATCGCCACCGCCCTGCTCGGCGCCAGCTTCGTCGGCATGCAAGCCTTCGAATGGACCAAACTCATCGTCGAAGAAGGCGTACGCCCCTGGGGCAACCCCATGGGCGCCGCCCAATTCGGCTCCGCCTTCTTCATGATCACCGGCTTTCACGGCATGCACGTCACCGGCGGCGTCATTTACCTTTCCATCGTCGCCACCAAAGTCCTGCTCGGACATTACGACAAGAAAGGTTTTCAGATCGTCGAAATCACCGGCCTGTACTGGCACTTCGTCGACCTGGTCTGGGTCTTCATCTTCGCCTTTTTTTACCTCTGGTAAGGAGGAATCATGACTGAACATGCCGAAGGTCAACAGCATCCCATAGGGCTGTATTTCAAAGTGTGGGGGCTACTGTTCGTGCTCAGTACACTGTCGTACCTCGTGGATTATTTTCACTTCCAGGGTTATCTGCGCTGGTCGCTCATCATCCTCTTCATGCTGCTGAAAGCCGGGCTTATTCTCGCCGTATTCATGCACGTCGCCTGGGAGCCATTCACCCTGAAAATAACCCTCATCGCACCCCTCTTCGCCATACTCGTCTTCATCTTTTTCATGGCGGTCGAAGGCGACCACACCTTCCTCAACCGCCTGTTATTCATCGTCGGAGAACCATGACCGTCACCACCAAACCAAGCGGACACACAGGACGGCGCCTGGCACTCATCGCACTGGTAATCCTGCTATGCAGCACAGTGTTCATCCTCTGGCCCAGGGGGCCGGAACCCCCGGCCATACAAGGCGCCATCCTGCCAAACCCCATCTCCATGCCACCCTTCCAACTCACCAGCCATCGCGGGGAAATCGTCACCGAACACAGCCTCAACGGCCAATGGCACCTCATCAGTTACGGCTTCACCCATTGCCCCGACATCTGCCCCACCACCCTCTACGAACTGGCCGAATTCCAAAAGCAATTGAATGCAGGCCGCAAATACAACGACCTGCGCATCCTCTTCTACACCATCGACCCAGGTCGAGACACCCAGGAAACACTGGCACAGTACGTACCCTGGTTCCATGAATCCTTCATCGGCCTTAGAACCGACGACACCACCCAAGCCCAACGCTTCGAAAAAAGCTTAGGCATCACCGCCCGCGTCCAACCCGCCGACGATCCATCCAACAGTCCATCCAACTATCAGGTAGCCCACGGCATGCGGCTATACCTGCTAGACGCCCAAGGACGCTACCGCGCCAGCCTTACGCCTACGAAAGACAGGGACGGCAGTCAGTATTACCAACCTCAGCGTGTACTACAGGATTATCTGGCCCTTCGCAGATGGGCCGCTGTAATCGATTAACCTTTCGCATTCCCATCCTTTTTAACCGTGTTAACATGTTTTTCCACGATAGATTTCTTGGTACATATGACCAGCGCCGGGTGGGGTGGGGCTTCCATGGGGGAGTCCGCAGCATGGATGCTGCGGCCTAGGCTCCATGGACGGATTCACGCCGACCCCAGGGAAGCTCCACCCCGCCCGGCGCGGACCATTGCGTACCCAGCCCCCCAGGAGCTCCCATGGCCCCGATCATTGAGATAGAGAAGTTGAACAAGACGTATGACAGTGGCTTTCAGGCCCTGAAAAACGTCGACCTTGAAATCCGCCAGGGCGAGATATTCGCCCTCCTCGGCCCCAACGGCGCCGGGAAAACCACCCTGATCAGCATCATCTGCGGCATCGTCAACCCCAGCAGCGGCCTCGTAAAAGCCGACGGCTACGACATCATCCGCCAGTTCCGCGACGCCCGAACCAAAATCGGCCTCGTCCCACAGGAACTCGCCACCGACGCCTTCGAAACCGTCTGGGCCACCGTCAACTTCAGTCGAGGACTGTTCGGCAAAGCCCCCAACCCAGAACACATCGAAAAAGTCCTGCGAGATCTTTCGCTCTGGGAAAAACGCGACACCAAAATCATGGCACTCTCCGGCGGCATGAAACGCCGCGTCATGATCGCCAAAGCCCTCTCTCACGAACCCAAAATCCTCTTCCTCGACGAGCCCACCGCCGGGGTCGACGTCGAATTGCGTCGGGACATGTGGGAAATGGTGCGCGGCCTGCGCGAGCAGGGAGTCACGATAATTCTGACCACCCACTACATCGAAGAAGCCGAAGAAATGGCCGATCGGATCGGCGTCATCAACAAAGGGGAACTTATCCTCGTCGACGACAAAACCGCACTGATGCAGAAACTCGGCAAAAAAGAACTGCGCCTGGCCCTTCGCGAAGCACTTAGTCAAATACCGACCGGGTTGGACAATCACAATCTTGAACTCACCGACGACGGCTTCGAACTGGTCTACACCTTCGATTCCCAACAGGAACACACAGGTATTTCCGAACTGTTGCGCACGCTGAGCGATCAAGGCATCGACTACAAAGACCTACGCACCCGCGAAAGCTCCCTCGAAGAGATTTTCGTCAACCTCGTCCATTCCCCAACCCGTGAAAAAGCCAGGGAGGAAGCATGAATTATTACTCGATCAGGGCCATCTATCTGTTTGAAATGGCCCGCACCTGGCGCACCGTTTTGCAAAGCGTCGCGACACCGGTGATCTCCACTTCACTCTATTTCGTCGTGTTCGGCTCGGCCATTGGTTCACGTATGGTCGAGATCGACGGCGTCAGTTATGGGGCTTTTATCATTCCCGGTCTGATCATGCTGACGCTGTTGATGCAGAGTATTTCCAATGCTTCCTTCGGAATTTATTTCCCCAAATTTTCAGGAACGATTTATGAAGTGTTGTCGGCACCGATTTCTTATGTAGAAATCGTGATCGGTTATGTGGGTGCGGCGGCATCCAAATCGGTGATATTGGGGTTGATCATACTGGTGACCGCCCGGCTGTTTGTGGATTACAGCATCGAACACCCATTCTGGATGCTGAGTTTCCTGGTATTGACGTCCGTTACCTTCAGCTTTCTCGGGTTCGTGATCGGCATCTGGGCCGATGGCTTTGAAAAACTGCAGATCGTGCCGATGATGGTGGTCACGCCTCTGGTATTCTTGGGTGGAACCTTTTATTCCATCGATATGCTGCCGCCGTTCTGGCAGGGAGTGACTCTGTTCAATCCCGTGGTCTATCTGGTCAGTGGCTTCCGCTGGAGTTTTTATGGAGTGTCGGACGTCCACATCGCGATCAGCATCGGCATGACTCTCGGATTTCTGGCGGTTTTCCTGGGGCTGGTATGGTGGATCTTCAAAACCGGCTACAAGCTGAAAAGCTGACTCTAATACGTACCACCGGTTTCGAGTGGCCATTCTTTCAGAAGGTTGTAGCACACGCCGCCTGTAATCTGGACTGATTCGTACAATCCAAATGAGGTGGCGGGCCATTCGATGCCGTTCGGGTCTTCCGGGAGGTTCCCGGCAGGCGCCTTGCGTGCCAGCGTGAGGTGAGGTCGGTAAGGGCGTTGGTCGACGGGGTAGCCGTTGGCGTCGAGTTCCTGGTTTAGCTTGCCGACAAGGTCCATCAGTTCTCCCGGTGGCTGGGAAGGGCCTATCCACAGGTATTTCCCGCCACCAAACTCTCCTGCACGATCTAGTTGAATAGTGAAGCTGTGGCTTTGAATGCTGTCGCCGATGGCGGTCAGAGTGCCGATGTGCATGTCTTCAACAGCGCCGAGAAAGGCGAGGGTGATGTGCAGATTGGCGTCGTCGACCCAGTGTGATTTTAAGGCGGCGAGATGGTGTTGGCGCCACTCCAGGACTGTTTGACGGCATTCATTGGGGCAGGGTAGGGCGAAGAAGAGGCGTTTCATGGGGGTATCGATGGGGCCGTCAGGGTTGGACTTTGGCGATGTGGGCTTTGAGGCCTTCCAAGTGGATGGTGAACAGGTGTTCGAGGATGCGGGTGCGGGCTTCGCGGTTTTCGGCGGCGAATTCTTGGGGCCATTGGTGGCATTCGGTGACGGCGTCTACAACTCCGGCTTTGAGCAGTAGGGTGACGCCGTGAACGAGGGACCAGGAGCTGAAGGCGGCGACTGAGGTTTGGTAGTGGTTGAGTTGGTAGCCTTCTTCCTGGAGGGCGGCGGCGATGGTGTCCTGGAGTAGGGTTTCGCTGCAGGCGGCGGATTCTGCGAGTTCTTCGGTGAAGTATTCTTTGTCGGGTACCCAGGTGAACAGGAGGTTGAAGATGCCGGGGTGTTCGAAGGCGAAGGCGATGTAGGCGCGGGCGATGGCGCGCATTTTTCCGTCGTGGTCGTTGTCTTCGACGGCGTTGACGTGGCTTTGCAGGAAGTTGTCGAGGCATTTGAAGCCTTCGGTTTTCATTTCGACCATGAGGGCCATTTTGTCGGCGAAGTGGTTGTAGGCGGCGGTGGGGGTGACGCCGACTTCTTTGGCGATGGCGCGCAGGCTGAGGGTGTCGAGGCTGTTGGCTTCGAGGAAGCGGAAGCCGGCTTCGATGAGGGCGGCTTTCAGGTTGCCATGGTGGTAGGACGCTTTCTTCTGCCGGGTCATGCTGTTTCCTGCTGTTGACTATGTGCGCAAGTTTAACAGATTTTGGGGCTTTGGTTTGTTATGGGTGGTTGTCGCTTCTTCCTCGGGTGGCAATGGTTCGCGACGGGTGCCGGGGTGCTCCTGCGGGGTCGCCGTGAATCCGTCCATGGAGGCTTGGCGGCAGCATCCTTGCTGCCGACATCCCCGCATGAGCACCCCGGCACCCGTCGCTTGTTTCGGTGGTTTTGTTTAGAAGCCATACCTTGCGCTTAGGATGGCTGCGTCGTTGTTTCGAAAAGCGTACAGATCCTGGTCTTCCTCTTCTGCGAAATAATTTATGACTGATGCTCCGAGCGATAACCGGTCGTTTACCTGCCAGTCCGTTGCGATGCGTGCGACCTGGCCTTCATTGCCCGGTAGGTTAATGGCCTGACCGGTGAAGACGAGGCTGTCGTTCCGCGTGGTCCAGCGGGCGTTGATGGATTGGGAAAGCTGGGTTTCTTCGGTGGCGAGGGTGTCTTCCCAGTCGAGGGTGTGGATGATGCCGACTTCGCCGCTGAGCGTGAGATTGCTGATGCCGCTGTATTCGGCGGCGATCATGCCGCGCCATTGCTGGTGGGCGTTCCAGGGTTCCAGGGGGTTGTCCGAGGCGAGGTGGACGTTGCCGTGCCAGGCCTGTTCGGTTTTCAGCAGCCAGCTGCCGAGAGCGCGCTGGAGGTTGAGGCCGATGATGTGTCGCCTTTGGGGTTCGATGGTGACGGTGTCGACGAAGGGTTGGCCGCTGTTCATGCCGAATTCGATGTCGGTGAGGGCGGGTTGGGTGTCGTTGACGTCGGCGGCGATGAGGCGCAGGTCGGTGCCGGGCCAGTGGCTTGTCCATCTGAGGGCGTAGCCGAGTGGTTGGTCGGCGTCGTTGTCGTTGATGTCCGTTGGTCCGCCACGCCAGGCGACGAGGGGGTCGAATTCGTCGTAGGGGCCGGGGTAGTGGTCGGTGCCGGTCCAGCCGAGCAGGGCGAGGTCGAGCTTGCCGGCCCAGTTTAGGGTGGCGGCGGGGACGGGCAGGCGGATCTGTTCGAGGTCGGCCTGGCCGGGCCAGCGTTGGTCGCGGCGGGCGAGGACGTCGGTGACGATGAGGGATTCGGCTTCGCCCCAGGCGAGGGTTTGGTAGCCGCCTTTGAGCCACCAGTCGCCGCTTTGCCAACTGAGGTAGCTGTCGGCCCAGGCGAGTTGCCATTGGCGGGCTTCGGCTTGGTCGTCGGTGAAGGCGTAGCCGGTCCAGAGGTCGGCGTCGTGCAGGTCGGGAAGCCAGTCGTGGGTGAGGGAACCGGCGAGTCTCAGGCGAAAGTCGGCCCAGCGGGCGGTTGCCTGGCCGTAGAGCTGGGTTTCGAGCCGGGTGAAGTCGGCTTGGTCGCGGCTGAAGCCCCCTTCGGGAGCTTGGTAGCCGTAACCGGCTTTCTGTTGTACCCAGCCGAGCCATTGGATGGGGCTTTCCTGGGCTGGGGGTTGGGCTTTGGTCTCGGTTTCCACTGCGCCGAAAAAGTCCTCGGCGGCCGCCGGTAGGGCGGCCAGGACCAGGGCGGCGGCGAGGCCGGTTCGGGTCCAATCGTTACGCATTACTGAACCCCTTGTTGCATGGCTTGGGTGGTGAAGAGGTTGGCGTCGCTGTCTTCGTTGTAAGTGATGTCTTGTATCTGGAAGACGCTGGCATGTTCCTGTTTGCCATTGCGGGTGGTGATCATTTGAATGCGCTTGGCGGTCCAGATGCCGTCGATTTCCTCCAGTTCGCGGGCACTGAAATATTTGATGCGGCCGCCGTCTTTCACTTGGATCTTGGCTTGTACCTGCACGAAGTTGTCTTTGCGAATCCAGAGTTCGGAACGCTCATAGCCGGTTTCGTCGTCCACCCGGTCGGCGTATTCCGGTTTGGGGGTGGATTCGATCAGCCAGGCGGGGTGGCCGTTCACTTCTTCGTCGGCGCTAATCAGGCGGTAGTCGTACCAGTCGATATTGGGGCCGTTGAGGTCGGAGTAGCTGAAGTCGCTGCCCATGAAGGAGCCGGAGCGATCACCGGCGGCGATTCGGCGTACCTGTTTCAGGGCGGGCAGGTAGAGCCAGGCGTCGTCGTCGCGGTCGGCGTCGTCGTAGTCGTAGCTGAGGTAGGCGGTACCGGCTACGTCCGTTGGGGAGCGGAAGAAGGTGATGGATTTGGTGGTGTCGCCTTCTTCCAGCGAGAGCAGTTGCAGGTCGCGTACGCGCTCACGGTTTTTTTTGTCGATCAGTATCAACTGGGCGTTGGCGGAGGACGATTCGCCGGTGTCGCGGGCGTCGACCCGTTCCATGATCTCGCGGGCGCTCAGGTCTTCGGCATGGGCCAGACCGGCGGCCATGAACAAGGCGGTGATCATTGATACAGCGGTGGTTTTGGTATTGAAGCGCATTAGAGGTTGCCTCCCTTGGTGGATGCAGTCAGAGGTGTTGGGGTTTCGACGGTTTCGCGGCGGCCATCGATCAGGTGCAGCACGGCGGGCAGGAATATCAGGTCGCCCGCGAGCGCCAGCGCCATGATGGTGGCGGCGAACAGGCCGGTGTAAATGTAAGGGATGAAGGAGCCGAGCAGCATGACGCTGAAGCCGATGACCAGCACGAGCGAGGTGAAGACGACGGCGCGTCCGGCTTGTTCGGTGGCACTGCGTATGGCGTTGTAGGCGTCCAGCCCTTTGGCTCGGGCGCGCAGGTAGCGGTTCATCATGTGGATGGCGTCATCCACGGCGATGCCCATGGTCATGGCGCCGACGATCATGGTGCCGAGGTTCAGAGGGATATCGAGTACGACCAGGAGCGCGCCAGTCAGCAGAATGGGTACGATGCTGGGTACCAGAGCGATCAGGCCGTATTTCACTGAGCGGAACAGTACGATAAAGCTGCCGCCGATGATCAACAGGGCCACCATGAACGACTGGAACATGCCTTGGTTGATGTAAATATCCTGGGCGTTGTACATCACCAGGCTGCCGCTGATCTGCACCGGCATATTGGCGTGGTTGTCAGCGATGTGGTGCTCAACGCGCTCCAGGAAGGCGCGGGTATCGCCCGCATTCATGTTGACGATGGGCACGCTCACACGCAGGAAACGTTCATCGAAATCCTTCAGGTCGGTCAGGTCTTCATCGCTGCCGCTGTTTTCATAAAGCAACAGGAACTGGGCGGCCATTTCGCGCGTGGTCGGCAGTTGGCGGAACGCCGGGTCGTCGAAATTCAGCGATTGATTGATCTGTTTGTGGAAGTCCACCAGAGAATTGACCTGGCCACTTTCCGGTTGTTCCTCCAACCAGGCTTGCAGGTCGGCGACACGATTCAGGAAGCCGGGCTCGTGGATGCCGCCGCTTTCGCCGCTGTCGATCATCAAATCGATGTTTTGGATGCCGTTGTAGACGTCATCGAAATAAAGCAGATCGGCCCGGGTGGGGTTGTCCTGTTTGAAGTAGGTGATGAAATTGGAATCGACCTTGATGTTGGGGATGAGCACCAGGCTGACCGTCAGTAAGATCAGACCGGACAGCGTGAGTGTGCGGCGGTGGCGATAGGTCCAGTCAGGTACGGCGGACGTCAGACGGGCGACCAGGCCGGTATCGACGCTGTGTCGGGTGCGGTCCGAGAACCAGGGGATGAAGCTCAGCACTGCCGGTAACAATGTCATCGCCAGCAGGAAGAGTGTCATCGCGCCGATGGCGCCCAACCAGGCAAACTGCTTGACCGGAACCAACTGAGTCACGCTGAGCGCGAGGAAACCGGCCGCTGTGGTCAGAGCGGTGAAAAACGCAGGCACCCAAAGATGTTCAATGGTGGCTTGAGCGGCGCCTTTAGGATTCAGCCCCTCGGCTCGGAAACGATAGAACTCAACCAAAACGTGAACGGAAACCCCTACCCCGATGATGATCAACGCCGGAACCAAGGCGGATTCCACCACTGAATGGGGCCAGCCCATCACGCCCTGAATGCCCGTGACCAGTGTGATGGCGGCACCAATCAATACCCATGGCACCAGGGTGCCGGTGAAGGAGCGGAAGCTGACAAAAAGAATAATGATCATGACCAGGGCCATGGTCGGGTTGATCCACGCCTGATCCCGCTTGGACAACACCTCGAACTGCTCGGCGAAGACGGGCTGACCGCTCAGATGCAGAGGGTAGCCGCGCTCGGCGTAGCCCTGGTCGGCTACGAACTCGCGCAGGGCTGTCATCAGCGACATCTTCAATTCATTGCTGGCGCTCATGTACTGCACCCGGGCGGCGATGCGGGTGTGTTGGAAGTCCCGGCTGATCAGGCTGCCCAGCGCCATTTGCTCGCCGGCCATAATGTCCCGGCCTTCGGCAAGGGCATCCGGGTCGTCGATGTCCTCGAAAACGGTATCTGTGGCGAGCAGACCGCCGTCGGAATGGGTGTACTGATATTTCGAGAGCGAGCGGACCTGGGTTACTTCGGGTCGGCCTTCCAGGAACTCGGTCAATTCCGAGATAACGGTGAGCGTCTCTGTCGTGAATAGATCCGGGTCTCCTTCCGGTGCATCCACCCCTATGGAGAGGTATTCGACATCGCCGAACCGGTCGAGCAGCTTGTTGAAATCCGCCAGGTGCGGGTCGCCTTCCAGGAAGAAGCGTTCATTGGAATTGTCGTAATAGAGGTTACTCATTGGGGGAATGGAGAGCGCCAGAGCCGCGCCGAGCAGCGCCAGCACAACCCACCGGCCCGATACCACGGCCCGGGCCCACCCTTGAATGAAGGAAGTCATTCTTTGTCTCCTGTATGTTATCGGTGTTTATTTAATAGTTAACACCGTAAAGTTATCCTTGTAAAGATGACAGCGTTCACATGTTCCGTTTTGACGGAAAGTTGTGACTTTCGGCCAATCGGTCATCGCGAATCAGGGTGGGCGTTACCGTAACGGGAAGGTCAAGCGGGGAATAACATCGCCGATTGCACAATTCCTGTACAAAAATGCGAGCCCCGTCTCGGCGCGGACGATGGCTTTGTGGAATGCTGGCGGACTGGCGAGACCGCCTGCTGTCGGCGGTTCTCTCGGTTGTGTGTTGTCGGGAGGTGGTGAATGCGTTTGATGTGGGGGCTTTTAGCCGTTGGGCTAGCGGGTTGTAACCCGGTTGAACCCGGGGGTTCGAACAGTGACGAAGTATCGGAGACGGTGGACGGTACCACCTCCGGCGACAGCTCCCTGCCGTTGACCATCAGCCGGATGCAATACACCGAGGCGACGCCGGGACCGGTAATGGTGGTGTTGGAAACAGAGCTCCCCACCCAATCGGACATACAGTTATACGTCAATGATATTCTGGTGAAGGAAGAGTCGATTCCCGCTTCCTGCCAGGTGCTTCCGGCGGTAACCGTCTGTGACGATACTCTGTTCAAACGCATACCGCTGGTACTGGAAACGGCGGGCGCCTTGACCTTTGAAGTGGTCGTTATGAAAGGCGAACAATGGCGCAGTGAAACCTTCACGGAAACTGTGGAGCAGGCCGATTGTGCCTCGAACCAGACGGTATATGAGCAGGACCTTCAACCCAGATTGCAGCAAAGCTGCGAGAGCTGCCACGGTAACGGTAATGCCGGAGTGTTCGACGCCGATGACGACTGGGCGACGATAAGAACCTCATTCATAAACAGGGGCGATGCGTTTTACCGCTACCCTTCGGGCCAGGACGTCGGACACGACGCACGGCCATTCAACCCCTATGATGCCACCTATCGACTCATGGCCGAGATGATCTGGCGTGTCGAGAACGACTTTTCGTGTTCGTAAAGGCATACTGGAAATCAGACATAAAACACAAGACCCACTGGCGTGACTTTACCAGTCCCGTTATCGTGGCAAGCTCTCTAGAGCTTAGAGAGTTCCCGATCCCCTCATGGGAAGATCAGCCGTTTCCAAGGAGAAGTAATTAATGAGCAGTCAATTCAGCCAAGCCCCCGGGCGGGAAATCCCGGGTGACAAAGGCTTGCCCCTGATCGGCCATACACTGGAAGTTCTGAAAGATATCCAAACCTTTTTTGACCGTAAAACCCAGGCCTATGGCGAGGTATTCTCCACCCGTTTCTTGGGTGAGACCTGGATACGCCTCACCGGCCCGGATGCCTGTCAGTTTCTGCTGCAGGACACCGGCAATCACTTTTCCACCAAACTCGGTTGGGAAAGCTTTGTCGGCGATCTGTTTCCCAGAGGGTTGATGCTGAAGGATGATGAGGACCACCTGTACCATCGCCGCATCATGCAGGCGGCCTTCAAGAAGGAAGCCATGGTTCGCTATCAAAGTCTGATGGCGGAGATCATGCCCCGGCTGTTCAGCCAGATTCCCACCCAGAGTGAGGTGGAATTTTCAGAATACTCACGTCAGGCTCTGTTGGAGATCGGCTCGCGCGTTTTTATTGGCGAATCCGACCCGGAACGCATTAATCAACTGCAAAAAGCGTTTCGCGATACGGTGGAAGCCACCATGGCCATCGTGCGCAAACCCATCCCCGGCACCAAATACCAACGCGGCCTAAAAGGCCGAGCGTTTCTGGAATCGTATTTTCTAAATAAAGTCGCTGAAAAACGGCGCGATGCGAGTGGTAATTTATTCGCCCAACTGTGCCAGGCCAAAGATGAGGAAGGACACGATTTCAGCGATCAGAATATTTCCGATCACATGATTTTCCTGTTGATGGCGGCCCAGGATACGACCAGCAGCTCGTTGACGAGTATCATGTATGCGTTGACGGAATACCCGGAATGGCAGGAAAAGCTGCGCGAGGAATTCAAGCCCTACCAAACGCTCAGTTATGCCGATCTGGCCGAGTTGCGTCTTACGTCCTGGGTGTTTAAGGAAGCCTTGCGGATGTTCACGCCGGGCGCGGTTATCCCCCGGCGTTCCAAACATGAGGTTATCTACAACGGTTACCGCATACCGGCCCACACGGTGGTTTCGGTTTCGCCGGTTCACAACCATTACCTGCCGGAATACTGGAAAGACCCGCAGACCTTCGACCCCTATCGCTTTGCGCCGGGCCGAGAAGAAGACAAGCAGCATCCATTTTTATTCGCTCCTTTCAGTGGCGGTGCCCATAAGTGCATCGGTATGCATTTCGCGGAAATGGAGGTCAAAATGGTGCTGTTCTATCTGCTCAAAATGTTCCGCTTTGAACGCGATACCCGGGTGCCGGTCAAATGGCAGAAGGCTCCGGTCTGGCATCCTAAAAAAGGACTTCCCATCCGGTTTTCTGTCCTGGCTTCTGCTTGATGGTGGCAGTTGGGTGGCTTTTGTTGTCGCACTTTTTGAGGTTGTGGGCGGCAGCCGGGTATGGCCATCAGGGGTCGCTGTGAATACTTCCATGTAAGCTTGGCCGCAGCATCCATGCTGCGGACACCCCCTGATGACCCTACCCGGCAGCCGCCTCGCTTCTTGGGTGCCGTCTTTTAATCAATTCACCCTTTTCAGTGGTAAAAGCGACTTATCTGCTATTGCTGAATTTAAGGTGGTAACGATAATTTTGCTTTGTCAGCAGGTGTTCTGAATGAACGCTGGGGCTCCAGGAGTCGTCACCACCTACGCCCATGTGTTCGGCGTCCAGGCGGAGGTAAATACCGTCGTCTGTCTGTAGCTCATGGGTGTGTTTGGCATTGGCCAGTGTCTGTTGACTGTACTGGCTGATTCCAAAATGGAAGTGGCCATTGATGGTGAGTGAACCGATCCTGAGTTCTCGGGTGTCGCAGCGCAGGCCGTTTTCGCTTGGGAAAATATAGGGGGTGTGCAATTCATCGAGCGTTGCGCTCCAGCGTCCGATATCGGCTGCGAGAATCCTATCTGGATAGTTCTCGTGTCGGCCCCGGCCATACCACTCGATGTTGTTTGGAATGTTGTTGAGTGCGAGTTCCAACCCTACTCTGGGTAACGGTGGAACGCCGGGGGCTATTTCCAGGTCCACCTCTAAAGTGAGTGTTCCGTTTCCTTCAATTCGGTAGCGCCATTGGCTTCGTGCCAGACATTCGCTCTGTATTTGCAAAGCTTGGGTTGTAACGACTTCCACAAGGTTGGATGGCTCCGCCCAGCTAATGGCTTCCGGTATCGACTCCAGCCGATCCAGCCCTGCGGCTGCCCAGCGTGATGCCCAGGCGTTGGGGTCAATTTTCGCTGCTTCACTGATGCCTATGTCGTTGTCTAATGGAGCACGCCAAAGGTTGTCCCGAATTGGGGCGCGTAACAGCGATTCCCGGCCTTGGAACCAACCGGCCAAAATGCCTTTGCTCAGGTCGAATTCGAACCGGCTGTTACCGGCGTGAACAACCAAGGCGCCGTTGGTTTCTTCAACGAGGGGCGCTTTCTCTTTCGATGATGAGGGCGTTGGCAATATCTTTGAGGC
The DNA here is from genome assembly GCA_965652395.1 of uncultured Saccharospirillum sp. GTDB lineage: Bacteria > Pseudomonadota > Gammaproteobacteria > Pseudomonadales > Natronospirillaceae > Saccharospirillum. The sequence continues at coordinate 9,656 of CBFGUW010000058.1, read as the reverse complement.
GGGCAAATTAAATTGTGCGCGTGCCACTTCATGGTCCGCGTCCGACCAAGGTGTGGGGCGCGGCTGCGAGACCCAGACATTGAGGTGGTATTCGCGTCCGGGTACCGGCGGTGGTAATTGCTCTACCAGTGTCAATTGGGTTTTGCTGTTGGGTGCCAGGTCCATGGGGGCGTCACCCTGCAGAATGACGTAGCCGTCTTCGGTTACCGTCCAGTACAGGTATTCGTTGTCGGTGTTTCGGAACTGGTATTCGCTGGTCAAGGTGATGGTAAGCGGTGCGGTGGATGTCAGCTCGAACTGAAAAAACTGCTGCGCGCGTTTGGCTTCGTAGAGGGTGGGGTGGGGTGTGCGATCAGGAAAGACCAGCCCGTTGATGCAGAATTGACGGTCGTTGGGTTGGTCGCCGAAGTCGCCGCCGTAGGCCCAGTAGGCTTCTCCCTGATCCGATTGTTTGGTCAGCCCCTGGTCCACCCAATCCCAGATAAACCCGCCCTGAAGACGGGGGTATTGGCGGAACGCCCGCCAGTAGTCGGCGAAGCTGCCCAGGCTGTTGCCCATGGCGTGGGCATATTCACAGAGGATTAACGGTCGGTTTTCGTTGGGCAGGCCGATCCACTTTTGAATCGACCACTTTGGAACCGATACTGGCAATGGCATGTCGGTAGCCACCCGGGCATACATCGGGCAAATAATATCCGTCGCGGCGGTGTCGGCCCCTCCGCCTTCGTATTGAACCGGCCTGCTCGGGTCGGTTTGTTTAATCCATTGATACATGGCGTGGTGGTTGGCACCAAGGCCGGATTCGTTGCCCAACGACCAGAGAATGATGCTTGGGTGGTTGCGGTCGCGAAGGACCATACGGGTGGCGCGTTCCATGTAGGCGTTGAGCCATTGAGGGTCGTCCGATAGGCGACTGCACGGGTCCATGCCGTGGGTTTCAAGGTTGGCTTCGTCGACCACATACAGACCGTATTGGTCGCACAGTCGGTAAAAATCGGGGTGATTGGGGTAATGGGCCGTGCGTACCGCGTTGAAGTTGAATTGCTTCATCAGGCGGATGTCCGTTTCCATATCCGCCGTGGTGACGGCGTGGCCCCGTTCCGGATGGTGTTCATGGCGGTTCACACCGCGAATCAAGACCGGTTCGCCATTGACCCTTAGTAAGCCGTCCCGTATTTCCACCGAGCGGAAACCCACATCGTAGGATTCGATATCCAGGGCGTTGCCTTCCCGGTCTTCCAGAATAACTACCAGTCGATACAGGTAGGGCGTTTCCGCACTCCACAATCGGGGTGACTGGATTGTCAGGCAGTGCTCGGCAAGGTCGCGAAAAGCGCCGCGTTCGTCCACCTCGGTGGTGCCGGGTTTGGCTACATGGCTGTCGGTGAAAGGAAGGGCTCCATCGAACAGCTGAATACGAACCTGGGTATCGGCGTCGTTCACACGCGTTCGCACTTTCAATCGGGCATCGCGGTAAACGGCGTCCAGTTCGGTGGTGATGGCAACGTCTTCAATGGCGCGTGGCGGTTTCAGCAGCAGGCTGACATCCCGGAAAATTCCGCTCAGCCACCACATGTCCTGGTCTTCCAGATAGCTGCCGTCCGACCAACGTAACACCATGACCGCGATGCGATTCTCGCCCGCCCGGACGGCGGCACTCAGGTCGAATTCGGCCGGTAACCGGCTGTCCTGGCTGTAGCCTATCCAGTGGCCGTTGCACCATAGATGAAAGGCGGAGTTCACGCCGTCAAAGCGCAGTCGAACGGTATTTTTCAGATCTTCGGCGCTAAGCGCGAAGGTAGTGGCGTAGCACCCACAAGGGTTCTCCGCAGGCACCCTGGGAGGGTCGACCTTGAAAGGGTATTGCACGTTGGTGTAGATCGGCCGGTCGTATCCCTGGCATTGCCAGTTGGAGGGTACGGCTATTGTGTCAGCCTTTGAGTCGGCAGGGAGGTCGTCAAAAAAAGCCACTTCAACGGACTCTGGGCGATCAAATAGCTTAAATGACCAAAAACCATTCAAATTTCGCCGAGAATCCGACACCTCTCCCTGCAGTGCGGTGTCAACATCGGGATAGGAGGAGAGCGGGCTGTGGGCTGGCAGGCGGTTGATTGATGTGACCAGCGGATTTTCCCAATCCCGCCGTGCCAATACCTCAGAGAAATGTGCCATGAGACCTCCCCGTTAGAAGGATAAGTGCCTGAGCATCAGGTTAGCACCAGGTATGATTGGTTTTGGTAACGTTTTCAGGATTGTCCGGGATATAGTCTTCAGGGTCAAACACTTGAGGCGGCGCTCTTCTTCTGTCAGGGAAATGACAGACAAAAAATACGCTGGAGCCTTATTTCATGCGGTTTCCGCGAGAGATAAGGTGTGTGGTCAATCACATTTTTTGAAATTGATCGCATCGCCCAAAAATAACACCGGGTAATAAATAGCTCGTTAGCCTTTAAATTATGTGATGGAGTTAGAAACAATGTTGTGATGGACTAGAAATTGGCGTTTAAAATCGGAGAAATTTGACGGGTTTTTGACTGGGTTTTGCCTCTGTTCCGTCAATCTTAGTACTTTCTGTAATAAAAAATACGTTTAGAAGTGCCTCACATTTATTAAAACCATCCTTCCGTATGATTCGCAGCATCTTCACTCACCACACGAAAGGCTTGGTTAAGACATATGAAGAAGTTCACACTGTCAGCTTCGGTACTCGCCACTTTGGCGCTGGCAGGATGCCAAATTGAGGATGGAGCTACGCAATACCCCTTTGGGTCAGGCGCTGATAACACCGTTTCTGATATTTATACCCTGAAGTATTCTTTTCAGGCCGATCGTTCGTCAGGTGCAGCCGTGCAGAACGCCAGTTTGGAATCTGACGGTCGTTATTATTTTTACCTGGATACCACCAATACCACCGCCGGTACTGTTCAATTTTTCATCAACGGTACCCATGTTAATTCCGACTCCAACTACCCCTATGACCTGAATGGTGGCAGCCGCTCTTCTGCCAACGTTCAGGACATGACCTGGTTCGAAGAAGGTTCGAACACTCTGCTGGTGAAAGTGGAGGGGGAGATTGTTTCGAGTTCCGAGTTCACAGTTGAAACAGGCAGCACAGTGTCCGAAAACCCGGATACGGACCCGGAACCAGAACCTCAACCTGAGCCAGAACCGGAACCAGAACCGACACCGGAAGAGCCTGCCCCGGCCCCGAGCTACAGCCTGGCATTCTCTGAAGCCGCCGATCGTAGTGGCCCGGCGTCAGTCGATGGTTTGGAGTTCGACCTGTACGGCAGCTACTTTTTCTTCCTGGAAACTGGCGGTATGGACGTTGGTACGGTGGAGTTCCTGGTGAACGGTCAAATCGTTCAGACCGACAGCAGCTACCCTTACGATATGGCCGGCGGCTCACGGGCCGAGGCCTTGGCACAGTCCATGGATGTTTTCGCCGAAGGTGTGAACACCGTTATGGTTACTGTGAATGACGTGATCGTTGCCCGGGGGCAAATGGCGGTATCGGCTTTGACCCAGCCTGAACCTGCGGGAGTCACGCTTTACTGGAATTCTCCGCTGAAGCGTGAAAACGGCTCAGACCTGACCCTGGCCGAGATCGGTGGCTACGAAATCCGCTACCGCTTGGCAGGCACAGCAGATGAGTTCGAATCGCTGATCATTGACGATGGCGCTGCAGACCAGCACCTCTTCGAAGGTCTGGCTGAAGGCGAATACGAATTCCAGATCGCCGTCTTCGATACCAACGGGATGTACAGCGATTTCGTAACCGCTCAGTAAACCAACGAATCCGTGACGTAGCGTTTAACGCCCTGGCTTGCCAGGGCTTTTTTTGTCTCAATTTCGGGGCGTGTGAGCGTTTTGAGACACCACGCTTGGCCCGGACTCGCCGCCTTGAGTAGGATGGGCGCATAGTCATTAATGGAAGTGCCAGGCCATGTCCCATGAGTGGTTACCTCAACGTATTGTCTGCCTGACCGAAGAAACCACGGAGATGCTCTACCTGCTGGGTGAGCAGGACCGGATCGTGGGAATCTCAGGCTTTACCGTTAGACCGCCTCAAGCCCGAAAGGAAAAACCCAAGGTCTCGGCGTTCACCTCCGCCAAAATCGATGAGATTCTGCAATTGAAACCGGATCTGGTATTGGGTTTTTCCGACATCCAGGCCGATATAGCCGCTGAATTGATCCGGCGTGGCGTGGCGGTTCATGTATTCAATCAACGCTCCATCGATGAGATATACCAGGCCTGTGTGACCATCGGGGCGCTGGTGGGCAAAGGCGAACAGGCCCGGGCGCTGATGGAGCGTCTGGCTCACAAGTTGGCGATTATCGAACAGGAGACCGGTCAGAGGAGCCAGCGACCCAGGATTCATTTCGAAGAATGGGATGACCCCATCATTACCGGCATTCGTTGGGTATGCGAAGCCATCCGCATTGCCGGAGGGGATGACTGCTTCCCCGAACTCGCGGAAAAAAGTCTCGCCAAGGATCGAATCCTGGCCGATCCAGATGAGGTGATCCGCCGCCAACCGGATATCATCATCGGCTCCTGGTGCGGCAAAAAGTTCCGACCGGAACAGGTAGCGGCACGGCCGGGGTGGCAGGATATACCGGCGGTTCGCAACAACCGGATTTTCGAGATCAAATCCACCGATATATTGCAGCCTGGCCCGGCTCTTCTGCTGGATGGTATTCATCACCTGGAGACCATCATCGACAACTGGTATCACCAGGAGGTGCGATCGTGAGCGGGCAGCTTTGCCAGTTATGCGGCTCACCTTTTGGCTGCGGTTCCGGTGAGCCGTCGCTCCATTGTCTGTGCCCCGCTTGCCTCGCCAAAACCATGAGAGGGCGCATACAGCAGACATTCGACCAACTGAGCCGAGAGGAATGCCTGGCCCTGGCCGAACCCTACCGCGACCAAAAGCCGCTGATCGAACATCTCGACTACTATCTGGAAAACGGCAACTGGGTGTTCACCGAGTGGTTTCACTGGAAGCGTGGCCGCTGTTGCGGAAATGCCTGTCGGCATTGCCCCTATCATCATGAAGCTGTACCGGGGGAGGGGGGAGGATGATTCGCACGGCCTTCCTTGTTCTCACCGTGGTCGCTTTTCTCCTGGGCTCGGCCGGGCTGGCGGAGGAGTCGGACTCCGAAGCGGAGGCTCCCTGGCTGCAGGTCATCCGTGATACGCCTTATGTGTTCAGTGATGGTTTGTATCGCAATCTCTCCACCATTCGTCGCTGGGTTCTGTTGGGCGAAAGTTACTGCGCCGAACCGGACCGGCATATTCTGTTTGATCAGCGCGGGCGCTTCCTCACCTGGTTTGAAAACCTTGAGACCGTGGAGGAAAACCAACAGCGCCTGAATGAATTACGTCAGATGCTGTATCAGGAGGATCGCGCTCATCGTTGGGTGGAAGGCGGTGCCGGGGAGGTGGGTTATCCATTTGCGCTTCGTTGCGACCATCCTCATGCCGATCTTGAGGCGGCCATGGATCGTTTACTGGGCCGGGACCCGGAATATCTGGTCTGGGGGACCTGGGATGGTATGACCGCCGGGTCCGAGGAGGCACCGGTTCCGTTGGTGGATGTCGTTTTGCAGGTGTTCGAGGAAAAGACCCGGCGGCAGGGATATGAAGCTTCATCAGCGGTTAAACAGGCGTTTCTCGGGCAGATTCTGATCGAAAGCGGAGCCCGCAAGCGCAGTTTCTCGGCAGCCCAGGCTGTAGGCATGCTGCAACTGCGCCCCGAAGTATTGGCCGACTGTGAAATCCCTGAGCAATTCCATCTGCATCGGATGGCTCAGGTGGACTGTGCCGTCAGGCTGTATCAGCAAAATGACCGTAATCTGCGACCGGTATTTGAGGAGCGCTTCGGCTTTCTACCGGAAGAGAAACGCGAAAAACTGTACTCCCTGCTGCTGGTTCAGGCCTATCACGGCGGCATAGGACGCTTGATGGCTCTGTTGGGTGAAGAGGAACCGGGCCGGGCCGGTCGTAAACTCGCGGCGGAGGCCGAGCGTTACAGCGCGGAAGATCTGGCGTTGGGAATGGTCTTTCACAATATGGGGCGTATCCATCTCGGCTTGTCGTCACTGTATTATCTGGTCGATGTGGCCATTGCCAGCGAGGCACTGTGCGAGGCCCGGCCAGAGGTGTGCCCTTGAAACGGCGATGGTGGTGGGGGCTGGTCTGTCTTGTCGGTGTGGCTTCGGCAGAGGTCAGCCAGCAACTGCGTTACAACTATTACAGCGTCAAGCCCAGGTCGGGTGAAACGCTGATGAGCGCTCTCTCAAGAAGTTCCAACATACGGCAGGGCGGCAACATTTTCCATGGCTACACCCGCTGGTCGGTCTACTGGTATTACAACACGGAGGAGACCGCCAATCGACACTGCCGCCTTGACGAGGTCCGGGTTGAAATAGAGGGGAGCATCACCCTGCCGCAGTTGGACGGCGGCACCCCTTCTATGCGCCGACGGTTCAATGAATATGTGGCGGCGCTGCATCGACACGAGTTGGGGCATTTCGCGTTCGCTCAGCAGGCCGGGGAGGAGATTGACCGGGCGCTGCAAGTGACGGGGGAGGCGACCGGCTGTCGTGAACTGAAGGACCAAGCCAACGACAGCGCCTATCGAATTCTGAATCGTTACCAACAACAGGAAGACGCCTACGACCGGGAAACACAGCATGGTCGTACGCAAGGCGCCTGGCTTGGCGGTGAGTGATCTTTCACTTTGTCAGAGTTGGGTTTCCCGGTCCTGCCAGTAAATCACCCAGCCTTGATCATGAACGAAGTGATTCACCGCCTGCATGGAAGGAAACCATTCGCTCAGCAATACCTCGGATTTGGGGTCGGCCTCTTTGTAGACCATTACAAAAAAGCCGTCTTCTTCGGTATCTTCGCTGACATGACATTGTCCGCGATAATAATTGCCTTCGACAATCTCGCCGAAGCAGTTCAACACAACCTTAAGTGACATCAGCGCTGCCCCGTGGCCAGAGTTTCCATGCGCTGGGCGAGGTCGAAATCCTTGTAGGACAACCCTTCGACATCGTGTGTCGTTAACTGCACTTTCACGGTGTTGTACACATTGAACCATTCCGGGTGATGGTTTTTCTTTTCCGCCACCATAGCGGCCTGAGTCATGAAACCGAAGGCTTCGACAAAATTCTTGAACTTATAGATTTTGGTCAGTTTACCGTCTTCAATCGCCCAGGGCAGGCTGAGGGACTCGTTCAGTTGGCGCAGTTCATTTTCTGTTTCGGTAGGGGTATAGCGTGTTAATTCCATGGCGTTCTCCGTTGGCTGGGGGAGCATCACCATAGCAGCCGCCCGCCACAGTGTGAACCGACAGTGACGATATACTCCGGACTAACCCAGCCGAGCCAGCGCTTCCACGCCTTGTCGCAGCTCGGCTTCGGTGGCGCTGGCAAAACCGACCACCAAGCCTCTGCGTGGGTTCTCCGTCAGGCCATATTCGCTTAGCGCTTGGGGGTGGTAACCCGCCTCCGCCATACGCTGGGAGAGGAGTCGATCGTCTGTCTGGCGGTCGAGCACCAGATGCATGCCGGCGCTCTGGGCGATGGGCTGATACAGACCGTCAAGATAGCGACTGCAGAGGTCCTGCAGAACCTCCCATTTCTGTTGATACAGCTGCCGCATTCGGCGCAGATGGCGGTTGAAGTGTCCGGCCTCCAGAAACTCGGTGGTTACGGCCTGCATCAGTAGCGGGGTCTCCCCGGTCTGGATGCGTTTCAACTGATTGAACCCCTCGATCAGACTGTCCGGCACCACCAGATAGCCCAGCCTCAAGGCCGGGAACAGCGTTTTGCTGAAGCTGCCCATGTACATGACCGGAGCCGGGTCCATCAGCCCCTGCATGGCTGCAAAGGGTTTCTGGTAAAAATGAAACTCGCTGTCGTAGTCGTCTTCAATGATCCAGATGTTGCGTTCCAGTGCCCAGTTCAGCAATTTGAGCCGTTGGCTGACCGTCAGAATACCGCCCATGGGGTATTGGTGCGTGGGCGTGCAATACAGCAGCTTGGCATCCGTCCGGTCCGGTAGGGCATCGAGGTTCAGCACTTCCTCTTTCAACGGAATCGGCTGCAGAGTGACACCGGGGGTATGGAGTGCATAGCGGGCGCCCCGATACCCCGGATCTTCCACCAGCACCCGGTCCCCCTCGCTCAGCAGCAAGGCCGCCACCATCGACAGTGCCTGTTGGGCTCCCTGGGTAATGATGACCTGGTCCGGGCGGCAGCGTACGCCACGGGCCGAACGTAGATAATCGGCGATGGCCTGGCGCAGCGGGAGATACCCCTGATGACCGTCGTAACCCAGCAGTGACCGCCGACCTTCATGATGATGCAGAATCCGGTTCCAGGTTGGCAGCGGGAAAGCCTTCATATCAGGCAATCCGGGGGTGAAGGGTGCATTGCGTTCGTTCCACATAGAAGGCTGCATCGGCCCTTTGTTTTCCCGACCCGCCAGCCAGGGTAGCTTTACCGGCAGTGGACGAACCGGCCGGGGCGGCTGCAATACCCAGGGAGTTCTGGGACGCTTTGGTAGCGGTAGGTTGGGATGAACAAAAACCCCCTTGCGCGCCTGCTGCTGCAGAAAACCTTCAGCGGCCAGTTGGTCGTATACCGCCAACACCGTATTCCGCCCGATGCCCAAATCGCTCGCCAGCCGCCGACTGGCAGGCAGCCGGTCCCCCGGTGTCAGTCGACCGCTGAAAATACGATCGCTGAGTGCCTGATACAGCTGGTCCTGCAGGGCTGGAGCCTGTTCGGACCGATCCAGGTGCAGGTCGCTCAAATGGGTTACCGGCATAATCAGCCCTCTGGTTCCATCAATTATTGGCATGTGGCTCTAAACAGGGGATCAGTTTTCACTAGGATGGAGAAGGAATCAACAGCGAGGAGCCTTTCCATGCCCAGGGTCACCCATAAGGACGCCAATTCAACCGAGCTCGGTTTCTGTCCGCGCAGCCAAGTGCGGCGAGCCGCAAAAAGGGCGCGTTACGACCGGGAAACCATCTATCAACTGATCGACGATTTGAAGACCGGCCATCTTGCCTTTGTGGAGGATGGGGAGCCCCGGTCCATTCCCATCACCTGCTGGCGTGATGGTGACGATCTTTATGTCCACACCGCCAATAAAGGGCGGCTGGCCCGGCATCTTCAGGCTGGCAACCTGGTGTGTATTTCGTTCGCCGAGACTACCGAATGGGTTATGAGTAAGTCCGCCTATCATCACAGTGCCAATTACCGGTCGGCGGTCGTGTATTGTCGGGGAGAGGAAGTAAAGGACGAGGCAGCGTTCGATAAGGCATTCAAAGCCGTTATCAATCAACTCGAAGCCGGACGATGGGACCAGGTACGGCCGCCCAACGCCCAGGAACGCAAGGCCACGGTGCTGATTCGTTTCCCGATGGACGAAGGGTCCTACAAAGCCCGTGATGGTGGCCCCAACGAAGAACCGGAGGATCTGGACCTACCCGTATGGAACGGAACATTACCGGCACGCGGAGTTTGACTGGATGACAGGGAAGTTCAGGAAAACAGTACGGAAGAAGGGAGATAAATGGTGCCTGGGAGAGGATTTGAACCTCCACGGGGTTGCCCCCACTAGCACCTGAA
>CBFGUW010000057.1:0-32463 GCA_965652395.1 uncultured Saccharospirillum sp. | reverse complement strand
TGAAATCTAGTTTAACTCATACATCAAGTGTATGGATTCAGGTTGACACACAGGGCATACCGGTTTTTCCCGGTTTCATTGTATTTCCATATTTCTTTAGTCTTTGTTTTTAGGACCTTTTGATCAATGTCTAGTGGTTTTCCTAGAGAATCTCGTAACTGCTCCTCGGTCTGGCCTTGCCAGAACATTCTTCGCATTAACTTATCAACCAAGGCTGCGTCGCCATACTTTTCTATTAGACGATCTCTCTTCAATTTATTTTGGTAGTAGCTGTAAACAAACATTGCAACTACAGCCAAAACAACCCACCAATACCATTCCATGCTATATCCTCCTTAGGGATAACGCAGCAAGAAGAGGCTTAGTTTACTACGTCCCCTTACTTGTTAAGCAACTAAACTCCGAGCGCTTTTCGAACTTCAGCCAAGTGCTTCTCTGCAACATCAAAAATAGCAGGTGCACATTTTTTGCAGATATTTATCCTCTCACCAGGGCTTTTGTCGTACGCAAAGTGCTCTTCACCAGCTTCAATCGAATGTTTTGAGTTTGAGTGGCATTTGCGCATACCTGCGGCAACCTCAACTCTATAATTATTCAGTATATTTCTCGTTTTCGGCATTAAATATATCCTTACTGATTTACAACCAAAATAGTCGTACTTTAGTGTATCGATGTGAGCGAATTGTTAAGCTAAAAGTCCGGCAATTAGGGGAGCAACTTTGCCCACGACATCCACCATTCCGTTACCGGTTACAATCTTTTCAACTCCACCCCAAAGGTGCCCAATAATTGTCTTATTTGGATTCGGTTTGGCTAACTGATCCTTGATGTTTTCTATGTCTACAACTACATCTAGCTTTTGATTGTCATCGATATCTGGCGATGAGGATACCTCGGTTTTAAGTTCATCTAAGGACGAATGGAGATCAGCAAATTTGGCGTTCACGACATTTCCGTCGCCCAGAGTTATCACGTTTTGGCCAGACGCGTTTATATTGATTCCGGCATACTTAGGAGCCTGTTGGAACTCGGACTCACCCTCGATCTTGTCAATTCCGTCTGCGGATACTTCATACCACGTGACAGTAGACGGGATCGACCCTCCTTTGGTTTTTACCGTCTTCTCTATATCTATCTTGTTAATCCAACCCTTATCGATTAGGTAGGTTAGATTTGAGACCACAGATTTTTGCTCAAGACCGTATCTTGCCTTTAGCTCTCGCTTAGCGTCGCTAATCTTGACCGACGATCCTTTCTTTCCATATTGACTCGTAGCAGTTGTATTACGATCGTAGAAATACTGAAGTATATTGTGTCTTATTCTGTCATTTGGATTCATGGTAAGTCCCTATCGAAACATTTGCTTAACAACTTATTCATCTCAAAAGTCCCACATGATCCAAGCCTATCCTGTCCACCCACACGATCCTAATTCCTTTGAACTCCCACTCAAAAGCCTGTCGACGGAAGTCCAAACTATAAACTGACCCTACCCATGCTCCAGGATCACCGATAAAAACATCAATGATTCAGGGTATTCCTATACATTTGCCGCCTATCCCGGCGAATATCAGGGATATGCAACGCACCCCGTAAGGTTTAGAGCAATCTGTGAAAAAGTTCAACCAAAAATTTCCCCAAGGTGTCGTTTGTGTCCGCCTTATACCCAATACCGGGTAGTTTTTCGCGAAAATCCACAAAAACCATCATCAAAAGCACGCCGAATTAACCGTGGCTCCGCATCCAATAAAAGCCTGCTGATATCAACCAGTGGTTCATGCGTGAATAGGCGGGTGCTCTCTGTTTTCAGAGAGCATGTTTAGCAAGTAAAAGGCTGACTAAGAAAGGTCGCATTATCGCGTAACTGAGTAATAAAAAACGTTACCTCCGGGTGCTGGTAACACCCGAAGATAGCTGACTATCACAACCTACTGGAGAGGTTACACTGGCTGATTTGCATCCCGTTCGTCTTCGGAGTGGTTTTTATTCCTTGAATGACTTTCACGAGGCCGCCGGTGGCGACCCTTTGTTGCATCCTGAGCGGTTTTTTGCGTCGGGTTTGGGTGGTTGAGGGGGAGGGTCGCGCACGGCGCCGGATGCGGACCATGCGCTCCTACAGGATTTTTGGGTTGACCGGTGCCCCGCCCTCTCCCACTGGCGGGAGAAGGAAGGAGCAACCTGGTTCAGTCCGGGAATACTACCGTGCGGTTGCCGGTTAGGAAGACTCGCTTTTCGGTGTGGTATCGAACGGCTCTGGCGAGTGTTTGGCTTTCAATGTCCTGTCCTTTTGCCACCAGGTCCTCCGGGTAATGGCTGTGATCCACGGCCTGAACCCCCTGAGTAATGATCGGGCCTTCATCCAGGTCATCATTCACATAGTGAGCCGTCGCACCCACCAATTTAACGCCTTTCTCCCAAGCCTGGTGATAAGGCTTCGCGCCTTTGAAGCCTGGCAATAAAGAGTGATGGATATTAATCGCCCAGCCATCCAGCTTCGCAGCCATGTCCGACGACAACACCTGCATGTAGCGCGCCAGCACCACCAGCTCGCATTGGTATTCGTTGATTAAATCCCACACTATCGCTTCCTGCTCCGGCTTCGTTTCCGGCGTCACCGGCAAATGGAAATAGGGAATGCCATGCCAATCCGCCAGCGGTTTCAAGTCCGGATGGTTCGAAATGATCAACGGAATCTCAATCGCTAATTCATGAGTGCGATAGCGATATAGCAGATCATTCAGGCAATGATCGTACTTCGACACCATGATCGCCGCGCGGGTACGGTGGTCCGGCGCCGTCAGTTCCCAATGCATGTCGAAACTGATTGCACGATTTTCAAAACAGTGGCGAAAACGGGCGATGGATTTATCGCCCGCCAGTGCTCGAAACTCCACCCGAATGCTGAACATCCCCGTGGCTTTGTCATCAAAGGAATTCATCGCCACGATGTAGTTTTCGGTTTCCGCCAGACTGCGGGTGACCACATCCACTGTGCCCAAACGGCTTGGGCACTGGGCCGTTAGAATCCAGAGTTTTTCTTTGGCACCCATGGCGTTCTCCTCAACCGGTTACAGGGCTGGCGGACGCAGTGGAAGACCGTTTTTGCGACACCGAAGGCGCCCCCACGCGCAGGCCGAACTCCTGGCTCGCGTCCAACAACCAACGCCAGACGTAATCGGCAAAGCTGCGGCGCACCACCAGTTCCCAGTCGTTCTCACCCAAACGACGCAGCGTCGTCTGGGATTTTGCGAACACAGTCGTGACCACTTTGCCGACCGGGAAGTTCCGGTCATGCACGTCGTAAGGGCAGCTTTTCATCAACACCGCACGCGCCTTCTCGCCCGACAGACGCACCAATGTCTGGCCGCCACCGACGTTCACCACGGCATAGTGCCCGCTCAATTGTTCGCGCAGCGCTAACTCCATGGCAAAGGCTTCTGTGCCAGGGCCGACCAATAGCCACTCATCGGGCGAAATCCAACTGAGGGCCCAGTGTTCATTGTGTTCGCTGCTCAGTTGCTTCGGCAGTGCCAGGCCCGTGGCGGCTTTCACGCCTTTCTGGAAAGACTCGTCCGCTGCATCGCCTCGTATCACCAAATGGGTTTTAAGGGCTTCTTCCCACAACATAACGCCCGGCTCCACGTTGGGAGACGCCAGCGGCGCCCGGCTTTGTTGATGCAGTGGGCTGCGCGCCGGGACATCCTGAGTCGGGTTTTGGTCCATAGTGGCCACCAGCGCGGCCTGATCGGTCAGGGTGTTCAGGTCAGACATTTTGGCGCTCCCCTTTTGGGTCCAGGAAAATGGTGCTGCAGATTTCGGCTTCGACAACCGAACCATCGGCCAGCGGGTAATAAACACGATCGCCCATGCGGTTATGACCGTTACGAATCATCCCCATGGCGATGGAGCGGCCCAGGTTGGCACTGTAGTAACTGGAGGTGATGTGCCCCAGCATGCGCATCGGTTTGGGCTGGTTCGGGTCGTCCACCGCTTGGGCGCCTTCGGGTAGTACGCGTTTCGGGTCCAGCGTTTTCAGGCCGACCAGTTGTTTGCGGTCCGGGCGCAGGCAGTCTTCGCGTTTCATGCCGCGCTTGCCGATAAAACTGAACGGCTTGTCTTCCTTCACTGCCCAGCTCAGGCCGAGGTCGTAAGGGTGAACGGAGCCGTCGGTATCCTGCCCGGCGATGATGAAGCCCTTTTCGGCACGCAGAATGTGCATGGTTTCTGTGCCGTAAGGCGTCAGGTTGTATTTTTCGCCGTGTTCGAACAGTTTTTCCCACACATGCAGGCCATAGTTCGCCTGAACGTTGATCTCGTAGGAGAGTTCACCGGTGAACGAAATGCGGAACACCCGCGCCGGTACACCGGCAACGGTCCCCTGGCGCCAATCCATGAACTTGAAGGTGTCTTTGTCCAGATCGATGTCGTCGGTCAGTTCGGCCAGCAGTTTGCGGGCGTTCGGTCCGGCGATGGTCATGGTGGCCCAATGGTCGGTTACGGTGTTGAAGTAGACTTCAAGCTCCGGCCATTCGGTCTGGTGATAGAACTCCAGCCATTCCAGCACACCGGCAGCACCGCCGGTGGTGGTGGTCATCACGAAGTGATTTTCGCCCAGACAGGAGGTCACGCCGTCGTCGAACACCATGCCGTCTTCTTTGCACATCAAACCGTAACGGCATTTGCCGACGCCGAGTTTGGCCCAGGCGTTGGTATAAACCCGTCCCAGGAACTCGCGCGCGTCTTTGCCCTGAATGTCGATCTTGCCCAGGGTGGAGGCGTCGAGAATGCCGACGCTTTCACGTGTGGCGGTGCACTCGCGGTCCAGTGCCTGCTGCATGGTTTCGCCGGGTTTCGGGAAATACCATGGGCGTTTCCATTGGCCGACATCCTCGAACTTGGCACCGTGTTTGACGTGCCATTCGTGCATGGCCGAATAGCGCATCGGGTCGAACAAATCGCGGCAATGACGGCCGGCGATGGCGCCGAAGGTGACCGGCGTGTAGTTCGGCCGGAAAATGGTCGTGCCGGTTTCAGGGATGGTCTTGTTCATCGACTTGGCGGCAATCGCCATGCCGTTGATGTTGCCCAGCTTGCCCTGGTCGGTACCAAAACCCATGGCGGTGTAACGCTTGACGTGCTCGATGGATTCAAACCCTTCGCGCGTCGCCAGTTCGATACCGGCGGCGGTGACATCGGTCTGGAAATCCACGAATTGTTTCGGCGCCCGGCTGTTCGGTTTGGTGTGCGGAATGCAGAACAGGGCCATGGCCTTGGTTTCCTGCGGTTCCGTTACCTTGGGCGTGGCCACGGCTTCGGCGGGGAAACCGGCCAGCGCAGCGGCTTTGGCACCCAACTCGGCGCCGTCGCTCAGGCAGTCCGCCAGGCGGAAGTGTCCGGCCACGGCACCGGCGACCAGTTGCTTTTGAACGGTCTCGCCCGGCACAAAACCGATCACATCGTCGCGCCACACCGGACGGCTGCCGGTATGGCAGGACAGGTGCACGACGGGGCTCCAGCCACCGGAGGAGGCGATGGTGTCGCAATCCAGCATGTGCACACCACCGGCCACCCGGTCACCCTTGGCATCCAGCTTGGCGACAACCGCACCCTGAACCCGCTTGCCACCCCGGGCTTCGATCACGCCCTGGCCTTGAAGCAGCTTAATGCCACGGCGGCGGGCCTCATCCTGATAGTAACCTTTGGCGTCCTGACGGGTATCGACAATGGCGACCACCTCACGCCCGGCGTCCTGCCAATCGAAGGCGGTCCGGTAGGCGTGGTCGTTGGTGGTCATCAACACCAGGCGACGGCCCGGTACCACGGCATAGCGGTTAATGTAGGTCGACACGGCCGACGCCAGCATGCAGCCGGGGATATCGTTGTTGCCATAAACCAGCGGCCGTTCATGGGCGCCGGTGGCCAATACCACCCATTTGGCACGAACCCGATGCAAGCGCTGGCGCGCGCTGTATGGCGCGGCGCGATCACCCAGGTGGTCGGTCAGGCGTTCGTGAATGGTGAGGAAGTTATGGTCGTGATAGCCGTTCACTGTCGCGCGTGGCAGCAACTGAACGTTATCGTAACCGGCCAGCTCTTCCAGCACGCCTTGTACCCACTCGTTGGCTGGTTGGCCGTTCAATACGTCGTGACTGTTCAGTAGGGAACCGCCCATTTCGGACTGTTCATCCGCCAGTATCACCCGGGCACCGGCGCGGGCGGCGGACAACGCAGCGGACAGACCCGCCGGGCCGGCACCGACGATCAACACATCGGTGTGCTGGTTGACGTGGTCGTAAATGTCGACGTCTTTCTCACGAGGCGAACGACCCAGACCGGCGGCCTTACGAATGTATTTTTCGTAGGTTTCCCAGGCGGCCTGGGGGAACATAAAGGTTTTGTAGTAGAACCCGGGCGGCAGTGCGCGCCCGAACACCTTGCTAAAGGTGCCCATGAAATCGAAATTCAGGCTCGGCCAGCCGCTGGTGGGTTGGCTGACCAGCCCATCGAACAGTTCCTGCTGAGTGGCGCGGACGTTCGGCACCTGAGTGGCTTCGGTGGCGCCCAACTGGAAAACCGCGTTCGGTTCTTCGGCCCCGGCGGAGACGATGCCGCGCGCCCGGCTGTATTTGAAGCTGCGGCCCACCACATCCACGCCGTTGGCGAGCAGGGCGGAGGCTAGCGTATCGCCCTTATACCCTTGGTAGGTACGGCCGTTGAACTGGAAGCTGAGCGGCTGGCTGCGGTCGATGCGGCCGCCGTTGTTGAGACGGTTGGTCTGGGTCATGGCGTCGCCTCTCAAGACTGCTCGGTAACGGAGGATTGAGTCACCCGGGGGGCTTCGCCCATCCGGTAGGTTTCCTTGATCTCGTAGGTTTGGGTGTCGCGAGTGACATTGAAGAACTTGCGACAGCCGGTGGCGTGCACCCAGATCTCATGGTGCAAACCACGGGGGTTGGTGCGGAAATAGAGGTAGTTCCCCCATTCCTCGTCACTGCACTCGTCCGGGTTCTCCGGACGGGAGAGGTGCGCCTGGCCTTTGGCGTGGAACTCCTCTTCTTCCCGGTGTTCGCCGCAATAAGGACAATAGATATAAAACATGCTTGCCTTCCTCTCAGTGTGCCACGCCAGCGGCGCCGTGTTCGTCGATCAAAGCTCCGTTGTGGAAGCGGAACATGGAGAACGGTTTGGCCAGTTCGTGCGCCACGCCCTTGGCGAGGGTGGCCGCGAATACATGGCCCGATCCGGGTGTCGCTTTGAAACCGCCAGTGCCCCAGCCGCAGTTGAAAAAGAGGTTTTCAACCGGGGTGTCGGAGATGATCGGGCAGGCGTCCGGGCAGGTGTCGACGATACCGCCCCACTGACGGTTCATCCGCACCCGGCTGAAGATGGGGAACATCTCGACAATGGCTTGCAGCGTATGCTCGACCGTGGGGTAGGAACCGCGCTGGCCGTAACCGTTGTAGCCGTCGATACCGGCACCGATCACCAGGTCGCCCTTGTCGGACTGGGAGATGTAGCCGTGCACGTGGTTGGACATGACCACGGTGTCCAGAATCGGGCGGATCGGCTCGGAGACCAGCGCCTGCAACGGATGGGATTCGATGGGCAGTTCGAAACCGGCCATTTTGGCGAGCACACCGGAGTTACCGGCCACCACGCAGCCGATGCGTGAACCATAGATGTTGCCGTGCTGCTTGGTGCTGACGCCGACGGCGGCGCCGTCTTCAGTGAGGATGTCGTCGACTTCGCACTGTTGAATCAGATCCACGCCCATGGCGTCGGCGGCGCGGGCATAACCCCAGGCGACGGCGTCGTGACGGGCGACACCGGCGCGGGGCTGCCAGGAGGCGCCCAAGACGGGGTAACGGGCGTTGGCGGAGCAATCCATAATCGGGACGATTTCCTGTACGCCCTGGGTGTCCAGCACTTCACCGTCGATGCCGTTGAGGCGGTTGGCGTTTACGCGGCGTTGAATGTCGCGCATGTCCTGCAGGGTGTGGCCGAGGTTGAGTACGCCGCGCTGGGAGAACATGACGTTGTAGTTCAGGTCCTGCGACATGCCTTCCCAGAGTTTCATGGCGTGTTCGTAGAGCAGGGCGGCTTCGTCCCAGAGGTAGTTGGAGCGCACGATGGTGGTGTTCCGTGCGGTGTTGCCGCCACCCAGGTAGCCTTTTTCGACGACGGCGACGTTGGTGATGTTATGCACCTTGGCGAGGTAGTAGGCCGTTGCCAGGCCGTGGCCGCCACCGCCCACGATGATGACATCGTACTTCTTTTTCGGTTTGGGATTGCGCCACACCCGTTGCCAGTTTTCGTGGTAAGTCAGGGAATGTTTGAGCAATCCGAATCCGGAATATTTCTGCATGGCTGGGTCCTCTTCGGTGACAACCGAGTGGGCTGGGTGCTTGGAATGTTCTGTGGCCCATATTTGTTTGCTGCATTTGGTCCGCGCCGGTAACCGGTCGGGCCTCTGCAGGGTCGGACGGAATGCCGCCCACTCAATCCATCCATGGAGCCTAGACCGCAGCGTCCTACTGCGGACTACCCTGCAGAGGCCCGACCGGTCACCGGCGCTGGTCTTGCGGCGGCCAACGGGCTCTTGCTCCCCTGAAGGAGTGACTAGAGGAGATGGTATGCCCACCCCCCTTCACTCATCTGCTTGCTGACGACACCGGGCTGATGATTTGCGACAGGGCCGCTAGCTCCTGAACTGTCCGCGAAAGCGGGGCCTGGGTTATGCTTATCGTCGGGCCATCGTATTGTGTGTTGTCATGTTTATTGGCGAAGTATCAAAGCGCACCGGCGCGACTGTTAAAGCCATCCGTCATTATGAGTCCATCGGTTTGCTGTCCGGAGTCCGGCGGGTGGGGAAGTATCGGGTGTTTACCGAGAAGGATGTGGTGCTGATCCGGCTGGTTCGGCAGGCTCAGTCGCTGGGGTTTAAGTTGTCGGAAATGAAGCGAATACGCGAAAAGGGGGCTGGATTGCCTACCTGGCGGGGCATTTTGGGGTTGATTGAGGAGAAGCAGGCGGCTGTGTCGGCGGAGATTGATCGGCTTGAGCAACAGCGGGCGCAATTGCGGAAATACCACCGGGATATAACCCTGTGCCTGGAGAGCAATCCGGATTGCGAGGTCTCTTGACTCTCCCCTTAAGGGGAGGCCTTAGGCTCGAAGGGAAACCCCTTTGGAGTCTGCCATGCCTACTTTGCTTGCCCGTGTTTTTCTGCCGCTGAATGTTCTTGCGAGTTTGCTGTTATTTGAATATGCCCGCCGGGTCGGTTGGCCTATCGAATCCCTATTGCTGGTGTCTGGGGTGGTGACCTTTACCCTGGCCTTTGGCATGGAGCGACGGTGGCCGTTCCGGCCGGACTGGAATCGATCCAACAACGATGTGGTTACGGATTTAACCAGTGCTGGGGTGTTCCTGGTGCTGTTGGATCCGCTGATGAAAGGCTTGACCCCGCTTATGGTGGTTGCCGTTTATGGGCTGTTGGGCGCTCCCGTTCAGTGGTTCCCTACTGAGCTGCCGTTTTGGGCCCAGGTGGGTTTGGCAGCATTGGTCGCGGAGTTTTTGTTCTATTGGTCACACCGCCTGCACCACCAGCTGAAACCCTTATGGTGGCTCCACGCTCTGCACCATGGCAGTGAGCGGCTTTATGCGCTCAATAATTTCAGAATTCACCCCCTTAACCACCTCATTAACACGCTGATGGGGATGCTCCCGCTGATGGTGTTGGGCGCGCCTCCTGAGGTGTTGCTGGGCTACCTCGCGCTGATCCAACCGATCTTGCTGCTGCAGCATGCCAATCTGGATTTGCGTAGCGGTTGGTTCAATTACCTCTTCAGCACCAATGAGGTTCACCGTTGGCATCATTCCTCCGAACGGGCCGAGGCGGATTCGAATTTTGGCCGGGGTTTGATTGTGTGGGATCACCTGTTCGGGACTTTCCGGTATTCCCGAACAGGGAACATGCCGAATAGCATCGGGCTGTTTTCGAACAGCCGTTATCCCGCATCGGCGTCTTATTTTCGTCAGGTGGTTTCGATGTTTGGTGTGGGTTGCTGTCGTTAGGATCCGAGTGGCGGCTGACAGATCTGCCTTGTAAATTTGGTTCATATAAGTTACATATGGCTCCATATGGTCTATGTATGAACCAAAATGGTCAGGCTCTATGTCTAAATCAAAGATCCGCACCTATTCAAAAACGACCAGAACGGCCATGCGGTTGCTGGGAGACCTTATTCGCACGGCCCGTTTGGAACAGCGACAAACCGCTCAGGAGGTGGCTGAGCGGGCTGGTATTTCAAGGGGGCTGTTGCGGCGTATTGAGCAGGGCGATTTAAAGTGTGAAATCGGTGTGGTGTTCGAAGTGGCTACTCTACTGGGCGTGCCCCTTTTTGATGAAGATCCGCAGCGGCTGGCTACTTATCAACGGTATGCCGAGGAAAAATTGAGTCTGATGCCCAGAGCTGTTCGCCTATCCCATAGGGAGGTAAAGGATGACTTCTGACACCAACTACCGTGAAGCCTATGTTTGGCTGTGGTTGCCAGGTGAAACCAAACCAGTAGTGGCCGGTCGTCTGGAAGAGGAGCGAGGTGTCGTTCGTTTTAACTATGGTCGCAGCTATCTAAGACGTGAAAATCCTCCCGCTATTCCCATTTATTCGCCGGAGCTGCCTCTTGAGCCGGGTCCTATCCTCCCTCCAAAGGGAATGCAGTTGGCCGGGTGCATTCGCGATGCTTCCCCGGATGCCTGGGGGCGTCGGGTTGTCATCAATAAGCTGCACGGTAGGAAAGGACCGGAAACTGATACAGCCGATCTTGGTGAATTGACCTACTTGCTTGCATCGGGGTCAGACCGAATAGGCGCGTTGGATTTTCAGGAGTCGCCGACCGATTACGTTCCGCGGTCTCAGGTCAATGCGACCTTGGAGGAAATTCAGGAGTCTGTAGAGAGGGTGGAGCAAGGCATACCGTTAACGCCGGAACTGGACCAGGCTTTATTCCACGGCAGCTCTATTGGTGGGGCCCGCCCCAAGGCTCTAGTCGAAGGGGATGGGCGAAAATTTGTAGCTAAGTTCTCTTCAAGTACGGATTTGTTCAGTGTGGTCAAGGCTGAATTCGTGGCAATGCGGCTGGCGTCTCATGTGGGTATTGATGTCGCTCCAGTTACGCTGGTGAGTGCTGCGCATAAAGACGTGTTACTGATAGAACGCTTCGATCGAACTAAAACGGAAAATGGTTGGCAGCGACGCCTCATGGTATCAGCCCTCACATTGTTTGGTCTGGATGACATGATGGCCCGATACGCCAGCTACGAGGACTTCGCGGAAATCATTCGACAACGTTTTGATGATCCAAAAAACACCTTGGAGGAGTTATTCAAACGTCTAGTGTTCAACATCCTGTGTGGCAACACTGACGATCATGCCCGTAATCATGCGGCCTTTTGGGATGGTCAGTCGCTGAGCTTGACACCTGCTTATGATATTTGCCCTCAAGGTCGCACCGGAAACGAAGCTTCGCAGGCAATGTTGATTCAGGGTTCAAATAATTTAAGTCAACTGAAAACTTGTATTCAGGCCGCGCCTCAATTTCTGCTGACGCGCAAAGAAGCGTTGGATATCTGCAGCGCCCTTCAGTCTGTAATTGAGAAGCGCTGGACTGAAGTCTGTGATGAAGCGGAACTCAGCACCGTTGATAGAAATCTATTGTGGGGGCGGCAGTTTTTGAATCCATTTGCGTTGGAGAGCTAGCAAGATAAAAATGCGCGACTAAAGCTCATTATGCAGTCGCGCATTTTAACTTATCTGGATGGCGGTGTTCTCAGCACTCAATCACATTCACAGCCAAACCACCGCGCGATGTTTCTTTGTATTTATCCAGCATATCCCGCCCAGTATCGCGCATGGTGCGAATCACCTTGTCCAATGATACAAAGTGTTCGCCATTGCCACGCAATGCCATGACGGCGGCGTTGATGGCTTTGACGGCGCCGATGGCGTTGCGTTCGATACAGGGCACTTGAACGAGCCCGCCGATGGGGTCGCAGGTGAGGCCGAGGTGGTGTTCCATGCCAATTTCGGCGGCGTTTTCCACTTGTTCGGGTGTGCCTCCTGTGGCGGCGGCGAGCCCGGCGGCGGCCATGGCGCAAGCGGAGCCGACTTCGCCCTGGCAGCCGACTTCGGCGCCGGAAATTGAAGCGTTTTCTTTGAACAGTATGCCGATGGCGGCGGCGGTGAGCAGGAAGCGGATTACTCCCTCTTCATTGGCATTGGGGCACCAGTTCCAGTAATAGTGCAGCACGGCGGGGATGATGCCGGCGGCGCCGTTGGTGGGGGCGGTGACCATGCGTCCGCCTGCGGCGTTTTCTTCGTTAACGGCGAGGGCGTAGAGGTTGACCCAGTCCATGGCGCTGAGCGAAGGAGATATCAGGTCCTGTCGGTCGGCGGCCATCAATGATGCGTATAAGGTGGCGGCGCGGCGTTTTACTTTGAGTCCGCCGGGCAGTATGCCTTCGTTTTTAATGCCGTTTTGAACGCATTCCTGCATGACTTCCCAGATGTGAAGAATACCTTGGCGAATTTCGTCTTCGCTGCGCCAGACCTGTTCGTTGGCCATCATGATTTCGGGGATGGACAGACCGGAGTATTTGCACTGTTCCAGTAAGTGTGCGGCGGTTTTGAACGGATAGGGCAGCGGGGTTTTGTCTTCGACAATGCGGTCGGCGCCCGCCGCTTTTTCGTCGACGACGAAGCCGCCGCCGACGGAGTAGTAGGTGCGCTGTCGGACGATCTCCCCCTGGCTGTCGAAGGCGGTGAACATCATGCCGTTCGGGTGGTAGGGCAGGGTTTCCTTGCGATGATAGGTGAGGTCGGTCGATTCATTGAAGGCAATCGGATGTTCGTCGTTGAGGCGCAGTTCTCCGTTCGTGCGGATCTCTTCCGTACGCGGCGGCAGGATGGCTGGGTCAATGGTGTCCGGCCGATGGCCTTCGAGGCCCATGAGTACGGCGGGGCCGGTGCCGTGGCCTTTGCCGGTGGCACCGAGTGAGCCGTAGAGTTGGATGTCGATGCGGGCGACCTGGGTCAGTTCGCCGGATTTCGTTAGGCCGCGAACGAAGCGGCGTGCGGCGGCCATCGGTCCAACCGTATGGGAGCTGGATGGGCCGATGCCGATTTTCAACATATCAAATAGACTGATGGCCACGGTGGTTGTCCCCTGGTTTGTCTTGGTGGTTGGTTTTTTGGAGGCAGAACCCGCGATGGCTACCCGGTGTGCTCATTAGAGGTCGGCGTGAACCCTTCCATGGGGCCTAGACCGCAGCATCCCTGCTGCGGACTCCCTCTAATGAGCACACCGGGCATCCATCGCTAGCCTCTGTGCATCACAAGAATGAAAAAAACTTAGCCGTAAGCTGGAAAATCCCGGCAAAGCTGGCTGACTTTCCGACGTACTTCTTCAATCACGGAACTCGCATCCCCGGCCTGAAGTCCGTCCAGTACATCGGAAATCCAACCGGCGAGTGCGCGGGCTTCTTTTTCCTTCAAACCACGGGTGGTGATCACTGGTGAACCGATGCGCAGGCCGGAGGTGACGAACGGGGATTGCGGGTCGTTCGGTACGGCGTTTTTGTTGACGGTGATGTGCGCTTCGCCGAGGGCGGCGTCGGCGTCTTTGCCGGTGAGGCCCTGTTTGACGAGGCTGAGCAGGAACAGGTGGTTGTCGGTGCCGCCGGAGACGACGTCGTAACCGCGGTCGATGAATACCTCGGCCATGGCTTGGGCGTTGCGTACGACCTGTTGCTGGTAGTCTTTGAATTCGGGTTCGGCGGCTTCTTTAAATGCGACGGCTTTGCCTGCGATGACGTGCATCAGAGGGCCGCCCTGACCGGCTGGGAAGACGGCGGCGTTGAATTTTTTCTCCAGGTCCGGCTGGCCTTTGCTCAGGATCAAGCCACCCCGTGGGCCACGCAGTGTTTTGTGCGTGGTGGTGGTGACGACGTGGGCGTGCGGCAGTGGGTTGGGGTAGACGCCTGCGGCGACGAGGCCGGCGACGTGTGCCATATCCACCATTAAATAAGCGCCAATGCTGTCGGCTATTTCGCGGAAACGGGCCCAGTCGACGACACGTGAATAGGCGGAGAAGCCTGCGACGATCATGCCGGGTTTGTGTTCTTTGGCGAGGGCTTCGACCTGGTCGTAGTCAATTTCACCGGTGGCTTCGTTCAGGCCGTATTGAACGGCGTTGTAGATCTTGCCGGAGAAGCTGACGTGGGCGCCATGAGTGAGGTGGCCGCCGTGGGCGAGGCTCATGCCGAGGACGATGTCGCCTGGGTTGAGCAGGGCCATGTAGACGGCGGCGTTGGCCTGGGAGCCGGAATGCGGTTGGACGTTGGCGTAGTCGGCACCGAACAGAGCTTTGGCGCGGTCGATGGCGAGTTGTTCAACGGTGTCGACGTGTTCGCAGCCACCATAGTACCGCTTGGCGGGGTAGCCTTCGGCGTATTTGTTGGTGAGGCATGAGCCTTGGGCTTCCATGACCAGGGGGCTGGTATAGTTTTCCGAAGCGATCAGCTCCAGGTGGTCTTCCTGGCGCACGGCTTCTTTTTGCATGGCCGCCCAAAGGGTGTCGTCGTAAGAGGCAAGGGTTTTGGTCTTGTCGAACATGGCTCTGAATTCCTGTTGGGTGAGTGCAAACCTGAGGGGCCAGGTGCAGATATGATTGAGAGCTGATTGGAAGGGATAGTAGGCTTGTGCTCGTGCGGTGGTCTGCTTTGGCACGACATGGAGGCGATGATTTGCGACAGGAGCAGTAAGGGAATGCAGGGCAGAAGCGTTGAACGGCTTCTGCCCTGTTTATGAATTACAAGGCGTCTTGCGTCAGGTTCTTCAGCACGGCCTCGCTGTACCAGTCCAAAAAGTTAATGACCCCGAATTCGAAAGTCTCGGAATAGGGGCCGGGTTGATAGGCCAGTGAGTTGATGCCCAACTGGTTCTGCTCGGCCAGGTCACGATCCTGCTTGTTGGTTTGGTCCCATACATGGCGCAGGCGTTCCGGGTCGTAATCCACGCCTTCTTCGGCGTCTTTGTGTACCAGCCATTTGGTGGTGACGAGGGTTTTTTGGGCGGAAATCGGCTGCACCTGAAACACGATGACGTGGTCGCTCTGCATGTGGTTCCAGGAATTGGGCAGGTGCAGAATCCGCATGGAGCCGAGGTTCTGGTTTTTGATGCGGCCGAGGTTTTTGGTGCAGGCGGGTTTGCCGTCCATAGTCATCACAGAGGTGCCGTCTTTCAATGGCATGCGGACGATGCGGTTGCGCAGCCCGAATTCTACGTGCTTGTGAGGAATGCCTTCTGCGTCCCATTCCGCCGCCTGGCGTTCGTATTGGGCAAGAAACTCAGGCGTGGCGCGAGGGTCGTTGGTGTCGTCCCATTCGAGCAGGGTGCGCAGCAGTTCGGGGTGGGAACCGGAGCAGTGATAGCATTCCCGGTTGTTTTCGATCACCAATTTCCAGTTGGCGTTTTCTTCCAGGGTCGATTCCGCCGCGACCTTGGCGTTTTCCATGTCGTAGGGTTCCATGTAAGCGGCCAGGGTTTCGAGGTAGGCGTCGATTTCCGGCGGTTCGCCTTCGGCCAGGCAGATGTAGATAAAGCCGCCAGCGGTTTTGCAGTGGGCTGGTTTCAGACCGAATTGGCTCTTATCGAAATTGTCGCCCATGTCCGACCCGGCAAAAATCAGATTGCCTTTCAGGTCGTAGGTC
This sequence comes from uncultured Saccharospirillum sp., assembly GCA_965652395.1. Classification (GTDB taxonomy): domain Bacteria; phylum Pseudomonadota; class Gammaproteobacteria; order Pseudomonadales; family Natronospirillaceae; genus Saccharospirillum. The sequence continues at coordinate 16,694 of CBFGUW010000057.1, read as the reverse complement.
CATTGATGGTAGGGGCAGGTCAGGTTGGCGACCTTGCCTTTCTTGCCGGTGCACACCCGTGAGCCGCGATGGCGGCAGACGTTGTGAAAAGCCCGGACCTCGCCGTCCCTGTCACGCACGACCAGTACGGGGTTCTGACCGATTTCGACCGTCATATAGGCGCCCGGTGTGGGGATTTCACAGGTCATGCCGACGAAGAGCCACTCCTTCATGAACACCTCTTCCATATCGACTCGGAAGAGGAAAGGGTCGTTGTACAGTGGTTGGGGCAGCGAATAATTGCGGGCGCGATCTGTCAGTAATCGGCTCATTTCCTGCCGAGCTTCCCCGATATGGTTGTATTTCAGGTTGAGCAGGTCGTAGTCAGTCATTGGAGTGGTCCTATTCAAAGGTGTAACTGATAAATTGGCTTTCGTTATAAGTTGTTTGCGCCCTTGGGTTCTCGCCCCTCATTCTCGACAGTCACCTGGCGGCCAGTTATCCATTTACGACATTCGCAGCTTTTAATTCGACTCGCCGGAAGGGGATGTCGCGGACGGGCTAGACGGCTGGAGAAGTTGATCAACAGAGTGTCGTAAATGGTTAACTCGACGGGGGCGATTTTCACCAAAATGAGCCTGCACAGACTATTGGTGTAGTGTCACCTATGACGGAGAGAAGAACCATGACCAGCATCACCGAAGCCACCGAGCCCTCAGCCTACTTCAACGCACTCAACACCCGGGTTTGGGCGAATGGTCGTCACCTCGTCCGTTGTGTTCGCGTCATCCAGGAAACCTGGGACGTCAAAACCTTTTGCTTCAATGCCGAGCAATCCATCATGTTCTTCTTTAAGCCCGGGCAATTTGTAACCCTGGAGCTTGAGATCGACGGTGAACAGGTGATGCGGTCCTATACGATCTCCAGCTCACCCTCGGTGCCTTACAGTTTCTCCATCACGGTAAAACGGGTACCGGGTGGTTATGTCTCGAACTGGCTGCACGACAACCTGAAAGAACAGGATGAATTGGCGGTCCACGGGCCGGTCGGTAACTTCAACTGTATCGACCATCCCGCTGAAAAGGTGCTGATGCTCTCCGGTGGGGTGGGCATCACACCGCTGATGTCCATGGCCCGCTGGTATTTCGACACCAACGCCGATGTCGACATGACCTTCATTCACAGTGCCCGCACGCCGAAAGACGTCATTTTCCGCCGTGAGTTGGAGCACATGTGTTCGCGCATACCCAATTTCGACCTCAGTGTGATCTGCGAACGCATCGAGATCGGTCACGCCTGGAACGGCTACCGGGGGTATCTGGACCAGGCCAAGCTGGAAATGATCGTGCCGGACTACATGAGCCGCCGGATTTTCTGCTGCGGGCCGACCCCCTACATGAAGGCCGTCAAGAAGCTGCTGATCGAGAACGGCTTCGATATGGATAACTATCATGAGGAGTCTTTCGGGGCCACACCCGAGGCCGTCACCCAGGATGCCCTGGAACAGGCCGAAATCGCCGTCAAGCATGCCGAGGAAATCAAGGATGTCGATACGTTCACGGTTGACTTCACCGCCTCCGGCATGAGTGTCCAGGCTATTCCAGGGGAGACCGTGCACGCCGCCGCCAACCGACTGGGCCTCAATATACCCAAGGCCTGCGGTGTAGGAATCTGCGGTACCTGCAAAGTCCTGAAGGTCTCCGGGGAGGTGGAGATGCAGCACAACGGCGGTATTACGGAGGAAGATCTGGCCGAAGGGTATATCCTCTCCTGCTGCAGCACCCCGCTCTCGGACCTGAGTATTGACGGTTGATTCGAAAAGCATCAAAACAGAGTGAATTGGTATTGATGCGTAAACCTCATCAATAGGTTCATAGCTCCCCCAAGCCTGCAAGTCCTGTGTCGTGATTGGGCTTAAAGCGATACCGGATGCGACGTTTTTGGATAACTTCGCATCCGGTGCCGGACGTACCATGATTCTCCAGCCGGTGCTGAGAGTGGACGGCCAGGTCAAAAGCGACCTCGCCGCTGCCATCGGACTCACCCGGAGCTGAAACTGAAACCGACCGAGCAAAAACTGTAACAAAAAAACGTTCGTTTGGTTTTGCGCCTGAGGGGCCGGGTCCGTATATTCAAGGTGACGGGTCCGGGAATGCCCTCGAATCACAGTCAGAGGTCGTATGGCAATCGCTTTGGGGGCAGGAACCTAGGCTCAGAACCTGGACTTCCCCTCTTTGATTAACCCATCAATTCACAAACAGTGATCAGCCGGAGAACGCCTGTTACTACTCCGTTGATTGGCTGGACTTGCAAGACACGGGCAGAGGGGTAAGTCCATGAAAGATAACGTCGTTTCTCAGGCCAACGCAGTCGGTAAAGAGCCCTATCGGGTTGGTTTCCTGCTGATCGATAATTTCACATTGGTCGCTTTGGCGTCGGCGATCGATCCGCTGCGTATGGCGAACCAGCTCACTGGTACCGAACTTTATACTTGGCAGCTGCTGTCCCGCGATGGTGAAACCATCAAGGCCAGCGACGGCGTTGCGATTTCCCCCGACGGCTCGATAGCCGACAAAAAAGTCTTCGATATAGTGATTGTGGTCGGCGGTGTCGATATCACCCGCAGTTATTCCTCCAAAGAAGTCAGCTGGTTGCAGTCCCAGGCGCAAAAGAAAGTCCTGCTGGGCGCGGTATGTACAGGAGCTTATGTTCTGGCCAGCGGCGGCTTGTTGGATGGTTACCATTGCAGCGCTCATTGGGAATGTCTGGCGTCTCTGCAGGAGCGTTTCCCCCGGGTGAATTGCACCAACCATCTTTACACCCTGGACCGGGACCGCATGACCTGCACCGGCGGCAACGTGCCGATGGATATGATGCTGAGCATGATCACCCGTCAACACGGCAAGGCACTGACCAGCGCGATCTGCGATATGTTCGTATGCGACCGCGTCCGCCCGGACAACGAACTGCAACGCACGCCGCTGCGTCGTCTGCTCACCACGGCCCAACCCAAACTGGCCGAAGTGACCGAACTGATGGAAGCCAACATCGAAGAGCCGATCGAGCTGGAGGAACTGGCCAGCTTCGTGGGCATTTCCCGCCGTCAGTTGGAGCGTCTGTTCCTCAAGCACCTCAACTGCACGCCGTCGCGCTATTACCTCAAGCTGCGGCTGGACCGGGCACGTCAACTACTCAAGCAGACCACCTGCTCCATCATCGAAGTCGCCTCCATGTGCGGTTTCGTATCCGCGCCGCATTTCAGCCGCTGCTACCGCAAATACATCGGTATTTCTCCAAAAGAGGAGCGGGCCGCGGTCTGGTCGCTCAAGCAACTGGAATCACCCAGTGACGACACCGTCACCGCACTTCCAACCTCCTCCTACACCGCCCTGCGCGTCGCCCAGGCCGAACCCACCTATGGCGCCGTCAACTTCATGTCCGCCCCTTTGCGGGTTGACTCGGCTAAGTTGGCTGCCTCTGGTTGAAAGGGGTGGCCTAAGCCTCCTTTGCTATAGCGCTTTGGGTGGCTTTGGTCCGCGCCTGCTGCCGGGGTAGCTCCCCCAGGGTCGTGCGGTATGCCGCCCACTCAATCCTTCCATGGAGCCTAGGCCGCAGCCGAGACGTCGGACCGATCCATGCTGCGGACTTCCCTGGGTGAGCTACCCCGGCATCAGTCGCTTACTGCTCGCACGCCCTTAAATGCCTTTAGTCCTGACGTACCCTGCTGCTTCTGTTCTTAAGCTTCACTGCAGCGTCTGCTTGCGGGAGGCACTTGGAAAGCGATTATTGCCGGGGGTGCTTATTCTGGGATGTCAGCAGCATGGATGCTGCCGTCAAGCGCCCATGGATGGGTTCACAGCGACCCAGAATAAGCACCCCCGGCAGTGATCGCGGACCACCGCCGCGAACCCTGCCGATTTTGGTGTTTCTGCTGTCGCATCCAGTGAACTTGGGGGGAGACCCCCTGGATACACTTGCTTCATGGTCATCCAATCAACCGTCGGGGTGTCGACATGAACGCAGCTGAACTGCATCAGGAATCCATCGTCATCGATGGACTGATTATCGCCAAATGGAACCGTGAACTCTTCGAAGACATGCGCAAAGGAGGCCTCACCGCCGCCAACTGCACCGTCTCCGTATGGGACGACTTTCAAGCAACGGTCGACAACATCGTCGACATGAACAACCTCATCGAAGAAAACTCCGACCTGGTGCTGAAAGTCCACACCACCGACGATATTCGACGCGCCAAAGCAGAAGGCAAAACCGGCATCCTCATGGGCTTCCAAAACGCCCACGCCTTCGAAGACCAGCTCGGTTACGTCCAGATCTTCAAAGACCTCGGCGTCGGTGTTGTCCAAATGTGCTACAACACCCAAAACCTCGTCGGAACCGGCTGCTACGAACGTGACGGCGGCCTCTCCGGCTTCGGGCGTGAAATCGTCGCCGAAATGAACCGCGTCGGCATCATGTGCGACCTCTCCCACGTCGGCAGCAAAACCTCCGAAGAGGTCATTCTCGCCTCCAAAAAACCCGTGTGCTACTCCCACTGCCTGCCATCCGGGCTGAAAGAGCACCCACGTAACAAATCCGACGAAGAACTGAAATTCATCGCCGATCACGGTGGCTTCGTCGGCGTCACCATGTTCACACCTTTCCTTAAAAAAGGCGCCGACGCCACCATCGACGACTACGTCGAAGCCATCGCCTACATCGTCGACCTCGTCGGCGAAGACCAGGTCGGCATCGGCACCGACTTCACCCAAGGTCAGGATAAAGCCTTCTTCGACTATCTCACGCACGACAAAGGCTACGCCCGTGAATTGACCCAGTTCGGGAAAATCGTCAACCCCGAAGGCATTCGCACCGTCGGTGAATTCCCCAACCTGACCGAAGCCCTGCTGCGTAACGGCTTCTCAGAACGCCTGACGCAAAAAATCATGGGCGACAACTGGCTGCGTATCCTCGGTGAAGTCTGGGGCGAATAAATTGGGAGATGCTTGACGGGAGACGCTGAACGCCAGTGATTCCCCCGCTTCGCATTACAGAATTGTATAGAGGAAAAATAATGACAACACACGCGCCTGAAATGCCGATTGAAGTGGACAGCGAAACCGGGGTTTGGACCACCGACGCCCTGCCCATGCTTTACGTACCCCGGCATTTCTTCGTGAATAACCACCGCGCGATTGAAGACGAAATCGGCCCAGAACGCTACGCCGATATCCTCTACAAGGCCGGTTACAAATCCGCCTGGTATTGGTGTGAAAAAGAAGCCGAATTGCATGGTCTGGAAGGCCAGGAAGTGTTCGAACACTACATGCGCCGGTTGTCGCAACGCGGTTGGGGCCTGTTCACCATCGAACAGCTCGATATCGAAGCCGGAACCGCACGGGTCCGCCTTGATCATTCCGCTTTCGTCTATCAATACGGAAAGGTGAATCGCAAGGTGGACTACATGTTCACCGGCTGGTTCGCCGGTGCGATGGATCAGATCGCCGAAGCTTTGGGTTACGACGTGAAAACACAAGCCGTTCAAACTCAGAGCGCCGCAGAAGAAGGGGTTGAATATGGCCTCTTTGAAGTAACGCCAATTAATTAATGAAACAAGTTATTTCTAATTAAGGCTGTTCACGAGCTCCATAGAAGGCTAGCGCTGGATGACTGAGGTGCCTATTCGGGGATGTCGGCAGCATGGATGCTGCCGTCAAGCCCCCATGGAGGGGTTCACGGCGACCCCGAATAGGCACCTCAGTTAGCCAGCGCGGGTTAAGCCTCAAACGGAATCAGCCACCGATGCACAACCAAGGGGTAAGTATATGTCCCAGTTTGAAGCGCTTTTTCGGCCTTTGCAGATTAACCAATTGACCATTCGTAACCGGGTGGTAAGTACCGCGCACGCTGAAGTGTATGCCACCGACGGCGGGATGACGACCGACCGGTATGTGAAATATTACGAAGAAAAAGCCAAAGGCGGATGTGGCCTATGCATCTGTGGTGGATCCAGCGTCGTCTCCATCGACAGCCCGCAAAGCTGGTGGAGCTCCGTCAACCTCTCCACCGACCGGATCATCCCCCACTTCCAGAATCTCGCCGACGCCGTCCACAAACACGGCGGCAAAATCATGATTCAAATCACCCACATGGGCCGACGCTCACGGTGGGACGGCGAAAACTGGCCCAACCTCATGTCGCCCTCCGGCATCCGTGAGCCCGTACACCGCGCCACCTGTAAAACCATCGAAGAAGAAGAGATTCAACGCGTCATCGCCGACTTCGCCCAGGCCGCACGCCGCGCCAAAGAAGGCGGCCTCGACGGCGTCGAACTCTCCGCCGTACACCAGCACATGATTGACCAGTTCTGGTCACCGCGCGTCAACAAACGCACCGACCAATGGGGCGGCAGCTTCGAAAACCGCATGCGCTTCGGTATGGAAGTTCTCAAAGCCGTGCGTGAAGAAATCGGTCGCGACTTCGCCGTAGGCCTGCGTATTTGTGGTGATGAATTTCACCCCGACGGTCTCAACCACGACGACATGAAACAGATCGCCAAATACTACAACGACACCGGCTTACTCGACTTCTTCGGCGTCGTCGGTTCCGGGTGTGATACCCACAACACCCTGGCCAACGTGATCCCCAATATGTCCTACCCGCCAGAGCCGTTCCTGCACCTCGCGGCCGGTATCAAGGAAGTGGTTGACGTACCCGTCATTCACGCCCAAAACATCAAAGACCCGAACCAGGCCGAGCGTATTCTCGAAGCCGGTTACGTCGACTTCGTCGGTATGACCCGTGCCCACATCGCCGACCCGCACTTGATCGCCAAGATCAAAATGAACCAGGTCGATCAGATTCGTCAGTGCGTAGGCGCCAACTACTGCATCGACCGTCAGTACCAGGGTCTGGACGTGCTGTGCATTCAAAACGCCGCCACGTCCCGCGAATACATGGGCCTGCCCCACATTATCGAAAAAACGCAGGGGCCGGTGCGTAACGTATTGGTGATCGGTGGAGGCCCCGGCGGTATGGAAGCGGCGCGAGTCGCCGCCGAGCGTGGCCATAATGTCACGCTGATCGAAAAAGCCAATGAGCTGGGTGGACAGATCACACTGGCCGCCAAGGCACCGCAGCGGGACCAGATTGCAGGGATCACGCGGTGGTATGCGCTGGAATTGGAGCGTCTGGGTGTCGAAATCCGTTTCGATACCGCCGCCGATGCCGCCTTGGTACGCGACATTCAACCGGATGTCTGCATCCTCGCCACCGGCGGAATACCCTTCATGGAGCAGAACCCCGAGTGGGGCTTTGATGAAGGTTTGGTGGTGTCGTCCTGGGATATTCTGAGTGGCAAAGTCGAGCCCGGCCAAAACGTGCTGGTCTACGACACCATCTGCGAATTCTCCGGGATGTCCGCAGCGGATTATCTGGCCGCCAAAGGCTCATTGGTCGAACTGGTTACCGACGACATCAAACCCGGTGTCGGCATCGGCGGCACGACCTTCCCGACCTATTACCGCAGTCTGTACGAGCGTGAAGTCATCATGAGTTCCGACATGATGCTGGAGAAAGTTTACGCCGAAGGCGATAAGAAAGTCGCGGTTCTGGAAAACGAGTACACCGGCCAGAAAGAAGAACGTGTGGTCGATCAGGTTGTGATTGAAAACGGCACCCGTCCGAACGAAGCGCTTTATTACGAGCTGAAAGCGGATTCGGTCAACAAAGGGCAGATCGACGTCCAGGCGTTGTTCGACTGCAAGGCGCAACCGATATTGGAAGAAGCAGGAAAAGGCATGATCCTGTGGCGTTTGGGCGACTGCGTTTCGCAACGTAACACCCACGCTGCCATCTACGATGCCCTGCGCCTGTGTAAGGACTTGTAGGCGGATTGGCCAAACGGGAGACGCGTTACGGAAGACGCGGAGCAAGCCTGGTGCTTGTTCAAAAATAATGCTTTGTGGTCGCGAAGTTCGACAATTCCAATAGAGACTTCGCAGACCGCAGGCAACAATCACAGCACCCGATCGTGAAGAGGCGAATTATGATCCTCGATTGGTTACTACCGACATTATTGGCAGCTGCCCTGGCCTTATTGGTCATCGGCGCCATTCGCCGTATCAGTTTTTGGCGTGCGGGCCAACCCGAGCCCGTGAAGCTCATCGCCGGGTTAATGGCCATGCCGCGCCGCTACCTGGTCGATTTGCACCACGTGGTCGAGCGCGATAAATACATGTCCAATACCCACGTTGCCACAGCCGGTGGCTTCGTTTTATCCATGGTATTGATCATTCCTGTCCATCTGTTTGGTCTGCAAACCGCCTGGCTCAGCATTCCATTATTGATTGCGACCGCCCTGATGTTTACCGGTGCCATTTTTGTGTATCGGCGGCGTCGCAACCCACCGGCGCGTTTGTCCAAAGGCCCTTGGATGCGGTTACCGAAAAATCTTTTGATGTTTTCGGTCTCGTTTTTCCTGCTCACCCTGACCACCTCCGGCTTACTGCCGGACAATTTCGGTGGCTGGGTACTGGCCGGTATTTTAATGATCGGCGTTGCTTTTGGTCTCTTTGAAATGCTGTTTGGCATGGGCTGGGGCGGGCCTATGAAGCACGCCTTTGCCGGTGCCCTGCACCTGGCGTTTCATCGTCGGCCGGAACGTTTCGGCGGTGGCCGTTCCACCGGGCTGAAACCGGTCGATCTGGATGGCGCTCTGGGTGTGGCTCACCCGAAGGATTTTAAATGGAACCAACTGCTGGGTTTTGATGCCTGCGTTCAATGCGGCCGTTGTGAAGCGGTGTGTCCCGCTTTTGCCGCCGGTCAGCCACTGAACCCCAAAAAGCTGATACAGGATATGGTGGTTGGCCTGGCCGGTGGTACCGACGCCAAGTACGCCGGTAGTCCTTATCCGGGTACCGAAGTGGGCAAAGCCCACGGCAACCCGCATCAGCCGATTGTCGATGGCTTGGTGAGTGCCGATACGTTGTGGTCCTGCACCACCTGCCGTGCCTGTGTTGAAGAATGCCCGATGATGATCGAGCACGTCGACGCCATTGTCGACATGCGCCGTCACCTGACGTTGGAGCGGGGCGAAACGCCCAACAAGGGTGCGGAAGTATTGGATAATTTGATCGCGACCGACAACCCCGGCGGCTTCGATCCCGGCAGCCGAGTGAACTGGGCGGCGGATTTGGACTTGCCGTTGATGGCCAAAAAACAGGAAGCTGAGGTACTGTTCTGGGTCAGCGATGGCTGTTTCGACATGCGCAGCCAACGCATCCTGCGCGCCTTTGTCAAAATCCTGAAGACCGCGAATGTCGATTTTGCCGTCCTGGGTAATGAAGAATGTGACTCGGGCGATGTCGCTCGGCGTTTAGGGGATGATGCAACCTTCCAAAGCCTGGCGCGGCACAATATTGCCACGCTCAGCCAATATCGTTTTAAACGCATTGTCACCACCGACCCACACGCTTTTCATGTTTTGAAAAATGAATACGGCGATTTTTATCCAGAAGGGCAGGGCGGTCACTATGAGGTACTGCACCACAGCACTTTTATCAACGAACTGGTCGAACAGGGCGCACTGAAACTCGATGCTTTCAAAGGTGGCACGGTCACCTATCACGACCCCTGCTACCTGGGTCGATACAACGGCGAATATGAATCCCCACGAGCGTTGCTTGGCGCATTGGGAATAAAAGTCAGTGAAATGGAACGCTCCGGATATCGCTCACGGTGTTGCGGCGGTGGCGGCGGCGCGCCCATTACCGATATTCCCGGTGAACATCGCATCGCCGACATGCGTGTCGACGATGCCCGCAAGGTCGAGGCGGAAACCATCGCGGTTGCCTGCCAGCAATGCACGGCCATGTTGGAAGGCGTGGTGGAACCGCGACCGGAGATACGCGACTTGGCCGAATTGGTGGCCGATGGCTTGATCATCGAGACAGCGGAAACAAAAAAATCGACCGCCCAACCCCAGGTTGAGGAGGTGCACTGATGAGCGATATTTCAAGAGACGAAGCGCCAAGACGCGATCCACGTACCGAGTGGATTCTGCGCAACCGTTTGCACCCCCGGCATGATGAACTGATCGCTGCTGAAAGCGGACCGGTACGCGGGCCGACAGGATTGCTGCGGAAGAACCCTCACGCCATCGGTTTTGTCGGGCCGAATGGGATAAAACGCATCGATCGCAGCGCGGGAGCCCTGGGTGGTGCGGGCGGTCTATCATTGCGTGCCAAAGGTCGGTCATCACAAACCGAAGCTGAATTGCCGCTGCATCGCGTTGAGCAACCGGACTTCTATGTCGCAGTGGTCGTAGACCTCGCGGCCGGTCGTTTGAGTGGGCACGACAAAGACATCCTGGGTCAGGCGCACCAGTTAGTGAATGCTACGGAAGGTGCGGGTGCGGTGGTAGCCGTCGCTTTAGGCGAAGCCCGCGAAGCCACCTTCGATACCGCCGGGGCCGATCGCCTGATTCATCTGACCGAAATTCATGGTCAGCCACTGACCGGTTATTGCCCGGAACAGAAGCTGGCCGTTCTTGAAGCGGTTGAAAACGAATTGAAACCCCGTTACTGGCTGTTTCCTGATTCCGTTCATGGCGGTGCCGATCTGGGCTCTCGTCTGGCCGCCCGGTTGGGTGAGCGCCCGGCTGTTCATGCTTGGCAGGTGAACGCAGAACAAACCCTCTGCCGGGGTGGCAGCCAAATGACCGATTGGCAACGACCCACTGCTCGGGTGATGTTGCTTGCCGAAGAATGTGCGTTACCCATTGATGAAACCCGACATGAAGCGCGGCCCATTGAACTGGCGTCCATTCCCGATATCGAATCGCACATCGAAGACCTCGGTCCGGTCGATGTCGACCCTAGTAAGATCGCCCTGGGTGAAGCCGAATTTATTCTGTCCGCCGGGAACGGCGTGCGCGATTGGGATCAATTCCATCGCGTCGCCACCGCTCTTGGCGCAACCGAAGGCGCCAGTCGCGTCGCGGTGGACGATGGCTTCATGCCCCGTTTCCGTCAGGTGGGTGCCACCGGCACCTGGGTCACGGCGCGGGTTTATGTGGCCGTGGGTATTTCCGGCGCCATTCAGCATCTGCAGGGTATTGGTCAATGTGACAAGGTCGTGGCCATTAACCTGGATGGCGGTTGCGACATGATAAAGCGGGCCGACCTGAGTGTGATCGGCGACAGCCAGGGTATTCTTGCCGAACTGTTGCAGTTGGCTGAACAAAGGCAGGGCGGGGAAGCTGCGGAGTCACCCAAAGCCGCCGCCGAGATCAGCGAGGAAGAACGTCATGTTGCCTAACCCGGGTCTAAAGGTCGCCACCTTGGTGTCCGTCGGTCAGCATCCAAAATCGGGCCGGGCCCGTCGTGCCAATCAAGATGCCCGCGCCGTGGAGCTGGGGTTAAAAATGGCAGGAAACTCCTGTCGGCTGGTTCATGTCGGTGAAGGTAACGAAACCGGTCTGCGCCAATACCTCGGCATGGGATTGTCGGAATTATCGTTATTGAAAGGCGATGACAATACCGATGCAGTGCCTGTGCTCGCTAAGCACTTCAATGAACACCCGGCGGATATCGTTCTTACCGGTATTCATGCCGAACAGGGCGAGGCATCCGGTATGGTGCCTTATTTGTTGGCAGAATATCTCGGCTGGCCGGTTGTGTCCCGAATCGCGGATATTCAGAAAATTGAAGGCGGGAAAGCGGAAATATTGCAGGCACTGCCACGAGGCCAGCGTCGGTTGTTGCGCGTATCGCTGCCGTTTATCGCCACGGTGGATAACGCCGCACCGGAAGCGCGTCAATACGCCTTCGGCGCTGCCCGCCGGGGCCGGTTCGCTGAGGTTGAAGCCGAAGCCGTGGTCGATGAAGCCCGGCAAAACTGGCAGGAAACACCCGCCAAACCCCGACCAAAACGTCTTAATGTGGTCAAGGCCAAGTCCGCCGCCGACCGCTTTAAAGCCGCTACCGCCAAACCCCAGGGCCAGGGCGGGAAAGTGATAAAGGAAGGCACCGATCGCGAGAAAGCCGAAGCAATAATGGAGCTGTTGATCGCGGAAGGAGTCGTGAAATAAATCAATACCCTCAAAAAAAAGAAAAACAAAGGTATCACAATGAAAACTATCCTCACACTCGTGCTGACGCTGGTCAGCACTGTCTGCCTGGCCGATTCCATTAAACTGGTCACTTCCGGAAACTTCGCCCCCTTCACCGATGAAGATTGGAAGAACCGAGGTATGATCACCGATATCCTCGACCAGGTTATGCGCGTCGCTGATTTGGACGCGGAGATAGAGTTCCAGCCCACCTGGGGCAATCTTATGGCCGATACTGAGGCTGGAAAGTACGACGGCACCTTTCCCTGGTATTACAACGAAGAGCGCGCGGCACGCTTTCTTGTGTCTGAGTCGCTCGGTGCCACCTACGTGATTCCCTACGTCATGGCGGGCAGCTCCATCACCGCCCACGACCCCGGCGATCTGGCCGGGTATCGGCTTTGTCGGCCCGCCGGTTATTTCACTCATGATCTGGAGGAATTACTGGCGAAGAGCAACACCACTCTCACCCAGCCCGACTCGTTAAACGAGTGTTTCGAGTTGTTGCGTGACGGGCACATCGATATCGTTCCGGTGGATTTGTTTTCAGCAAAAGCGGCCATCACATCGGTGTTTGATAATGACCGTGCCGTGCAACAACTGAGCATTGTTTTTTCACGGCAAACCATGCACTTGCTCATCCCGAAAAACCATCCCAATGGCGAAGCCCTTCTGGCGAGGATAAACCGGGCGTTGTTCAAACTCGAAACGCGCGGCATTCTGCAATCGATTCGCGACAACCATGCCACTGTGTACTTGAAGCAGTTTTAGCTTGCCTATCCGCGACCTTGCCGTTTCAAGGCACAAAACGCCACCTGAATGTCGCAGTTGGAATTCAGACGAACCGGCAAAGCCGTAACATGATCTTCGCCCGGAGCCGGGATAGCCGACGAATGACGGTAGCTGTGCTCAGGTGAACCCGAAATGCAGGTCGTGCTGTTTCGGCTCCGGGTGCTCGATAAAGTCAGATAATAATAAATATCCTGGAGAGCCCCTCATGACCGAACGTAATCAGTCATCGGTCGACGCTGCGCGTCCCTACGATGACCTCGACTATCAAATTGGACAGGACAATATTCAGATCGCCGGGTTTGATATCCACAACCCGGTATTTGGTATCAGTGCTGTTCTTATTCTGATCTTTGTAATCGGTACATTAATCGCACCGGAAGCGGCCAACGGCATGTTGCTGGGCGCCCGTAATTGGTCGATTGATCACTTCGACTGGCTGTTCATGGCCGGTGGCAACCTGTTCGTGATTTTCTGTCTCGCATTGATTTTTCTGCCCGTCAGCAAAGTTCGCATTGGCGGCGCCAACGCCAAACCGGAATTCTCGACACTGTCCTGGTTTTCCATGTTGTTCGCCGCAGGCATGGGCATCGGCCTGATGTTCTGGAGCGTCGCCGAACCCGTCGCCTACTTCACCAACTGGTATGGCACCCCGCTCGGCGTTGCCGCAAACACCGAAGAAGGCAAATCGCTCGCACTCGGCGCCACCATGTTCCACTGGGGCCTGCACCCCTGGGCCATGTACGGCATCGTCGGTTTGTCGCTCGCCTTTTTCGCCTACAACAAAGGGCTGCCGCTCACCGTTCGCTCCGCCTTTTACCCATTGCTCGGCAACCGTATCTGGGGTCCGATCGGCCACGTGATTGATATTGTCGCCGTGCTGGCCACCATTTTCGGCCTGGCCACATCGCTCGGTTTGGGCGCACAGCAGGCCGCCAGTGGTCTGGCGTACCTCGGCATCGTCGAAAACAGCATCAACACCCAAATCGCCCTAATCGCCTTTATCACCGCCATCGCGATATTCTCCGTGGTGCGTGGTTTGGACGGCGGCGTAAAAGTGCTCAGCAACATCAACATGGCCGTTGCGCTGATTCTGCTGGTGTTCGTAATCCTCGTCGGCTCCATCACCGGCTTCTTCTCAAACCTGTTCAGCCTCTTCGGCTCCTATGTACAAAACATAGTACCGCTGAGTAACTGGATTGGCCGCGAAGATGAAACCTGGTTCCATGGCTGGACAGTATTCTACTGGGCCTGGTGGATTTCCTGGTCGCCTTTCGTCGGCATGTTCATCGCCCGCGTATCCAAAGGCCGCACCGTGCGTGAATTCATGCTCGCCGTGCTGATAATCCCAACCATTGTCTGCGGCATCTGGGTCACCGCCTTCGGTGGCAACGCACTCGACCAGATTCAGGCTCAAGTCGGCGCACTGAGCGAAGGCCTGACCGAAGTGCCCCTGGCCATGTTCCAGATGATGGAAAACCTGCCACTGACATCACTGATCTCTTTCCTGGCCATCGTGCTCGTACTGGTCTTCTTCGTCACCTCCTCCGACTCCGGTTCCCTCGTAATCGACGGAATCACCGCCGGCGGCAAAGAAGACGCCCCGGTCGCCCAGCGCGTATTCTGGGCCACCATGGAAGGCGTGATCGCCGCAACCCTGCTGTTCGGCGGTGGTGCCCAAGCACTGAACGCCCTGCAAGCCGGAGCCGTAACCGCAGGCCTACCGTTCGCCGTCATTCTTATCCTCATGTGCCTGAGCTTGTACATGGGATTGAACGGCGACGCCAAACGCCTGAAACGCGCCAAACTGGCTTAATCAATCCGATTAAACCAAAAACGCCGCTTTAAAAAGCGGCGTTTTTTTTCATAAATCCTATCGGCTTTCAGCCGCCCTTCGCTCCTCATAAGCCAACATCCATTCCTTCAGATCAGGTGCATGACGAGACACAAAACGCGCCAGATCCTCACGCTCACAAACCTGCCCGGTAAACACCTGAACATACTCCGCCACACGGCCGATACGAACCTCCTTGGTCTCCTGAGTATGCATTGAAATATAACCAATCTGAGTCAAATAAGTGGTACGCGCACGCACACCCGCTTCATGTGGCGAGTAACCAAAATGCACCAGCATCGTCGTCAAAGCCTCCAACCGCCGCTCATCCGCCGCCGCCACTTCGCGCGCAACAGCCGGGCTTTGCATCGCCCAATTACGCACAGCGTATTCGAACTCAGAATCGAACAACCGCTCATCCAACCAGCAATCGAACACATTCAGCATGGCCTCCACCACACTGCCCGCATAGCGCTCGGTTTGCCGAACCAACCCCTCAGTATTTTTCGCTTTCCATTGCTCGATCAAACGATCCAGCAGCGCCTCCCGGTCCTTGAAAAACCAGTAGAAACTGGTGCGCGACGTATTCAATGCTTTCGCCAGCGGCAGAATCTTTACCGAATCCACCCCGGATTGAATCAGCATTTTATAAGCGGCATCCAACCAGTCTTCCGCCCGTCCTTTTTCAGTGTCTGTGTTCATCATTGTTTTCCGTAAAACCTTGACCTCGAGTCATGTTTTTTAACGTTTGCGCCACGGTCGAGCACAGGTTGCCGGGTAGGGTCATCAAGGGTGGTTCGCAGCATGGATGCTGCGATCCAGGCCCCATGGATGGGTTAACGCCGACCCTTGATGGCCCTACCCGGCAACCTGTGCGTAACCCCGCCACCGTACCAATCTGGCACAAATGTACACCAATGTCATTGTAATTGACACAAGTGTACAGGAGGTATAGCGTAATCGGAAGCCGCATTCATCAGGAGGCTGACCATGGCCCACGACCCCTTGTTGCAACCCTTCCAGCTCAAGCATTTGACCATCAAAAACCGACTCATGCTCACCTCGCACGAACCCGCCTACCCAGAAGACGGCCTGCCAAAAGAACTCTACCGAGCCTACCACGTCGAACGCGCCAAAGCCGGAATCGGCCTCACCATGACAGCCGGCTCCGCCGCCGTCGCCAAAGACAGCCCACCCGTCTTCAACAACCTCCTCGCCTACAAAGACGAAATCGTCCCCTGGCTACGCCACCTCACCGACGCCTGCCACCAACACGGCACCGCCGTCATGATCCAACTCACCCACCTCGGCCGCCGCACCCGCTGGGACAAAGGCGACTGGCTGCCCGCCGTCTCCGCCTCCCATCATCGTGAAGCCTCCCACCGCGCCTTCCCCAAACAAGCCGAAGACTGGGACATCGAACGCATCATCCGCGACTACACCGACGCCGCCGAACGCATGAAAGCCGCCGGGCTCGACGGCATCGAACTGCAAGCCTATGGCCACCTGCTGGACCAATTCTGGTCCCCCCTCACCAACACACTGGAAGGCCCCTACGGCGGCAGCCTGGACAACCGCTTGCGCTTCACCTTCGACGTACTGAAGTCCATTCGCGCCAGAGTCGGCGACGACTTCATCGTCGGCGTTCGCTACACCGGCGACGAACGCCTTCCCGGCGGGTTGAATGCCGATGAAGGGCTCGACATATCGCGTCGGCTGAAAGCCAGCGGCCTGGTCGACTTTCTCAACGTCGTGCGTGGCCACATCGACACCGACCCCGGCCTCACCGACGTCATCCCCGTCCAGGGCATGCCCAGCGCGCCCCATCTGGATTTTGCCGGTGAGATCAAACGCCAGGTCGACTTCCCCACCTTCCACGGCGCCAAGATCCAGGACGTCGGCACAGCACGCTACGCCATAGAATCCGGCAAGGTCGACATGATCGGCATGACCCGCGCCCACATGGCCGACCCGCACATCGTG
>CBFGUW010000056.1:0-32963 GCA_965652395.1 uncultured Saccharospirillum sp. | reverse complement strand
TTCGCCAGCGCCCTGAAACTGGAACTGGCATCGCTCAGCCAGGCCCGCAAAGGTCTGCTCAGCGTCAACCTGGGTGGCACCGCGATAGGCACCGGCATCAACTGCCCTGCCGAGTTCGGCCCGCTCGCCGTGCGCGCCCTGAACACCCAAACCGGCTGGAATTTCGAACTGGCGGAAGACCGAATTTTCGCCACGGTCGACAGCGGCGCCCTGGTGGCTTTTTCCAATGCGTTGAAACGCCTGGCATTGAGCCTGAGCAAGATCAGCAACGACCTGCGCCTGCTCTCCAGCGGCCCGCAGGCGGGCTTCGCCGAAATTCGCCTGCCACCACGCCAGGCGGGCTCATCCATCATGCCCGGCAAGGTGAACCCGGTGATTCCGGAAGCCGTCAGCCAAGTGGCTTACCACGTGGTGGGCAACGACACCGCTGTGACATTGGCGGCTGAAAGCGCCCAGTTGCAGCTCAACGCCATGCTGCCGATTGTGACCTTCAAAATCCTGGACAGTATGGACCTGCTCAGCCGTGCCATGGAGATGCTGACCCGTCTGTGCATTGTGGATATCCAGGCCAACGAAGACCGCTGCCGCGCCCATCTGGAGGCCTCCGCCGGTCTGGTCACGGCCCTCTGCCCGGTAATCGGCTACGACCGCGCCGCCCGCATCGTGAAGGCGCACCAACACAGTGGCACACCCATTCTGACGTTACTCGGCGAGGAGCCAGATCTGGAGGCTCACCACATTAGGCAACTGCTGGACCCGGCCACTCTGGTACAGGCCCAGCCAATTGCGGTGTCATTGGGATAACCCGTTGCCAAGAACCCGCCCCGGCAGTCGGGTAAGCCCATCCAGGGTCGGCATAAACCCATCCATGGCGGTCCGACGTCTCGGGCCTGGACCGCAGCATCCCTGCTGCGGACCACCCTGGATGGGCTTACCCGACCACCGGGGCTAGCCTGCTGCTCCCTTTTTCTGACACCTGGCTCACCGGTAAACCAGCCACTCACCCACTGGCTGAATCGTCCCACGCTCATTACAATGCGGCCGACAATCGCAAATACGGATCAGAACCATGGCAAAGTCTCTGGCCGACCAGCTATTGAGCGCGGGTCTGGTAGACAAAAAGAAGGTCAAACAGGCCCAGCACGAAAAACGAAAGCAGGCCAAACAAGGCCGCAAGGGCGATTCCGGTCAGGAAGAGGATGTTCAGGCCCGGCTGAAGCGTGAGCGGGAAGAAAAAGCCGAGCGCGACCGCCAGTTGAACCAACAGCGGCAACAGGCCGAGGCGGCCAAGGCGCTTCAGGCCCAGGTGGAGCAGATCATCACTCAGGGGCGGGTGCAAACCAAAGGTGAGGTTCGCTTCAACTTTACCGACGCCCGGCTGAACAAAATCAAGCAGCTGTATGTCAGTGATGATATTCAAAAGCAGCTGGCACGCGGGCAGCTGGCCATTTGCGCATTGAAAGACGGCTATGCCGTGGTTTCACGGGAAACGGCGCAAAAAGTGGCCGAACGGGATGCCTCGGCCGTGGTGTTCCAGGCTGATCCAAAGGCGGAACAGCCGGATGAAGACGATCCGTACAAAGACTTTCAGATCCCCGATGACCTGATGTGGTAAGACCTACTTTCTGAATTCCCGGCCCGTCCACTCCAGCGAGTAACGGGCCTCTCCTTCCTGCCCCCACACCTCCACCTCGGTGCCGTAACGAGGCAACTGATAATTCAACTCCGTTTGGTAACCCGGCACGATGTCTTCCGAAATATCCTGCCAGCCATCTTGAGTGGGGGTGAGAAAGTAGGTGAATTGGGTCATGGGATAAACCACTTTAAAGGCGAGTACAGGTGGCGCCTCTTTGCGCTGAAACATGACCAGCGAATAACCGGGAAAACCGGCGTCACCGGCGATTTGCAAATAGCCATTGGCACGGTCAAACACCATCAGGCGTGGGCTCTCCGGCTGGATGATCTGTGCACGCTCACGGGCAGTCAGGTCGAGGTAGCGAACCGGCAAAGCCATGAAGTAGTCCGCCAGCCTGCCTTCAGGAGGTTCCGCCAGAGGCTGCACCTGGGCGCGCAGGATTTGCCTGGCGGTATCGACTGTTTCAATACCATCCAGATGCTTACTGACACCGTCGAGACGAACAGCCCCACCCGCCTCGACCCGATACACAGACCCCCGATGCAACTGCTCACCACCGGCTATTTCCGGCTGCCGATGCGTCTCCAGCACGACCAGATCTTCGGCGTTGTCGGGGCCGACAGTGAAAACGGCAGCAATGTTCAGGTCAAAAAAATCGTCGCCTTTTTGGGGATCACGAAGGCGCAGCACCCGGTAACGGGACTCTCCCGGCACATCCGCCAGGTACCAGATGCAGTAGCCGGGCGCATCGTGAAAAGCCAGCAACACGCCGTCATAAGCGCCCAGTTCGATGCGTTGCGGCGGCAACAACCAATCACTTCCTGTGGGCACGATGCGCTGCGCGATTTCGGCTGGGGTTTCCTGAAATTGTTTTTCCACGGTCACGGGCGGGCTGTAGTCCGCACTTGCGGCGTGCAGGACCAGCCATAGGAAAATACCGACCAGGCCGCTCAGCAGGCGGCTTGGTTTATTGAGTCGAATCAACAAGAGCTTCAGTCAAAATCTCCAGGGTTCACGGCATAATCGATGTAATCATTCAACCAGGCGATGTAGGCCTGACTGACGTCGTTACCATTTTGTTGCAGATATTTTTGCTGGGTTCGGTCGTTGGCATTGGCATCAAACAACTGCTGAGCGCGGCTGTCGGACAGGCTGGGCGACTCACCGGCCGGTGGCAATATCTGGCGTGCCCCACCCAAGCCTTCGTGATGCCCAATGTACAGATAGCGGGCTAAATCCTGATCTTCGGCACCAGCAGGTATACGGCCCTCACGTTCCAGTCGGGAGAAAATGCCATGGTCATATTCCGCTGCGGCGGTAATGGCGAGGCGAGGCGTAAAACGCAAATCCAGTAAATCCTGCTTATGACCATCGACCACTTGGTTGTTGCCGTCGACGTAGCCCGCATCACGTGCGTATTGGTTCAGGTGCGTTCCGGGTTTGGTGGCTTCGCCAATCCAAGTGCTGCTCAAAAACTGAGTGAGCCCGCGGGCGGATGAACGGCCATTGGCGGAATCCGGATCCCAGACGCCGTTGGCATCCTTGGCGGCCTCCGCATTGATGACCGCGGCAATCACGGCTTTCGGCAGGCCGGTGCGATCGGCGGCGAACTCAATGTCGGCGCGATAACGTTCGTTCGCCCCCAAAGTCAGAGTGTCGGTCCCTTCGGCTTGTGGGGTTTCGGCTGGTGGTAAATTAGCACTATCGATCACTACCGCATGAAGAGTGGCTTGGTTGCCGAGCGTATCGAAAAAGCGCTGGTGTTCGGATGGTTCCAAAGTGAGGCAACCGGCCGACCAGGTATTGTTCCCGCCGCCGATATGAATGTGCATGCCAAAGTTACCGGATTGACTGACCCCATCGTCAAAACGACCGTTATGGTTTACATCGCGCTCGGCCACCTGATCGTTGGTGGAACGAAAGGCTTCGTTACCCAGAAACTCCCCCCGCGTAAAACGATAGGTGCCTTCGGCCAGGCGCCCAAGGTCAAGTTGACCGTCACCGTTCACGTCCGCTCCGGTCGGCGTGCGACTCAGATGCGGCCCACCGTCTTCATACTGGCCGGAAGGGTCGGTATTGGCCCGCATTTCCTCGACATGCTTGGTGCCGCTGTTATCCTGCCAGATCACCACCATGCGGTCGTCATAAAGGCCCCGCCCCTGGTTGGCGTGAGTGGACGTTGCATCGCGCAGCGCAATCGCCACTTTATTGCCGTCGTTTAAATCCTGTTGAATGCGGGCATCCCCGAACTGGTTCACGTAACCAGCGTAGAGGTCGAATTTCCGGGCTTCGGACAGATTGCCGGTTTGCGGCATTTCCCCTGCCTGGGTAGGTTGGGGTTCCGGTTGTCCGGCCGGTGGCGTAGGTCGATTTTCAGTGTCGTTCGACGCCGCAGGAATGGAAAGACGATCTCCGGGGTAAATCATATCGGCATTGTGAATGCCATTGGTTTGGATCAGCGCCTGAACGGAAACGCCATGCTCAGCCGCAATCGCCGAAAGCGAGTCGCCCGGTTGCACCACATAAGGCGTATCGTTGGCGGGGACGCGAACCTGATCTCCGGGGTGAATCACATCCGGATTCACTATTTGTGGGTTCGCCGCCATCAGTGACTCCACCGACGTTCCATATTGCCTGGCAATTGCCCCCAGGGTTTCCCCTTGTTTCACTGTGTGAGAAGCCCCGGTCGAAGACAGGGTGGATGACAACAAAGCCGGGGCATCCCGGAACGACGACTGGAGAGCTTGAATGGTCATGGCGGCGCTCCTGAGCGAGTGCTGGAAGTCACGCCATTCTAGGAAACTCCCGATTCAATCAGAACTGGGAGTTTCCCTAGGGCGCCTCGAAACCACAACTAACCCGCCTCTTCATACTCCCGCAGTCGGTTATAGAGTGTTTTCACGCTCACACCGAGCATATCCGCCGCTTTTTGCTTGCGACCATCGCAATAATTCAACGTCGCATAAATCAGATTGCGCTCCACTTCCGCGACCGACGCCCCTACCTTAACTTTCAGGCTTTGCCCCTGCTGTTGGACGGCGGTACCAGGGGTCATCACCATGTCCGGAAAATCATCGGCGGTGACAACCTCTTTCGCCATGATATAAGCCCGCTGCACCACGTTTCGAAGCTCACGCACGTTACCCGGCCAGTTATAACGTTTCAACAGCGCCAAGGCATCATCCGAAAACCGTTTTTCTTTGCCTTCGGTCTCATTCAATTCTTCCAAAAAATGCTCGGCCAGTAACCCGATGTCGCCCTCGCGTTCACGCAAGGGTGGCAAGGCGATTGGAAACACCTGGATCCGATAAAACAAGTCTTCCCGCAGATTCCCCTGCTCGACTTCCTCCTGCAGGCAGCGGTTGGTGGCGGCGAGAATACGAACGTCCGTCTTTTGCTCCTGAACGCTTCCCAAACGGGAAAAACGCTGAGTTTCCAACACACGCAACAGCTTTACCTGCAGGTCCAGCGGCATCTCAGTGATTTCATCAAGAAAAAGAGTTCCACCATGAGCCCGCTCGAACACCCCAGGGTGATCTCGAACCGCGCCGGTAAAGCTGCCGCGCTCATGACCGAAAAGCTCGCTCTCGATCAACTGCGGCGACAGTGCGCCACAGTTCACCGGCAGAAAAGGTTTGTCGCGACGGCGGCTTCGATTGTGAATAGCCTGCGCAACAATTTCCTTGCCGGTACCGCTCTCGCCATGAATCAATACCGTTGCCGAGGTTTCCGCCACACGCTCAATCTGTTCGATTACGCTCTTCATTTCGGTGGAACGACTCACCAGGGATCCAATCCCGCAGGGAGAGGAGATTGCAGTGTGGTTGCGGCTACCATGCCCTTCAAACCCCGCTTCCTTTTCAATCGGAACCACGTGGGCATTCGCTAGAGTCATTGGTTGGCTCCCCCCTGCTTGGCAAGGTTCACATGAATTAACAACCGGGGGAAAAAGGATTGACCGAACCAAAAAAATGGCCTGCACTCGGCCTTGGAGCCCGGGGACGTACCGTTGATTAAAGACAAAGACGCTAAGGTGTACATGGGTAGACTCTCCTTGAGTTTAAGGATGCTCTACTTCTCTCTGATGTTGGTGATACCGACGGGTACAACAGTTGTCACAAAACGATACTTCGGATTTTTAATACAACGGCCAGTGACTGACGACATCTAACGGTTAACCTGCATTGGTCAATGACCAAGGTGCTGCCTATTCCTGTGCCGCTTTAACGCAGCAATCCGCGCTGCTGTGCTAATAGATGGACACACTGTAGAACAAATCAACAGCAGCGTTGGCCGTTGCCTGACAAAGAAGTGGACAGGGGCGCGCATTCCAGCTGACAGCCAAGAAAAGACCAGAACAGGAAATCCGCCTGAAAGGCGTGCTTATAGGGAGGCAAAGGGGCAACAACGGCCAGACTCACCGTTGTTTAAAAGGAAATGTAAAGACCTTACGAACCGGTGCCAACCGGTCCGTTATGAGGGAGTGACCGCCACCTTCAGCCACCCAGGCTGCCCGGTGTCAAACTGTTTATAGGCATCCATAATGGAAGGCAAAGGCTGATGCCGGGTAATAAACCCTGTCGGATCAATCTCCCCGGACCGAACGATATCGATCAACTTGGGAATATAAGTGCGATGGTTGCAATTACCCATGCGAATGGTGAGATTGCGCTGCATCGCCACACCAATGGGAAAAGTGGTGTCATTCGGCGGGTACACACCGATTATGGCCAATGTTCCCGCTTTCGCCAAAGCCTCAACCGCCCAACGCAAGGATTGTGACGGCGCACTGCCAGGGCGCCACAAGGGCCCTTTCGGGTTTTGCTCAGGTGCGACCTGCTCGCGTTCTTCGCGGTAACCGGAGTCGCTTTCACCGTGGTCATGTTCGGCATCCACACCGACTGCGTCGATTGCGCAATCGGTACCGATTCCGCCGGTCAGGTCACGAATCTTTTCCACCGGGTTTTCGTTTTCGAAATTGATGATTTCCGCACCCTGAGCGCGCGCCGCTTCGAGCCGGTCCGGCAAATGATCCACGGCAAAAATCCGCCCGGCGCCCATCATTTTGGCGGAAAGAATGGCAAACTGACCCACCGGTCCACATCCGAATACGGCCACACTGTGGCCCGGCTTTATGTCGGCCAGGTCCGCGCCGAAATAACCGGTGGGGAAAATATCGGAAAGTAAAATCGCCTGCTCATCGGTCACTTCATCCGGCAATTTGAACAGATTGACCGCAGCCATGGGGATGCGGGCTTTTTCAGCCTGAAGCCCGTTGAAAGGCCCGGTTTGTTCCGGTCCTCCATAAAACGCGGTGCCAGCTTGCTTACCATGAGGATTCGCGTTATCACACTGGGCATAATAACCCGCGCGACAATAGGAGCAGTAACCACAGGCAATCGTGGAGGGTATGACCACCCGATCACCCGGAGAAAAGTTGCGAACGTCTTCACCGATCGTCTCGACCACCCCTACGCCCTCATGGCCCAACACCGTGCCCGGTTTCATGCCGGGAACCGTGCCACGAACAAAATGCAGATCGGTACCGCAGATCGCGCTGGTGGTAATCCGGACGATGGCATCCGAACTCTTCTGAATAATGGGTTCTTCAACCTCTTCAACGCCAACATTGCCAATATCTCTAAACACTACGGCTTTCATCGCTGCACTCCTTCCTGGTTATTCCAAGGGTTGTTTGAAATGATCGCCCCTAACAAATAAAAAGCCCTTCCACCTCAGGGACCGTAAACTCCTTTCTGTTTTAACCGGCCATACAGCAAGGAAGCGGGCAGAGCCCGCTTCTAACCACTCATTGGGCAGCGTTACCTTAGTGCTTGGCCTGCCCAATACCTTTGGCCACATCCGCTACATCGCCATACTGTTTATCCGGAAAGTCTTCCATTACATCAATGACTTCCTGTGGCGCATTCTTGTCCCGTGCATGGGAAATCAACCCACTTTTATCACAAGGGAAGTCCACACCGGAAAGATACTTTTCGATTTCGGAAGCACTGACTTTACCGTGGCCGGACTGTGCGGATGCGCGGCCGCCTACGCTACCTTGTTGTTGCGTAGCCATAACAATCTCCTTCTGAGTTGTTGATTTAAAAACCGGGCTACTAACGCCCACTCTAAAAGGAGCAAGCATCGGGCCAAATTCAAAACCGCTCTGGCAAGGCGTAGCGCCCCGGCAACAGCGAAAAAAGTCGGTAATTTCTAGATTCGGCCGGAAAGATTGACAAGTGTTGAAGCCGCGCGAACCTTTAACCGTCCCGTTAAAGCCCGAACGGATAAGTATCCGGCACGCCACTCAACGATTCTGTGCTCAACGGTGTTATAGCCTGGCTGCGGTCAAACCAGATGTATTCATCGAACTGCTCCGGCAGGCTGGCGTGAAAATAATGGCTTTGTCTTTCGGTACGAGGGCGGTAAATCACGCCGATTGCCCGTTCAAGTCGCTCGTTGCGCAGTGCCTCCACCAGATTGTGGTGGCGATTCTTTCGCAACGGCAGCATAAAACAACCCACCCCGGTGTGATGACACAAAGCCTCATAGCTATGTTCCAGTGCCGGTTGCACCGTTTTGATTTCCAGGGGTTCGTCCCAATCGGACACAGCTGCGACGGTGCCATGATCGGTACCGAAACCAACACTGTATACAGCATCGCCATAGTGGTATCGGCACAAATACCCCAGGTTGTATTCGCCGCGTCGCGACATATCGGTGGCGTCCGAATCGCCCAGGTGAGAGTTGTGTGCCCAAACCACGACTTTCGCGTCTTTTCCGTGATGCTCCAGCAGTGCTTGAAGCGTTTCGAACATGTGGCTGTCGCGAAGATTCCAGGCACTGGGTGTGGCGTAAAACAGAGTGCGGTAATAGTGTTCGGCATTAGCCACCAGGCGAGCATTCTGCACGGCATTCAAAAAGCGGCTACCATCATGCTCCGCAAAGCGCTGACGCAGACTCTGCAAATCCTTAAGCATGGACAGCACAGCCTGTTCACAATGTTGATATTCCGGATGCTGTGCCTGGCGACTGTAATTGCGTGGGTCGTTTTCGAAGGGCATCAGGCAACGATACCGGTCCCGTACCATTATCGCCACCTCGGGGGCGGCGTCATCCAAATATTCAAGAATGGCGCGTATCGAGCCGTAAAGGCTGTACAAATCCAGCCCATAAAGCCCCACCCGCTCATCCGGCTCTCTCGAAAGGTTGTGATCGTGCAGCCAATCGATGAACTGTCGGACCTCTTCGTTACGCCACATCCAGGTCGGAAAACGGGAGAACGCAGTCCATTCGGAGGGAGGGTAGTTGGCGTGGCGTACGTAATGGTCGAGACGTGCGACATCCGGCCAATCCCCTTCCAAAGCGATCAGGTTGAAACCTTTATCCTGAATCAAGGCGCGCGTTATCCGCTCCCGTGCCCGATAGAATTCCGAGGTTCCATGCGAAGCCTCGCCCAACAAAACGATACGAGAGTCGCCTATTCTATCGAGCAGCCCCTGCATGGGCATTGACGACACGCCATCGAAAGGTTCCGAAGCCGTTGCCAACCAAAGCGGTAATTCAGAGGCGGGGGCGGTGTGAAGTGATGAGTCCATCGAATGTTACCTTTGCATTGAATGTGGCGAGCGAACCATAGGACAGTGGTCACCACTGCGCCTCCAATTCATAGCAAACTGTAACCAAGAAATACAAAAAGACACCCAACAACGATCAGCGCGCCCAACGCCAAGGCGCCATCCCGAGAGACCAATGCCAACCCAAAAGCCGTTAACGCCAAACCGGCCCCGTTGGCACTGAAGGGGATAAATTCCATCAAGGGCATCGCCAATGCCACCAGAATACACACACAGGCAATAAGGTATTGACCTGGCCCTTCGACCAGCCGCGGCAAACGGATATGGGTGTATTTATCCACAAAGCGAGCGGGACGACGCGACCAATCCAAAGACTTGTAAAGAGTGTGCCGCTTGATGGTTCGTCTGAGAATCCAGTTGGGTAACCAGGGGGTTCCGCGCCGAAACAACAGCTGCAAAGCCACCAGTAGCACCAGAACCCCCATGATGGTCGGTACACCGGGAATGTCACCCACCAGTGGCGCCAACGTTATGAGCCCCGCAACCAGCAATAGTGGGCCTAATGAACGGGTGCCGACGGCCTCCAGTATTTCCTCAAGGCGTACCTGGTTGTGGTCCGGTGTCATTTGGCTAATCCGGTCGATCAGTCCCGTTAAATTGGTGATTTCACCTGACATGGAGCGCTCCTATCAGCCTGTCGATGGAGTATCAAGACATCCGGTCGAGTCCGGTTTACATGCTGATTGTGGAGGCGAATTACAAGGAGAGGGGCATGAAGAGCGGGAAACCCGGCCGATTTGGCCGGGGAAAAACACGACACTCAGTAGGCAGCGTCTTCGAAGTAATAGTCTGCCGCATTGTCTTCGGTAATCAGTTCCGAAGCCAATACAACGCGCGATGGGAAGTGGTACATGTCCCCTATCCGCTCGCCACGAACACCGTGTACCGCCAAGGCAATACCCGAGGCAATCATTGACGGCGGATAGGTCACGGTGGCCGTTACCTGATCGTGTCCTTCATTGATCATACCGATCACATCTTTCGAACCGCCACCGCCCACGACGAGGCGAATATCGTCACGACCGGACTCTTCAATGGCCTGCAAGGCACCTTTCAATATATCGTCATCACCCGCCCACACGGCATCGACCTCCGGGTGTTTACGCAACAGGTTTTCCATCACGCTCAGGGCTTTTTGCGGCGACCAGTCGGTAGGCTGGGAACCCAGGATTTCTATGCCCGGGTATTGTGCCATTACTGCATTAAAGGCGTTCACCCGCTGTGCGTTAATGGGAATGGGTAGACCTTCCAGTACAATCACCCGGCCTTCGCCATCCAATTCATTTGCCATGTATTTGGCGGCTTCCGAGCCCATGCCGGGGTTGTCACCCGCCAGAAATACATCCTGCGCGGGCGTTTCCAGTTCCCGGTCCACCACTACGGTATAGATCCCGCTGTCGTAGGCTTCCGAGATCACCTGCTGAAGTGTGGCGGGGTTATGTGGCAATACCACCAGAGCGTCGATTTGCTTGACCATCAGGTCTTCGATATCCGCCACCTGTTTGGTACCGGAGTTCGCGGCAACGACGAAGAATTCCGTGTCGTCGTATTGTTCACTGAGTTGATCTGCAGCCCGCTCGGCCCACCAGAGTAAACCGGCGGTCCAACCGTGATCGGCGGAGGGTACGCTGACGCCGATGCGATAATCGGCATGACTGTAGGCGATCGGCGCCATCACCAGGGCGGTAACCGCCAATGTCCTTTTGAGCCTATTCAAGATTTTCATATAACCTTACCCTTTTTGCTGTTGTTGTTTTATGCCGACGCTAACGGTCGGTAATGATTGATGGCTTGCGCCATTTTCCGAAACCGCGCCGAGTCGGACACGGCTTGAAATATTAGGATCGTTTGTATTGCATAAGCACCGCGATCAGAATAACCCCGCCTTTCACCAAGCCTTGGAGATAAGGTGACACGCCCAATAGATTGAGCATGTTGTTGATGATGCCCAGAATGAGCGCACCAATGACGGTTCCCCAAATCGAGCCGCGTCCTCCGGCCAGTGCGGTTCCGCCAATCACCACGGCGGCAATGGCATCGAGTTCATAAAAGACACCGGCATCGCTTGGGCTGATAGAGTTGAGACGGGAAGCCAGCATGATGGCAGAAAGACCGACACAAACTCCGGCAATCACAAAGGTGGCAAGCACCACACGTTGTACGCGAATGCCGGAATAGCGAGCAACCTGGGAATTGGAGCCCACGGCACACAAATGACGGCCAAAAGGGGTATGCGCCAAGGCGATATGTGCCAACACAGCCACCACCAAAAACACC
This sequence comes from uncultured Saccharospirillum sp., assembly GCA_965652395.1. Taxonomy (GTDB): domain Bacteria; phylum Pseudomonadota; class Gammaproteobacteria; order Pseudomonadales; family Natronospirillaceae; genus Saccharospirillum. The sequence goes on along the minus strand of CBFGUW010000056.1, from coordinate 21,410 downwards.
CAGACGGGTATCGGCAGGCCCAATACATAGCCACCGCCTATTTCAGGGAACAGACTGTTGGTCGAGACCATTTCACTGGCATCGGAAAAATACAGTGCCAGAGAACGAAATATCGACATGCTCGCTAAGGTGGCGATAAAAGCGGTAATACGGCCCCGGGTCACCATCAGGCCATTCACCAAACCCAATAGGGCACCCGCGAAAACAGCCGCACCCATTCCCAGCAGCACGCCCATGATCGGGTCGCTGATCTGATTAATGGTAAACACCAGCACCACACCCACGAGTGCCACCATGGAACCAACGGAGAGGTCAATCCCCGCACCGATTATTACGAAGGTCACACCAATGGCAATGATGCCGGTGTAGGACACCTGACGCAGAATGTTGGTCAGGTTACGGGTATTCAGGAAGTATTCACTGGCAAGCGACGACACCACCAACAACAGAATCAATGCCAGTAGAGGCGCCAGAATATTCAGGTCCATTCCCAGTGTCCGCAATCGGGCGAGCCATCGGGTATCGGTAATTTTATATTGCGTCATGTTATATCCCCTCGCGGTACTGCGTCAGCGCTGTCATAGCATCACGCGCTCCAGCGGCGTAGAGCATGATGTCTTCTTCGTTGATTTTTTCGCCGGATAAATCGGCCACGATGCGACCTTCCCGAACGACCAGAACCGGATCGCACAATCCAAGAATCTCTTCCAATTCGGAGGAAATCACCAGGATGGCCTTACCTTCATCCGCCAGTCGTCGAATCAGGTGGTAAATCTCACGTTTGGTGTTCACATCGATGCCCCGGGTGGGCTCATCGAGTATGAGGATGTCCGGCTCGATATCGAGGAGTTTGGCGAGGTACACCTTTTGCTGGTTACCTCCGCTGAGCAAACCGACAGGCGTTTCCAAGTTGGCGGCTTTAATATCGAAACGTTGTTGATAGCGTTCAGCCTGAAGTCGCTCAGTACGATGGCGAATCAGCCCATTGACGTACTTTTTCAGGCTCAATAACGTGATGTTCTCAGTGAGGCTGAAATTCATGACCAGCCCTTTTCCCTGCCGATCCTCGGATAGATAAGCCATGCCCATACGATGGGCGTCTCGGGGGGATTGGATGTGAACACTTTCACCCTTGATATGAAGAGCATCGCAACGGGAGGGCCTTAACCCCATCAAGGCTTCGGCAATTTCGGTACGCCCCGCCCCCACCAGTCCGGACAGTCCAAGCACCTGTCCCTGCCTTAATGTGAGGTTCACATCCTGCACCAAACCCGGCACGCTCAACCCTTTTATCTCCAATACAACCTCGCCTACGCTCGACGATTTATCCGGAAAAATTTGTGTGAGTTCGCGCCCCACCATCTTGCGGGCCATGTCGTCTTCGGTTAAAGCGGCAACCTCGCACAAATCCACTTGGCGACCGTCGCGCAGAATCAACAATCGCTGGCAGAGCTGCTTCACCTCTTTGAGCTTGTGCGAAATAAACAGTATGGCAACGCCACGTTGTTGCAGGCTGCGAACCACATCGAACAAGACCGCCACTTCACGGTCGGTCAGCACAGTGGTAGGCTCATCCAAAATCACAACGCTGGCCTCGTGCACCAATACCCGAGCCACTTCGACCATTTGTTTTTCCGCAACACTGAGATCGCCGATGGTGGCATCCGGGTCCAGTGGAACCTGAAGAGACTCCAATACCCGACGGGTTTCCGCGCGCATGGTGGCTTTATCCAACCAACCGTGACGGCGCTTCTCCTGACCGAGGAAGACGTTCTCGAAGACTTTCAGCGTGGGCACCAGGTTAAATTCCTGAGGGATCATGGCGATGCCCAATTTCCGGGCCTTGATAGGGTCAAGTTCATTGAACCGTTCGCCACGAATCTCGATATGCCCTTCCGTCGGCACATATACACCGCTGATCAGTTTCAGCAACGTGGATTTTCCCGCGCCGTTTTCACCGAGGATACCGAGCACTTCCCCTGGGCGAATGTCGAGAGAAATACCCTGTAAAACCGTGACGGGTCCGAACGCCTTACCCAGGTTATGAGCACGAATAATTGGAGGACTCATGCCGCATCCTCCCTGGACTGATGTGGCAAGCGAACCCAGGCACCATCCGCCCGGCTCGACTCCAAAACAGCGGAAATAAAGTGCAATCCCGCCACTCCGGTGTGGGCATCGGGCATCCATTCGGTGGCAACCGATAAGTCCTGTACCCGGTCCGCCAACCCCTGATAAAGATTGGCAAATGCCTCCAGGTACCCTTCCGGGTGCCCGCCTGGTACACGCATACCATGGGCAATGGTGCCGTTAGTCCAATCGTCACGACGAGTGAGCCGTTGACGCGGTTGGTTCAAAGGAGCAAACCAAAGTTCGTTGGGGGATTCCTGGAACCATTCCAACGATGCTTTTTCACCAACCACACGGATGCGCAACCCATTCTCGAAACCTGGACTGGTTTGGCTGGCCCAAAGCATGCCTTTGGCACCACCCTGGAAGCGCAACAATGCATGAACGTTGTCGTCCAGCAGGCGACCGGGAACCATGGCGCTGACATCGGCACTGACCGAATCCAGCCGCAAACCGGAGACAAAGCAGGCCAGTTGATAGGCGTGAGTGCCGATATCCCCCAGGCAGCCGGCGGCGCCCGCTCGGTCGGGGTCCAACCGCCACTCCGCCTGTTTATTGTCGGCTTCGGGCGGTTGTGTCAGCCATTCCTGCACGTACTCCACCTGAACCGAACGAACCTTACCCAGTTCCCCACTGCAAACCAGCTCACGAGCCTGATGCACCAGCGGGTAACCCGAATAGGTATGAGCCAACAGGAACTGAACACCCCGACGCTCGACCGCATCGGCCAACAGCCGCGCCTCATCCGCCGTTACCGTCATCGGCTTTTCACAAATGACGTGCAGTCCGGCCTCTACACAGGCCAGGGCTGATTCAAAATGCAAATGGTTGGGCGTGACAATCGCCACAGCCTCCACTCCATCGGGTCGGACTGACTCCCCATCGATAAAAACAGACAGGTCGTCGTAACAGCGTCCGGTATCAACGCCTAGTTCCAGGGCGCTGGCCCGGTTGATCTCCGGTCGCGAACTGAACATGCCCGCCACCAGTTCAAAGCGGTCATCAAGGCGGGCCGCCATGCGATGAACAGCCCCAATAAATGCCCCCCGTCCTCCACCGATCATGCCGAGCCGAATGCGTTGGCGGGCCGTCATTGCGCACCTCCAAGACCGAGCAACGCGCGGTTCGCAGCTTCGTCCACTCCTGCGTCGGCAAAGTCATCAAAGGCGCGATCCGTTACCCGGATAATGTGTTCCCGCACAAACCGCGCACCCTCGGCGGCGCCATCCTCGGGGTGCTTCAGGGCACATTCCCATTCGATCACAGCCCAACCGGCGAAGTCGTATTGCGCCAGTTTGCTGAAAATGGCTTTGAAATCGACCTGCCCATCGCCCAGTGAGCGAAAGCGACCGGCCCGGTCGACCCAGTTTTCGTAACCGCCATAGGTGCCTTGCAGCGCCGTCGGATTAAACTCGGCGTCCTTCACGTGGAACATGCGAATGCGGTCTTTGAAATGATCGATGAACGCCAGGTAATCCAATTGTTGCAATATGAAGTGCGAGGGGTCGTAAAGAATGCAGCAACGCGGGTGATGGTTCGTTGCCTTTAGAAAACGTTCGAATGTCGCGCCATCGTGCAGGTCTTCACCGGGGTGAATTTCATAACACAGATCAACCCCGGCGCTGTCGAAGGCATCCAGAATCGGCAACCAACGCTGAGCCAGTTCATCAAAACCTGCCTCCACCAAACCCGCCGGGCGCTGGGGCCAGGGGTATAGAAAAGGCCAGAGCAGGGCACCACTGAAAGTGGCATGGGCGGTCAACCCGAGGTTTTGGCTGGCCTTTGCCGCGAGTAACAATTGGTCGACAGCCCAACGTTGCCGGGCCTGGGGGTCACCGTGCAGTGCCTTGGGGGCAAAACCATCAAACAGCGAGTCGTAAACCGGATGCACCGCCACGAGTTGCCCCTGCAAATGGGTTGATAACTCGGTAACTTGCATACCATGACTGGCCAGCATGGATTGCAGCGACTGGCAGTAATCCAGATCGGTCGCTGCCCGCTCCAGATCAAACAGGCGCCGATCCCAAGTGGGTATCTGCACCCCTTTGAAACCCAGTTTGGCAGCCCAGGCGGCCAGGCTTTCCAATGAATCGAAGGGTGACTCGTCGCCGACGTATTGCGCCAGGAATAACCCCGGCCCTTGGAGAGTCCTCATAGATCGTTAACCTTTGCTTGTTGTTTTTATGTAATGGATTACATTTCAGCAAAGTCCGATTCCGACTGTCAACCCAAAAACCCTGTGCAATTTTCTACAGGCACTTCATTAAATCGCCAAAAGCCGCGTAGTTCGTGACCTAGGGAAGAATAGCGAGCCAAGTGAGAATTTGTAATGGATTACATTTTACTACCAAAAACCTTATACTGACGCCACTGAGCCCGGTCTCTCAGGCTCGGCTACCCCTTGCAATTCAAAGGAAAAAAGACAGATGAAGAGTGTGGTAAGATCGCCGTCTTCCCAACAACACAAGCCATCCATGCCAACGGTCAAAGACGTCGCTAAAGCCGCCAATTGCTCCACGGCCACGGTTTCGCGGGCACTCGCCCACCCTGAACGCGTGTCCGAGGCTACCCGCCAACGGGTTGCGAAAGCCGTTGCCGAAGTCGGTTATTCACCGAATGCCGCGGCGCGTAATTTGAGGCGCAGCGAATCCAAAACCATCATGGTTATCCTGCCGGATATCGCCAACCCCTTCTTCTCCACTATCATCAGTGGGCTGGAATCCGTGGCTCACCAAGCTGGTTACCAAGTGTTGTTGGGCGATGCCGGGCACGACCCGGACCGCATTCAGTCCTATTTCAACCTCGTGCCATCCAACCAGGCCGATGGCATCATCCTGCTGACCTCGGAGGTGCCCACCGCTTTGGTTAAAGCGAAACAGGCGGATACCGGCTTCCCACTCGTGGTCGCCTGCGAATATTTCAGTGGACTCTCTTTGCCGACCATTCATGTCGACAACGAACAGGCCGCCACTAAAGCAACGGACTATTTGGTGTCCCTCGGCCACACCCGCATCGCCACCCTCTCAGGCCCACAGACCAATCCCATTTGTCACGACCGCTTGAAGGGTTTCGCCAACAGTTTGGAAAAAGCGGGGCTTACATTACGTGAGGAGTGGGTGTTGGAGGGGGACTTCAGCTTTCAATCGGGTTACGACCAGGGGCGGCTGTTGCTGACCAATGCCGACGAACGACCGACCGCCGTATTCTGTCAGAACGACGAAATGGCCATCGGTATTATCAAGGTCGCCCGGGATCTCGGCATTGCCGTGCCCGAGCAACTTTCGGTCGTGGGTTTCGACGATATCGAATTCAGCCAGTATTGCGAACCCGAACTGACCACCGTGCACCAACCAAGGGAAGACATCGGCCGAACGGCCATGCGGCTGTTGCTGGATAGATTGCAAAAGAAAAACGTACCGCTGGACCAGACACTGAAAACGCACCTGATCGTACGGAACAGCACCGCCCGGGCGCCCAATTAAACGGGCGGCGCGGGGATCATCAGAACAAACAGATTTCGTCAGAATTTTTTCGATGCCGGGTAGGAGGCGTCGTCCTCCGCCGGGGCATCATCGGGCGCTAGTGCACGGAAAGGTTCGTTAAGCCGATCGACATCCACCTCTTCCAAGGCATCCAGATCCTCCCCGGCCAACCGGGTTTCGGCCAGGGGAACATCGACACAAAACTCAACGCCACGAACATCCAGAGGCTGAAAGCTCATCCGCCCCTGGCGGCTTCTGTTGTGTATCTCCAACACCCAGGCCGGGCGGCCCGGTTGGGCCGGGTCAAGCCACACCTCCCGATCCTGTCGGCCCTCCAGCACAAGGCTGTGGGGTTCGGTTTGACCGGCGCTGGTCACTTCAATCGAGGCAATGGCTTTTTCATATTCAAAGTCCAATTGCTTATCGGGCAGGTCGTCGGATTTAAGCCGGCAGCGCGGCAGTTCATCCTCCAACAGGATATCGACCATTTGTGTGAAAACACGCCCATCGGTCAACGTTACGCGGATAGACAACCACCCGGCTGTATTTTGAATATTGTTGATTTGAATACGGCCTTCATACCCTTTCACAATTTCGCCGACAAAAAAGAGCCCCAGCCCTTTACCATGGTGCTCCTTCACACGGCGGGTCGAATACCCCAATTGAAACACCTTGGCCTGATCGGCTTCCGATATGGGTGGTCCGCCGTTGAACACCGTCACACGGGCTCGCCCCTGGTACTCGGCCAGGTTCACCGCCACCCGCCGGTATTTATGCCGGTAAGGTCGCTTGCCGCTGAAAAACTGGGCATTTTTCAGCAGGTTTTCCAGCAACAACACCCAATGGTTCTCCAACCCCAACAAGGCACCACAAGGCTGTACCTCCACCCGGAAATTGCTGTCCTCAGTCCAGCGAAGAGGCAACCCCTGAGCCAGAGCCTGCTTGAAACCGCTGTTGTCTTCCAACAAGGGCATCAATGCCCGCGCCAATGCCGTGACCGGGGAAAAATCCGGCTGCAGCGCCTGGGTCGAAGCGGCATCCGGGTCCAGCGCCTGTTGATAATACTGTTCTTCCAGGTCGCACAGTTGGTTGGCGATATGCAGGGCGATGTTGTCGGTGGTCGCCAGGTCCAACAGATCCCAGAGGTAGCGCAACTGATCGAGCGCATCGCGGGTTACATCGTAATCAGCGTCGCCTTCACGCAAGCGTTCCAGGCTGGATTTAAGCAACGTCTGCACCTTGTCAAACCCAATGACGCCATTGTGACGAACCTCGGCGGCGATGCTTTTGAAGTGCAAAAACTTTTCGTCGTATTCGATGTACTCAAGCAGTTTGTCGCTGATAAACAATTTAAGCTTATCGGCATGACCGGCATAGGTGTGCACCTTGTGCTGTAGCTTCTTGCGGCTGTCCCACAATTGATCCACTTCATCCTGAAACCGCTGAACCCGTTTGCGATTCTTTTTCCGGTCCCGACCGTATTGGTGTACGTCGTGAATCAGGAATATAAAAAAGATGGCGGTTAAGGCGGCTTTGATTTTGTAATCGAACAGCACCGTGGGCACCTGATAAAACGCGATCAATTCAGGTTCGGACATGACGAAGAAATAGGCGACCAGAAAGAGCCCGAAAAAGCTGCTCAGCCAGCCATAACGCAGTTTCAGGGTCGGTAGGAAGGGGTGCATTTTCGTATGGGTCTCAGCCATGATCCGGCCTCCAGCAGTAGGACTCGTCGTCTCCGAAGGTCACGATACCGACCCCTGACTTGCAACGCTGTGTGAAGCAGGGGGAATCACCTTCGGCCTGATCGAAGGCGCGACGCAAGGTGCGAATGTGTTGCCGGTAGTTGGCGTAGGAAAACCGTTCGGGGTCGGCATCGAGTTTTTCGGCGATTTGATAGGTCGACAAAGGGCTGGGTGCGGCTTCGACCAGATAGCGTAGAATTTTTCGTGGCGTGGGCGCCAGGGGCCGCCTTGCATTCGCGGGATTCATCAGTCGCTCGCCGCGCCAATAGACTTCCCAGGTACGGCGATCAATACTCAGCGATCCGCTGCGCAGCATGTCATCGCTGGTCACGGCCGCTCCACCGGCCTGGGCCTGTCGCAATGCGGCCCGTATCCGCCAGCACAGTACGGCTTCGACATTCCGCTGGTGTTTGGCGATAAAGTCCCGGGTACCGTCCTGTTCGAAGGCTTCCTGTTCGATGTCGGTACCGCTGTGCTCGGACAAATAAAGCACCGGCACTTGCGGCCACCGCTTCTGAATCGCCCGCGATACGGTCAATCCAGCGAGACTGTTCCCACCCATGTGGGCATCCAGTAGGGCGATATCGGGCGCGTCATTGTCGGAACACTGTCGGATGTACTGGCAGGCGGCTTCCGCGAACTTGAACGTCGACACTTCAGTGGGGGCACCATCAAAGTCGGTGCTCTCCAACACGGGTTTAAAGCGTTCGATCCAATGGCTTTGGTCTTCTACCCAGAGAATGGTGGTCATGGACAGACTGCGGCTACGACTAGGGACCAGCCAGTGTAGCACCCTCCCCTCCCCCCACTTTGTGAACTGGCTCCGATTTTGGGTTGGGTGGCTGTAGCGCTTTTTACTGTGCCTGAACCCGCCCCGCCAGCTGGGTAGGCTTCTCAAGGGTCGGCGTGAACCCTTCCATGGGGCCTGGACCGCAGCATCCATGCTGCGGACCCCCCTTGAGAAGCCTACCCAGCCGCCGGGGCTAGCCGATATTGGCTATCGGCCAAATATCAGTGCCCGCTGAATCAGGCTAAAAACTAAATTTATCTGGTTGATAAAAAACGAAAGTCAAAGGAATCTTCACCTGGATGATAATTGCCAGGAGGCGGATACAGGCTAGTCCCGGTGTCCGGGTATGCTCTGGAGGGGACATCTGAGGCATGGATGCCGAAGTTAAGCCTACATGGAGGTATTCACGGCGGTCCCCGGAAGAGCATACCCGGACATCGGGACGGGTTCCCGGCACATAGCAAACCCAGCCAAAAAAACCCTGAAGCTTCAACCCCAAAACTCACAGATTTTTCACCAGGCTGACACAGACTCCTCCAGGTCAACCGAAGGAGGAAATACTGATGTTTATGCAACTAATGACTGTCTGGTCCGACAATGTCGCGATCTCGGCCGCTGTTTGGCTCGTCCTCCTGGTCACCGTCCTCTATTTGGGGCGTGGCCAGGCCCACCAACTGTTCAGCACCACCGGTCGCGCCATCTTCAACTCGATGCGCCTCGCCGCTCGCTCCATTCGACAGCTCGAAAACCGACTTGTCGAACGCAACCGCGATGTACTGCTCTCCATGGGTCGGGCCGCCGCCGAGAAAACCATCGAACGGGAATTCACCCGCGTCAGCACTCTCGTTGAGCGTGACCTGGGCCAGTACCCCACCCTGCATCGCCGCATTGCCGATGCCATTGAAAAGATCGAAACCGACTATCGTGAGTCCACTCAATCTACGCCCCTACCGCCAGCCTGGTCCGAAGTGGTTGAGACTATCTCCAGCCTGCCCAGCAGTGCTGATCCGGCATTGAATAAAATTCTCGGCAACATTCAGGAAGCCATTGAAGATTCTCATGAAGAGACTCTTAAAGCCTTTCAGAAATCCACGCTGGAACGGCACCGCCACCTGGCGAATATGCAACCGAGTTGGCGTCAGTTGCAGGGGAATATGGATAAGGTTAAAACCACGCTCGACAGTCTGGAGGAACGCACCCGCACCATCGATGGGCAAATGGATCGGTATGAAGCCATCCGTAACGCTGAAGACCCGGCGGTCAACTCGTTGATGGCGTCTTCGATTACCCAGTTTTTTATCGCCGGTCTGGTCTTGGTGATCGCCACATTGGGTGGGTTGATTAACTTCCAACTCATCGCGCTGCCTATGTCTGAGATGGTCGGTGGCAACAGCTATATCGGCGCTTTAAAGACGTCGGACATCGCTGCTTTGGTCATCATTCTGGTGGAAATTGCGATGGGGCTTTTTCTGCTTGAGTCGTTGCGTATTACTCATCTGTTTCCGGTCATCGGAAGCATGGATGATCGGATGCGTCGGCGCATGATTGTCATCACGCTGACCATTCTGACGGTATTGGCCAGTATTGAAGCGTCATTGGCTTACATGCGGGATCTGTTGGCGCTTGACCGTGCCGCCTTGCAACAGTCACTGGCCGGTGTGGGTGTTGTCGAAGCGCAGTTTCGTTGGATTCCCTCCATCGGCCAGATGGTGATGGGGTTTATCCTACCGTTCGCGCTGGCTTTTGTGGCTATCCCGCTTGAATCGTTTATTCACGCGCTGCGTACCGTGCTTGGCATTGTCACTCTTGGCGTGCTGAGAACCGTCCGCTTTGCATTGCGCCTGGTGGGGTCACTCGGACGCCACGGTTGCCAGATCCTCGGCCATGTGTATGACTTGATCATCATGATTCCGCTGGGCATCGAGCGATTGGTTCGTGAGCGTACGACGGCACCTGCGTTGGTGCATGAGCCGCTGGACGCTGAACGGGAGATGCAGGATGTCGATACGCTGGAAGAGCTGGCTCCGAAAAGCTCCCGCAAAACCCGGCGCACTCCGAAGCTGGATGCCGATACTGCTGTACAGGAGGTCGCATCATGAGAATGGTGAACACCGCTGCCAGGATGACCCGCCACTGCGTGGTGGGGCTGATGGTCATCTGCCTGGCCGCTACGACACTGCTTTCGGGGTGCGGAGAACCGGCAGTCGAGAACCGAGCCGTCTACATGCTGATCGATACGTCCGGCACCTATACTCAACAACTGGAAAAAGCGGAGAAGATCATGAATTATCTGCTGGCGACGTTGGACAGTGGCGATTCACTCGCGCTCGCACGTATCGACAGTGCCAGCTTCAGTGAGAAGGACATTGTCGCCAAGGCGACCTTTGATGAAAGGCCGAGCACGGCAAATGATCAAAAACGCCTGTTTCAGCATAGGATGAACCAGTTCATTGCGGCCATTGAGCGTGGCAGTCCTCACACCGATATTACCGGCGGTGTGCTTCAAGCGGTCGATTTCTTGAATGAAACCGATGCGGATGAAAAATATGTACTGATTTTTTCCGATCTGGAAGAGGATCTGCCCGAGGGGCATGTGCGGAATTTCCCCATCGATGTGAAGGGGATCGAAGTGGTCGCACTCAACGTCACCAAACTGACCCAGGATAACATCGACCCTCGCGATTATGAAAACCGGTTGGATGACTGGCAGAAGCGTGTACTGGACGGTGGCGGCCAATGGCGGGTGCTGAACGATCTGGAAAGAATGGACCGGTTAATTGCGTTGCGATGAGGTCTGTCGGGTTGCTCTCGCCCCCAAAACTATCCCTGGTGGAGAACCCACCAGGGATAGTCATTTTCGCAAGGCGCTTTACAAGGCTTGCTGCAAGGCGCCTTCCACGGTGACGGTGACGTCGCTCACCCGGTTTTCCCAATCGTAGTTTTCCACCCGGACAGGCACGGTCTCGGCACCTGAAATACTGCGTTTGGCGCGATTAATCTGCTGAATATCCTTGTCCGTCAGCGGAACGGCCGGTCCGGCGTTGACGTCGTATTGACTGGCATCGACGGTTTTGAATTTACCGGTCATAGGCGCGCCGAAACGACGCTTAGTGACGTTGCCCAACGCCCAGCGAATGGATGAATCGCCAAATTCGCTTTTCATCCACGGCCAGTCCCATTGAGTGTAGCCGTTGATCTCCTGGTGCAGGTACTGGTCGAGCACATCCTCGGCTGCACTAAGATTGTTTCGGCCACCGAAAGTGTAGACCTCCCAGGGACGGTTGGTCGGGTGGTCCTGCCGTGCATTACCGCCCCACCGCAGGAAGTTTTCGTAAGTCAGGTGGTAGTCCATATACATGTTGGAGTTATATGGAATATCCGCCGTCTGCTTGAAGAAGGTGATGGTGATTTCCCGCTTCGATCTCGGCGGCATTTCAGCCCGGTATTGGGCGCTCTGGGAAATGGTTTCACTTTCTCCGTGTGTTTCGCTCCAGCCCTGTGTGGCGCTGAATTCGGCTTTAATCTCCGTTTTTGTGCCCATCACTTTCAGGTCGAACTCATAACTGTTGGTAATGCCGATGGTCTCGGTGAAGGAAAAGTTATCCTCCTTCGACCAGCTTTGGGTTTCGTTATAAGTGACCGTGGCCACTTTGGTGTCCGTTGTGTCACCTTCATTGGTCACGACGAAAGTGACCGTTTTAATGGGTACCCGGTTGTAGACTTGCGGCTCGCCCAACTCCAGATCACCCGGGTTGGTGACAAAGCGGATATTCGACAGCGTCATTTTCAGACGATCGTGATCGCGATAGCCACCGGCGTAGGGGTCGTTGCTGTTGTAGCGCGCCTGCAGTGTGTATTGACTGCTGTGATCCTGATGAATACTGAAATCCTCCCCTACATACTGCGAACCGGTGCCTCCGCACCAGCCATACCCCAGAAAATGAGCGAGGTAAGCCAGCGGCTTATGAAACTCGGAGTCGGAAATAATGGAATATTTCAGGCTGGCGGCATCCTGCTGGCCGTATTGTTTATCCGGATAGTTGGGGATGTCATCGGGAACTTGAGCCAAAGCGGCTGAGAAGGGAAATGACAGTGCGCCGGTCAATGCGAGGGCGAGACCGACATTCGTGCGGACTTGAATCATATTTTTGTTCCTTTTTATTTTTTAAGGCAGTGGTTATTGCGGGCAATCGACCAAGTCGCTTTGGTGATGTACCTTCGCCAGGCACCTTAAATTTTAAGTTTCTTAAAATTTAAGCGGGCGTACTGCGGCAACTGTTTCTTCCTTAATAGTTGCACAGACCACCATGCCAAAAAAAATTCGTCACCGCCAAAGCAAAGGTCGCATTTGTGCAGGGGTCGTCGTTTTGCGATTGGATTGGTATGTCAGTGCAATGCCTTTTTGGGTAAACAGCAATGTCGACACATCGTGACTTCAAAATACAGGCGTCGTACTTCCCGCTTTTGCGCGGCATCCCCGGCTAATTTTTCCAACTGTTGGAGGGGAATGTATATCGCATCCAAACAGGCGCAGCGCCATCGCAGCGGCAGAGATGAATCGTTAAGCGTATCCAATAACAGATGATACTGTAGCCGGTAGTATTGCCAGCACCCGGCCTGGGAGTGGGAGGGCGGCACGGAGTGATGAAGCCAATGCCGAATCAGATCGGGATTATCCGGCTCGCTGGCGTAGCGTATTTTGTGCAACAGGTAGGGGACGTCGGCCTGAGGTTCAGACATCGTTATGACAGCGAATTGAAATTAACGACCAGGGTGACGACAACGAAGATCACACTCACGCTGAGTAACGCCAGAATTTTTTGAGATATACCCATGGTTCCTTCCTCGTTAAAAAAAGCCCGGTCGGGGCGCTGGAACTCACCATGAGCCCCGACCGGAAATCATTCAACGCTGATGCATCCCTTTGCTCAGCCAGCCCCACATCGACAGAGGGAGAGTGCGGTGCCGGAAAGCATCCCTGCGCTTCGGGTCTCAGTGGACCGTGCTCCAACCCGAAGATCAGCGGTGAATCGACCTTCGATGCAGAATACTAATGATAACGATTATCAATTGCAAATTGTTTTTTAGGTTTTTTGTCACACTTCGGTGTTTTTCAAGCCGAAACCGACCTCATTCCCTGATGAGCCCTCTTTAACTCGGTTGGGAATCCAGAAAAACCAAGGATGTTTGCAAACAGCATTGATAATGAGAACAACTATCAATACTATACGCAGCCAGGTTCGCTGCCGGGTCACCCCTCTTAATCACCTGTCGGCGGGCCGTTCATTCTTTTTCTGCAGTAAGGACGGTAACCCTATGCGACTTTTCAACCTCCTGGCACGAGCCACTCTGGTGCTGTTAACCAGCGTTGCCCTGGCACAGGCCGATTCAATCGTCATTGACCACGCTATGGGCACCACCACGCTCGAAGCGCCTGCCAAACGCATTGTGACGCTGTATCAAGGCGCCAATGATGCGGCCGTCGCTCTGGGCATCACACCGGTGGGGGTGGTGGAATCCTGGGTGGAAAAGCCGATGTACCACTATCTGCAGGATGAGCTGGGCGATGTGCCTCAGGTCGGCCTGGAAACCCAGCCCAACCTGGAAGAGATCGCCCGCCTGAAGCCGGACCTGATCGTCGCGGCCAAAATGCGTCACGAGAAGGTTTACGACCAACTGTCGCAAATAGCGCCCACCGTTACCCATGAAACCGTCTTTATGTTCAAGGAAACGCTGGACCTGATTGCAAAGGCCACCGGCAAAGAGGCCGAAGCCGAGGCCTGGCATGAAAACTGGAACAATCGGGTTGAGGGATTCCAGGAGAAAGTCGCCGACAAGCCTGGTATCAATTGGCCACAGAACGTGGCACTGCTGAACTTCCGTAATGACCACGCACGCATTTATTACTCCAGCTTCGCTGGTAACATTCTCAATGAACTCGGTTTTGAACGTCCGGATGCCCACAAAGAAGATGTCTGGGGCGTGAAGCTGACCAGTAAGGAGAGCATCCCCAGCATGAACGCGGATGTGTTCTTTATCTTCATGACCGAGACCGACGCCACCGTCATGGAAAATTTCGAAGCCTGGACCAGCCACCCACTGTGGAACACCCTGGATGCGGTTAAAAACGGCCAGGTATACCGGGTTAACGAGGTGGACTGGAACATGGGCGGCGGCCCGATTGCGGCCCAGCGAATGGTTGACAGTGTGTTCGAACACTACGGCCTGGAGTAAGCCATAGCACGTGAACCACCTGCTGAATGCTTAGCGGGAGACGGGAGATGCTGATTAGCAGGCTCCCGTTTTTGTGTTTTTGAACTCATGCGGAAAACATTGTGCTGGATACCCCTTACCTGAAAAGCCTGGGGCTGCTGTCGGCTCTGCTGATCACGGTGTTGGCGACTTTCGCCAGCATCGCATTCGGCCAAACGCCCATGACGTTCGGCACGGTTTTCGACGCCCTCTTTTTTTACGACCCCACCCTGACTGAGCACATTATCGTACGCACCAATCGGTTGAACCGGGCCGTGTTGGCGATTCTGGTCGGAGCCAGCCTCGCGTTGGCGGGCGCCTTGATGCAGGCACTCACACGCAATGCTCTCGCCTCGCCCAGCCTGTTTGGCATCAACGCCGGGGCGTTGTTTTTTGTCGCCATGGCGTTCACCTTTCTGTCGCTGACGGCCATATCCCAGTTTATCTGGGTGGCCTTTCTGGGTGCGGCCGTGGCCGGTGTGTTGGTTTATATGTTGGGCATGCAGGGCGCGGCCGGTCTGTCGCCCATTCGCATCGTTCTGGCCGGGGCCGCCATGACGGCGATGTTCGTCGCCTTCACCCAGGGCATTCTGATTCTGAACCGCGAGAGCCTGGAAGGCATTCTGTATTGGTTGGGCGGTTCGGTCGCGGGCAAATCGTTGGATACGCTGAGCCCCTTTCTGCCGTTTTTCACTTTGGCCTTGGTCCTCACCGTGGTGATGGTCCGCCAGATCAACCTGATGATGCTGGACGACGAACTGGCCCGCAGCCTGGGGCAACGGGTTCTGTTGGCACGTTTGGTATTGGGCGTCGTGATCGTTATTCTGGCCGGAGGTTCGGTGGCGTTGGCTGGCATGATCGGTTTTATCGGGCTTATCATTCCGCACCTCGCTCGCGGCCTGTTCGGGCGCGATCATCGCTGGGTATTACCCGCCACCGCCCTTTTGGGGGCATCGTTGCTGTTGGGAGCCGATACCCTGTCGCGCTTTATCGTGCCGCCCCAGGAAATTCCCGTGGGAGCGCTGACCGCGCTCATCGGTACGCCGTTTTTCATTTATGTCGCCCGTAAACGCAGCCCCAGCCTATGACCAGTCATTTTCTGCTTCGCAGTCCCTCGGAACGCCTGGCCCTGGCCTTTCATCGGCAGACCTTGGTTCGGTGCCTGCTGTTATTGGTAGTGCTGTTGATCACTCTGGTGGTCTATTTATGCGTGGGCAGTACTTTGCTTTCCCCTCAAGAGGTCGCCGTCGGCGTCTTTCAGCCTGAGCAAAGCGATCATCAATTCGTCATCCAAACGCTGCGCCTGCCCCGCGCTCTGCTGGGGTTGCTGGTCGGTGCCGGTTTGGGGGTTTCCGGCGCGATTCTGCAGCAGGTGGTGCGCAACCCTCTGGCATCGCCGGACATCATCGGTATCAGTGACGGCGCCGCAGCCGGGGCCATGATTTTCCTCTCATTGATGGCCGGAGCGGTCAGCCTCACTTGGCTTCCCCCGGTGGCGATGCTGGGCGCGGCGCTGGCTTCTGCGGTGATCTACGGCTTGGCCTGGAAACACGGCGGCGTGCTGCCGATTCGATTGGTGCTAGTCGGTATCGCCCTGGCGATGGCATTGAAAGCGGTGGTTACCCTGGTGCTGGTAATGGGCCCTTTGAGCACCACCGTTCAAGCCTATGTATGGCTGACCGGAAGCCTCTATGGCGCACAATGGCGGGATGTATTCGGTATGCTGCCCTGGGTGGTGGTTTTCGTACCTCTGGCCCTGCTCGCGGCACGACCGCTCGGTCTGATGGGCATGACCGACAGCCACGCTCTGGGGTTAGGCCTGGCGGTTGGTCGGTATCGGCTGTTACTGCTGTTGTGCAGCGTCGGGCTGGCTGGAGCATCGGTTGCCTTCGCCGGTGGTATCGCCTTCGTCGGGCTGATCGCCCCGCATCTGGCGCGGGGCATCACCGGCCGGACCATGCCCGGCCTGATCATCGGCTCCAGCATCACCGGGGCTCTGCTGGTACTGGTCGCGGACTTGATCGGCCGCACCGCCTTTCTGCCGCAGGACCTGCCCGCGGGGATTTTTGTCTCCGCCGTGGGCGCTCCCTTCTTTATTTACCTGCTGTACCGACGCCGCACTCACTGATCAGGCGGATGCCTGATAACTTCCCGGCGTGAGCCCGGTCGCTTTCGCCAGGCGGTTCCAGGCGTTGATCTGGATCACCGCCATGATCAGGTGGGCGACAGCATCAGGTTCGAAGTGTTGTTTCAAATCACCAAATTGCCAATCGAAACCTTCCGCCTGATCAATACGGGTCACAGTTTCCGTGAAAGCCAATGCTGCCTTCTCCTGCGCTGTGTAGTAATCTGTTTCCCGCCATACCGGCAGGGAATAGAGTTTGATAGGCTCAATACCCAGCTCGAGGCCTATTTTAAAGTGCATATCAATGCAGTAGGCACAGCCATTGATCTGGCTCGCAAGCGTTCGCATCAGCTCCAACAACTCTTGCGTCAGCCCAGTCTGGTTAACGTAGTTTTCACCGGCCATCAACGCCTCCACCATGGCTTTCGGCAATTGATTGAATGAAATACGCTCGGTCATTGTATGACTCCTATTTTGTTGAGTGAAACAGTGTTGAGTGAGACTGTATTGTCGCGACGGACGCGCACGACAGAAGCCACACTCCGGCTAAGAAAGCATTGCGCACTCCGCAAAGAACCGAGGGTTGATTTATGGACAAACTGGACGCCATCAGGCTATTTCATAAAGTGGTGGAATGCAGCAGTTTCGCCAAGGCCAGCCAGGCGATGAAAGTGGCACCGTCCACCGTAACCCGGCAAATCAATTTCCTGGAATCGACGTTGAAAACCACACTGTTCGCCCGGTCTACCCGTGAACTCTCGCTGACCGACGCTGGCCGGGAGTTTCTGGCCAACAGCCAGTCGATGCTCAGATTGTGGGATCAATCTTTGGCGCAAACAGCGGCGAGCCGGGTGGGTGGTGAATTGCGGGTTTCGGTCGTCGAATCCTTTGGCCGCCTGGTAATCGCACCCTTGGTCGGCGAATTCCTAGAGCAGTATCCCGAGCTGAAAATCGCATTGCATTTAGACAACCAGGTCAGCAACCTGTATCAGGATGGCATCGATATCGCCATTCGCATTGGCCAGCCACAGGATTCGCAATTGCGTTACCGTAAATTGGTCCTAAACCGAATGCGACTTTGGGGGCCCACGTCCTATCTGGACCGAGAGGGCATACCGGAGGGACCGGAAGATCTCAGCCGTCACAACTGCCTGCTATACAGCCGCCAGCGGCAACAAAGCTGGTGGCATTGCCGACGCGGGGAGGACTATCGCAAGATCGAAGTGCAGGGCAACATCACCTCCATCGGCGGCACCCCTCTGGTTAGTGCTTTGAACCAAGGCCTGGGGCTGGTATTGGTGCCTCGCTGGCTGGAAGCCGATGTGGATCGGTCGGTATGCACACCTTTGTTGACTGACTGGCATATCGACCTGACGGCACAGGGCAGCGGCGAAATTCATGCGCTCTTCGTCCAACCCACGCCCAATACCCGGGCTTTTCTGGATTTTTTAACGGATCGATTGTCCCTAAACACCGAAGCATGAGCGGGATCAAGAATTGGTAGACAGCGGGCTTGCTATCACGGCCCGATCACGACAAGCTTCAACCACTGTTTCTCAAAAAAAGGATCGTCAGTCATGAAGCTCGAATCCCTGGCATTGCACCACGGTTACGAATCCGAAGCCACGACCAAATCCGCCGCAGTTCCCATCTATCAAACCACCTCTTACACCTTCGACAATACCCAGCACGGCGCCGACCTGTTCGATTTGAAAGTCGAAGGCAACATCTACAGCCGCATCATGAACCCGACCAACGCCGTGCTCGAACAACGCATCGCGGCCATGGAAGGTGGCATCGGAGCCTTGGCCCTGGCCTCGGGCATGGCCGCCATCACCTACGCCATTCAGTGCATTGCCCGGGTGGGCGACAACATTGTCAGCACCAGCCAGCTTTATGGCGGTACTTATAACCTCTTTGCCCATACCTTCCCCAACCAGGGCATTGAAGTGCGTATGGTCGATGCCGCTGATTTCGCCGGTTTCGAAGCCAGCATCGACGCCAACACCAAGGCGATTTTCTGCGAGTCCATCGGGAACCCGGCGGGTAATGTGGTCGACCTGAAACAGCTGGCTGAAATCGCTCATCGTCACGGTGTGCCGTTGATCGTCGATAATACCGTGGCAACGCCCTACCTCTGCCGCCCGTTCGAACACGGCGCCGACATCGTGGTGCATTCGCTGACCAAATACATCGGCGGGCACGGCATTGCCGTTGGCGGTGCAATTGTCGACTCCGGTCGCTTTGATTGGTCCGCCCATGCCGACCGCTTCCCAATGCTGAACGAACCGGACCCGTCCTACCATGGAGTGGTTTATACCGAAGCACTGGGCGAGGCGGCCTACATCGGTCGTTGCCGCGTGGTGCCGTTACGCAATACCGGTGCGGCGCTGTCACCGGGTAATGCGTTTTACATCATGCAGGGGCTGGAAACGCTGGGCTTGCGGATGGAACGCCACTGCGAAAACGCCCTCAAAGTCGCCGAGTATCTGCAACAGCATCCGAAAGTGACCTGGGTGAATTATGCCGGTCTTAAAGAAAGCCCCTACCGGGAGCTGTGCCAATCCATCTGCAGCGGGCACGCTTCCGGTATTCTCAGCTTTGGCATCGAAGGTGGGCTGGAGGCCGGTGGGCGCTTTATCGACGCTTTGCAAATGATCCTGCGTCTGGTGAACATAGGGGATGCCAAGTCGCTGGCCTGCCACCCGGCATCGACGACACATCGCCAATTGAACGACGAGGAACTGGCCAAGGCGGGCGTCAGCCGCGACCTGGTTCGTATTTCCGTGGGTATTGAACACATCGACGATATTCTGGCCGATATCGAACAGGCACTGTCGAAGGTCTGATTCCAGTGGAGCCCGGGTAAATACGCTCGGGCTCTAATCCCCCTCTGGCTCTTTTCTCCCCTGTGTGTCGAATTACCCAGCCCTTCTTCGACTAGTCATCGACAAAGATGTCTTTTTTCACATGGCATCTTCGATTGAAAGCGTTAGCATTAACGGCTTTTGATCGTCCATGTACTCGAAAACCCCGAAGGAACCCTCATCGTGAAATCCGATTTATTGAAAATGGCATTAATCCTGGGGCTGCTCAGTTGGATTGGGCCTTTTGCCATCGACATGTATTTGCCGGCCATGCCGGCCATTACCGAAGACCTGAACGCGACGATTTCTGCGTCCCAGTGGACCTTGATGTCGTTTTTCATCGCGTTCGGTCTATGCCAGCTGTTTTATGGCCCGGCGTCGGATGTGTTCGGTCGTAAACCGCCGCTCTACTTTGGCCTGGGCATCTTCGGAGTGGCCTCCCTGGGCTGCGCTATGGCACCTACCATAGAATGGCTGATTGCCCTGCGCTTCCTGCAGGGTGTCGGAGCCGCCGCTGTGATGTCGATCCCCCGCGCCGTTATTCGTGACCGTTACACAGGCCACGAAGCCACACGTTTGATGTCGACCATCATGCTGATTGTCGCCGTATCACCGATGCTAGCCCCGATGTTTGGCACCGCCATCATCGTTCCCTTTGGCTGGCGTGCGGTGTTTACCACCGTGGCCGGTGCCACCCTGCTGGCAATTTTGTTGACAGGTTTCGGCTTGAAAGAAACCCTGGCACCGAAAGACCGATCACCCTTCCGTTTTCAGGCGATGCTGAATGCGTTTGGCGTTCTCGTGCGCGACCCGGGGTACATGGGCCTCACCTTGATTGGCGGCATGGGCATGGCCAGCTTCTTCGCCTTTCTGGCGACGGCTTCGTTCCTCTACACCGGTTACTACGGGTTAACTCCTTTCCAATTCAGTCTGGCCTTCGCCGTTAACGCCCTCGGCTTTTTCAGCACCAGCCAGATCGCCGCCAACCTGGGCGCCCGCTTCGGTTCCATCGCGGTGGTGAAATGGGCGGTGGGTGGCTATGCCACCTCCGCGTGCGTCATGCTCGCGTTGATTGTGATGGGTTTCGACAGCTTCCCGCTGCTGGTCTTCCTGTTGGTGACCACTTACGCCTTCCTCGGTTTGGTGGTACCCACCTCCATGGTGCTGTCATTGGAAGAGCACGGCCCCATCGCCGGAACCGCCGCCGCCTTGGGTGGCACCCTGCAAATGATGCTCGGCGCAGTAGCGATTGCCATTGTGAGCCTGGTGTTTGATGGCACGCCTCTGCCTCTGGTCGTCGGTATTGCGCTGTGTGCCGTGATTGCGGTGGTATTGTCGGTGCTTACGTTGAAGGCACCGCAGGAGGCGACGGCGTAAATCTCATAAGAGGCACACTAGAAAACAGTGCGCAAGGCAAAACCCGGCTATTACCTTAGCCGGGTGAATAATACCCACTACTCTTTGATGTGTTGCAAATAATCCACTAGGAGATGAATTTCTGTTGAGGGATTCCGTTCATCTGTATCACGCGCATCCTTCAGCGAACGCTTTGCGCGTGCTTTTGCCTCATCAATATGCTCCAAAAGTTCGTCAAAGATGCCTTTCCTCCCCTTGGTATAACCCTGATAAGCCTGACGAAGCTCATAAGCACAATTCTGCGCGGCAGTGCGAGCACCCGTACGTACAAATGGGTCTCTGCGGTTACTGAAATGAAGTAACAACCAGTACTCAAAACATGGCCAAGAGCAAGCGGAGCGTAATGTATCGCCGGATAACTGGAAGTATGCTTCCTCAAAATTCACATGCTCATCACGATCAAAAACACAATATATCCGGTCGAACCGCTCGCCTTGCTTTTTCTCTTTGCTTTGCAGTTTCTTAGCGTATTTAACAACGGAGCCCGGATCTGATCCATCAGAAGGAGTCACTTTAATATTGGCGCTACTCAACCGGTAGTGGGCACATTGAGGTGGTCTAATAGATATGACCAGTCCAGTTAAGGATAATACCCTGAACTGG
>CBFGUW010000055.1:0-33173 GCA_965652395.1 uncultured Saccharospirillum sp. | reverse complement strand
TGAGCGTTGCATAAAAAGTTCTTAAAATGTGTCCAGAATTACTTGACCACAACAGCCAGGAAACGCGCCTGGGTAGCCTGAGCGCAGAATGGGAACACTTCTTCCATTGGCTACGCCCGGAAGACGAGAAGGAAAAGATACGTCGCGACCAGATTCGAGAGCAAGGCACCAGTGCCGAACGCTTTTTGCAGGGCCTGTGCGCCAAAGACAAGCTACTGGATTATGTAGAAAACTTTGTCATCTACCACAAGGGTACTCAGAAAATCATTGCCCAGAACCACCAGTTTATTGGGGTGAACAAGGGCTTCGATAAGTTTCTCCGCCGGGGCGAGTTCGGCGGCAAACTCGGCGTATTCTGGCATACTCAGGGCTCGGGTAAGAGTTTTTCCATGATATTCTATACGCGCAAGATCATCCGCAAAGTGCCGGGCAATTACAGTTTTGTGGTGGTAACTGATCGCGACGACCTCGACCGGCAGATTTACCGAAATTTCCTCAATACTGAAACCGTCAAGAAGGCCGATGCCGCTCAGCCCAAAGACAGCGAACAAATGCGCGCCTTTCTCCGCCAAAACAAGAAGTTGGTGTTTACCCTAATCCAGAAATTCCGCTGGCCCAAGGGCAAGCTCTACCCGATGTTGTCGGATCGCGACGACATTATTGTTATTGTCGATGAAGCCCACCGCACCCAGTACAAAACCCTCGCCGAGAACATGCGCGCCGGCCTGCCCAATGCCCAGTATCTGGCATTTACCGGCACGCCGTTGCTGGGGCGCGAGCGCAAGACCAACGAGTGGTTTGGTGACTATGTGTCGGAATACAACTTCAGTCAGTCCATGGACGACGGTGCCACAGTGCCGCTGTTCTACAAAAAGCGCGTGCCGGAAGTACTGAACCAGAACGAAGATTTGAGTGAAGAGTTCTACGAGATCCTGGAGGACGAAAATCTCGATGAGGCGCAGCAAGAAAAATTGGAGCGACGCTTTGCTACGGAATTGCAGGTAATAAAGCGCGACGACCGGCTGGAGACCATCGCCCGGGACATCGTCTACCACTTCCCGCGCCGGGGGTATCTGGGTAAAGGCATGCTGATCGCGGTGGATAAGTACACCGCTGTGAAAATGTACGATAAGGTACAGCGCTTATGGAAAGCTGATATCAAAGCGCTACGTGGAAAAATCAAACAGTGTAAAGATGAACTACACAAAACACGTTTGAGAAAACAGCTGGAATGGATGCGCAAGGTCGAAATGGCGGTGGTGGTCAGCGCTGAGAATGGCGAGGAAATAAAGTTCGATGCCCAAGGGCTCGACATACGCCCGCACCGCAAGCGTATGGATCAAGTAGACGCCCACGGTCACGACTTGGAGTACAACTACAAAGACCCGGATCATCCACTGCAGTTGGTGTTTGTCTGTGCCATGTGGTTGACTGGATTTGATGCAACAACTATCTCCACTCTATACCTAGACAAGCCCCAGAAAGACCACACCCTGATGCAGACCATCGCACGCGCTAACCGGGTAAGTTCACATCGCATCAATGGCGTGGAAAAGACAAACGGTGAAATAGTAGATTATTTCGGGGTATTCGGTCGACTCAGAAAGGCCATCAAGGACTATGGCCAGGGTATTGAAGGGGAGGATGAGCCGCCAGTTAAGGATAAAGATGAACTGTTTGCTCTGCTTACCGATGCCATTGAGCAAGCCCGCGCCTTTTGTGCCGAAATCGAGATTGATGTCGATGTAGCGCTTGCAGCGGATGATGTGTTCAAGAAAGTCAGTCTGTTTGAGGCCTGGGCTGATAAATTACTCGCGAAAGATGAGTTACGGCAGTCCTATAAGGTGTTTGAGAACACCATTACGGCACTATATGAAGCCTGCAAACCCGAAATTCTGGGTAACTCAATTGTCCGTAAAGTAGCTCTATTCCAGTACCTGCGCGGTGTTATAGACAGTATTGTCGATCAACAGGAGATTGATTCTGTCACCCGTAAGATAAACGAGCTTCTTGACGAAAGTGTGATTGTCGATGATCAAAAATTTGAGCATATTAAGGAGAAGCTGGCCGATTGGAAAATCATACAAAAAGGCAAGACCTGGGATTTGAGTAAAGTTGACTTCGAGAAACTCAAAGAAGATTTCCAACAGGCCACTTACAAAAATATCGAAATTGCTGATCTACGCGCCTATCTAGAAAAGAAACTGCGGGATATGCTGAATCAAAACCGCACCCGTCGCGATTTCGCTGAGCGTCTGCAAGAAATTATCGATAACTATAATTCCGGCAGTAGCTCGGCGGATGAAGCGTTCGAACGACTAATGGAGGAGATGGCGGCCTTAAAAGAAGAAGAAAGCAGGCATATCCGTATGGGGCTTACGGAAGATGAGTTGGAAATATACGATCTTCTCTGTAAAGAAAACATGACCAAAGCCGAGGAAAGGAAAGTGCGCTTGGCCGCCAAAGCTTTACTCAAACGACTCACCGAGGAAAAGCCTAAAGTACTGGTTCAAGACTGGTATAAGGACAGCCAGACACGGCTGACTGTACGTGATGAAGTGGCTGCGGTGTTGGATTATCACCTTCCCAAGGAAGGCTATGACAAAGACCTCTTTCTGCAAAAGCGTGACCGGGTTTTTGAATTGACATTGGATCTGGCTATTAATCATCAAAGATGGGCAGCGTAGCAATCGAAACACCAGATCGGGTCGCTGCGAATATTTGACTCCCTTCCTGCCTTCCTGCCTCCCTGCAGACATATGCCGCGTGCGGCAGTTCCATGATGGCTTAGCAATCTACCCCCAATCCTCAATCGGAAACCCAGCATACTGCTCGGCTAGCCAGGCCAGGCCGGTTTCCGAATGCGCGATGCTGTCCAGTTCCGCTTCCTGGGTTTTGGTTTCGAACGGAGATTGGTCCGGGAAAACGTGCAGCAGATTGGTCAGCCACCAGCTGAAACGCTCAGTTTTCCACACACGGGCCAAGGCCGCTTCGGAGTAACGGTCGATCAGGCTGTCGTTGTTTTCCTTGAAGTGAGTGACCAGGGCGCGCCAGAGGTAGTAGACATCGGATGCGGCCAGGTTCAAGCCTTTCGCGCCGGTGGGTGGCACTATGTGCGCGGCATCCCCGGCGAGGAAAAGATGGCCGTAACGCATGGGTTCTGACACAAAGCTGCGCAATGGCGCGATGGATTTTTCGATGGATGGACCGGTGACAATTTTTCGGGCGATGTCTTCCGGGAAGCGGGCGGTCAGTTCATTCCAAAAGCGTTCGTCGGACCAGTCTTCTATTTTGTCGTCGATCGGGCACTGCACGTAATAACGGCTCAACATCGGGCTGCGCTGGGAGGCGAGGGCAAAGCCGCGTTCGTGCTGGACATACCAGAGGTCTTCCAGTGGTGGCGTTTCAGACATCACACCCAGCCAGCCGAAGGGGTACACCTTTTCAAAATTCTTTTGCACGGACGCGGGGATGGATTTGCGTGACACGCCATGAAAACCGTCACACCCGGCGATAAAAGCGCAGTCGATACGATGTGAGCGTCCATCATGGTTAAACGTCACAAAGGGGTTGTCGGTCAGGTCGTGTAGTGTGACATTTTCTGCCTGGTGATATACCTGACCGCCGATGCGATCCATTTCCGCATACAGATCTTCCGTGATGTAGGTTTGCCCATAGGCCATGAATTGGCGGTTGGCGTATTTATGGCTGTCGATCATCATATGGTGTTCGCCTTTCCAGGCGACCCGGGTGCCATTGTGCACATGGCCCTGTTCATCCATTCGTTTGCCGACTCCGGCCCGGCGAAGCAACTCCACTGCGCTCCATTCCAACACCCCGGCGCGGATGCGCGACAGAACATGATCACGGCTCGCCCGCTCGATAACAACGGAATCGATACCTTCCCGATGCAGTAATATGGACAGCAGCATGCCCGCCGGTCCGCCGCCGATTATAGCGACCTGGGTCTTCGATGAATCAGTCATGGTATTCTCCAAGCCGGGCATGGAGGCTGTTCAGCGCCCGGACTGTTTTGTTCTTGTAATACCGCCTGACGACGATGGATGAAGAGAAATTAGCACCGGCGACCCTATTGCAGTAGATGTCAAAAACGTTGGCATGATAACCTTTGGTTATACCCTGGCTGAGAGCACCCAATGAAGCTGGACCTGATCGAAGCCTTTATGGCAACCGTGGAAACCGGCAGTATTCGAGCCGCCGCCAAGCAGTTGAACCAGTCCCAGCCCGGTCTTTCGAAGAAGATCCGGCAGTTGGAAACCGAACTGGGTGTACCGCTGATCGTCCGCAGTGCCAAGGGCATCGACCTGACCCGCTATAGCGAGGCCTTCGAAATCAGAGCCCGGGCCATTCTCAATGAAACCGGTCGGGCGCTGGATGAAATGAAACAGTTGCGGGGGCAGTTGGAAGGGGTGGTGCGCATCTCGGTGGCGCCGTCCTCAACGGTGGACCTGGTCGCCAAAACGGTGAGGCTTTTTCAACGGGACTGCCCCAACGTCAGGCTAGACATACACGAAGGGCTCCAAGCACTGGCCGTGGAAAAACTGCGCGCTGGCAGTATCGACTTTGCGATCTGTCCCCTATGGGAGCCGTTGCCGGAGTCGGAATTCATTGTCGAGGAAATCGAGCGGATGAAAATGGCCGTAGTGACCAGCGCCGCCAGCCAATACCGACACTGCACCAGCCTGGCGGAACTGGACGACGCTCACTGGATACACGTAGGCGCCGGGGCCAACATCAGCCCTTTGGTGGTCAAGATTTTTCATCAGGCCGGGTTACAGGCACCCTTGCCGAAAATGGAATGTTACTCCCTGACCAGCACCCTGGCATTCCTGTTCGATTCCGATGCCGTCGCGCTATTGCCCGCAAAACTGACCGAACAACCCCAGTACCGCAATCTGCTGGCTCAGGTGCCGGTTAAAGAGCCTATTCCCGAATACCCGCTGTACATTATTCACCGTCGTGAAAGCCCGCTGATACCCGCCAGCAAAACGCTGGCAACTTACTTCCAGCGGGTCGCGCAAAGCAAACAGTTACCAGCACAGTCATGAGGTAATCGACGGAAATTTTTCAGAGATTCGGTGGCACTTTATTCAATTGAATTCTTCCGTATCGATTTCCGCCAGAGTGGCTTTTCCATAACGCGGGCCATGAACGGTTTTTTCGTTAATGGCCTCGTCCAACTGCTGGATCACCTCCTCGGTCAGCTTGATTTGTTGGCTGGCAAAATTATCCCGCAGGTGCCTGAGGTTGGTGGTGCCGGGAATGGCGATTATACCGGGGGCCCGATGCAGCACCCAGGCCAGCGCAAGTTGAGCGGGAGTAATATCCCACTCCCTCGCCAGCGTTTTCAGGGGAGTCAGCAACGCCAGATTCTTCGCATAATGTTCACTGGAAAAACGCGGCATTTTCAGCCGAATATCGTTCTCCGGCAGTCGGCTCAAATCCGTCAGTTCACCGCTCAGAAAACCCCGAGCCAGCGGGCTGAACGCCACGAAGGAGATCCCGAGTTCCTCGCAGGCTTTGAGCACGGCAATTTCAGCGTTGCGACTCCATAAAGAATATTCCGTCTGCACTGCAGTAATGCAATGTTCCCGATACGCCTTCTTCAAGGTATTGGCCGACACTTCCGATAAACCCAGAAAGCGGACTTTCCCCTCGGCCACCAGATCCCCCATGGCGCCCACGCTTTCTTCTATCGGAATAGTCTTGTCCCACCGATGCAGGTAATAAAGGTCAATTACCTCGGTCTTCAACCGACGCAATGCCTCATCGCAAGTTCGGCGAATCACTTCCGGTCGACCGTTGATGCTGCGTTGCCCGTTTTCGTCGCGGAACATTCCGCATTTACTGGCCAGGAAAAATTCTTTCCTCCGGTGCCTAACCGCTTTGCCCAGTAATGATTCGTTATGCCCGAACCCATAAAGCGCCGCCGTGTCCAAGTGGTCGTAACCTGAATCCAACGCTTCGTTCAGTAAGCGAATGGCATCCTCTTCGCGTGGCTTAACCCCATAGGCGTGCGACAGATTCATGCATCCCAGCCCTATCGGTTGGGTTTCTTTCAGTGTCTTATTCATCCAAGCTCCTCTGACTAAAGGGTCTTTATACTCGCCGCTGAAAAAGCGCTTGGTGTCGGGTGTGCTTCCCCGGGGTAGTTGGCAGCATGGATGCTGCCATCTAGGCTCCATGGATGGATACACGCCGACCCCGGGGAAGCACACCCGGCACCGGGCGCGGGCCACTGCCACCTCTATCCATTGGCAATGCGGCAAACCTGGAGTCTACCTCTGCCGATGTCTCACTCTTAGTACGCTGTGTTGCGCCGCATCATCGGCCGCAGGCATTAGACTGGGCAGCCCGAATCACCTTGCTCAGTGGAGCTGTATGTCCGAACCCAACCGCGCTTTTTACTGGACACTCGTACTGGTAATCAGCCTTTCTGTTATCGCCATCGACAGCCTGATCCCCGCCATCCCCTTGATGATCGACGCCTACCAGGCCGACCCCGGGCTAGGGCAATTAAGTATCGGTTTATATCTGGGCGGCTACGCCCTCGGGCAGATCCCGGTGGGCTTGGCGGCCGATCGCTTTGGTCGGCTGCCCGTACTTTACACCGGCATGATTCTCTTTACTTTGGCTTCGCTTGTCACCGTACTCGCCCCAAATATTGAGACCTTGCTGATCGCCCGTTTCCTACAAGGGTTGGCAGGCACCGTCGGGCCGGTTCTTGCACGAGCCATAGCGCGAGACACCCACAGCGGCATCAGGCTCGCACACATCATGGCCATATTGGTCACCGCGCTCGCTGCCGGTGCTATGGTCGCGCCTATCTTCGGCACGGTCCTGGTCATGTTGTTTGGCTGGCAGGCCCCGCTCATCCTCAACGTCCTGGTAGGTGTCCTGGTGATCATCATGATGATGCGCCATCTGCCCGTAACTCACACGCCACGGCGCGATCTGAACCTCTGGGCGCAATCCAAATCCAGCCTGAAACGCTTTCTCGAAACACCTCAGAGCGTGTGGGGGACCTTACTGGTCGGCGCCACCTTCTTTGCCTATTTTTCCATCGCGACCGGACTCGGCTCCGTGTTGGTTGATTACTACGGCTTTTCGCCGGGCATTGTCGGGTGGGGCTTCGCCTTTGCCGTCGCCTTTTATATGGCCAGCGCCCAAACCGGGCGGCTTTTGGTTCGGCATTTTGAAAAAATCCAACTGATTCGTTGGGGTGCCATATTTTATTTTCTGAGTGTCCTGATCGGTATGTTGGCGCTGTATTTATTGCATGAACGGGGCTTTCTTCCTCTTTTACTGATGGGCGCGACGATTGTCACCTATCTCTGCGGCATGGGGTTGATCTTCGCCAACGCATCAGCCATCACCCTCGACCCCATACCCGATATCGCCGGTTTCGGTGCCTCCTTACTGGGCACTGTTCAAATGGGGCTTGGCACACTCGGAGCCACTTTAACGGCTATTTTCTATCAGCATGATCCGAGGAGTTTATTGGGTGTGATGGTTGTGGGGGCGATCATGTCCGTTGGTTTGGTCCTGTGGCAAAAACGCCAGCCCCATTGACATAAACTCGCCATTTACTGACCAATTCTCCAGCCCGCTTTAGCGGGTTGCCGACTCCCTTCATTCTCTGCCATCCACAACAACAAGAAGTTGGGATGACAAAGATGAAGCTCCATGCCCCTCTGCTGACGGCTGCGGCGCTGGCGGTTCTTACCGGCTGCGTGGCCGACAATGCTACGGATGACGACAACGATAACAACGGCGGCGGCAACACGCCCGAAACGCTCAGTTACCGTACCGACCGAACCGATTGGCCCAGTCTCGACAGCGCCATAGATATCGACCCGAACATCGAAGCGCAAATTGATACGCTGATCATGAACATGTCGCTCGAAGAAAAAATCGGGCAGATGGTTCAGCCGGAAATCAAGAATGTCTCTGCCCAGGACGTGATCGACTACCACTTGGGCTCCGTGCTCAACGGCGGCGGCTCCTGGCCCGGTAACGATAAATACGCGACGGCGGCCGACTGGGTTGCCCTGGCCGACCAATATTGGGAAGCCTCGATGAACACCGATGACGGCAATGCCGCCATCCCATTGATCTGGGGTACGGACGCCGTACATGGCCACAGTAACGTTCATGGCGCCACCATATTCCCGCACAACATCGGGCTCGGTGCCGCCAACGATGCGGATCTGATTCGTCGAATCGGCGACGCCACCGCCAAGCAGGTGGCCGTGACCGGTATCGACTGGACCTTTGCCCCCACCCTCGCCGTTGTACGGGACGATCGCTGGGGCCGCACCTATGAAGGCTATTCGGAAGACGGTGAGATCGTCTTCAACTATGGCGGTGCCATGGTGGAAGGCCTGCAGGGCGATTTCTCCGATGATCAGGTGGTCGCGACCGCCAAACACTACATTGGCGACGGCGGCACCGATATCGGTGACGACCAGGGTGACAACCTGGCCAGCGAAAGTGACCTGATCAACATTCACGGCCAGGGTTATTACTCATCCATCACCGCTGGTGTGCAAACCGTGATGGCCAGCTTCAACAGCTGGAAAGGCGAGAAACTGCACGGTCATGAATACCTGATGACCGACGTGCTGAAAACCAAGATGAATTTCGATGGTTTCATCGTCTCCGACTGGAACGGCATCGGCCAGGTCACCGGTTGCACCAACGCCGACTGCCCGCAGGCTATCAATGCCGGTATTGACATGATCATGGTGCCGGATGACTGGCAAGCCTTCATCACCAACACCATTCAGTCTGTGAACGACGGCGATATCGCCATGAGTCGGATCGACGACGCTGTGCGCCGCATTCTGCGCGTCAAGCTGCGCGCCGGCTTGTTCGATAAGCCCAAGCCGAGCGAGCGCACCGATGCCGGTGACGATTCTCAATTGGCGTCAGCCGAGATGCGTGCCCTGGCCCGCGAAGCGGTGCGTGAATCTCTGGTATTGTTGAAGAACGAAAACAGCGTACTGCCGCTGGCCAAAGATGCCAAAATCCTCGTGGCAGGCCCTTCCGCCAACAACCTGACCAACCAGACCGGTGGCTGGACACTGACTTGGCAGGGCACGGGTAACACCAACGCTGACTTCCCGAATTCTGACAGCATTTTCGACGGTATTGTCGAGGCGGCGGCGTCCGGCACGGTGGATTTGAGTGAAGACGGCAGCCAGGCCGACGATACCTACGACGTCATTGTCGCGGTGATCGGTGAAACGCCTTATGCCGAAGGCGTGGGCGACCTGGGCAAGTTCGATACCCTGGCGTTTGAAGAGCACTATTCCAGCCAGTCCGACCTGCTGGAAGAGCTGCAAACCAATGCCCCGGGCGTGCCCATTGTGACCCTGTATGTCGGCGGCCGCCCGCTGTGGATGAACCCTGAACTGAACGATTCCGACGCTTTTGTAGCGGCCTGGCTGCCGGGCACGGAAGGCGCCGGTGTGGCCGATGTGCTGTTCGGTGATTATGAGTTTACCGGCAAGCTCTCCTACAGCTGGCCCGCGACCGACTGCCAGGTGCCATTGAACCGGGGTGATGGTGAAACCGCACTTTTCCCTTATGGTTTCGGTCTGACCACAGCGGACGACGGCGCACTGTCGACTCTGGCTGAAGATCGTTCCGACAAGGGCTGCGCCGCACCGGATGTCACGGATGCTGGCACCACCGACGAGCCGTTGGAGATATTCACCAGTGGTTCCAATCAGGGTGGTTACGTCATGCGTATCGGTGGCCCTAGCAATTGGAGTGGTACCGATGTAAGCGTTGACCCGGCAGCTTCCACCACTCTGCCAGGGAACGAAATCACTGTGACCACGGAAGACGGCCAGGTTCAGTTCAGTGCCAAAAACATTGTCTGGGCTGCCACCGGGCAGGTCTATAGTCAGAATACCGATCCGAACGTCGGGACCGACCTGTCGCCCTACGCCAATTCCGAGACCTCAATCGTATTCCGCGCCAAGCTGAATGAAGCTCCAGCTTCCAGTCTGGTTAACCTGAGCGCGCACTGCATCTACCCGTGCTACGGCGAGATCAACATTGCCAGCGTTTTCAATGAACTGACGATAGGGGAATGGGCTGAAGTCAGCGTGCCGTT
Source organism: uncultured Saccharospirillum sp. (assembly GCA_965652395.1). GTDB lineage: Bacteria > Pseudomonadota > Gammaproteobacteria > Pseudomonadales > Natronospirillaceae > Saccharospirillum. The sequence goes on along the minus strand of CBFGUW010000055.1, from coordinate 23,026 downwards.
GCAGTGCCTGACCAATACCGGTCTGGATATCACCAACGTGAATACGCCCTTCCTGCTCTATACCGACGATACTCTGGACCTCTCCATCGAGGACGTTCGCTGGGTACCCTGGACCGCCGGTGAAACACCGGATTGTGAGTCAATCTCACCAACTGAACCGGCGCCGGTAGTCGATGCCACCACTGACGTTTATATCGACGCCATCGCCGACAGCGACCTGTTCAAACAGCCAGGCGTCTGGGCGGCCAACACCAATGACTGGGCCGAGAACCCGTCCTATGTCACTGTGGATGCCGCTTTCGACGACGGCAGCAGCACAGTGGTCGATGCTCAGTATGGCAATCTGGTTGACCATAAGGGTGTAGTGCACTTCCAGACGGCGGAAGCCTTGGATATGTCCGGCCTGGCTTCAACCGGCCGTGTCCAGTTCGACCTGAAAGTGGTGGATCTGGCCAACGCCACCGGCATCGTCGGCAAGATGGTGTGCAGCAGCAACGCCGAGTGTACAACCGGTGATGTCACCCTGAACTACACGGTCGGCAGTTGGGTGACCAATGAGATCGCCTTTGCCGATTATCCGGACTTTACCTGGTCCGAAGTGACCTCCGTACTGGAACTCCTGCCGGTTTGGGACAGCGATCATAATAACGTTCACTTCCAAGTGGACAATCTGCGGATCCTCGCAGACTAAGCGCAAGGGTTGCCTCCTATGGCCGGGTCGCCCCTCAGGGGCTTCCCGGTCTTTTTTGTGTCCATTGGACTGTTGTAAGCGCTTTCATTTGGTTTTTTTCTAAGGTAGACTGCAGCCAAAGCCTCCGATAGAGAGGCAATTCAGGTTGCATATCAGCGAACTTCACAATAACAACAACCGAGGTTTCGCGGATGAATCATGTGAAAGCCCTGGCGGCCTTGATGCATTTCGGCACCTATGGCCACCGTTATCAATCCCGGATCATTCAAGAAGGCCGGGAGGAACTCGAATTGGTGCTGGATGGTCAGGCTATTTGCCTGGTCGATGGTGAGTACCGCTCCGTGGGGCCGGGTCATCTGATCTGGCATCGAAGCGGTGAGCGGACTATTTTCAGCAACGCCCGTTCGGACGACTACGAATGTGTCATCCTCGCGTTCGAGATCGAGCCCGGCCGGGTGGCCACGCCGCCGAGGCTGTCCTATTGGGACGGCGTCATCAGCGCCCGCCAGTTCTGCGAGGACGCCCTCAGTTATTTTGCCCGCAACCCGGAACCATCGGTCGATTTTTGCCGCTATCTATACGGTTGCTGCAAGGTACACGCCCAACCCATCAGTACCGAACGGACACTGCCTGACCGGGTGCTGCATCGTGCCCTGAGTTTCATTTCCGAGCACTATCACGGCTCGATCAACGTTGGCGATATTGCCCGTGCGGCGCATGTCAGCGAATCCCATTTGCACAACCTCTTTCGGGACCGGCTGGGGCGTACACCGCACCAGGTGCTGGTTCAATACCGCATGGAACAGGCCGTTCGTATGCTCATACACCAACGACCGATCAAACAGGTCGTCAGCTCATGCGGGTTTGAGTCGGAAAGCGGGTTTATCCGGGCGTTCAAAAAGAAGTATGGTGTACCGCCCGGAGCCTATCGAAGAGAGGCAATCTGAACGCTTCCTGGGAAGCCTTCAGAGGCTATGGCTTCAGAGTTTGCGAATAAAACGTTGCAACAGGCTCATGCCTTCCGGCCAGTCACGCAAATCGTTGATGTGGCCCAGCGCGCCGATATTCACGAACTCCGCCCCCCAGTGCTGGGCCATCCGTTCGGAATAGTCGATTTGTGCATAGGGGTCGTCGATGCTGGCGATGACCATGGCGGGACAACGAAAGGGCGCCTGGCTGATATTGGTAAAGGACGCCGCCGCCTTTGGGAAAGCCGGGCCTTTCGGGTCCGGAACGGCGACCAGAAAAGCACCGGCGATGGCCCGGGCGTAAAGAGCGAGATAATCGGCAACCAGCAGGCAGGACAAACTGTGCGCAACCAGAACCGGCGGTTCGGATTGGGCGGCGACACAACGGTCCAACGCCCCCAGCCAATCCCGAAGATCGGGCTCCACCCAACTGCTGGGGGCAAAACGAACAAAGCGGTCGTCAGATATTTCCCAATGGGTTTGCCAATGTTCCGGTCCGGAATTATCGATGCCGGGTAATATGATCATCTTGTGTATTGTCCTTATCTATCAATATTGTTGCTTTAATAGCTTAGCTAAAATCATCGTGGAAGGGTGACCGCATTATTGGGCAACTGAACGGGGCCGGTCTACTGTTAGTGCATTGAAAGAGGAGAAGCCGACATGAAGCCCTTTTTGAATCTTACCGAGATCACCGAGTTCGAGGAGACCGATGAAGGTCCGTATCAGGAGCGATATGCCGCCATTAGCGAAAAAATTGGAGCCAGGAAACTGGGGTACAGCATCACCATTGTGCCTCCGGGCAAAAGAGTGTGCCCTTTTCATAATCATCATGTCGCCGAGGAAATGTTCCTGATCCTCGAAGGCAACGGCACCCTCCGTTTTGGTGATGAAGAGTACCCGATCAAGGCGTTCGACGTGATCGCCTGCCCGCCCGGTGGGCGTGAGGTGGCGCATCAGATCATCAACACCAGTAACCGGGACCTGAAATATTTCTGCCTCGGAACAACGGAAACCGCCGACATTTGCGAATACCCGGATTCGGACAAGATGCTCGCCATGGCTGGCGAGCCGGGCAAGAAACCTTCGTTCAGGCACATCGCACGGATGTCTCAGGCGGCCGATTATTTTGAAGGTGAAAAGTAGAAGAGAGCCAAGGGGTATTCAGGGATGAGCCGCATTAACCCTCTGGAAGTGGCCATGCAAGGGTCATCGGAATTGAGTGGACTGACCTTTGGAACGGTCTTCGCTCGCCGATGACATATTTTTTTCATGAAAGTATTTACCCACTTAAAACTTTAGTAGTAGAGTTCCAGCCGTTTCTCTCCTTCCTCATACTCCCTCGATTGACTTTCTCCGATGACATCAAATATTTTTTGTGACTTAGCTCACGGTTTTTGAAGTTTGTTGGGGAAAAATAATACGCTCCCTTTTTCATTCCTGAGACACGCTTGTCTCTGTACTTGAAAACTTAATCGTTTAAATGCGGGTTTTTTTGAAACTATCGGTCTGTATTTATTTGCTCATTTTTTCTGATCAAAAATTAAACTCTGTGAGACTTTCGTCTCGAATTCTTGCAGAGTCAGGTGCCTCGACTGTAAAAGTTTTGTCGCGAAGCGTACTATTTTGTTTCTTTCCGAAAAACGTCTGGGTGAGAAAAAACCGATAGCAAAAAACGATAGAACGGAAGAGACCCGCCTTCCTCGCACGGTTGCGAATGCAATATATCCTGACATACCATGAAAGCCGTTCCATGTGATGAGCGTAGTACACAGGACGTAGCTAAGGTCGGTTCATGTTATCGGCCGCGCAATATAAATAAAAAAAACGGAAATCATGGAGACAGGGCTATGACATACAGTTGCGGATATTCCAGCACTACCACTACCCAACCTCAAACCACCACCAACACACCTGTTGGAAGCAGTCCAGCCGAAGAGGCCTCGGGAGCGGACGACGCCATTGCGAAAATGGAAGCGACGTTCGATCGGGCGATCGAGAAATCTGCGAAGATTACGGAGATCACTACCGAGAAGAAAACTGAATTGGACGCAACCAAGCAGAGACCACAAAACTAATACGGCCGACAAACTTATCCAACTACAGAAGCTTTTTTGGCGACCTTGCTGTCAGTTCCGGCTGTTCCTGGAAAAAGTACCTGCTGTATTTTTTTCTTGATGGGGACAGAAAGAAGATCTGATTTCGTCGTTCTTTAAGCTTACTGTTCTTGGGGGAGTTCCGTTTATAAACAAGCGGTTAGGGCTTTTAGTAATGTCTTTTGAAATGTTCGGTAACCCCGGCAGTATTAAGTATTGCCGTGTTGGATTGGTGCGCCTTTTTTAAGGTTTCGAATATATGAAGAAATAGATAATTCTAATTTTCGTAACCTAATTGAAAAAGAAATACGTTAGATTTCTACTGGAAGCCTAAGGCTTCCTTAAACCAAATTCCTGATAACGCTTTTTAAATTTTAAAAAGTGTATAGGGAAGCTGTGTCAGCTTTTTGGGTAAAACCGAAAAGAGCAGTCTGGCATCAAAACAAGTAAATGAACTAACCAAACCACTAAAATTGGAGATGACGACAATGGCTGCAACTGCACCCGCTACTTCAGGTTCTGGCTCTGACGCTGCTATCGCCAAGATGGAAGCAACCTTCGATCGCGCGATTGAGAAGTCAGCAAAGATCACTGAAATCACCACGGAAAAGAAAACTGAGCTCGATGCCACCAAGCAGCGTCCTCAGAACTAAGGCGAATGGGTGGAGCTTTGCTCCGCCCAATCCTCTCAAGTTTGAAAACAGAAAGATTACAACCAGGGTGGAATCTCACTATGGCCAGCTCCCAGCTCAAGCTTCATACAGAAAGGCGTGTGCCCGTCATAGCAGTAACCGAAGGATTCCATTCCGGAGCAATGGTCGCATTGGATCAGCTTGCCAACGAATCCGGCAGAGTCACCGTCGGTTCAGGGCTGGCATGTGATATTTCCTTGGGCGACCGGGAAGTGGTCGACCTTCATTATCGTTTTTCCATCCATGGCAATCGAGCATCGGTGGAAGCGGTTGGGGCGGATATCAACGTCAATCATGCCACGGTCATCAAAGGGACCGGTTATCGCTGTCGTCTTCCGATCGAAGTCAACGCCGGTAGTTCCACTCTCCGAGTAGGCTATCCCGGCAAGTTGGCTCCGCCTGCGAAAGTTTCACGACGATTGTTGAAAGTGACCCCGCTGATGGCACTCGCACTGGTGCTCGTCTCAGTTTTCATTGTGCCCCTGGTTGGCGTGAGTGAAGCGAACCAGGTCGCTCAGCCTTTGGTTAAACCGGCCAGTATGAAATTGAGTGAAGTTGCGGAACACCTGACTACGCCAAGCACTTCAGCCCAGGAGCCAGACGTAAAGTTGTTGATTGAAGATCAGCTTTCAAATGCTTCCTTGTCACACCTGAATGTCAGCGGGAAAGACAGCCTGATTCGTGTTGAAGGCAGGATCCACCCTTCTGAACAAGATCAGTGGCAGCAGGTCCGGGAGTGGTTTGACCAAGGCTTCGGCACGAGTCACACCTTGCAGGAGAATATTACCGTTTTGCCCGACATGCCCAAACCGGACCTTCAAATCAAAGCCTTATGGCTGGGGGAAGACCCTCACATCGTCAGTCGCGACGGCAGCCGGATTTTTCCGGGTGACGAGTTAAAAGGTGGCTGGGTATTGGACGACATAACTCCCGAGCAAGTTGTTTTAAGCCGTCGTGGCGAGAGGTACCGGCTGACTTTGTAAACCTCTCTCCGCTTGCTCAGGAAGGCGCGCTATGAAAGTAGAAAAAAACCGACTGTTGGACATATCGAAATCCGGATCGCAACGGCCGGAGGGTGCGGAAAGAGCAGCGCCGACATCCGTTGATCAGGCGAAGGAAACCTTTGAATCGCTTGCGAAATCGAGACGGCTTAAGTCGAAAAAGTCGCTGCGCAAGCTGATCGATGAGATCGCCACCTTTCCTGCGGATGAAGGGTCCCTGATGACACCCCAGAGCTCCATCGAGGTATTGGAGTATCTGATCGATGTTGTTATTCCCGGGCTCGACCAGGATGAACTGATGACTGAATTGACCCTGCGGCTTTTCCAGGATGAGCTGGACCAGTTCAGGGACATTGAATTAAACCTCATGCGGAACACGGAACCCTATGAACCGTTATGACTTCAAAGTGGTGCGCTGGCTCCATGTCCGTGGCGGTCTTTACTCCCGGGCAGGCAACTTCAAACAAAGCATGGCGTGTTTGCTGGTGGCCATACAGCTAGCGCCGGACAACAAAGCCGTGTTGCGCACCCTCGCTGCCATCTTCCTGAAGGTTCAGGACGGTCAACGGGCCATGAAGGCAATAGACCGGCTGTCGCAGCTGGAAGGCGATCTGCCCATACACGATTTAATGCGAAGCCACGCACTCTGGCTGCAGGGTTCGAAAGCGGACGCGAAAGCCGTATTCAACCAATACGTGTCGAGAACATCGGACTAGGACGGTACAGATGAATATGACAGTGCTCAACAAGATGGCCGGTTTGGCGTCGAAGCGCAGTGACGTGGTCATCGCCGCTTTCCTGATGCTTGCCATCGTTATGATGATCATACCGTTGCCGACCGCACTGGTGGATACGCTGATCGGGACCAACATCGCGTTCAGTATCCTCATCATCATCATGGCTTTTTATGTCTCGCGATCGGTGGAGTTTTCCGCTTTGCCGCCGGTTATCCTCATGAGCACATTGTTCCGCCTGGCGATCTCCATTAGCACGACAAGGCTGATTTTAAGGGATGCGGATGCCGGGCAACTCGTTACCGCCTTTGGCGAGTTTGTAATCTCCGGCCAGGTAGTCATCGGTTTGGTGGTCTTTCTGATCATCACTGTTTCACAGTTTCTGGTCATTACCAAGGGCTCCGAACGGGTAGCGGAAGTCGCCGCCCGGTTCACCCTGGATGCCATGCCGGGGAAACAGATGAGCATCGACAACGATCTCAGAAACGGCAACATCGAACCCGAGGAAGGCGCCCGTCGCCGGGCCACGCTGGAGAAAGAAAGCCAGTTGTATGGTGCTATGGATGGGGCAATGAAATTTGTTAAAGGGGATGCCATCGCCGGTATCGTCATCCTCTTCATTAACCTCTTCGGCGGCTTGATGGTGGGCATGTTCAGTCATGGTATGGACTTCGGCACCGCCGTGGAGACTTTCTCTCTACTGACCGTGGGTGATGGTTTGATCGCGCAAATTCCGGCCTTGTTGATTGCCGTCGCCGCCGGGATCGTCGTCACCCGGGTGTCCACCGATGAAAATACCGACCTGGGTTCAGAAATGATCCGCCAGTTCGGCCGCAACACTCAGGCCCTGGCAATAACCTCGATCACCTTGTTTTTGGTCGCCTTTATTCCCGGCTTTCCTTCTCTGGTGTTCATCTCTCTGTCGGCCTTTCTTGGTGGTGTCGCCTACTGGCTGTCGAAACGGTCCGAAGGTGACGAAGCCACAGAAGGAGAATATCTCGAGGCCGAAAAAGCCAATACCAATCAAGCCAAACCCGAGCCCACGCCGTCCGAACCGATTGATGCAACGAAAGCGCGGATTCGGGTAAGAGTCGGCGACAAACTGGCCGGGCATCTGTCTATGGCGTTGTTGGAGCAAAAAATGATCTCGGTCAGAGAAAGCCTGACCGAAGAGCTCGGATTCTCCTACCCGAGTATCGGACTGGTGGCCGATAACACTCTGGAAGAAGAACAGTATGCCATCGACATCGAAGAGGTACCGGTCAGTACTTTCTCGCTGCCCTCGGAAAAGCTCGCCATAGAAGAGGATGACGTCAACCTTGACCTGCTGGGCATCGCCTATGAGGAAGCCGACATTAAAACGTCGAAGAAGAGCACGCCGGCCAAATGGGTGAGTGAGACCCAGGCAGAGAGGCTGGACGAGGCGCATGTCGACTACAAAAAGCCCGATCAATTAATGGTCGAGTCCATCAAGGAAGTGCTGTCGCAGTACGCACCGGATTTCCTCGGCATCCAGGAAGGCCGCCAGTTGCTCGACCAAATGGAAGCTGATTACCCGGACCTGGTTCGGGAAGCATTGAAGTCCACCTCCTTGCAAAAACTCGTTGAAGTCTTCAAGCGGCTGCTGGAGGAAAACATCAGCATCCGCAACCTCAGAGCGATACTCGAGGCCATTGTCGAATGGGGTCCGAAAGGGTTGGAAATCCATGTTCTGAGTGAACACGCCCGCTCATCGCTCGCACGCCAGATTTGCCATCAGCATGCCGACTCGGCTGGAATGATTCCCGCTTATGTGATCTCCCGTCCGTTCGAGGAATCCATGCGTCAGGCGTTGAAAAACAACAGCCCCTCGAACCCCTCAGGGCTACCCAGCGCCATGATCGCGTCCTTGATCGCGCAACTCGGCGACGAACAGGACCGCCTCGGTCGCACCATCCAACCGGTAGTTGTGGTATCAGCCGATCTGCGTCGCTATATCCGCCAGCTCATTATGCGTCACAGCCTGGAGCTCCCAGTGCTGTCGTACCACGACGTTACGCGCGAATACAGCATTCAACCGCTGCGGACTGTTCGCATGGAACCGCCGGAGCAAGACAACAACAGCAGACGCCAACCGGGTGGCAGCCCGGTCATGGCCTGACTCTATTGAACACCACAGCTTGGTTGGAAGGTAAAGCAATGCGACACGAATTACGGAAAAAATGGCTGAGTATGAACGCGGGGAAAGCACACGCGGCGATAGCTCTTATTTGCCTGTGTTTACTCAGCGATTTGGCCGCCGCCGAACCCGTTGTCACACTGGGCGCAGGCGAAGAACGCCGACTCGCCGTAGTGCAGGGTGAAGGGCAGATCATCCGCTTTGCCACCAGTGTCGACTCGGTGTTCGTCGCGGATACCGAAATTGCAGACATTCGCATGGTCTCCAGCCGCGTCGCTTATGTACTGGCCAAGCAACCGGGCCGCACCAATTTATTGGCCCTGGATGCTCGGGGCGACCTGCAGGGCAGCGTTAACCTGACCGTCAGAACCGCGACCGAACACGCCTTGATGGGCGGCGATGTCTCCTACGTGAATACCTATCCGGGTACACCGCAAATCAACATCCGTGTTCGCTTCGCCGAACTCTCGCGCGATAAATTATTACAGTACGGCATAGACTGGGAAGGCATCACCAGCAGTGGCGACTTTTCATTCGAACTGGTCACAGGAAACCACGCCGCCAACGCGGTAAACACCCTCACCGGGTCGATGGACATGGGTGACCTCTCACTGCAAAGCAAAATCAACGCCTTGCAGGAGCGCGGCGTACTGGAAATACTCGCCGAACCCAACATCACCGCTTTGAGTGGCCAGACCGCTAGCTTTCTCGCCGGTGGCGAAGTGCCCATCCCCGTTCCGGTCAGTAACGACGCCATCGGCATCGAATACAAATCCTTCGGCGTTTCACTCGAATTCACACCCACACTTTTACCAAACGATCGAATCGCCCTGAGGGTACGTCCCGAAGTCAGCAGCCTTTCCCAAACCAGCGTTGTCGGCCTGTCCAACTTCGACGTCCCCATGGTTCAGGTAAGACGCGCCGACACCAAAGTGGAAGTAGGCAGCGGCCAGACCTTCGCCATCGCCGGTTTGTTCCAAAGGACCAGCGACCAGGGCACCCGCGAAATACCGGGGCTGGGTTCCATACCCATTCTCGGCCAACTGTTTCAATCGCAACGGTTCCAAAGCAACGAAACGGAACTGGTCATCCTCATCACACCTTACCTCGTTCGCCCATCCTCAAACGGGGGTGCCTCGCCGCTCGATACCCCGAAAGGCATCAGCGAACAGGAAACACGCAACGGCGTGCCTCAAGGTCTGGCCTCGGAGTTCGGATTCTATGTTGACTAATACCCGCTTCAACAAGCTGACCGTCACCCTCGGGCTGATCACTTTCATGCTCAGCGCCTGCGTATCCGCACCAGACCGGTATCGGGTAAACGACCTGTATCAGGTTCACCGCCAGCAAACGGATGATGGTGTGCGAGGTGTGATTTCAATGGCCCGTTGCAGTGCCGAGCCGGTGGAAGTCGCACTGCCATTCAACTACATAAACAAAGAACAGTACTTGCCTTTTGGTTGCGCCAATCAAATCAACCTGATGATGATGGTAGACAGAAAAAGAGACCTCCTGGTCGGCCGGGAAATGGGCGACGCCCTCTCCGATCCGCTCACCGACGCAGCGGAGCTCTACTTGAATTCGCTGTCAGGCCAGTAACGAGAGCACACCATGAATCGAGCATCCCATCTCCTCATACTGCTTACCACGCTCCTATTGGTAGGCGCCTGTGCCAGCACACCAAGCGCGAACGGTTCCCTCTATTCAAAACAGGAAGCCGACCGCATGCGGCAAACCGCAAACGCACACCTTGATAACCGCGACTTTGAATCAGCGCGGACGATATTCGAGCGCCTGCTCATCGACAACCCCGAAGACACCAACGCCCTTTACGGCCTCGCCACCGTCGACCTCTTCACCGGAGAATTTGAAAGCGCCGCACGCCGCTACCAAACCTCCGCGCCCGTGATAGACAGCGTCGAAGCCTACAACCGCTGGGGCATCGCCCTCACCATGACCGGCCGCCGGGACAGCGCTATTACCGTCTTCAACCACGCCCTCACCAAAGCACCCGATCATAAAGGCCTCACAGTAAACAGGGCACTCACCAAAGCCATTTACGGCCAAACCGAAGAAGCCATAAATGATATCAAAACAGTGCTGAAAGAACGCACCGAAGTGCAGTTCTCCAACCAACTGATGTTGATTTACGTCCTGGCTGGACGGGAAAACGAAATCGCTCAACTGCCATCCAGCCCAACCACCGAAGACTATGAAGAATTACTGCGTCGGGCAATCGCCATACGTGACATCACCGAGCCCGAGCAGCGCGCCCGTTATATCGGCATGGCATTCCTGTGAGCACAACTGCGACAACACGAATGAAAGAGGGGAGGTGACATGACCGTTACGAATCGACTGACCATTCATCTCATCTGCACGATGCTGCTGTTCCCGTGGATGCCCATCGCCTCCGCTGGCAGCTTGGATTGGTACGAACGTCCCTACCCCTATTTGGTGGTGAACCAGAGTATCCGCGACGTCCTCACGGAATTTGGTGAACATCTCGGTGTACGAGTTGTATTGAGTGAAAGCATTCAGGGAAACATCGATGAAAAGATCTTTGAAAAAACAGCGGGAGAATTTCTAACCACCTTGAGCGAGACAACGGACCTGGTGTGGTATGTCAACGACAAAAGCATTCATTTCGATTCAAACGAGAACGTGATGCGCGAGAGCATAAGCACCTCGGGTTATTCCGAAACTGACATCCGCAAAACCATAGGTGCGTTTCAAAAACCTGGACGAAATGTCTCCCTGTTATATGACGGTTCTTCACAGCGAATCGTCGTGACAGGCCCGGAACCATACCTAAGCATGGTCCGTCAGGCTATTGGTCGCTTACCGGTCCAATCGGCAAAAACAGAACGAACGACAACACGGATATTTAGAGGGACAGATGTCCAGGTCCAGTCTTATTAAGAAGGTTGGAGCAACCAGAAAGGCAAGCGCCGGGTGCCGGGTGTTCCCCTGTGGGGAAGTCCGCAGCATGGACTAAAACGCCAGGAGCGTTTTTGCATGAGCGTAGCGAGCCCGAAGGGTGAATCCCATGGAAGGGATTCATCTCCTGCGGCCTAGGCTCCAAGGAAGGATTCACGCCGACCCCACAGGGGAACACCCGGCACCAGGCGCGAACCAATGGCACAGCACGTTCCAAGAAACGTAGCTTCAACCACTAACCCGGCCACTGGCAAAAGAACCAACTGGCCACCCACAAAGAAAGACCAAACGAGGAGGTAAGACCATGGCAGTTACCCCAGTGGACACCACAACACCAGCCACCACCCCGGAAGCCAGCTTCGACGAAGCCGTCGAAAACAGCACCGGACTCACAGACGAACAATTCAGCGACATGATGGTCGAAGGCGCCATCACCGTCGGCGCACAAATGATCCTCATGCCCCGACTCATGGACATACTCAAAGAAGCCATGTCCGACGAATAAACCGGATAGATAACGGACAGGATCTGACCTAACAGGAGTCATTATGGCAGCGATAACCAACAGCGCAGTGGCATTAACACCCAGCCAACCGCAGGAAACCACCCAAAGCCTGTTCGACTACGTCGCCTCACAGGCCAAAAGCGGCGCACCCGCCACCAGCCTGCACGACCTCGGCGTCAAAGTCATGCACAACCTCGACGGTTACGTAAACCGGGCCACAGACTTCTCTCACCAGGCCAAGACCCGCAGCCCCGTTATCACCGGTGAACACTTCTCCGTAGGGAACGACTACATCTCCACCGAAGTCAAACCCAACGGCTTCAGCAACGGAGGAAAATTCGCGGACCAACATCTGGACAAGGTCGTGCAGTCACTCAGCCTCATGTTCGACTACTCCATCGAAACCCAGATGGTGGTCCGCGGCGCCACCCAGGTATCCGGCGCCGCCAACACCCTGGTCCGCGGGCAGTGATAGGGCAGCGGATTATGCAACGATGGGAAACCAAGGTGGCTGATATGAAATGGATTCTGATAATCGGGTGTCTGGTACTGCTTACCGCCTGTAAAACAGATATGTACACCCATCTCGACCAACGGGAAGCCAACAGAATGTCGGCCGTACTTATGCAAAAAGGCATTCCAGTGGATCGGGAAATACAAAAAGACGGCACCGTTAATCTGGTTGTCTCGAAAGACCGTTTCGCCGAAGCCATCAGCATCCTGAACGACGCCGGACTGCCGGGCGAATCATTCGCCACCATGGGCGACATCTTTCAGAGTAACGGTCTGGTCTCATCCCCGGTGCAGGAAAGGGCGCAAATGATATATGCGCTCAGTGAAGAACTCTCGCATACCGTCTCCCAGGTGGACGGCGTGCTGACCGCCAGAGTGCATGTCGTGCTGCCCGATAACGACTTGCTGAAACGCAATGTCACGCCGTCTTCCGCTTCTGTTTTTATTCGCTATCAACCGGGCAGGGACATCTCACAACTGATTCCGAAAATCAAAACCCTGGTCGCCAACAGTATCTCCGGCTTGTCATACGAACGGGTTTCGATTGTGCCGGTGGAAGCGGAAGTTGTCAGCCAGAGTACAGAGTCCACTTTGGTCTCTTTCATGGGGCTCTGGATGTTACCCGAGAGCAAAGCCCGAATGCAGCGATTGGTCATCACTGTCGCTCTTGCATTGATACTGGGCGGCGCCGTGGGAGGTTATTTCTATTGGCGCAAACGTCAACCGGAAACCTTCGTACTGGAACGGACGTCCAACCATTGATCGGGGAGCGCATTCGGCCATGTCTATAAGTGAAATGATGGAACTGTGGGATGACTATCGTCGTCAGCCGGTGGAGTGGATTCACCCAAGCTGGATCGAGCGCTGCTTCGAGCCTGTTCGAATATCTGAAGGCCACCTGCAGAATCTGCTCGATCTGCCGCGCTTCCATTCACGGCTGACACAGTTAATAAAGGACCATCATGATCTACCTGACATTTCGAAATTGGAGACGCCAAGCGAGTCCGATCTCGCCGTGATGCTGTTTCCACTCGCCTCCATCCATCAACTGATTCAAGCATGCGGTGCTGTGTATTGGGCTAACGCCTTTTCAACCGTAGTGGTTTCCGGTCAGGTAAATGAGCTGCGCAATCGTTTCGGAGCCGAGCTGTATCAGCTCGCGCTTGGTAATCGGTCACTGGCTGTAGCTCTAAAAGCTCCGGAAACATTGGATGAACTTGAAGAGGCTGTAGAGGCCGACGGTTGGCTTTGTCTTGCATCCTGGTTGGCGGAACAGCAACCGGATATCCGGGCCTGGGCGCAGCTTAGGTTTTCGATACCTAGAATCACCGGCCCGCAGCCCGATTCCTCGCGGGCACATGCGCAAATCGCGCGGCACATGGCTTTTACCCTGTGGCCGAAACACGAACTCATGGAGGTACAGGATGACAGAGTCAGTGGTTAATTATTTACCCCGGCGTCCTTCCCAGGTCGTACTGAAAGCCGAAGACGCCCGCGCTTGGTTTGAAGGGCACGATATTTTGGCCGAAGCAAAAGCCGAGGCCAGAGCCATTCTGGAAAGGGCCGAAGCAGAAGTCGCCAAAGCCCGCGAGAAAGGTCGCAACGAAGGCGCCAACCTCGCCTGTCGAATGCTGGTGGAAACCGGTATGAAGGTCGACCGTTACATGGCCGGGTTGGAGAACGACATTGCCGATCTGGTTACGCACCTGGTGCGTCAGATCCTCGACGAATTCGATGAGGTTGACCGGCTCGAGCGGATGGTGCGTAAGGCGTTAACTGCATTTCGCAACGAGCAATGTGTGACGCTCAGCGTACCGGCAGCCGAAGCGGAAAGCATCGAACAGGCCCTGTCCCGGGAAACCCACCCCGCCGTTAAAGTGGAAGCGGATGAGCGGCTGTCGAAAGGCCAAGCCACTTTGAGCAGTCCGGTCGCGGTCATGGATATCAGCCTGGATGGACAGCTCAAACAGATCGAAAAGGTGTTATCCCGAGGTGTGGGCAGGGCGACGAATGGCGACCATGAATAACATCCAGACGCACCCGAACGGCGTCATCGACGGTCGTCTCGCGTCCGTCCTCCCCTCTCTGCGCACTCGTGTCCAGACGCTGGAGTTACGGCAGATGCGCGGCAAGGTACAGCGCATAAAAGGCATCATGGTGTATGCGATCCTGCCTAAGGCCCGAATTGGTGAATTGTGCTACCTGCGCGACCCCTTGAGCGACAGACGCCTGCCTGCGGAAGTGGTCGGGGTGGAAGGCGAAGAAGCCGTTCTCATGCCAGTGGGGGATCTCAACGGTCTTTCCACCCGAGCGGAAGTTATCGCCACTGGCGGCGAACTAAAAGTGGCCGTGGGCGATCACCTGCTGGGGCGTGTTGTCAGTCCGCTTGGGCGTTTTCTGGACGGACCCGATCTCGCCGAGCGAAGCGAAGACGATTGCCACTACTATCCCATCCACAACGAACCCTGCGATGCCTTTCGTCGTTCGTTGATCCACCAGCCGTTGCAATTGGGTGTAAAAGCGATAGACGGTTTGCTTACCATCGCCCAGGGGCAACGTGTTGCGATTTTAGGCGAACCCGGTACCGGCAAATCCTCCCTGCTCGCGGAAATCGTAAAAGGCACCGAGGCCGACGTCGTTGTCATGGGGCTCATCGGCGAGCGGGGTAGGGAAGTGCGGGAGTTTGTCGATACTCAGCTCAACGATGAAGTCCGGAAGAAAACCGTCACCGTCGTCGCCACCTCCGACCGGCCCGCCATGGAACGCGTCAAGGCCGCCTATGTGGCCACCAGTATTGCGGAATACTTCAGAGACCAGGGGAAGACAGTGTTGTTACTGGTCGACAGCATCACCCGCTTCGCCAGGGCGCAGCGTGAAATGGGTTTGGCCAGTGGTGAGCCACCCACACGCCGTGGTTTTCCTCCATCTTTCTTTGCTGCTTTGCCGCGCCTTCTGGAGCGGGCCGGTCCGTCGGATAAAGGCATGATCACGGGGCTCTATACCGTATTAACCGAAGGTGACGGCCAATTGGACCCGGTCGCCGAAGAAACCACCTCGATCCTTGACGGTCACATTTACCTCAGCGCCGAGCTTGCTCAACGAGACCACTTTCCAGCGATCGACGTGCTGCGCAGCCGCAGTCGGCTCATGGACAAAGTCGTCGGAAAAGCGCACCGCAGAACAGCCTCACAAATTCGGGAAGCCCTAGCACGTTATGCCGAAGTGGAGCTCTTGGTTCAGGTGGGTGAATACAAAAAAGGCAGCGATCCGAAAAGTGATTTCGCCATTTCCCGATACGAAAAAATAGAAGCCTTCCTGAAACAGGAGCTCGACCGGCCTGAAACACTGGAGGCAACCCTGGCCAAAATGAAGGATATCGTCTCATGAAAGCTCCCCATAAGAAGCTGGAGAAACTGCTGGCATTGAGACAGCTTCGGTTCGAGCGTGCATCGATGGAGCTGAATGTTCTGCGACAACAGGTCGCCGCCCTGGAAAACAAGGCTCGGGGTATGGAGGCGGATAGAAGCCGCCTGTGGAGGGAATTCCTTGAAGCAGAATCCGAACAGGTGGAAGCAACGAAAACGGTCGGTTTTGGTCGTTACGACCTGATGGAGATGGACATACGAATGTCTCTGGTCAAGCAGCAGAAATCACGAATGCTGGCGGCGGAAGAAGCCGTATGGAGCGAGCATCGTAACCATCTTCGCAGTACCGGCATCGCTGAACAACAATATCTGGAGAGAAGCCGAAAACTGGAAGCGCTGAAAACCCTTGTGTCCCGACTGGAACACAAAAACAGGATCAAAACGACGCTGTTGGCGGAAGAAGCCGATGGCGAGTATTGAAGGAAGGTGTCGAACCAATGATAGATCTGGCTGAAGCGATATTGAAACCGGATATTCCGAGAAGAACAGGCCCGAGTGCGGACTCTTTTCTGAGGGATTTGCCGGAAGTAAACGCCCAATCCATCTCCGTGATTAACCGTTGGTGTCAGCCACTGACACCTTACCGGGTGGTTATGGCCGGAAGACCCTACCGACTCGTGGCGAACCTTGGGTCCGCACCCGACACGGCCTATAGAATCCCTTTCGGGTGTGGCGGTCACCTGGCCGTGGCCTCTTTGTCGGGCCGGTTGATCGAGCGGGTGCTTGCGGCGGATTACAATATTGATGAAGTAAATGGCCTCCCCGAATGTCAACAGCAGCTGTTGCTTGAGCTGGGTTTCAGTGACTTTATTCTAAGCGTGGAAGAAGCCTGTGGTCTGCCCCTGACATTTCGCCCGAAAACGGATGCAGTCGATCCCCTCAATCGCATCGATCTGGAATTTCTGCTCGTCAGTGAGGAGGACGACTTTCAAACCCGGGTCTGGCTGGAAATGCCCATTGCCGAGTCTGAACGTCTCATCACACATTTCGAGTCGAGCTGCTCGGTATTGTCAAGCAGCTCGAATAATTTGCCGTTGATGGTGTCCATCAGGGCCGGGTGGCAAATCCTCTACCGGGATGAAATAGACAACCTCGCCAAAGACGACGTCATCATGCTTCAGCACTCGACAGACCATTATTGGGTCGCGATTCAAGGACGCGCCACCGCCTCACTGCGTTCTCTTAACGGGGGGCAATTCAAAATAACCTCCCAATTGTTTTCAAGAGTGCCTCAAGCACCCGACGATACTTTGATCGGAACGGAACATTTTCATTTTTCGGAATCCAGCCAACTGCCGGAGGTAAGTATGGATAACCAATTGCCCAACACCCATCAGTCGACCAGCCTGGAAGACGTACCTCTTTGCCTGGTTTGCGAAGTTGGGCGCTTGGAAATGCCACTGGACAGTGTTCGTCAACTTGGCGAAGGCAGCATCCTGAAGATAAAGGGTGACAGGGACGAAGTTGTGCAGGTCGTGATGAATGGCCGGAAAATCGCACGGGGCGAATTGATCAAGGTCGGCGATGGCCTTGGAGTCAGACTGACGAAGTTGTACATCAATGAATGAGTTTGAACCCAATATTCTTCAGATCATTCTGGTTGTCTCCACCATCGGACTGATTCCGTTGGCGGTTGTGACTATGACAGGGTTTCTGAAGATCTCGATTGTGCTGTTTCTGATCCGGAATGCGTTGGGAATCCAACAAACTCCACCCAACCTGGTGTTGTACGGCATCGCTTTGATTCTCGCTGTTTACGTCACGACCCCATTGGTGGGAGAAATCATCCATCAGTTCGAGAACGAAACGGTGGACATGGAAAGCATAGATGGCGTTCTGCAGGCAGGCGCTTTGGTAAAGGAACCGGTTAAAAGGCATCTCTCGCGGTTTGCGAGTGAGAAGGAACGTGCCTTCTTTTTGGACGCGACACAAAATGTCTGGTCCCAGGAAACTCAACAGGATGTGAAGCATGATGATTTATTGGTTCTGATACCGGCCTTTGTCGGCTCGGAGCTGACACGGGCGTTTGAAATTGGCTTCCTGCTTTACATTCCATTCCTGGTTATCGACCTGGTGGTTTCCAACGTCTTGATGGCCATGGGCATGATGATGGTCTCTCCGCCGTTGATCTCGATACCGCTGAAAATTTTTCTCTTTGTCGCGGTGGACGGTTGGTCGCGTTTGATGCACGGCTTGATATTAAGCTACGGCGTGGCCTGATTCCATGCGATCTGACAGAGGAAGGCCGGAATGTCCGACGATATATTTTTAACTGTCATGAACAACGCGCTGGTCTCGGTGTTGTTGTTATCCGCACCGGCGCTGGGCATAGCGATCATAGTGGGTTTGACGGTCGGTCTGTTGCAGGCTCTGACGCAAATTCAGGACCAGACGCTGCCCCAGGCCGTGAAGTTGGTGGCTGTCCTGTTGGTCCTGATTTTAACCGGACCAATGCTGGCCATTCAGGTGGCCAAGCTCACCGGTAACATGCTCGACAACTTTGTTGCCTGGACGATGTGACGGAGCGTTCATGTTAAGCAATCTGGCGGCCGCATTTTTTGAATACGTTTACCCCTACATCATGTCGTATGGGGTGGCGGTATCGAGGGCGCTGGGGTTGATCATTATCACCCCGGCGTTCAACCGGCTTGGTTTGACGGGAATGATCCGGGCATCCGTCGCGGTGGTGGTCACCATTCCCATCGCGCCACTGGTATTCAACGACCTGGCCGAGTTACCGGAAGTCAACGCTCTATTATTCGCCGGGTTGTTGATTAAGGAAACGCTGATAGGAGTGTTAATTGGGTTGGTTTTCGGGGTGTCGTTCTGGGCCGCCGAAGTGGCAGGGGAATTCATTGACCTGCAACGCGGGTCAACGATGTCGCAACTGATCGATCCGCTCAGTACCACCGAGGCGGGCGTCACGGCAACACTGCTGACCGTTGCCATGATCGCGCTCTACTTCATGGTGGGTGGATTCACCCTGATCATGGAAGGGCTCTACGGCAGTTACCAACTCTGGCCGGTACAAAGCTTTACCCCCATGGTCGATGAAACCGGGGCGCTGTTTGTGCTGAAGCTGTTGGACCGGATTATGTACATAGGGGTGCTGATGATTTCCCCCATCGTGATCGCGATTCTGGTTGCCGACATCATGCTCGCCTACCTCTCAAGGGTGGCGCCGCAGATACACATGTTCGACCTGTCATTACCGATCAAGAACCTGGTGTTCACGGTCATGATGGTGGTTTACATCGCCTTTCTGATCCCGTTCATGGTGGCGGAGATTGGTGAGGCAAAAGGTTTGTTCAGTACGTTCTCAGCGTACTTCGTCAATGGATAACAGGAACACCGAAAAAGGAGCCCTGCCGGGCAAAGACCGTAAACAACATGAATAACAAGAGATTGCCTAATAAAGGGTGTCCCCCAGGACACTCGGGACGACGTATAGGCTGCGGTACTCATAACCATTAATCATCGGAGGGTATAACCATGGCCGTAAGCCACGTCAATGCATTCAAACCGGACACTCACTCTTTTTCGTCGAGCAGTTTTGACAACCACGTAACGCAGTCACAGCGTTGTGGGGGTGGGCACCGTGCGGAAGGCACCGAGGGAGTCGGGTCGGAAACAGCCGAAATGAATGGCCTGATCACACAGCTCAAAGAAGTGGTGGCGCAGTTAAAAGACATAATCGCTCAACTCAATGGCGGTGCCGGTGCGGAGGGTAAAGGCCGGCATACCCCAACGGAAAGCCGGGAAAACCAGCCGCCGGAGTCACAGCAACAGGGACGGCATACGCAGAAAAGTGAAGGGGGTTGCGGTGCGAATCCAACTGAAGGGCCCGCTCAGAGCGATGTTGTTACTCAACTACGGGATCTGGTCAGCCAATTAAGCGACATTCTGGCCAAGCTTAAGAACGATGGCAGTGATATTCCATCGCCACAAAACAGACCGCAGGAATCACCAAATCAACAACCTCAACCACAGCAACGGGCTGAAGAATATTCCAACCCCCAACAACAGAGCCCAACGGTAGGATCGCAGCCTGGCGACGGAGCCGGGCAAAATCAGGGGGTCTCTCAACAGCTGCAATCGATTATCGAGCTGCTGAAACAAATCATAGCGCAACTGGGTGGCGGTGAGGCCGGAGCGCAAAGCAAGGGCGCAGCCGCAGGCAAAGGGGAAGCCGCCGGAGGGGAGAGCCTGCCGGAACTCACCAATGAGCTGGACTCGCTGATTAATAAAATGCCGGGTGGTGAGGACGCGGAAAACCCGTCGGCCGGGACCAGTGACGTCATGGCCGAACTGAAATCCGTCGTCGAGGAACTTAAGCAGGTTGTGCAGGCACTGGGTGGCGAGAGCGCAGACACCGAAGCCCCACAGGAGACACCGGCGCATGAAACCCAGCCCGCTCAGCAGGAGCCCGTGGCTGAGCAGCAACCGATGCAAACCTCGGCTTCCGAAGATCCGGTCGTGCAGGAATGGCTGGATTTCAAGGCTGATCGGCAGCGGCGCATGGAGCAAACCGACGACCCGGCACTCAAGAAACACTATCAGGCTGAGATAGATGTGGCTAACGCGACACTCTCTCAGATGGGCGTCAACCCTGAGGCTGCTTCCGGAGCAGAACCCCTGCCAGGAGAGGACGTTGACCTGAGTGATCCGGAGTCCATTACCGGTGGCACTCCTGTGAAGGGCGATCCGTCGGCTTATGACAATCTGATCCAGCAGGCCGCTGAAAAACATGGTGTTGATCCGGCCCTGATTCGCGCGGTTATTGCTCAGGAATCCGGTTTTGACCCGAATGCGGTATCCCCGTCCGGTTGTATCGGCCTTATGCAGGTACGGCCGAGCACCGCTGAAGGCATGGGAGGTGGCGATCTCTATGACCCCGCCACCAATATCGACCTGGGTACCCAATACCTCAAGCAAATGCTCGATCTGGCAGGAGGCGATTCTCGCAAAGCGTTGGTGATGTATAACGCCGGACCGAACGCCGGTTCTGCTGATGTGATTCCGCCGGGGCAGGACCATTCCGCAGGTGAGTACGCCCACCTGGTTCAGGCCAGGGCTTCCGCCCAGTAACCACTAAAGCGTGGGAGGTGGTACTGCCGCCTCCCTTTCTTAAAGGCGAGATCAAGCATGGCCGAAGAGACCAGCGAAGAGAAAACGTTACCGGCTTCGGACAAGAAAATCCGCGATGCACGGGAGAAAGGCCAGGTACTGCGAAGTCAGGACCTGGTTACCGGTGTTGTGGTATTGGCTTGCACCTTGTACGTCATGTTGATGCTCGAAGACATCACCATCAAAGTGCGGGAGCTGATGTTTCTTGTCAGTGAGATCTATGTGCAAGACTTCGACAGCCTATGGCCAAGAGTTCAGTCCGTCGTGGTGTCGATCTTTTTGTTAACCATGGTGCCGGTCTTTCTGTTGGTGATATTCGCGGTGGCTATAACCAATGGAGTGGTAATGAACGGCTTTATTTTCGCGGGTGAGCCGGTGAAGCCCAAGTTTGAACACATCAACCCGGTGGAAGGATTCAAGCGGATATTCTCGGTTCGAAGTATTACCGAGCTGATTAAAGCCGTCGTCAAGTTACTGATCCTGGGGACGGCATTTGTCATCGTATTTCGATTGGGTCTTCAGTCTTTGATGGAGTCCGCTTATTGCGGCCTGGGTTGCGTCTATGCCTCCTTTGTCTCGTTGATAATCCCACTGGTGATCACATCGCTGATCCTGTTCATGGCGGTCGGTATGGTCGATGTTCTGATTCAGCGGTGGCTGTTCAAACGTGACCTGAAAATGACCGCGAGTGAGCAAAAAAGGGAAACCAAAGATGTGGATGGCGACCCTTTGGTGAAGCGGGAGCGGAGTCGGCTGAGAAAGGAACTTCTGGCGGGAGGACCGGTTAAGATCGGTCTGCAGCATGCGTCGGTTATTTTAAGCGATCCGGATGGGCGCTTGACCGGTGTGCGCTATGTGAAAGGCCAAACACCGGCCCCCGTTATTGTCGCCAAAATTCAGGGCGAGGGTTTCGACGAAGCGATGGAGAAAGCCCGACAGCTCAAGCTGCCACTGGTTGTAGACGCCGAACTGGCCCATCAGGTAGCGCGAAGGCCTGTGGGCGATGTGATTCCGGAAAATACCTACCAGGGTGTGGCGGATATTCTGGTTAAAACCGGAATCTTGTAGCCGTTCCGTAGAGACACTTTACCGTAAAGATACATTTGGTACGCAACCTGATGTTTCTTCGCGGCGGTAAGTACTTGAATGTACCAGAAATTAATCGAGAAACCGGTAACAGCCGGGTAAATACAGTGGCGTGACTTTATCCTGCAGTCGGCACGTCATAAAACAACAAGACAGGAGAGATCCAATGACAGTGGCACGCGTTAGCACGTCCCCCATAAAAGCCTCTACACAGCCGGAAGAGACCAGCCCGGAAGAGAGAGCAACAAAGTTTGCAAAATCGACAAAGCCAAAAAATGAAGGTATTAGCGATAAAGATGTTCCAGAAGGACCGAAAAATAAAGAGGAATTCGAAGCCAAGGCTGAAGAAAACGGATGGAAGGCGGTTGGAGAAAACGATGAGCTCCCACCTACGACCAGTATAAAAGTGAAACGACAGGATACGACAACCATAACCTATGAGTATGGCGGTGAAACCTATGCCGTATCCTCCCATGTGTCGCCCTTCAAATACTCTGTTCTGGAGAACAAAGTGGAGGGGATGGAAATCCGACAGAATGACAACAATGTCAATATAAACGTTCCTGAATCAGCCGCTACCGATTTCATGAACGCCGAAACCACCGAAGATGGTAAATCGGTAGGTGAATTGTTTAATCAGTACATGAAGGACGAATGGAGCAGCCTCGAATTGTCCGACCCACGTAGGCAGTACTATGAGCTTATGCAGGCCAGGGCGGCTCTAACCAGTGGTTTCTATTATTACCCGAACCGGACCGAAAAAGGTGTCGGAGCCGACAATACGGACATGTTGCCCAATCCGGTGGTCATGGACAGCGCGAGCACTTACGGCCTGTTGAAAGAGGAGGAAATCGACGCCAAGCTGAATGAGTTGCTTGAAAATGAAAGCATTACTTCGGGTGTCGATGGTTTAATGGAAAAGGCCGTTGATAAAATCAAGGACAAAAACGGCCTAACCAATCGCGTCTATAACGCGATGATGAGCGACGAATACAGCGATTTGCTGGCGGGTATGAGCAAAGGTGCGGCGGCTACCCGGTTCTCGAATGATATCCAGGCATTGGATTTTCTGGACCCGGAAAAAGCTGCT
>CBFGUW010000054.1:0-34141 GCA_965652395.1 uncultured Saccharospirillum sp. | reverse complement strand
CCCTCCGGGGCTTTCCGAGGAACGGTGCCACTGCGTTGGACTCATTTGAAAGGTCCAGACATTCCGGCATGAGTCCGCCTTGCGGCACCGTCCCTCGGAAAGCCAGAGCCCCACGGGAATTGTTCAGAGGCTCCCTAGGACCACACAAGCGGATACATCCTCGATACATGAGACTTACTCACCTGCCAAGTTTATTCCATAGGTTAAACTCAGTCTGGCCGTAAAACGCTCCTGGTCGGTGTCGGCATCAAGCCAGGCTTGGCTTAAAGCGGCGCGAAGGTGCCATTCGGCTGCCATCTGACGCTGCCAATTCAACGACACTCGATGGCTTTGAGACTCTACGGGCCCATCAATATATTCCGCTTCCGCTTTCCATTCATATCCCATCCCTGCGCTTTGCAGAGAACTGATCTGCAGGCCGGCACCCAACGAGGCTCCCAAAGAATGGGAAAGTTCGTTCGTCTTCAAATCCTCCCGGCGCGCCAGTTGAGAAGACAGCGACATACTGCAGCGGCTGCACAACCGTTGCGACTGATAACTGAAAGTGACCGCATCCTGAACACTGAGCGACTGAAACTCTATGACTTCGTCTTCGACGGAATCCTGTTCGGTCGGCGGATCGTTCTGATCGGAGTTGAGCAGTTCACCCGGCACGGTTGCCGATAACAGGGTACTGCTAACCGACCGGCTATAAGCCACACGGGTGGAGGTCGTTTCCGACTGCCATGCCCGGTAAGCGTTGCCGGTAAAGGTTTCCGCTTCGGCGGCTCCATAGTCCACCCGGGCCGCCCCCAATGCTCCGCCCAAGGAGCCATCCTCCAGGCGGCGCTGATACCCCAACTGGCCGGAATCCACATCCGTTTCGTCTCCCGAGGCAGGCCAGCTATGCGTTCGCCCCAGGGAGGCACTCAACGTAGATACTTTACTCAATTGCCGGTTCAGTGAGAGACGAGCTGTCGCGGTCTGTCCATTCAGATCGTCATCCTCATAAAAGGTGGCACCCGCCGATACCGCGAGGCGTCCACTGGTCAAGGCGCCCGGTCTGAAGTTCACACCCACACTCGAGTTCGCACTTTGCTGAGTGCTATAGCTATCCGGGTCAATCGTCAAACTATCTTCGGTACTGACACTCTGGGCTAGATGCCCAAGGCTGAAATCCCAACGGCCGGACAAGGGCGTGTAACGATACTCCGTGCTTCCCGAAAAACGGGTCGAGGGAGAGGCGTCATCGTCCAGGCTTTTGCTGAGGGAAACCTGATAGGCCAACCCCAATGAAGACAAACCCGACTGATACCCCAAACCCAAACCTGTGCTTGCCCCCAGGCCCGTACTCCAATCACTGGCGATATCGTCACTTTGGTAGGTGGTATCACTGAATAACGAAACATTCAGGTTAACTGATCTTTCGGCGCCCCAAGCAGTCCCCATGAGCAGCAAAGAGGCACTTCCAATAACCTTTACCCATTCACCACCCGGCAGTTTCCATTGTCGAACTGATCGTGCTTCGGTCATAGTTACCTTGCTCACGTATCAAGCCCGATCACTCCTGATAGATCAGGCCGGCAAATTTATCGGTTCCCAGACCATCTACAGATTCAACGATGTCGTCAGGCGTGACCTCCCCGAATGGCACGGTAAAAACCGTCTGGTCTGCGTAGCGAACCAGGATTCGAGCCTCGGTGCTGAGACGAAAAGCGGGAGCATTGATGACGATACAGCGGTCCGGGTAACGGCCTTTCAGTTCGGCCATCAGCTCTCTCATGCGTACCGAAGAAAACAATTCCACGGCGGAAGCCGCAATATGGCCAGCCGGTATCACGCTGAGACGGTCAACGCCGCTGGGATAAATAATGTCTTCCACTTTCAAGTGCCGGTCCGCGACGAAATCGGTAATGCCCCGGTCAAACTTCACGGACACCAGCCCATCCAAATCCTGGGCGTGGGGGTTACAGTCGACCAACAAGGCGGAGGTATCGGCATCCATGGCAAAGGTGGCGGCCAGGTTGAACGAGGTACGAATGGAAGGCGCCTTGTTGGACAAGGAGCTCAACAGAACTGAAAAGTTTCTTTCCTTCGCGCGGTTGCGCAGCTTGATGCGCAGTTCTCGATAGGCGTTCAAAATGGCCTTGTTGGCCATGGACGGATAAATAATCTTCCGCTTCTTTAACTGTTCATTCGAGAACGGAATAGGGTTGTAGATCAGGTCCAGCGAGACCGAGGAATCATACAGCGTCGGCGATTGCCGACCGGTCTCCAGGCTGTCGGGAATAGACCACTTGGGCTTTTCCGCATACATTTTTGGTTCTGCCTGCGGCTGCTCGCCCGGTTTTTTGTCTTTTTCCGCGGCCTCCTGTTCCAGCCGGGATTGGGTTTTCAGCAGAGCATTGTACAGTTTACTGTTATCCATGCTTCACCCCGACAAAGGAAGACGACTGTTAACCAGCTCAATGAGGTTTTCGGGTTGAATCCCCATCAGGCTGAACACCAGAACACCGGCGTAACCGGCCATAAACACCACCAGGACAATGCCGAGAAACGCCACGTCCCACCGCAACAGGCGGCTTGCGAAGGTACTGCTGTAGTGTGGCACTGTCGCCAGTAAAGGAATTTCTTCCGGCAACTGCGTTAGTAGCGCCCGGTCTGAACGAACGCGTTGATCAAACAGCACCAGGCACGTCAGCAATCCAAGAACCAGAACAACCCCAACCACAGGGCCAGCCGCGCCTACCTCATAAAGTTGAAGTTCATTCCAGCGGGTGGGATAAGACGCTGGCTCCTGAATTCGGTATCTGACACCTTGACCTTCAACATCCAGGCTCATAGACAGGCGTGCTTTTTCCCTGCGCTGAAGCATATCTTCATAAACGCCCTTGGTAACGCTATAGTCCCGCGTCAGTTCTTTTAATTCCGCCTGGTTTTCGGCAACGCGCTCAGCGCGGGCATACTCGTCTTCCAGCAGACGCTCAAGCGATGCCAACCGTTTGCGCTGAACCTCAAGTTCAGTCTCTCCGTTTGCCAGCTTTAGCCTTAATGTTTCGTAAATAGGGTTTTCCACTTTTTCTGTAACTACGTTCGCGCCTGGGTTAACGGCACTCTGACGCTTTTGTTGTTCCAGCTCGTCTATCTGGGCAAGCAGATTCACGATATCCGGATGGCTGTCGTGGTATTGCAAACGCAGCGCATCGAGGCGGTCTCTCATGGCCACCAAACGGTTGTCTATATCCGTCGGGCCCTGGTTGACCATGACTTCGCGAAAGGGGGTTTCCGTACTGAGCTGCTGCCGCGTCAACGTAACCTCCGATTCTGTTCCCTGAATCTTCAGGCGCAAATCTTCAATACTGGAGCGCAGGTTCTCGATGCGCGCCTGAACACTGGATTCGGTGCCGTCCTGGTTTTGAGCGTTGAATTCCTTCAAAGCGGCTTCGGCATCTTCCAATTGCCGCTTGTAGGTCTGTACCTGGGAGTCGATGAATTCGAACGCGTTTCGACTTTCCGCCCGCTTGTCCCGAACCGTCTTCTCCAGGAACCGACTTAGCACGGCACTGACCACCTTAAAGGATTGATCAGCGCTGGGGCTTGCATAACTCAGCTCAAGAAAGTTACCGCCCGACACGCGCAACCGGATGTTCCGGCGCAAATCCGCGATGATGGCATTACGACCTTCATCGGTGTTCACACCGGCAAAAAGATTGGCATCCAATGCCACCTGTTCCAACAACGACCGGCTTTGAATGACTTCCCGTGCTTCATTGACCCGCTCGATGGAGGTGACCTCCGCGCTTCCGCTGAGCAATGGCTTCAGAATGTTCGTTGAGTCAGCGTGTAACAGGGCTTCGGAGGTATAGGTTTTCGGGCTTAGGTAACCAAGGACGAGCACAGCCGAGGTCGCCAGAATAAAAATAATCGTTGCCGGAAAGCGGTAACGATACAGCTCAAGTTTCACACCTTTTATCGTGTCAATGATGAAACGAAGGTCCATCAGAACTCACCTCTGAACAACCGCTTCTTGGGCACGCTGATCACATCGCCCGGTTGCAACCGGTAGTTGGTTGCCATGTTTCCGTCATTGAGAATGGCATCCAGATCCACCGGGTATTCCCGGTAGGCGCCCTCGACTTCGCGTAACAGGATGGTTCGCTGAGCGGCACCGAAATCCGAAACGCCTCCGGCCTGCAACACCACATCCATCACCGTCATGCCCTGCTTGTAGGGTACGGAGATAGGTGACCCCACCTGGCCGGTCACTCGAATCCTGTTCAGGTACTCCGCGCTGGCGGGGTTGGTCACCATGACCGTCACCTCAGGCGTGCGGATGACCTGGCTCAGAGCCTGGTTGATCTGCGCGGCAAGCTGCTCCGGCTGTTTGCCATCCGCTTTCAAATCGCCCATCAGCGGCATGGAGATAAAGCCGTCCGGACGCACGACAATGCTTTGACTGAGTTCCGGATTACGCCAGACATGAATCGAAACGGTGTCGCCCACCCCGATCACGTAGGGCTCCGCTGTACTGTCCGTTGTTGGTGGTTTCTGGGGTTTCTCGGAAGAAAACAGCCCGGCACAGCCAGACAACCCCAATACCACCAATAAAATGGCCGCCGACTGCAGCCCCTGGCGACCCAACCTGATGATGCTCGTCATTCAGCGCACCCCCTTGCCTAGTAGAACGACTTCAACGGTTTGGATCATAATCAATAAGTCCATGATGAAGCTGTGATTTTTGGAATAGTAAAGATCGTACTCCAACTTACCACGCGCATCCTCCACGGATGCACCGTAGGGGTAGTTCAACTGCGCCCACCCCATCAAACCCGGCTTAACATAATGACGGGTGTCGTAATAAGGGATCTTCTCATTCAGCTCGGAAACGAACTCCGGCCGCTCCGGCCGAGGGCCTACAAAGCTCATGTCCCCGCGAATGACATTATACAATTGCGGCAGCTCATCCAAGCGCGTATTGCGGATAAATGCACCGACTCTTGTTATGCGACTGTCGTTTTGTGAAGCCCATACCGCTTTCCCTTCTTTCTCCGCATCCTGCCGCATGCTTCGAAACTTGAAGATTCTAAAGGGCTTGCCATTCATTCCCACCCTTGTCTGGCTGTACAGCACGGGCAGCCCGGACTCCAAAACAACAGCCAGCGCGGTGAGGACAAGAACAGGGAAGAGCACCAAAAGAAGGGTCAGACTGATCAGGATATCAAAGAGACGCTTGCTGATATCACGGCTATTTGAAGCTTTGAAACCATCGGAGTACAGAATCCAGGATGGCTGCACCAGATCCAACCGGGCCTTCTTGAGTTCCCGCTCATAAAAAGAAAGGGCATCGGTGATGACCACCCCCTGAAGCTTGCACGCCATCAGCTCTTCCAGCGGGAACTGCCCACCCCGATTGCGGCGACGCTCCTGCGGGGCGATGATCACTTCGGCGATGTTGTTGCTTTTAAAGAATTCGGTCCAGCTTTTAGGGCTGGGCAGCAGGTATTTTTCGTCGACTTCGGGATTGTCGTCATCCTGGATGCAGCCAACAATCCGAATGCCCAGCGCTTTCATGTTGCGTTCATAATCATCGATCAATTCCCGCGCCACGGCGCCACTGCCATAGATGACGACACGGCGCGCCAGTTGGTCGGAATCAACCATCTGGACAAAGCCCTGACGGGTGATCGTGACCAGACCGGTCGCCAGAGCCACCGCCCAAAACAGATTGGAACTGCCGGGATCGAAAGTCGGCAGTATCAGGTAGAGCACCGACAATCCCAGCCCGCCGAGGAAACAGAAAGCAACCAGTGTTCTAAAGAACATTGAAGCAAAGCCTTCCCGAACCATGGCAAGATACACTCCCATTGCCAGAGTGCCCAAACTAAGGATCAGCGCGAAGACCAGAGCCTGCAGCGGTGTCACGGAAAAAGAAGCCGAAGAATCCAGCAACCATTTCTGGCCATACTGCAGCAGGAACAGCGTGGCGAACAGCACGCCAAATTCCAACACCCCCAGTACCAGATAGGGAGTGTGAAGATAATGTTTTCGTATTCGGATATAAGACACTACTGCCTTCCTTGAAGCCTTGGTTAGCGACCCACCGGCCAGGTATGAGGAATAAACCATCCTTGACCGTCACTATTGTGCGATGCGCCCAAGTGAATCTCAAGTATAGTCCTGTTACGGTGAGGTTTTCGTCATGTAAGCATGACTTGTAAAACTCTGTAATTAGCGTGCTTCAGAGCAATTTCCAGGGTGAAATCGTGCGTGACACCCAGTATCCTCAGCATCTATTTCAAATTGATGCCATTCAACAGGCGGAGTGTTACAGGAAATGGAAGACCAGACAATTGTAAAAAATACCGACACACACTCAGACGTTATCCACGCTCTCAGTATCGATGTCGAAGATTACTTCCATGTAGCCGCTCTGGCCAAGGTCATTTCACCCGATGACTGGAGCACGCTCCCTTCCCGCGTGGAACGCAATACCGAACGTCTGTTGGAACTGTTTGAACAGGCGGGCACAAAAGCCACCTTTTTTGTACTGGGGTGGGTGGCCGAACGCTACCCACAGCTTATCCGCAAACTGGCCGACGCCGGTCACGAAATTGCCTCTCATGGTTACAGCCATCAGTTAATCTACTCTCAGACCCCGGCCGTCTTCACCGAAGAGTCCAAGCGCTCCAAACTATTATTGGAAGACATCGTCCAACAACCCGTGACCGGTTATCGGGCCGCCAGTTACTCCATCACCAAAGAATCCCTCTGGGCGTTGGATATACTCGCGGAGCTCGGCTTCACCTGGGACTCCAGCATCTTCCCGATCCGTCACGATCGCTACGGCATACCGGATTCACCCCGCCAGCCTTATACCATCAAAACCGGCAACGGCAGCCTGATTCACGAATTCCCACTGACCACAGCTCATTTGCTCGGCATGAAGCTCCCCGCGGCAGGCGGCGGCTATTTCCGCCAGTTCCCCTACCCCGTTTTTCGAGCCCTGTTCCGCCAAGCCAGCCAAAATGGTCGACACCCCCAGATGTTCTACCTGCATCCATGGGAGATCGATCCGGACCAACCGCGCTACAATAATGCCAGTTGGCTGTCCCGGTTCCGTCATTACACCAACCTGGACCAATGCTATAACCGACTTGAACGCCTGTTGAAAGACTTCCGCTTCGGCACCGTCACCGAAAGCTACCGTCAGCAACAGCCCGCCCAGGTCATGCTGCACCAAAACGAATTGATCCGCCTGACCTAAAAAACAGGCATGCCCCGACAGGAGATATATAAATGAAGGTATTGGTGACCGGCGCCGCCGGTTTCATCGGCTTCCACCTAAGCCAGGCCCTGATAGCCCGAGGCGACACCGTAGTCGGCATCGACAACCTCAACGACTACTACGACGTCAGCCTCAAGGAATCCCGCCTCGCCCTACTGGAACCGCAGGATACCTTCGAGTTCCACCAGCTCGACGTCGCCGACCGCACCGGCATGGAAAACCTCTTCCAACAGCACCAGTTCGACCGGGTCATACACCTCGCCGCCCAAGCCGGGGTGCGATACTCCATCGAAAACCCGCACGCCTATGTTCAAAGCAACCTCGTCGGTTTCTTAAACATCCTC
This sequence comes from uncultured Saccharospirillum sp., assembly GCA_965652395.1. GTDB lineage: Bacteria > Pseudomonadota > Gammaproteobacteria > Pseudomonadales > Natronospirillaceae > Saccharospirillum. The sequence continues at coordinate 26,533 of CBFGUW010000054.1, read as the reverse complement.
GAAGGCTGCCGACATAACCAAATCCCGCACCTCACCTACGCCTCATCCAGCTCGGTTTACGGCGCCAACGAAATACAGCCATTCAGCGAACAGCACAACGTCGACCACCCCGTCTCACTGTACGCCGCCTCTAAGAAATCCAATGAGCTGATGGCGCACAGCTACTCCAGCCTCTACAACCTCCCCACCACCGGTCTGCGTTTCTTTACCGTATACGGCCCCTGGGGAAGACCGGACATGGCTCCGATCAAATTCGCACGCGGCATACTCGAAGGCAAACCGATCGACTTATATAATAACGGCGACATGGTGCGCGACTTCACCTACATCGACGACATCATCGAAGGCGTCGTCCGCGCCAGCGACCAAATCGCAGAGCCCGATTCCAACTGGACCGGACAGGCACCACGGCCCGATACCAGCTATGCTCCTTACCGGCTCTACAATATTGGTAACAACCAACCGGTTAAACTGCTCGATTTCGTCGAGGCTATCGAGAACGCGGCCGGCCGCAAAGCCACCCGCAACCTCATGTCCATGCAGGACGGCGATGTCCCTTCAACCTTCGCCGATGTATCGTCGCTGGAAAGCGCGGTTGGATTTAAGCCCAAGACCCCGATACAAACAGGTGTGGATCGGTTTGTATCCTGGTATCGAGACTATTACAGCATTTGAATAGCGAGACGATTGATTGATGTGTCGATGAAGTAAGCGCCTGATGCCCGAGGAATCTCTGGAAGGGACATCTGAGGCATGGATGCCGAAGCTAAGCGCCCATGGAAGGGTTCACAGCGGTCCCTGGAAGAGATCCTCGGGTAGCAGGCGCGGACCATTGGCAATTCAGTCAACCGAACCAACGCCATCAACCGAAGGACATTGTCAGCATGTATCTTGAGCATTTTAGTCTGCAACGACATCCCTTCCGGATGGCACCGGAAGACGACTTCGTCTACATGAGCCAACAGCACTCCCGTGCGTTCGTCTACATGGACTCCGCCGTCTGGAGCCCCGAAGGCTTCGTCGTCATCAGCGGAGAAGTAGGCTCCGGAAAAACCACCCTGCTGAAAAAGCTCATGCGCGGCCTCAGCAAAGACCTCAAACTTTTCCACATCGCCTACACCAACCTCAAATCGGACGACCTCTTCCACCTCATCGTCCGCCAGGCCGGCCTCCCCGTCCGAGACAACTTCAACAAAGTCTCCATGCTGTTCGCCATCAACGACTACCTCCAGGCCATGTCGGAGCAAGGCATCCCCGTCGTCCTCGCCGTCGACGAAGCCCAAAACCTCAGCCAGGAAAACCTCGAAGACATTCGCATGCTCGCCGGGCTCGAAGGCGCCGGTGGCCCCGTCATGCGCGTCATCCTGCTGGGCCAGCCCGAACTGAAAAAGCACATCGCCCAGATTCCCCAGCTCTCCCAACGGGTCAAACTCTTCTTCCACCTCGCCGGCCTCACCCTCAAGGAAACCGGAGAATACATCGACCATCGGCTCTTCATCGCCGGTTACGAAGGCGACACCCTCTTCACCGCCGAAACCGTCAAACAGATTCATGAAATCAGCAAAGGCATCCCCCGCCTCATCAACAAACTCTGCGACGGCCTCATGCTCTGCGCCTATTCCGAAGACCGCGACCACATCGACTCCCTGGACCTGATCGAAATCCGCCAGGACCTGATGGGCGAAACCTTTGGTCTGGATGTTGAAGACGTTGCCACCCCAAGCGGCGGTCTGCCCGACAACGCCGGCACCCCCACAGAAAACGGCATCTACGCCCCCATCCTGGAACGGCTGGCCACCGCCCTCGAACGCATCGACAGCAAGCTGGACCGCCTGCTCAATACCGACGAACCCTCACGCCCCCGATCGGACACCAACGTCAAACCGCTCTCCCCAAAGCGAAAGCGACCCTGATTCCGCAAATGTAACGCCCCATTGACGTCCCACCGCGCCCCTGTCACGTCCTCCGGCCTTGGCCTGGCCCCTACATCGCTCTAGCCTGAACGCAATCAACGATGCCGGAGACAATGCATGAAATTGCGATCCGTACTGGGTAACTCCCAAAAACTTGATGGTGGGGCCATGTTTGGCAATGCCCCCAAAGCCCTTTGGCAACGCTGGTACCCTTGCGATGACCTCAACCGCATCGAGCTTCAATGTCGCTGTTTGTTGGTCGAGGAAGGTGATCGGACCCTACTATTCGAAACCGGAGTCGGCGCTTTTTTCGCTCCGGACAAACGGGACCGATACGGTGTGCAGGAAAGCGAGCATTGCTTATTGGCAAACCTGAAGGAAATGGGGATCGAACCGGAAGATATCGATGTCATCGTGCTGTCCCACCTGCATTTCGATCATGCTGGCGGTCTGCTCAGTCGCTGGGAGGAAGGTAAGAATCCGGAGCTGGTCTTTCCCAATGCTCACTACGTGGTGGGCGAACAGGCCTGGCAAAGGGCCGTGAGGCCGCACCCGAGAGACAAAGCTTCTTTTATTCCCGACCTGCCCGCCTTGCTTGAAGCCACAGGCCGGGTGGAACGGGTTCAGGGGACACGGTCACGCACCCTGGGAGACAACTACCGGTTCCACCACAGCGATGGTCATACACCCGGTATGCTGCTGACCGAAATCAGCCTGCCGGACGGCCCCCTGGTGTTCGCAGCCGACCTGATACCCGGTACCGCCTGGGTGCACGTGCCCATCACCATGGGATACGACCGATATCCCGAAGCCCTCATTGATGAAAAACACCGGTTGCTGTCCGATCTGGCCAGCCGAAACGGACGCCTGTTCTTCACCCACGACCCCAAAATTGCCGTCGGCAAAGTGGTTAAAGACGAAAAAGGGAAGTTCTCACTGGTTGATGAGCAGGAAGACCTCGTGGCGTAAAGGCTAAGGAGCCTCCCGCCAATTCACACCCAACCAAGCGCCCGCAACAGCACCAGGCCTATGCTTGTGCTGACCAGGCTCAGAACCGTAGTGGTCGCGATGATGGAGGCCGCCATATTGGCGTTGCCTCCCATGGCGCGAACCATCACATAACTTGCAGCAGCCGTCGGCGCGGCGGTCATCAGATAAAACACGCCCAGTTCCAGACCGCCATAACCCAGCCAACGGGCCAGCAGCACTCCCGACATCGGGATCAGCACCAATTTAAAAACCGAGGCCCAGGCCGTCACCTTTCCGGCTTCCACAAACCCCTGCCAGGAAAGGCTGGCCCCCACGCAGATCAAAGCCAATGGCAAGGTCATCCGTGCGAAATAATCACCGGTGTCCAACACCCACTCGGGCACCGGGATACCCAACAGCACGATGACTGCCGCCACCATAATGGCGATAATCAAGGGGTTGCGCAGAATGTCCTGTACGGCAGCAACAATGGGGTGACCAGAGGTTTGCCGACTGGACCAGTGACTAAGCGTCACCACCGACAGGATGTTGTACAGCAACGTCAAAAACGCGAGATACACCGACGCCAGCAACGCCGCTTCCGGACCAAAGGCATTCAGACAGAACGCCAGACCGACAATCCCCATATTGCCGCGAAAGCTGCCCTGTACAAAGACACCCCGCTCATCCCGATGAGGCGTCATTCTGGGCGCCAGCCAAGACAAAACCAGAAACCACAGGATCATCAGAACGATTGCGAAAAGAATAATCCCTCCGCCAGGGAGGGTATCAGGGCGGGCAGCGACGATATTCAAAAACAACAGACTGGGAAGGCCCACGTTGAATACCAGTTTGGAGCCACCCTGAACAAAGGCGTCATTCACCCAGCCCCAACGACGAAACCAAACCCCAAGCACGACCACCAAAGCAATAGGACCCGTCACTTGCAGCGAGAACAACAGTAAAGACAGCACCGGCAGCCTCGAAAAATTCAGATAAGGGGGAAGAGCGGGCGCCCATTATAAAGACGCCCCAAGGGGAAGACCATCCGAGACTCCGCCTGGAACGGAGCCTCCACGGCGGGCTTGATTACAGCTTGTCGAGATCGGCTTCGATTTCTTCGATCTTGTTCTGAACCACTTTTTCCAAATGGCGCAGATCGTTCAGAATCTTTTTCTTCAGATCGGTTTCCTTCACTTCACGCTTGGCGATTGAGTCCAGCTCGTCGATCACATAGCGCAGGGTGGGGGCGATCTCCGTGGTGTTGATGTATTCACCGGAACCGCTGTCGATCTTCACACGCTTCTGTTGACGAGGGTATTTGAACTTCTCGCTACGGGCGAACATCTCGCCTTTGTCGCGCTTGTAATAAATCTTCAGAATGTCGGAGCTGCCTTCGGTTCGCAGTGTGTACTTTTCGATTTTTCCGGTTTCGGTAACACCGATGGCTTGGAGGTTTTCAAACATGGGACGTCCTTACGGCTAACAGGGGTGGGAGAGGGTCAATCCGGTACAGGCTAGCCGATTGGTCAGGTTGTTCAAAGAGGCTGTCGCCATTTAATAAGAGGCGACGCTTATCCCACTGTAGCGCCTGTTTTACGATGGTCATCAACGCACCCAGCCAATCGTGAAATGGACCACAGAGTGCAATGAAACTCGCTCTTCCAAATCCTGGTATTCGGCCCGCGCCCCAAGGCCCAGAGTCGTCGTAAAGGTATCCCAGCGCCATAGATAACCCTGGTGTGCCCCCACCAAAGCACGAAAACCATTCACCCGGTCGCCACTGTAGAAGCCTTCTTCATCGAGACTGTCGCCTTCTTCCTCCCCGGCCGTCGCGGCCACCGAGAATAGCCAACCCCGATTGAACGCACCGTTTTCGAAACGGCTCAATCGCAACCCCGCCTGATAGGAAGGGTCGGTGCCACTGACTTGCAATACCGGCCCCAATGCATACCGCTCCCCCATTCGGACATCGACTTCAAGGTTCACCACCGTGCCGAACACCATCAATGGATTGGTACGAATGTTCAATCGGTCGTCAGCGGCACCCGTCAGCGGATACCCCGCCGCCAGCCCCAACAAAAGCATTACCAAGCGACGCATCACTTTTCCTTTGCTAAAAAGAACGGCCAACGGACACCTCCCAGGCGGGTAACAACCAGGACTCGTAATCGTAATACCCGGAATTCTGCGACTCCGTCTCCTTAACCCATTGCACACCGATGCCCGCATTGAGAAAGAATTCGTTCCAGGCCCATTGGTAGGTTTGGGTGCCTTTCAAGCGCCATCGGCTGAACTCGGCATCGTTCCAGTCTGTTTTCAGAATCAGATTGGTGTGCCACCCCGCCGTGAACACCTCTCTGTCGAACCAATCCAAACGAATACCGGCCGAAGTCTGGTCCTCCGAATACCGATAATCCGCCGCGTTGTGCCACAGCATGAGACCAACGGAGACGTCATCGGCCACCTGGCGGTCCACTTCCACATTGGGGTAATCGGCCAGCGCCAGAGCCGGGTCGATACGGACTTTCCATTGCGGGTCGTCCTCCGCCACTGCCAACATTGGCAGGCCGCAGACTATTGTCGCTACAATTCGAACCAGGTTGCACAACGTCTTGTTCATTCCTTTAATTTCCCAGAGAGTGAGGCTTTCACTCTCGATTCATTCACAGCGCCAATTGGCGTTACAGGTACCGGTACAGACATGAGTTTACACATCCGCCTGATCGAAATAGAACGTTATTTTCCAAACATTCAAAACACCACCGATGTACAGCGCGCGTTCGGCCCTTTGCGCCGCTTTTGCCGCGAACAGGCCAACATGGCGCTCACTATAGCACCCTGGTCCGAGCCGGATCGAGGGGAGGCCGCTATTGTAGTGATCGGCACAGATCGCGCCCTGGTCGACAACGAGACTCAGCGATTGGAAGACTGGATGGAGGCGAATCTGGAAGGGCAAAGCCTGAGGCTGGAAACGAGCTGGTTATAGCGGGAAACCCTCTCCCCGAGGGAGAGGGCTAGGGACACCCAATCAGTTACGGTTGACCGCGTTCAGATCGGCGAAGGTTTTTTCCAGGCGCTTGCTCATGCTCTCCTGGCCTTTGCGCAGCCAAACACGCGGATCGTAGAACTTCTTGTTCGGCTTATCGTCGCCTTCCGGGTTACCGATCTGCGCCTGCAGATAGCCGGAGTTGGCTTCGTAGTATTCCAGAATACCGTGCCAGTTGGCCCACTGGGTATCGGTGTCGATGTTCATCTTGATCACACCGTAGCTGATGGACTCTTCGATTTCCGCTTCGGTGGAGCCTGAACCGCCGTGGAACACAAAGTTCAAGGCGTTGTGCGGCAGACCGAACTTCTCGGAACAGTACTTTTGAGAGTCCCGCAGGATGGTCGGAGTCAGCTTGACGTTGCCCGGCTTGTACACACCATGGACGTTGCCGAAGGAAGCCGCGATGGTGAAACGCGGGCTGATGGCGTTCAGCTTTTCATAGGCGTAGGCGACATCTTCCGGCTTGGTGTAGAGGTTGGAGGCGTCGACATCGGTGTTGTCCACACCGTCTTCCTCACCACCGGTCACACCGAGTTCGATTTCCAGCGTCATGCCCATCTTCGCCATGCGCTCGAGGTACTCGGCACAGGTCGCGATGTTTTCTTCCAAGCTGTCTTCGGACAGGTCGATCATGTGGGAGGAGAACAACGGACGACCGGTTTCCGCGACGTGCTTCTCACCGGCATCCAGCAAACCGTCGATCCAGGGCAGCAGCTTACGGGCCGCATGGTCGGTATGCAGAATCACGGGAACGCCATAGGCTTCGGCCACGGCGTGCACGTATTTGGCACCGGCCACGGCACCGAGGATCTGGGTTTCCTGACCATCCAGCTTCAGCCCTTTACCGGCGAAGAAACCGGCGCCGCCGTTGGAGAACTGAATGATCACCGGAGACTTGACCCGCGCAGCGGTTTCCAACACGGCATTAACGGTGTTGGTATCCACGCAGTTCACCGCTGGCAGTGCGAATTGCTCTGCCTTGGCGATTTCGAAGATTTTTTGCAAATCATCACCGGTGGCTACACCGGGTTTTACCGCATCGAGTACTTTCTGAGACATGAGTCGTTTCCTCAACTGGTTGAAGGGCCGCTCGTAAACAAGCCGCCCTTGGCATGACTGTTCGACCGGCACCCGCGTCGCACGGACACCGGGGACTGTTAACCGTTGGCGCGCTGCTCCAGGATCTCAACGGCCGGAAGCTTCTTGCCTTCCACGAACTCCAGGAAAGCACCACCGCCGGTGGATATGTAAGAGAACTTGTCTTCCATACCGAACTTCTGGACAGCGGCGATCACATCACCACCACCCAATACGGAGAAGGCTCCGCTATCGGCGATCGCCTCAGCCACGGCTTTGGTGCCCTCGGCGAAGTTGTCGAATTCAAACACACCGCAGGGGCCGTTCCACAGGATGGTCTTGGCGCCTTTCAGTACTTCAGCGAACTTGGCCGCCGTTTCCGGGCCGAGATCCATAATTTCTTCGTCGTCCTGCACCTGATCGACCGGCTTCACCGTGGCCTCGGCCTTCGGGCTGAACTCCTTGCCAACGCGAACGTCGATGGGTTCCGGAATGTCGAGGTTGTCCATCAGCGCCTTGGCCTGGGGAATCAGGTCTTTCTCGTGCAGCGACTGGCCGACGTTGTAACCACGGGCGGCGACGAAGGTGTTGGAGATACCGCCACCCACGATCAGTTGGTCGCATACTTTGGAGAGGCTTTCGAGCACCGTCAACTTGGTGGACACTTTCGCGCCGCCTACCACGGCGACCATGGGACGGGCGGGGTTGTCGAGTGCTTTGGCGAGCGCTTCGAGCTCACCTGCCAGCAGCGGGCCGGCGCAGGCGACGGGGGCGTATTTGGCGACTCCGTGGGTGGAGGCTTGGGCACGGTGGGCGGTGCCGAAGGCGTCCATGACGTAGACGTCGCACAGTTTGGCCATTTTTTGGGCGAGGTCGTCGTCGTTTTTCTTTTCGCCGCTGTTGAAGCGAACATTCTCGAGAATGACGACGGGGGCGTCGTTTTCGAAGCCGTCGACCCAGTCTTTGACGAGGGGAATGTCCTGACCGAGCAGTTTACCCATGTGGGCGGCGACGGGGGCGAGTGAGTATTTTTCCTCGTATTCACCTTCGGTCGGGCGACCCAGGTGGGACATGATCATGACTTTGGCGCCCTTGTCGAGGGCTTCCCGGATGGTGGGCAGTGAGGCGGTAATGCGCTGATCGGAGGTGACGTTACCCTGATCATCCAGCGGGACGTTCAGATCCTGGCGGATGAGTACGCGCTTTCCGGCCAGATCCAGGTCAGACATTTTGATCACAGACATGGCAGTTCCTTAGAAGGTGACAATGAATTCGGGACGGCCATTGTAGACCCTGAAGCCGCCATAATCACGGCCAATGTAATTTTCCTACAGCCCGTCTTTCGCAACAGTGTTTTGTGGTGGTGGGTTGCTTTGGTGCCCATCGCCCCTTTGGTTGGTGGCTTTGGTCCGTATTGGCTCCTGTCGCCCCCTTTGGTTGGTGGCTTTGGTCCGCGTTCGGCCCCGGTGGTCCCCCTGGCGGGACGCCGCAAGTACGTCCATGTAGGCTCGCGGCCCGCATCCATGCGGTCCGACGCCCTCCAGGGGGACCACCGGGACCGAACGCTTACTACGTGCCAAAGGTTAAAGACGAACTTTGGGCTGCTTAACAGATCATTCCGAAAGCTTGTAAATAGCCATTAAACATTGCGGAAGGAGTGGAGGGGGCCGTAGGAAAAGAAGTTATACCCAGCCACAGCAGTAAGCGTCGAGGCCCGGGTTGTCTCCCGTTGGGCGTCGGACCGCAGGGATGCGGGCCGCGAGCCTACCTGGAAGTACTTGCGGCGTCCCACCGGGAGACAACCCGGGCCTCGACGCGGACCAACGCCACCAGGGGAGAATAACTTACCGCGGAAGCCAAACCACTGGCACAACACAGCCCGGACAAAAAGCTAACCAAAGAGTCAGGAGCGAAGACAAATGGAGGGAGTGTTGTTAGACTGGTATCCCAGCCTGACCATCAACTCCGAGCCTGCAAAGGCCGCCAAGCTGGAAGCTTTGAATGAGCGTTTCCCCCATATTTATCGGCATTGCCGGAGCCTCCGCCTCCGGAAAAAGTCTGCTCGCCGGCACCATCTACGAAGAACTCAGAGACGCGCTTGGCAGCCATGCCATCGCCATCATCAAGGAAGACAGCTACTACCGCGAACAGAGCGATCTGACTATCGAAGAACGCACCGCGATAAATTACGACCACCCCAATGCCTTTGACCACGACCTGTTGATCGAACATATCGACGGCCTTGCCAAAGGGCAGCAGGTTGAGATTCCCATTTACGATTACACCATTCACAACCGGTCCGAAGAAACCCGACCTCTGAGCCCTGTGCAGGTGATTATTATCGAAGGCATTCTCGTGTTGCACGACAAAGCCATACGCAAACGGCTCGACGCCAAAGTCTTTATGGATACCCCGCTCGATGTCTGCCTGCTGCGCCGCTTGCGGCGCGACATCGCCGAACGAGGTCGTACCGTCGACTCTGTGATCGAACAGTACAAACGCACGGTGCGCCCCATGTTCCTGGAATTCATCGACCCCACCAAGCAGTTTGCGGACATCATCGTTCCCCGGGGCGGTAAAAACCGGGTCGCTATTGAAATGATCAAAGCCCGCATTCTTCAGATGCTGATGAATTGATTGTGTTCCAGCGCACAGTCTGTTGATTTCCCACTTGCGCGCGGCGGGTACCTGACGAATTCTTGAATGCTTGGTCCTCTTCGAAATGTTGGGTCTCTCGCCATGTCCGCCGCTCAATACCATCTCGTCTGCGAAGGATTCCGCACCGATTCGGTCAATAAGACCCAGCTCAGCCTTGTGCTGAAGCAGCAACTGAAACTGAACGATGCTCAATTGGCCGATATGATGGCCAGCCGCCGAACCGTTCTGGCGCGTAACCTGACCGAAGCCAAAGCCCGGGAGCTGGGCCTGAAACTTGGCCGTGCCGGGCTGGTGGTGCGGGCGGAGACCGCAGCGGCCCATCAGAAGATATCGCCCGAGGAAATGCGCCATCACTTGATGGACGGTGGTCTGAATCACTACTTTGCCGGTCGCTATCATCACCCGGACGAAGAGACCGATACCCTACTGAGCCTCGCCATCATGGCGGGCGTTCCGGCACTCTGTTATTTCGTGCTCCCGCTGATTGCCTTATTGCTGGCCATTCCGCTGCTCTCCCCTCTGGTTTGGCTGGAACAGCCTTTAGCAGCTCTGTTTCAAGCGGTTTGGGTGGGGTTGTTGCTGACACCGGCCTGGCTGCTGCGACCGGCTCCGCGAAAGAGGACCGGCCTGAAACTGGAAGCGGATAACGAAACGCTGCTCTACAGCCTCTGCGATGAAATCAGCCACTATCTGGATGCGCCCTCGGTTGTGGCCGTGTATCTGACTGACAGGCCCGGAATTCAGCTGCACCAGACGCCCCTGCAGTGGTTGCGTGGCCAGTGTGAATTGGATATCGGTCTGCCGTTTCTGGATGCCACCAGCCTTCAACAAACCGCCGGTGAAATCGCCTTCCAGGTGGGAGGGCTGGCGCCGCGTCGTTACTACTGGCTTTGGGGGCTTTACCGGTTTGGTCATCAGGCTCTGCGCCACCGCTTTCCTGCTCTGGGGAACCGTGTCGATGGTTGGCTGAGCCCGATGCTGGAGCATCAGCGCCAGCGACAACAGGCAATGGTCGAGGCGTTGATTGGCCGTCAGGCGGAGCTTCAGCTCCAACAATTGCGCAAGCAGTGTCAGCTTCTTGAGCAGCAGTGGCATCAATTTCACGACTTTTGCCAACGGCTGGATGTGACGCCCGAACGGTGGCGCGATTGGCTGAGCCACCCGACGGCTGTGGACAGCCAGGAGGATACCCCCAGCCTGTTCCGCATCAATGCTCCCGCCGCCTGGGCACTCACCAATGCCGAGGGGTATAAGAAAGCACTGCATCGTGACCATACCCAGCGTTTCTCCATGCCCGCACGAGGTTTGTGGCGCCAGTTTCAGGCCTATCGACAGGCCAACCAACGCCTGACCAAAGATGCTTTCCCCGTCAGCGCTCTGATGCCGCCTGTAGGCAGTGCGGCCTCGGGGAAACCCAACCCACGAGCTTTGAAGCGGCATTATCAGGCGGCCCTGTCCAACCAGGAAGCCGCCATTCGCCATGCGCTTGGGCTTAACAGGAAACCCCCGAAACAGGAACTGAGTGTCCTGAGCCGGGCGTGGCGCGATGTGGCTGGTCCCTTCTGGAGGGAAGACGCTCTGCGGCATCGCAACCTGGCGCTGTCGAAAACGCTTTACCTCGCTTTGACCCAAGCCGAACACATGGCGCTTTGGGCCAAACAGACACTGCCGCCAGGGTCCAATTCCGTCGAGGTGCGTGACCGCCAGTTGCTGGCGCTGTATCACCGCTGGCTGAATACCATTAAACCCCTGCCGGCTCTGCCAGTGCTGGCCGCACCCGGTGGTTCCGCACGTGCCCAGTTGCTTGAAGGCTGGCCGGAACCGGAGCAGGCCACGGCTGCTGAGGTGGCGGAGCGTTGCCATTACTGGGTCAATAGTCTGCAAATCTACTGGACGTTGGTCGCGGCCAGTCTGCTAAACTCTCAGGCCGATGTGGAAGAAGGCCAAGCGGCCGCCTGAGGTCCTGCATGAAACCCTGGCAACCCATTCTCGACTTCTGGTTCGGCGACCAGGAGCCACCCGAGACTGCCTATCAAAAGCGCTGGTTCACCGGCGGCGAGGAAACCGACCGACAAATCGAAGCCCGTTTTGGTGAGTTACACCAACGAGCCGTCGAAGGGGAACTCAACCCCTGGTTGGAGCATCCGCATGGGCGTCTTGCGCTGATCATTCTGATCGACCAATTCAGTCGGAACCTTTACCGTCGCTCGGCCAATGCCTTCGCCTGGGATTCCCTGGCGCAGCAATGGGCGCTGGAGGCACTGGAAAACGGCCATCTCAACGAGCTGGCCCTCAGTGGTCGCATGTTCTGCTTAATGCCGTTGATGCACGCTGAAGACCTGGGCCTTCACGACCGTTTATTGGCCAATATTGACCAGCTGCAAACCGAATTCGACCAGGAGGCCGATTTCCTGCGCGGTTTCCGAAGCGCGGCAGAAGACCACCGCGAGATCATCGCTCAATTCGGTCGCTACCCGCACCGCAACGCCAGCCTGGATCGCCCTTCGACGGATGACGAAGTGGCTTACCTGGCTGAATCCCGCAACCGTTTTGGTCAGTAGCGACGGAACCAACCAAGCCCGAATCGGTCTGACTTAAAAACCCTGATTATCCCGAAAACCTGGAGCCTTCATGATACAAAAATCCCGCTGGGCCATGCTGGTCCTGATTCCGCTGCTGACGCTCACCACCCTCACCGCGCGTGCGGAAGAAATGACCGAAGAAGACATCGAGCGCATCGTGCGCGACTATCTGATTGAAAACCCCGAAGTCATTGTCGAAGCGCTTACCGTCCTGCGCCAGCGCGAGCAGGCCGCTGAAGCAGAGGCCGCCAGCGAAAGCCTGTCCAACCTGCGCGACGAACTGGAGCAGGCGGAACACGACCCCGTCGGTGGCAACCCGGAAGGCACCATCACCCTGGTGGAATTCTTCGACTACAACTGCGGCTACTGCAAACGCGTCAATGCCACCCTCAAGGCGTTGATCGAAGCCAACCCGGACCTGCGCGTCGTCTACAAGGAATTCCCCATTCTGTCGGCCACCTCCATGACCGCCGCCAAAGCTTCTCTCGCTCTCAATGAGCTGTACCCGGAAAAGTACGAGACATTCCATCGCCAGATGCTTGACCGGAAAGGCAGCCTGCAAAGTGACGATGAAGTATGGCAAGCCATAGCGGCACTGGACGATGTGGATGTCGAGGCCATCAAAGCCGAAAGCGAGAAAGACTGGGTTGAGCAGACCCTGGCCGAGAACCATCAGTTGGCCAAGCAATTGAAGATCACCGGCACCCCCACCTTCGTGGTCGGCAACAGCATCTTGCGCGGCGCCTACCCTCAGGGCGACATTCAAGCCGCCATTGACGAGAACAGCGATTCTTAACACTCACGTTTCGGGGTTCGCGTAAGGGATTGTGCCAAGAGTACGCACCGGCTACCTGGTTACCTTATCAAGGGTCGGCGTAAACCCATCCATGGGGCCTGGATCGCAGCATCCCTGCTGCGAACCACCCTTGATAAGGCAACCAGGCATCCGGTGCTCGTCCCTGCCGCCGAACCCCAAAACTTGAATTAACAGTTCCTGCAGGTGCACTCATCAGAGCGCACCTCCAATAACCCAACGTTTTCGCTAACCCCTTTTTTAGAATAATTGGCTATACCACTTCCCCCGCATCCCTCCGCACCCTGGCTATACTGAGGTGGACCCGTGCACGTTCATCAGAGAAGCCGTCTTATGTCTGAATTCGAATGCCCAGAGTTTTGCGAGCTGGATAAAGGCCTGATCGAAGACTTCCGTGCCACCGTTAACGATTCCCAGGAAGAAATCGAAACCTGCATCCACCGCCTGAACCAGTTCAACCGGGACGACGAAGTGCACCGCCTGTTCCGCGCCATGCATTCGCTCAAAGGCAATTGCCGCATGGTCTCCCTCGACCCCATGGTCGAACTGCTGCACGATCTGGAAGAAATCGCCGGTGACCTGCGCCAGCAACACTATGGCTATTCCCAGGATCTCGGTGATTTTATTCTGGAAGTGGTCGATACCGCCCGAGACCTGATGAACCAACTGGTCGAACGCGGGCACGGCGATGAAGACGTCCGCCGCTATCTGATCAAGAAAATCCGTGCCATTCGCGAAGCATCCAACGAAGACAGAGACACCCTCTGCGCCAATACCCTGGCCGAACTCAGGGGCGAACCGCCTCATGCCAAAGATCGAACCCTACCCGAACTGCCCAGCGACCTGACGCTGATGAAAGACTTCGCCCACCAGCTGGACAGCCTAAGCATCTATCGCAAAGGGCGTTCGGAACAGGTGCTTAACCTGTGCCGAAACCTCAACGAAGCCTTGGACCAACCGGTCGACGCCACCCAATTGGCGGCGGCGGTTTACCTGCATGATCTCGGTATGGCACTGGTACCGGCGGGGATTGTGCAAAAACATGGGGTGTTGGAACGCGAAGAGGTGTATCAGGTACAGATGCATGTGCACATGGGTACCCGGTTGTTACAGCGCTTTGGGGATTGGGACGATGCCGCCACCATGGTGCTGCAGCATCATGAACGCTTCGATGGGACCGGCTACCCGAACCGGCTGCGCGGAGATCAAATTCACATCGGTGCGCGCATCATCGCCATAGCGGACAGCTTCTGCGCCATGACCAACGAGCGCCACGACCGCACCTATCGCAAAACGCTGTTTACCGCCGTGCGCGAGGTAAATGCCGAATCCGGCGCGCAATTCGACCCTCAAGTGGTGGAAGTATTCAACGACGTCATCCGCCAGCATTACCTGACACGCTGACGGTCACTCACGCCTTTACGACTCGATCCATCACCGCTGAACGGGTGGTCTTGTGAATCTCCGCCAGACCTTCGCCCACTTTCAGCTCGGCTTCCTTCATGGCTTGTTCAGCGGTCTTTCCTTCCATGTCGATCTTCGGGTGAATAATCACCTCAATGGTTCCCGGCATTTTTACGAAGCGCTTATTCAACCAATAGTCGCCGGAGTTATGCGTGACGGGGATGATCGGCACCTCCGCTGCTTTCGCCAGCATGGCGCCACCGCGCTGAAAGCGTCTTAGTTGGTCCGGCTCGGCCCGAGTGCCTTCCGGGAAGATCAGCACATAGATACCGTCGCGTAGACGGGGCACGCCCTGTTCCAGAATCTGCGTCATCGCGCCCTTGCGATTACTACGATCGATCGCGATGGGGCGGAGCATGGCGAAGGTCCAGCCGAAAAACGGGATTTTCAACAGACTGTTTTTGACCACCTGGGTTTGCGGGCGGAACAGCCGCTGCAAGAAAAACGTTTCCCAGGCACTTTGATGGTTGGAGACCACCACGCCAATGGTACCGTCGAGATTCTCAAGCCCGCTGATGCGGTACTTAATGCCCAGAATCCACCGGCTTGCCCATACCGTCAGCTTGGCCCAGGTGCCGACCACAAAATGGTAGCGCCACCGGTAAGGCAACAGATAGGCGAAAATGGCGCAAAAGCTCGCCCAACAAATGGTGAAGGGGCCGTAAAAGAAGGCGTAGAAAATAAATGTTCGCACGTAGGCTAACCACATGCCGTCCGCTCTCGCCGTTTGGAAAAGGACGCCCAGTGTACCCAGATTGAATTGTGCTGCGATGTCGAAAAAGTGAAATGATCCTTTCCTGATGGGAACAGAGCGACCAACTTCGCCCTGTTCCCTGCAAGATCACTGCTGTAGAACGGAGATGTCGGCAACTTTCAGGAAGAGCTGACGCAACCTCGCAAGCACTGCCAGACGGTTCGCGCGCACGGCCGGGTCTTCCGCCATCACCATTACCTGGTCGAAGTAGCGGTCCACATCGTCCCGCAGGTTGGCCAGGTGCTGCAGCGCACCCTGATAGTCCGCTTTCTCAAGCATCGGCGCCACGGCGTGTTCGGCCGCTTCAATGGCTTCCCATAGGGTCACTTCCGCCGCTTCACTGAAATAAGACGGGTTGGCTTTGATCGAATGTCGGCTGCCGGGCTTGGCGGCCTCGGCAAACTGTTGCGCCAACGTTTTGTCGTCCAGGCTTTCCGGCGCCTTGGCCAGCAGGTTCGACACCCGCTTGTTCGCCGCCGCCAACGCCTCGGCCTGAGCCATGGCGCTGAAACCGGCCACGGCTTTCACACGTCGGTCGATATCCAGAGGACGGCTCGGGTTGATGGCACGAACGGCCTGGAACACATCCGGACGAAAACCGGCATCCTGATACCAGGCACTGAAGCGGTCCAGGGCGTAGTCGACGACTTGATCGACAACCGTCGCTTTTTCCGGCAGGTCGGCATGCTGCTCGGCCGCGAACGCCACCAGATCGCGCAGGTCCAGATCCAATTCGCGCTCCACCAATATGCGCAACACACCCAAGGCCGCCCGACGCAGGGCGAAGGGGTCTTTGGTACCGGTGGGCGGCTGGCCGATACCGAACAGACCGGCCAGGTTATCCAGCCGGTCCGCCAGGGCCACCGCCATACCGGCACGGCTGGCGGGCAGATCGTCACCGGCGCCGGCCGGTTTGTATTGCTCGAGAATACCCTGAGCGACTGCCGGGGCTTCGTTGTCGTTACCGGCATAGTAATAACCGGCAATGCCCTGCATATCGTCGAATTCGAACACCATGTCGGTGACCAGATCCGCCTTCGCCAACCAGGCGGCCCGCTCGGCGACGTCGATATCGTCACCCAGACGACGGGCGATATCTCCGGCGATGGCTTTCAGGCGCGTGGCTTTGTCGTACAGGGTGCCCAGTTTCTGTTGGAAGGTCACCGCCTTGAGCTTTTCAACCCGGTCCGCCAGGGGCGTTTTACGATCCGTTTCCCAGAAAAAGGCGGCATCGGCCAAGCGCGGGCGGATGACTTTCTCGTTTCCGGAAATCACCTGAGACGGGTCTTTGCTCTCCAGATTGGCGATGAACACGAAATAAGACGCCAGCTGGCCGTTGCCATCGGTCGTCGGGAAATACTTCTGGTGTTCCTGCATGGAAGACACCAGCGCCTCGGCCGGAACCTCCAGGAAACGCTCATCGAACTTCCCGACCAGCGCCACCGGCCATTCGTTCAGAGAGGTGACTTCGTCCAGCAGGTCTTCATCGATGACCACCTCGACGCCTTTGGATTGAGCGGCGGCTTTCGCCTGCTCGGCAATCAACTCACGACGCTGATTGAACGACGCCAGCACCCAGCCCTGCTCTTTCAGCACGGGGGCATAATCGGTCGGGCGCTCGATGCGGATCGGCTCCGGCGCATGGAAACGGTGGCCGCGCGTGAAACGGTCGGATTCGACGCCATAAACACTGGCGGGAACCACCTCGTCACCCAGCAGCATCAATAACCACTGAACAGGGCGCACAAACTCGGCACGGCTCGCCCCCCAACGCATCCGCTTGGGGATGGGCAGGGCATCCAGCGTCGCCTGAACCAGATCGGGCAGCAGCGCCTGGGTAGAGCGGCCTTTTTCAACGCCACGATAGACCAGCCACTCGCCTTTATCGGTTTCCATGCGCTCCAGCTGGTCCACACTGACGCCGTTACTGCGGGCAAAGCCCTCGGCCGCCTTGGTGGCCTTACCTTCGGCATCGAAAGCGGCTTTCACCGCCGGGCCCCGGCGCTCGAAGGCTTCATCCGGCTGGGAAAGCTCCAGGTCTTTAATGGTCAACGCCAACCGACGCGGCGCGCCGTAGCGTTCGGTCTCGCCATATTTCAGACCGGCGTCGGAGAGGCGGGAAAGCAGCCCTTCGGCAAAGGCATCCTGCAGACTTTTCAGAGCTTTTGGGGGCAGCTCTTCAGTGCCCAGTTCAATCAGAAAATCGGCATGTGTCATGAGGTTCAGTCCTTGCTGTCCGCATCGGCTCCGAGGATTTCATCGCGCAGGTGCTTTGGCGCCATCGGGAAACCAAGCGCCTTGCGCGCGTCGTAATAGCCCTGGGCCACATCGCGGGACAGGGTACGGATACGCAGGATATAGCGTTGGCGCTCGGTCACGGAGATGGCGTGCCGCGCATCCAGCAGGTTAAAAGTGTGGCCCGCCTTCAAAATTTGCTCATAGGCTGGCAACGGCAGGTTCGCCTCGATCAGCTTCTTCGCTTCGCCTTCGTGGTATTCGAACTGACGGAACAGTTGAGTCACATCGGCATGTTCGAAGTTGTAGGTCGACTGCTCCACCTCGTTCTGGAGGTACACATCGCCATAGGTCACCCTGGAGCCGTCCGGCCCGATGGTCCAGACCAGGTCGTAGACGTTGTCGACATCCTGAATGTACATCGCCAAACGCTCCAGACCATAGGTCAGCTCGCCGGAGACGGGGTAGCATTCGATACCGCCCACCTGCTGGAAGTAGGTGAACTGAGTCACCTCCATACCGTTCAGCCAGATTTCCCAGCCCAGACCCCAAGCCCCCAGCGTCGGATTTTCCCAGTTGTCTTCCACAAAGCGGATATCGTGCACCAACGGGTCGATGCCGATGGCCTTGAGTGACCCCAGGTACAGCTCCTGAAAATTGCTCGGGTTCGGCTTCAGAATCACCTGATACTGATAATAATGCTGCAGGCGGTTGGGGTTTTCGCCATAACGACCGTCGGTCGGGCGGCGGGAGGGCTGCACATAGGCCACATTCCAGGTTTCAGGGCCCAGAGCGCGTAAAAAAGTGGCCGGATGACTGGTACCGGCGCCCACTTCCATATCGAGCGGCTGCAAAATGACGCAGCCCTGGTCGGCCCAGTACTGCTGCAAGGTCAAAATCAGCCCCTGAAAAGTCAGCGGGCCGGAGGAGGTCTGTTCGGTCACGGTGAAGATCCTGATCAAATGATGGTCGGGAATCGAAACGCCGCATTATACATACCCGACGGGTGGGGGTCACCGATGGGCCTGGGGCCGGGTAATCCCGCGCCCCTTTTACCGCTTAACGCTCGAATGGCAAATCGGCTCAGGAACATTTAGCATACTGGCCTTATTTTCGTCACCCACCCGTAACGCTCATGACATAACGCAGTTCGGACCGATACGACAATCCTGGACAGCCCATGAACATCGCCCAATCTCAACACGCACAGACCAAAACGAAAGCTCCGAAGAAGAAAAAAGCCGAGGCCAAGTTGGAAAAAGCCTGGCAGAAGGTGGTTCGCCAACAACAGAAGAACGAATCGCTGAAAGAAACACTGTTAGCCTTCAAACAAGAAGTCCATGATGCCATTCGAGAGCCGGAAAAGGACCTGATCACCGCGACCCAAGGGCTATGCCAACACCTGCTGGGCTTCTACCCTCGCAAGTCGCTGACACTGTGGCAACGGGAGGAACTGCTGATCTGGCTGAACGAAGGTATGGAGGAAATCGTTTCCAACCCCTTCACGGATTCTCAGGAGTTCGCGGAGCTGCGCCAGTCCATCGTCGACACCTTGGGCAAGGAACACCCAGAGGTATTGGCCGCCACTCACAGGGAACCCGAACCGGAACCGGAACCCCAGGCAAACGCGGCATTCAAGGATGACCAGAATGACGAAGAATCACCGCTCCAAGAGGACATGTTCGGCTTTACCGAAGAGGAATTGGAAACGACCATGGGCTCCGAGCCGTTCGAGGAAGATCCTGAGGAGGATCCGTTTCAGTATTTTTATGACGAGCTGGAACGGGAACAACAAGCCTATGAGCAACGCAGGAAAGAAGACCAGACGACCTTTAATCAACTGTTCAAGTCCTCCTCGGTGAATCAGTTGTTCCGAAAACTCGCCCGCCTCCTTCACCCCGATCTTGAGCAGGATGAAGCGTTAAAAAAACAAAAACACCAACAAATGAGCCAACTTACAACTGCCCGGGACAACAACGACATACTTTCGATTTTACAGCTCTATTCAGACTGCACCGGTCAGTCACCCATGGAGGAACTGGGTGGTGACCTGAAATCCCTGACTCAATTGCTGGATCGCCAATACCAATACCTACTTGAGCAACAGGACGATATCGTCGAAGAAGACCCCATTGCGGCCGTGTTCTATCACCGTTTTTATCGAAGCACCCAAAAACAACGACAGAAAGCGATAAAAAACCATCTGGAAGAGATACGCCAAATTACCCAAGAACGTCGGTTACTATGCCGGGAAGTGACCAGCCTCGCAAAGTTGAAGCCTTACCTGGAAAGTCGGCGCTTCCAAAGTGATTGGGACGACATCGAGGAGCTCATGGCCATCTTCGAACGTTAATCGGAGGAACCGCCAGTACCGAGTAACAAGCGCTCTTGCAGGTTGAGCGCTCTTAACCGCTCACCATATAACCGGTCGAATAACGATTCGTATTCACCGCTATCAACGGCATTGGCAAAACCAGTGGTCAAAGCATCCCTCAATGCCGGTTTGTGAGGGGAGACATAAAGGACGCTGCGCAAGGGTGTTTGAACCAATAAATGAGAATCGATACTGATATTGGGATATCTCTCTTTATAGGTTTCGTATTCAGGCAGGATTTCCATCACGCCACGGGAAATATAATCGCAGGCGTTACGTGACAGATAGACAAACAACTCCTCGTAATTCTCGATTTTCAGCAGTTTAAAACCCTGGGCCTCCATTTGAGCCGTGATTCGCCAGGCAGCGCCCGTACAGCCGGTCAGCGTCTTTAGATCGTCCAGTGTTGACGGCGGCCATTTTCGCACGGGATTGGTCATTGACCAGATGAACACGTTGACCCAGCAACCCCTTGTCAACGGAAAAATCGACTTTCAGGTATATCTCATCGTAAGTATCGGCCTCCGGCAACATAACCACATCGATCAGGCTGCCCAATGCCAGTTCCAGCTCCATTCTACGGCGGGACATGGGTGCATTGGACAGTGTCAGTCCATGCGCCATACCACTCTGTTCCAACGCCAACTTCGCCATGTAAAAACCGTTGGCTTCGCGGACATCCTGGTTGGCCAGATGGCGTGGATAAACCGCCGTCAGCACCTCTGGCTCAGCCCAGGCTATTGTGGACAGGCATCCACAGGCGAACACAACAAACCACTCTCTTAGCTTGCCCATCACCCTATACCCTATTCGTGGTACACAGGTGAAATATAGCCAATGAAAGGCTCAGCGCGAAAAATGTTAGCAGGACACCCGCACGGTTAACGCTATAGAAAAGGCCTTACCTGACCGGCATAGAGGGTATAGCCAGCGCTACCAACATCCGACTCCCGGCGTTCGATCATCAGAGTGCCGGTGACAGTCATCGGCTCGTCCAGGGAACGCAGTTCGAAACCGACTTGCGATTCGACATAGACAATCTGGTTAGACGGCGGCGGTGGGGTGTGAATGCAGGCACCGAAATAAGGCACCAGCAGGAAACTCAGCACCTGATCCTCATCCATTTCAAGAGGGACGACAAAGCCGGAAAGCTCCACATTCACACCATCGAACTGCTCCACCACCGGGGTATTGGCCAACAGCTGCGTCATGTCCTCATACAGGCGTTGGGCCTCGGCGTTCTCATCCGACAGGCTGTCGAGATCATACTGGCTGTAATCGATCTGCTCGCGCAGGCTTTGGAAGCTGAAATCGGCCGGGACGAGGTCGTCCCAGCGCAGCTCCACCGGGCCGCCCGCACCCCAGCTGTTGGCCGCGATTAGCATGCCGAGCAGAAGGGGCCTTACTGCAGCCAAGATTGTACTGGGGATGAGGTTAGGCATGGTGCTTCTGTGTGTCCGCGTCGGGGCGATCAATTGAATCGATACTCCTGCAGAGTCTCACGGGAATTAATCGGAGGCTCTTTAACAGTCCGATTTGCCAACTTATGGGCTGACTTTCCCTATCATGGGTGTCTTGCTTAATTGCACTGCAGTGGTGAAGCATGCTTCATAAATTAATGAACCGTACCTATGTAGACAGGTGCAGGGGACGAACTGTACGTAGCCAACGATTGGCAAGAACCTTCACCGTCATAATAAAAAATCGCTTTCTGATTATTTAACTGAAGATTTTGCAACATGCTCGCCCACATAGCACAAGTGACCGTATCTACGCCGTTCCAACTGCCTTTAAGATTACATATGTGCGTATAGTCATTTCGGCCACTGTGCAATACGTTAATGACTCCGCTTTTATAGACAAGCACTCTCTTAACATCCACTTCACAGCTAAAACTTGCCAAGGTGCTTGTACTGATAAATATGGACAACATTAAAATAACTTTTCTCATAACAACCCCACCTACAATCGTTTCGTTTAAAACAATGCTTACTGAACTAAATGATTGCTAGGTATATCGCTACCCGCCGGACAACAGCATGTCCATTAAGGTAGCTGTCAGTATACACCTTAACTTTACAACAACTAATTATCTTGCATGCCTTGAATCAACCTTGGTTACTAAAATATAAGGATTTTATATAGCACATACTCCAGCCATCACTGTTTGGGTTTACTTCATAGAGCACTTTGACTTTTCGGCCTGCCAACATTGCCGCCATCATAGCTGAGTAGGCTTTATCCACGTCATTGCCATGCAAGTAACCACCGGAATTGTTATAGCATCCAGGCATTGTTCCAGCCTCGAGCTGAATAAATGGTGCGGCAGCATCAGTTTTTACGTAAATTTGCTGGACCTTTCCCCATTGGCCCCACTCAACGGCGACCGCTTGAATAGAGAAACTTAAAAATACCAAGATAGATACAATTTTTTTCACACTAACCTCTTCATTTGTGCTTAATTGAACGGTAACCAATTAACCAATTTAATTGGCTTAGTTGATATTGACCCAAGCAATTCGTTTCGCGTTGCTCTGAGCAGGCTGATCTTCAACAACCACTCGCAATTTCTTACCCGCCATGTGGCTCGCCAATGCCATGGAAAACACACTGTTAAACGCCTCATCGGTGTTTTCAAGATATGCGAAAGTAAAGTCGTTGCATTCCGCTTTTTTATCAGAACCAAGGATGATCAGCAGTTTATTGGCGTGAAAGCTACCATCATTGCGGTCTGCTTGAGTATAGACTGAGGTAACTGTTGCCACCCCACAGTCTATTACGCCCGAAGCTAGAGATACCGTTGGCAAGAGCATACAAGAAAAAATTTTTAGCGATTGTCTAAACATAATCTTCCTCCTTAATTTACGACTCCCTTCAAGGAGTATTTGGAAACCTTAATATAAAGGTCCCTCTGAAACATAGGTCAAGTTCTATCTAGAAGACCTTTCGCCTATGACGTAGCTGACGTAGCTCTCTGTAGTTATACTTTTTCCGGTTTGACTTCAATCAATAATCAACGACTCTGACCCCATTGATTGGTTATTATCAAACACCTAATCTCAGCCAAGAACAACAGGAATAGCGTGCCAATAGGGCACCTCTTAACTTGAGATGCCGTCTTAATTTTGACTTTCCCGATCATCTTCTTATGATGGGTGTCTTGTTTAATATTGTTCCAAGGAACTTATGTTCCTTATTCGTGGCATACATAAATCTGCCCCCTTTTCCCTCCTGCCTACATCAATTTCTCTTATGATGGGTTTCCAATTGATCCTTACTAGCTGAATGGAGAATCAAAAATATCTCCATCATGCTCCTCCACTACCATCTTTGCAGCAACTACTAAGTGCCTAGCCGTCCGCGTTTTAAGGATATACACTCTTTGCGCGTCAACACTTTTATCCAATATGCGTCTCAAAAAAACAAGGTCCTTTTCATTACTGTCGCACAATTCAACTGTACCCATATGCCTCGCCAAAGAAACATACTCTACACCATAAAATTTAATGTCAACATTATCCCTCTGCTCACCTTTTTTTGGACTTCGAATTAGCAAGGAGCCGTGACTAACCTTATACTCCCAAAACTGAAAGTTCCTGTCGGCCGGAATATTTTTCATTGAAAGGGATTCTCCACTTTAGAACCATCTTTAAAGAAGTCTATAGTATCCCACGCTTGTGGATTCTGTCTGATCTGAAGAAGCTCCCAATCAGTCGCTCCGCCTCTACCAGATGCAGCCCTTGTGACGCCTGTCCAAACATCAACGCCATCTAAGTTAAACAGTACTTTTTGATCCGGATCTAAAATTTTATCTAAAACTTGAGGTCTCCAATTCTCCACGTCATCTAACTGCTTCCAGGTTGTCGCATTACGCATTTTAGCAAAATCATCTAAATAATCATCGATTCCTAATGCAAATGGCTTAGGTGCAGAACCGGGGCCTACTATCAAGTTAGCGGGGTCTCCAGATTCAATAAACAAACCGCCGGCTACAGATGTCCCGCAAATCGCGCTCGCTAAACATCCAGCTAAAACTGGTGTTGCTGCAGTTAGAGCTACAATTGGGAGAACTTCTTTCTGGAGAAAAAGCCTATCTTCATATGTAGTAATTGAACCATTAGGCAGTGTCCCATGGCAGTTAGGACAGCTTCCATCATCTACCAGTCCACCATTATTCTGGGACCAGCATGCTCCTTGAGCGCAGCCATTATGTAGCTGTTGATCACCAGTTCGGACATGAGTGTCATCTGGCCTTTCTAGGTTATTTCTAGAAGAAAACCAACCTTTAACAGTGCTTTTTGTCGACTCCCACCATTCAACTTCATATCCAGTAGGATCTGTATATTTATTAGGGTCATTCCAAACATAAGCATAACGGTTGTAACTCAAGATATTTCTCGGCTCCTGAACCACAATATCCGGCTGCAAAAACCGCCCAACCACAGAGTCGTAAACACGCCCACCCATGTGAATCAGGCTCATCCCACTAATGCCACTATGACCTGTATACCCTTCCTCTGTAGTAAGATCATCCCAACGAACTAACTGACCAGTAATGCTTATATCTGCACTGTAAAGAACCTCTGTATCACCGAACGGTTTATAACGAAGACGCTGCTTAACTGTTCCATCATCGGTTAAAGTCATCAAGACAGAACCCTGATGATCCATAACTTTATACTGCACGAACCGAGTAGAGCCGTTATATTGCTTGAGGGTAACCTCTACTCCGGCAGTTACATCGAATAGGCGCTCACTGTTCTCCTTACTTTGAAGCAGTTTCATACCTTCAAAGTACCATGTCTCCTGAACAACTGTGCTCTCGGAGAGCCTCTCGCCTGTGTGCGTACCATAGGTACCGCTGCTACCAGTCGGCTGATAGTTGCTTACATCTCGTCTTAGTAGTATGGCATTGTCTGGGCCATAAACGTATTGGGTAACGCGATTGCCTTGAGTTATCTGAGCAGGCAAATGCCCCTCAACTTTATAATTAGAGTACTTACTACCTAAATCAAAAATAGGATCGGTCAAGCCTAGACGTGGCTTAAAGCCGCTTGACTCAGCTTGATATTTATAAGAACGCCCTCCATCACTAACAATATTGCCTGCTAAGTCATACACATAAGAATTATTGCCCACAGAAGTGAGTCGATGAGGGTATGACTCATCGTAGATGTATGCTGCGCCATTATGCTGACGAATATTTCCTAATGCGTCGTAAACGTATTTATACTGACCAAGCCCATTGGTGGAATCTACAGACGTCAGTTGTTGTTTAGCGATATCGTCGTAGTGATACGTTTCTTGATAGTTACCAAATTGGGTTGAGCCAATATACACGGCGTTCTCATTGTATTGCGCTAGCTTACCTTCACTATCGAAAGTATTCTTCGTATCAAGTACGAGGGACCCGTTAGAGTAGGCTTTTAATGTAGAAGGGCGCCCGGTTGTCGGTGAAAATGTCCGGTTAACCTCGATATTCTCACCTAACCACTCATCTTTAACATTGCCGAATACATCGTATGACTCGATACTTCTATAAATGACTCCTGTAGAAACATCCTTTACAGATTTCAACTTTCCTGAAAAGTCATCATACTTATATTCTGTAGTGAAAGAGCCACCTGGGTGGACTTTTTGTAACAGCCGTCCTTTTTCATCATAAATGAAGTCTGCATCGTATTTCTGATAACCGGCTGACTCCATATCCTGGTTCAAATATTCGAGCTGGCCCTTTTCGTTGTATACATACGAAACACGACGTATCCAAGCATCGCTTACATTAGTATCACCAGTATTCCAGTGCCCATCTATATAGCATGGAACGTTTCTAGAGAACTGCCGAAGTTCAATTAAGTTACCAGTTGCCCAAAAGTTAGGGAGAGTATATCTATCGTTATAGTTAGTAACGTGTCTATCATAGTAATAGCATATTGTTCCCTCAGTTCTCTTGATTGAGGTTTTTCGCCCGAGCCTGTCGTAACTGTAACGTGTCACTATCCCATTAGCATCGGTTTGGCTTTCAATTTTATCCAGTTCGGTATAGGTGTAACTGACTACCCCACGATTTGGGTCGTCTTCGGATAACATCCGTCCTCTAAGGTCGTACTCCCTTTTTACTACAAAGCTGTTTGTTCTATCACTACCATAGCTTGCTTCTGGGTCTTGAACACTGTAATTAGGCTTGGAGATCCAAGAGCGCACCCAACGGTCATCCAAATCATAGAGATACTGTGTATAAGCACCGTTGGGTTGTTTCACTTTTACCAACCGATCTAATGCGTCATACCATTCAACACTAGTACGAGTATCTCCTTCTGATAAGGTCTCGGTAGTCGTCTTTTTCAACTGGCCATTCGCTGGGTACTCGTACGCAGTATCTATTTGCAATCCACCAGCTTGCTTTTCGTATACCAGCCGATCTGCTATGTCATATCTGTAGGTATGAAGAGGTACATCTTCCAGCTTTACCGAAAGATTCGTCATTTTGACGGGAACAGATTTTTTAATAAGTCGATGATGGGCATCATACCGACTGACATACCCTATAAAACCCGTTTCAAAGTCCGCACTTACAGTTTTTGTCTCTAGGGAACCTCTGAATTAATCGGAAGATTCCGTTAAAATTTGTCTCACCATGG